>NZ_JAMQXI010000038.1:0-6317 GCF_024743775.1 Vibrio sp. RM-69-4
CGCCGAACTCAAAAAACACACCGTAAACACTGAACTTCAATTTTGCACTAAAGTCGCCAAGCGTTGGCAATCCCTCTTGAGCCGTTTGTTAGTACTAAAATTCCTCGCGTGTATCACGCTCTTCATATTCTGGGAAATCAATTTCGATGAAGCCGTCATCATTAAGGATAAACAATACGCTTTCATGTTCGATATCAGCTTCATTCATGTCAGAGCAGCCACGATAGACTTCCCAATCGTATGAATAATCGAGTTGATATTGATCACAGCCCACAAAAGAAATGTTTTCGACTTCTATACCATTAACATTGTGAGCCATATGATCTATATGAGATAGATCCGGGATAAGTTTCTGTTCAAAGTCACTTTTGTTTTCAGATAGAAATCTAGCTAACTCTTCGCACAAGTGAGCGCCGTTAACTAAGGGTTGAGATGAACTAGAAAAAAACATTTCAAATACTCCGAAACCTAATTTAATTTTGATACTAACGCCCGGCTAAGGGGTTGGCAACGCACCGCCGAACTCAAAAAACACACTGTAAACACTAAACTTCAATTTTGCACTAAAACCGCCACGCGTTGGCAATCCCTCTTGAGCCGTTTGTTAGGCCAACCGATTGACAACGATACTTTCAAAACCAAAGAACGAGCTTTTTTGTAAACTTAAAACAAACTAACCGATTCATTTATAAACCAAAATGCCAAATCAGCAAAGAAACAAAAAACTCAAATTGAGCGATTTGGAAGAAAAGTGACGAGCGTAGCATGCTCGGCGGACGTTTGGATGCTGAAGGTTATTTTGCCGATGAATTCACAGCGATAAACAACCCAACGCGATCAAGAAACAACAAATATGTGATGACGATTTATTGCTTAAGTCCAGCCATGAGAACATAGAATTCACAGTTCAATTCAAACCCGATTTAGTTGATAAAAACTCACTTTGCCTAACGCCCGGCTAAGGGGTTGACAACGCATAGCCGAACTCAAAAAACACACTGTAAACACTGAATTTCAATTTTGCACCAAAGTCGCCAAGCGTTGGCAATCCCTCTTGAGCCGTTTGTTAGGCCAACCAATTGACACCGACACTTTCACAACCAAAGAACGAGCTTTTTTGTAAACTTGAAACAAACTAACCAATTCATTTATAAACCAAAATGCTGAATCAGCAAAGAAACAAAAAAAACTCAAATTGAGCGATTTGGAAGAAAAGTGACGAGCGTAGCATGCTCGGCGGACGTTTGGATGCTGAAGGTTATTTTGCCGCTAAACTCACAGCGCTAAACAACCCAACGCGATCAAGAAACAACAAATATGTGATGATTATTTATTGCTTAAATTAAGCCACAAAACATGGAATTTACCGTTCAATTCAAACTCGATTTAGCTGATAAAAACTCACCTTGCCTAACGCCCGGCTAAGGGGTTGACAACGCACCACCGAACTCAAAAAACACACTGTAAACACTGAATTTCAATTTTGCACTAAAGCCGCCACGCGTTGGCAATCCCTCTTGAGCCGTTTGTTATGATTCACCTTGCTACCTTAGTAGCGCCACGCTACAATTATTAAAACTTTAAATGAAGGAGCACATTATGTCTACCGCTAGCATACGCCTTGATCAAGACCTCGTAGATAAAGCCGCTATCATGGCCAAAGCATTGAATCGCACTACACCAAAACAAATTGAACACTGGGCTAAAATTGGGGAAATGATGGAAGATAACCCAGATTTACCTTATGAATTTGTTCGACAAGCCATTATAGCTAAAGCTGAAAAAGAAGCCGGAAAACTTGAGGCATACAACTTTGGCTAATATTACACAGGTTCTTCAAACGCCATCATTCAAGAAAACCGTTAAAAAACTCCACCAAAATCAGAAAGTGGATCTGGACAATGCGGTCAAAGCACTTATCGAAGATCCGCTTTTAGGCGAGCAGAAAAAAGGAGATTTGTCCTTTCTCCGTGTTTATAAATTCAAAATGGTTAAGCAACTCACTCTTCTTGGCTATAGCTATCAAGATGGGACGGTAACTCTTGAACTCATCGCCCTAGGCGCGCATGAAAATTTTTACCCAGATATCAAGATGTTTTACTGAATCCGGGTGAATCATAACGCCGCATTAAGGTGTGAGCAACGCCACCACGAAACCCAACCATGCCACCGTAAACACAAAACCCAACGATGGAATGAAAAATGCCAAGCGTTGGGAATCACTCTTAAATGCTTTGTTAGCATTATTTTTTCTTAGGCTTATCTTTTGAACTAGTAACTATGTGGCGGGTGTCATTTTTTATTGGCTGTGGAGGCTTTGGCATTGGTGGTTTTTTGGGTTGAGTCATAAATGCTCCTTAAAAGTAAAAATTTAGTGAGAACACAACAAACGAAACACAAGTTAGTGCTGCAGATACAATAGCCATTATCGAGGCTATCCGTAACTTAACTCCTCGCCCATGGTTTGTTGTACTACCTTGATTACATGCAATATCAACTTTGGAAAGAATATTGCTCAGTTCCGTTTCATATACAAACGAGTTCCCATCCTCCCAGTTTTTATAAGCACTTTCTGTGTAGTCCGCCCAACTATTTGTATATAGCTTCGAGTAATTCCCAATGGACGGGATAGCTAATGCAGCAAACGTAAAAGCGATAGCTCCAGCAACAACAGCCGCAATTGCAAAAAACCAACAAGCTGCTAGCGCACTAACTTTCGCGTTTTCACCAGACAATGAAGAATGAAACCAATCTATTAAAGCAAAGTCGAAACCTATAAGTACAACGAGAAGCCAGAGAATTGTTCGGCTAACCACAACTTGATGACGATTTATATCAACTAACTGAACGTAATACTCTTTCTCGGCTAAAGTAAGGACTTTCTCGAGAGTCTTTGCATAACCGTCTGAATCATATTGAACTTCATCTTCCAATCGTATTATCTCCAAATAATGCTAACGACCGGTTAAGGGGCTGACAACGCAAAACACTGGACTTAAAATAACAACCGTAATCACACATGCTGATTTGAACAAAAACCGCCACGCGTTGGCAGTCCCTCTTGAACCGTTTGTTATGCAAATTCAATGAGATAAACAGAATTTACACGACCAAAAGCCACAATTGCAATGGTTGAGTGATTCAAGAATCAACCCAAGCAAGAACTGTGATAAATAAGCCGCCAAAACAAAGTCCACCTTTCAGCAACAAACCAAGCTTTTGAGTCAGACAAATTCAACAAGCAGCGCATTCAGCAAATGAAAAATGTTCGATTAACTTGCCCTTTCCACACTTTGCGCCCGCTAAATTGACAACAAACCAGCACCAAAACTGATTGAGGCAAACAAAGAACTTTATCTGTTTTACGGTTTGAGTTAACCACGAATTTGAGCATAAAAATGCTCATTTGCCGACAGCACAAAATGAATGGCCAGAGAAATCCCGAAAGATTGAACCCCTAAATTTACCTGAGTTGCATAACGCCCGGCTAAGGGGTTGACAACGCACCGCCGAACTTAAAAAAACACACTGTAAACACTGAGCTTCAATTTTGTACTAAAGTCGCCAAGCGTTGGCAATCCCTCTTGAGCCGTTTGTTATGCAAATTCAATGAGATAAACCGACTTTATACGACCAAAAGCCACAATTGCAATGATTGAGTGATTCAAGAATCAACCCAAGCAAGAAACTGTGATAAATGAGCCGCCAAAACAAAGTCCACCTTTCAACAACCAACCAAGCTTTCTAATCAGACAAACTCAATAAGCAAGACTTTCAGCAAGCACAAAATGCTCGATAAACTTGCCCTTTCCACACTTTGCGCACGCTGAATTGACAACAAATCAGCACCAAAACTCATTGAGGCAAACAAAGAACATTGCCTGTTTTACGGCTTGAGTGAACCACGAATTTTAGGGCAAAAATGCTCATTTGCCGATAACACAAAACGAATGCCAGAGAAGCCCCAAAAGATTGAACTCCTAAATTTACCTGAGTTGCATAACGCCGCGTTAAGGGGCAGCCAACGCTACTACCAACTTACCGCATAACACGTAACCACAAAAACCAACGCATAATAAAAATGCCACGCGTTGGCTGTCCCTCTTGAACGCTTTGTTATGTTTTTAGTGATACACGACCTTAAAGTGCTCTAAAACCAATAACATATCCTCACTTGGCTCTATACCTAAAGTGTCACATTCACGTGAGAAAAATTTCCAATGAGCATTACGCCACCATTCTAGCGATTTGTCGCCCTCACCCTCACTTGCTGCAAATTCTTCCGTCACTTCGTTGAATCGACAACTTGAGACCGATGTGATCTCAATGATACAAATTGGTTCACCATACCAGTTTGTGACCACTTGAAGGTGGCCAACTATAGGTAATACTTCACTTTCGTGGCTATACCAGTATTCCATGCTGCATGATGCACGCTTCTCGCCACGTAGAATTAAATCAGCACATAGATTTGCGTTATATTCATCTGCACAAAAGTAATCCGAACTAAATGATGTATATTTTTCAGACACTTCACTAGGTAAAGTTCGAAGGTACTGCTGTAAAAATAACTGACTCTTTTCTTCCATGATTCTCTGAACCTGATTAAAAACATAACGCCCGCTTAAGGGGCAGACAACGCTACTACCAAGCTTCCGCATAACATCGTAACCACAAAAACCAACGCATAGTGAAAATGCCACGCGTTGGCTGTCCCTCTTGAAGCGTTTGTTATGTGGCTTTGCCTCGTAAGCCAATTAAGTTACCAAATGGGTCTTCTACTTGACACATTGAAAGCCCATTTTCTATTTCCATTGGGCCTCTGTATAGTTTTGCGCCAAGAGCCTCAAAGCATGCTAATGACTTGGATAAATCGTTTACCGACCAATAAAGAACAGTACCATTTTTACCAGAGCCCACCTTTTCATCAGCTTGCACTATTTCAATAGAAAAGCCATTAAGGTCTAACACTGTAAAATCAAAATCTGAGTGATAAATAGGCTTCGCGTCAGAAAAGGCTTTTTGATACCAACTTAACCCCTGTTCTATATTAGGGACATGAATAAGAACTGCTGCTGGGGTCATATTTTCTCTCCTGCCACATAACGCCCGGCTAAGGGGTTGACAACGCACCGCCGAACTCAAAAAACATACTGTAAACGCTGAACTTCAATTTTGCACCAAAGCCGCCACGCGTTGGCAATCCCTCTTGAGCCGTTTGTTATGCAAATTCAATAAGATAAACTGACTTTACTCGATCAAAAGCCACCATTGCAATGGTTGAGTAATTCAAGAACCACCCCAAGCAAGAACTGTGATAAATGAGCCGCCAAAACAAAGTCCACCTTTCAGCAACAAACCAAGCTTTTGTGTCAGGAAAACTCAACGAGCGAAAACTTCAGCAAGTACAAAATGCTCGATAACCTTGTCCTTTCCACACTTTGCGCCCGCTGAATTGGCAGCAAGCCAACGCTAAAAATGATTGAGGCAAACCAAGAATCTTGTCTGTTTTACGGCTTGAGTAAACCTCGAATTTTAGGGTAAGAATGCTCATTTGCCGACAACACAAAACGAATCGCCGGAGAAATCCCAAAAGATTGAACCCTTAAATTTACCTGAGTTGCATAACGCCCGGCTAAGGGGTTGACAACGCACCGCCGGACTCAAAAAACCACTGTAAACACTGAACTTCAATTTTGCACTAAAGTCGCCACGCGTTGGCAATCCCTCTTGAGCCGTTTGTTATGCAAATTCAATGAGATAAACAGAATTTATACAACCAAAAGCCACGATTGCAATAGTTGAGAGATTCCAGAACCAACCCAAGCCAGAGCCGTGATAAATGAGCCGCCAAAACAAAGCCCACCTTTCAACAACAAACCAAGATTTTGAATTAGACAAACTCACCGAGCAAGACTTTCAGCAAGTACGAAATGATCGAATAACTTGCCCTTTCCACACTTTGCGCGCGCTAAATTCACAACACGCCAACGCTAAAACTCATTGAGGCAAACCAAGAATCTTGTCTGTTTTACGGTTTGAGTTAACCAAGAATCAGAGGGTAAAAAGCTCATTTGCCGACAACACAAAACGAATGGCCAGAGAAATCCCAAAAGATTGAACCCCTAAATTTACCTGAGTTGCATAACGCCCGGCTAAGGGGTTGACAACGCATAGCCGAACTCAAAAAACACACTTAAACACTGAACTTCAATTTTGCACCAAAGTCGCCATGCGTTGACAATCCCTCTTGAGCCGTTTGTTATGCAAATTCAATGAGATAAACTGACTTTACACGACCAAAAGCCACAATTGCA
>NZ_JAMQXI010000039.1:0-1874 GCF_024743775.1 Vibrio sp. RM-69-4
CTAAGGGGCTGGCAACGCATAACACTAAACTCAAACACAACAACTGCAACCACCGCGGCTCAGTGGGACAGGAAACGCCGCGCGTTGACAGTCCCTCTTGAGGCGTTTGTTATGCATTACAAACCACCGGCTAAATCCAGAAAGTTACCCGTGGAAAATGATGATTTTTCAGACGATAACCAATAAATTGCCTCAGCGACTTCATCAGGCAAATCACCACGTTGCATTGGGATTTTATTTTTGAGTCGTTCTATACGGTCAGGCTCTCCACCGTCAGCGTGCATATCGGTATAAATCAATCCTGGGCGAACACAGTTAACTCTGATACCTTCCGCGGCAACTTCCAACGACAGACCTTTTGTTAACGTGTCAATTGCACCTTTTGACGCTGCATAATCGATGTATTCATTCGGTGAACCTGTTCGAGCGGCTCCCGAAGAAACATTAACTATGACACCACCGAAACCACCATGACGAGTTGACATTCGTTTCACTGTTTCACGACAACACAAGAAATAACCTGTCACATTGTTGATGAGAATTGAGTTAATCCTCTCTGCACTCATTTCGTCTAAGCGCATCTGCTTCTTTAAGATACCAGCATTGTTGACAAGAACAGAAACAACACCAAGCTCTTGGTCAACGGTTTCAAACAGTTTAACAACATCACTTTCTTTGGAAACGTCAGCTTGAACCGCAATACAATGACCACCTAACGCTTTGATTTCTTCAACGAGAGTATTAGCAGCCTCAGCATTAGATTTGTAATTTATGCATACGGAAAAACCGTTTTGAGCAAAAAGTTTTGCTGTCGCCGCACCAATCCCTCGGCTACCGCCAGTAATAACAACTACTTTTTGAACGCTCATTATTCATCCTTTTAACGCTGAATTTGATGTAATGCATAACGCCCGGCTAAGGGGTTGACAACGCACCGCCGAACTTAAAAAACACACTTAAACGCTGAACTGCAATTTTGCACTAAAGTTGCCACGCGTTGGCAATCCCTCTTGAGCCGTTTGTTATAGCGTGTTTATTTAGTCTCTGTAGAGAATAAAACTTATTATCTACTTTTCATTATTATAATCATTAATATAGCTTTCATATTTTAAGTGATGACTACTATATTCTTTTTTATCTATTTTATCGAATAACCCATACAACTTGCAAAGATCATTTCTCTGATCAATATAATTCATTTGATAAAGATGCCATCGGGCTAAAAGCTGAGATTCTATAAGCCTAAAATCATGTTTTGTTCGATTTTCCATTTCAGAATAGAATTCATCATCATCATCAACTCTGCCAGCACCATTAATAAACGCCCATAAGCTTCCATCTATTCCTTCAAATCCTTTAATATCATGCAAATGGCTCAATCTAACAACTTCATTGTAAGTACTATTCCAAGGCTTATAAATATGGTCATGCAACTTTTGGTACAGATTACTGCTATCAATCTTATTGATGTGGCGACAATAGGCTGATAAGTTACATTCAATCTTCTTCAAGCTTTTTAGCAAACTCCTAATTTCATCGGATTTATTAATATATGAATCTAATTTATCTAGCTCTAAAATGAATAGATTTTCTGATTTTTGTTTTGATGTGTAATGAACAATAAACACACCAGAAATAGGAAAAGTAAGGCTCATCACTCCAAGTGGGAGCTTACTAATATTCAGAAAATTTGAATAAGCTTCAGGTGTAAAAGATAGACAATAGTCAACCCAGACAGATAAACCAAGTAAAGTTCCAGCGATGAGTGGAGATAATGTAAAAATCCAAAACAAACCATTTTTAAATAATGGTTTCTTATGATTAACTGAAAAAAAAGACATATTAATACCATTTCTAGATGAAAATCATTGAGC
>NZ_JAMQXI010000003.1:0-481 GCF_024743775.1 Vibrio sp. RM-69-4
AAAAAATGGCAGCTGCACCAATGGCATAAACGATGTTTTGACCGATGTCCATATTAGAAAACATGAAGAAAACTAGCCCAACCATCGCGCACGATACTGCACAAAAGGCGAGCCAGTTTTTCACGCTTACGGGAGTTTGATCAATCTCAGCTGCGGCATTCACTAATGATTTATTAAACACAATTAAAGTGGCAAAGGCGAACGCTGCCAAAATGGCTGAGAGCATAAAGCTACCGTGAAAACCGATCACTAAAACAAACATCGGGAATAAATATTGGCCAAGTAGTGCTCCCACATTGTTTACCGAATAATTGACAGGGTAACAGTTTTCAAAATGTTCTTGAGAGCTAAAAGTGCGTTTATATAAACTGGGGTAAGAAGGAGACATTAATCCGCGTGCGTAGCTCGCTAAAGCGATGCCTGCTAATGCCATCTTTCAAGGTATCGGATCGATTCGCTTTAAACATCAAAAAGATGAAGT
>NZ_JAMQXI010000040.1:0-3816 GCF_024743775.1 Vibrio sp. RM-69-4
CTAAGGGGTTGACAACGCACCGCCGGACTCAAAAAACACACTGTAAACACTGAACTGCAATTTTGCACTAAAGTCGCCACGCGTTGGCAATCCCTCTTGAGCCGTTTGTTATGCAAATTCAATGAGATAAACCGAATTCACACGACCAAAAGCCACAATTGCAATGGTTGAGTGATTCAAGAATCAACCCAAGCAAGAACTGTGATAAATGAGCCACCAAAACAAAGTCCACCTTTCAGCAACAAGCCAAGCTTTTATGTCAGGAAAACTCAACGAGCGAAAACTTCAGCAAGTACAAAATGCTCGATAAACTTGCCCTTTCCACACTTTGCGCCCACTGAATTTATAACGCGTCAGCGCTAAAACTGATTGAGGCAAACAAAGAACCTTGCCTGTTTTACGGTTTAAGTTAACCACTAATTTGAGGGTAAAAAAGCTCATTTGCCGACAACACCAAACGAATGGCTGGAGAAATCCTAAAAGATTGAACTCCTAAATTTACCTGAGTTGCATAACGCCCGGCTAAGGGGTTGACAACGCACCACTGAACTCAAAAAACACACTGAAAACACTGAACTTCAATTTTGCACTAAAACCGCCATGCGTTGGCAATCCCTCTTGAGCCGTTTGTTATGCAAATTCAATGAGATAAACCGAATTTACACGACCAAAAGCCACAATTGCAATGGTTGAGTGATTCAAGAATCAACCCAAGCAAGAACTGTGATAAATGAGCCGCCAAAACAAAGTCCACCTTTCAGCACCAAACCAAGCTTTTGTGTCAGGAAAACTCAACGAGCGAAAACGTCAGCAAGTACAAAATGCTCGATAAACTTGCCCTTTCCACACTTTGTGCCCACTGAATTTACAACGCGCCAACGCTAAAACTCATTGAGGCAAACAAAGAAATTTGCCTGTTTTACGGTTTGAGTTGACCACGAATTTTAGGGTGAAAAAGCTCATTTGCCGACAACATAAAACGAACAGCCGGAGAAATCCCAAAAGATTGAACTCCTAAATTTACCTGAGTTGCATAACGCCCGGCTAAGGGGTTGACAACGCACCGCCGAACTTAAAAAACACACTATAATCACTGAACTTCAATTTTGCACTAAAATCGCCAAGCGTTGGCAATCCCTCTTGAGCCGTTTGTTATGCAAATTCAATGAGATAAACCGAATTTACACGACCAAAAGCCACGATTGCAATGGTTGAGTGATTCAAGAATCAACCCAAGTAAGAACTGCGATAAATAAGCTGCCAAAACAAAGCTCACCTTTCAGCAACAAACCAAGCTTTTGGAACAGACAAGTTCAACGGGCGAAATCTTCAGCAAGTACAAAATGCTCGATAAACTTACCCTTTCCACACTTTGCGCACGCTGAATTGGCAACAAACCAGCACCAAAACTCATTGAGGCAAACAAAGAACCTTGCCTGTTTTACGGTTTAAGTTAACCACGAATTTGAGGGTTAAAATGCTTATTTGCCGACAACACAAAACGAATAGCAGGAGAAATCCCAAAAGATTGAACCCCTAAATTTACCTGAGTTGCATAACGTCGCATTAAGGTGTGAGCGGCGCTTGGCTATACTTGAGCGAAGCGAAAATGCCAAGCGTTGCGAATCACTCTTAAATGCTTTGTTAACTGGCTGCTTCTGCAACCCTTGGATTAGGAATTGATTGAGCTAAAAACTCCGGCATATGATTTGCTGCATTTAAACCACCATCGTGAACTGTGCCTAAATCTTTAGGGTCAACATCAGCAGTCGGCCAAATTTTATTGTGTCCAATAAAGCGATCTAGATTCAATTTATCTAACTCTAGGAAGAAGTAATCCTCCGTTTCACCTCTAGACACACCCGCGGCCCAATACGCAAATGAGCTTGCAATAATGTCCGCAACTTGTACTTGTTTGTGTTTCTTTGAGTCAGCAAACTTGAGGGACTTACCTTTTAGCGGCAAGTCAAACTTACGGCGATCATACCCCAGTTCTACATTTTCCTGAGTCCAATCCATGAGCATAGCGAACATCTCTCTTTGTTTTTCAATGCTATGAGAGTCATCGTGAACTAAATGGAAGCCTTTAGGATACTCTTTACCCCATTGAATACATTGTGTAAATAAAGCAGGAATTGACGGATCAAGTGCTGATTTGTCTATGTTCGCCAGTGCGCTATCAATTACCTGTTTAGTTTCAAGAATCTGATCAATATCAGACTTAAAGCCTTCGCTTGAAGATGACGCCTTAACCAATTCAACGCTTGAGTAAAATGCTTCAATTGAAGCTGGCGTTTGTTCCTTAATCATGTTGACAAATAGCTTATACATTTCATCAACTAAATCTTCGGAGCAGAATGACTGTAAACAAATGAACAACATATTTGACAAGGCGATATTTTGACCGTTTACATATAAGTCAACTCCTCTAAGGTGCAACATATGTTCAATCAATAAGTCTACAATTTTTGATGTGACCATAAATCGTTTTAAGAAAACATTCATCTTCACACTAGTAGGGTTGACCGCTGGATCACGCAACATTCGGATAATGCCATCTTGACCTGCTTTGTTTCGTTTAAGCCTTTTGAAATGAAGTTCACTCTCTGCGCGAGAGCCTATCAACTGAAGAAGTCTGTCGGCTTCTTTCTGGGGAAAATCACAACTAGCCAACGTAAATACTGGTTGGTCATTATCCAGTAGATTTGAACCCGTGTTCCCCGACTCATCGAAATAGATAGTAGGAATTAAGCTTTGCTTTCTACGAGTAGCTTCAGCCTTTTGGTTCGCTACCTTTTTCGCTTTAGCTTGCTTTTGCATTCTTTTTTGTTTGCTATTTTTGCTCATTTTTACTCCTGCCAGTTAACGCTGCGTTAAGGGGTGAATGCCGCATAAACCAACCTTCCGCAGACCACTTTCACCACCAAAACTCACCGCGTACAAAAAATGCCACGCGGCATGAATCCCTCTTAAACGCCTTGTTATGTGAATTTTTCCAGCGCGCTCAATACACACAACCATTAAACTCAATGATTTGATTGCTTAGAGCGTGACCAACATTGTAAGTCTTAACCATGCCTCCACGGTAGACAAACTCGTTCCAATTTTTCTGCTGTATATCGTAGTAATGAATAGGACAAACTAACTCTGAATACCCTGAACTTCGATATACATCTGGCTCATAAGCGAAGAGAAAAGAATGAGTTACGTCAAAAGACACCAAGTATTTATCCAACTCTTTTACGATAACCTTGGCTAAACCCAGACCACGCTTATTTGCTGCAACTGCTATACCGCCAACTATGCCCGCTTTGAATTTGATGGGGCCCTGTGACATTAACCGGCTATAAGCAAAGCCAGTAGCAACAATCTGACTGTCGTCTTCAATGATAACTGCACAAACAAATTCTTGGTTAAAATTGACTGTAGAATCTTGACCAAAAACTGAGTTTAGATGTGCATTAAGTGACGCTTCATACGCCTCAATTTCACCACTTTTGACGACTGATATTTTCAAGATGAGCTCCATTCACATAACGCCCGGCTAAGGGGTTGACAACGCACCGCCGAACTCAAAAAACACACTTAAACACTGAACTGCAATTTTGCACTAAAGCCGCCACGCGTTGGCAATCCCTCTTGAGCCGTTTGTTAGCTGCTGCACTTTAGCCGGAGATTTACGACCCAACGGCCTAATTTGAAACACATTATTGTTTTCAAGCGACAAAGTAAAACGGACAACTGAGAAACTAAAACCTAACCCACGAAACGCACTTGGCAAAGAAGAAATAACAGCAAAACTGACGAGCTTCTAAG
>NZ_JAMQXI010000041.1:0-2431 GCF_024743775.1 Vibrio sp. RM-69-4
CTAAGGGGTTGACAACGCCCCGCCGAACTCAAAAAAACACACTGTAAACACTGAACTGCAATTTTGCACTAAAGTCGCCACGCGTTGGCAATCCCTCTTGAGCCGTTTGTTATGCAAATTCAATAAGATAAACTGACTTTACACGACCAAAAGCCACAATTGCAATGGTTGAGTGATTCAAGAACCAACCCAAGTAGGAGCCGAGATAAATAAGCCGCCAAAACAAAGTCCACCGTTCAACAACAAACCAAGCTTTTGAATGAGACAAACTCAACAAGCAAGACTTTCAGCAAATGCGAAATACTCGATTAACTTGCCCTTTCCACACTTTGCGCACGCTGAATTGCCAACAAACCAGCACCAAAACTCATTGAGGCAAACCAAGAATCTTGTCTGTTTTACGGTTTGAGTTAGCCACGAATTTGAGGGTAAAAAAGCTCATTTGCCGACAACATAAAATGAATGGCCGGAGAAACCTAAAAGATTGAACTCCTAAATTTACCTGAGTTGCATAACGCCCGCCTAAGGGGCTGGCAACGCATAACACTAAACTCAAACGCACCAACCGTAACCACCGCAGCTCATTGGGACTGGAAACGCCACGCGTTGACAGTCCCTCTTGAGGCGTTTGTTAGTTGCACAATGCACACTGAATTTTTTGTTTATTTTCAGTGATATATTCTATGTCATTCAGATAAGCTTGAAGATGACCTTGCTCTATGTTTTCAGCAAAGGATTCATTGCCATTTTCGGCTTCACTACGCATGAAAGATACTAAAGCCTGTAATCGCTGAACCATAGCATCGGCTAATTGCTCTCTTTCTGATTCAGTTGTGCCGTAACTGTCACAGAACAACTTAGCTCTAACTACCTGCTCTGAGATTGTCCCTAGCTTATCATTGCTATCAGTTTTGAAAGGAGACCAACAATAAACTGAATATGCAAGGTCCCATATTCTAGGTGCTGGGTGCGCTGTATCGAAGTCAAACACACCAACAACTGTATTTTCTAATAGGGCAACATTGTATGGGGTAAAGTCACCATGACAGATAACTTCAAATGGTTCTCTCGGGTCTAACATCCATCGGTGTGCATTGACATCGAGTTGCTCCAAGAGTGAAGCTGTTGAGTCATGTATTTTTCGTAGTAATTTACCCGCTGACATGAGTGCATCATTTGTTGCGATTGCGCCAACTAGCGGATAATTGTAGGTATTACCTGCGACAAAACTTAAGATTTCTTGGTTTTGATTAACCCCTAGAAACCTGGGGATTTCGTCTACCTTTGCTCGCTCAAGATGCTTCAAAATAAGATGAATTGTAGAACTCCATGGCTGAAGAGGTCGATAGACGACTTCACCATCTCGATATATTGCAGATTCTCTTTCGCCTGATAATTCTTCCACGATACCTCCCTGTGCAACTAACGCCCGGCTAAGGGGTTGACAACGCACCGCTGAACTTAAAAAAAACACTGTAAACACTGAACTTCAATTTTGCACTAAAGTCGCCAAGCGTTGGCAATCCCTCTTGAGCCGTTTGTTAGGCCAACCAATTGACACCGACACTTTCAAAACCAAAGAACAGGGCTTTTTTACAAACTTAAAACAAACTAACCGATTCATTTATAAACCAAAATGCTAAATCAGCAAAGAAACAAAAAAACTCAAATTGAGCGGTTTGGAAGAAAAGTGACGAGCGTAGCATGCTCGGCGGACGTTTGAATGCTGAAGGTTATTTTGCCGCTAAACTCACAGCGCTAAACAACCGAACGCGATCAAGAAACAACAAATATGTGATGATTATTTATTGCTTAACTTAAGCTAGAAAACATGGCATTTACCGTTCAATTCAGACTCGACTTAGCTGATAAAAACTCACTTTGCCTAACGCCCGGCTAAGGGGTTGACAACGCACCGCCGAACTTAAAAAACACACTTAAACACTGAACTTCAATTTTGCACTAAAGTCGCCAAGCGTTGGCAATCCCTCTTGAGCCGTTTGTTAGGCCAACCGATTGACAATGATACTTTCAAAACCAAGGAACAGGGCTTTTTACAAACTTAAAACAAACTAACCGATTTATTTATAAACCAAAACCCTAAATCAGCAAAGAAACCAACAAATTCAAATTGAGCGATTTGGAAGAAAAGTGACGAGCGTAGCATGCTCGGCGGACGTTTGGATGCTGAAGGTTATTTTGCCGCTAAACTCACCGCGCTAAACAACCCAACACGATCAAGAAACAACAAATATGTGATGACGATTTATTGTTTAAGTCCAGCCATGAGAACATGGAATTCGCCGTTCAATTCAAACCCGATTTGGCTGATAAAAACTCACTTTGCCTAACGCCCGGCTAAGGGGTTGACAACGCACCGCCGAACTTAAAAAACACACTTAAACACTGAACTGCAATTTTGCACTTAAAG
>NZ_JAMQXI010000042.1:0-956 GCF_024743775.1 Vibrio sp. RM-69-4
CTCCTTGCTCTATGCATCCCACGTAGTAAAGCGGAATGTTATTGAACTCTTTTTTATTCGCGGGAGATTTGAGTGTCACGGGGGCATATTTGATGTCTAGGTGAACCGTGCGAGCTTTACGGCCGCCTTTTTGCGGTATGTCGAGCACTCTTTCTCCTGCTGATTGAAGCTTGGAAGCGTAGTCATAAAGACGATTATCATGCTCTTTTATACAGCGACTTTGCATTGAGCGAACGAGGAATCGCTGTTGTTGCTCTTGCTTGTAAGTGAGGTATTCAAATAGGTCGGCTTCTCTATCGCACACAGAAATAACATCTGAGATTTTCTCGCCAAGTCGCTCTGCGACATGGCGAGAAGCTTGCTCCCATTTATAGCTTTCTTTCTCTTTGTATGGTCGAGTGGCGTACTGGTGTCCTTGTCCACGCTTTTCAATATCTCGAGTCCAGCGTTGTTGTTTAATTAAGCCAACAACCACTTGAGTTTCGGGAGCAAAAAGTAAGGTCGAGTGTATGAACATAGCTCGATTTCGATTGCCTTGATTGGAGTGTCCAAGTTCATCTTGTATGCTGCGATGGGAGTAGCTTAGAGAAGTCGTATCTTCTAATGCAAGAAGTGTTTGTTGTTCTAAAGCCTCTTGCGCTGTGACATAAAAGCCCGCTTCAGCGATATCTTCTGCTTTGATTTGCTCATTACGGATAAAGCGATAAGCCCCTTCCATATCTGCAGGGGAGATGATGAGTTTCGAGACCGGTACGCCAGGTTGCTCGGCCAAAGAGGCTGCTAGGGCAACGAGTCTTTGAGTACGTCTTGGGTCATTGAGGTGAGCTTGACCAAATTGCTTTTGTGCCCAGAGGGTTGGTTCTATATAAGTCATTCTAATCATCCTTGTTATTGCTTAGATGATCAGATCATGAAACATAAAATTAGTTCAAAAAAATCCCCAAGCAGAGGCTTGG
>NZ_JAMQXI010000043.1:0-2295 GCF_024743775.1 Vibrio sp. RM-69-4
CTGAACTTAAAAAACACACTGTAAACACTGAACTTCAATTTTGCACTAAAGTCGCCACGCGTTGGCAATCCCTCTTGAGCCGTTTGTTAGGCCAACCGATTGGCAACGACATTTTCAAAACCAAAGAACGAGCTTTTTTGTAAATTTGAAGCAAATTAAACCATTCATTTATAAACCAAAACGCTAAATCAGCAAAGAAACAAAAAAACTCAAATTGAGCGGTTTGGAAGAAAAGTGACGAGCGTAGCATGCTCGGCGGACGTTTGGATGCTGAAGGTTATTTTGCCGCTAAACTCACAGCGCTAAACAACCCAACGCGATCAAGAAACAACAAATATGTGATGATTATTTATTGCTTAAATTAAACCACAAAACATGGAATTTACCGTTCAATTTAAACTCGATTTAGCTGATAAAAACTCACCTTGCCTAACGCCCGGCTAAGGGGTTGACAACGCACCGCCAAACTCAAAAAACACACTGTAAACACTAGACTTAAATTTTGCACTAAAACCGCCACGCGTTGGCAATCCCTCTTGAGCCGTTTGTTAGCTAATTTACTACAACGATTGTTTTTGCCAGCTTGTCACCTAACCTCTGTCTTCTTTTGCCAAGAATAAAGACCGCGTCGATCATACCAATTATTGGTGTCAGAAGGTTACGAAAAAATGACTGAGGGAAACTACAACTTTTTCCTGTAACCGAATCTATAACTGAGATCCCTAGTAGTTTCTTACCGAGACTTTGCCCTTTAGGTAAACCGTCAGAAAGTAGAAAATATAAAGCAGCTGCCGAAAATGCTATTAAGCTTGATGAAGCTTGGGATAAACCAATCAAAGTACCGAGCCAAAGAAAGAAAATGAATATTGTGGCACTTATTGCACCATCAATGATTTGCCCTAGATAACGAAGACCCGGGCTTGCCAGCCTATGTGATTCAATGATCGAATCTCTATCTATTTCCACTTACTTTTCCTCCATGCGAGTTAGATATCGAATAAATTTGCTAACGCCCGCTTAAGGGGCTGACAACGCTACTACCAAGTTTCCGCATAACACCGTAACCACAAAAACCAACGCATAGTAAAAATGCCATGCGTTGGAAGTCCCTCTTGAAGCGTTTGTTATGCAACTTTATCGCTGGATGACTTTAGTCCAAAATGAAGACTCATAAGCAATATCGCTATACTTACATACCGCAATGATTTTTTGTTCTAAAGAGTATTCTCGAAACATAAAGTTATCTTTTTCTTCCAAAAATTTAGAAGCATGGAAAATAATATCAACCACCTCGCGAAGTAAGTGTGCAGTCCAAAACTGAATGCTTTGCTCAGTTGATAACTTCTCAGAAAAATCTAGGTTACCATTGCTAATAAGCCAACGTTCAACAAACGCTGAGCGGCTATTGTCTTTTTTTGAAAGCGCTTTATCTTTATGGCCAATACGAACGAGAAACTTTCTCTGTTCGATAGAAATTATTTCATCTGACCCCGATAATTCGACCATTAGATTTTCTATCAATCGTGTGTAAATTAAAGGAGGTCCAAAATACTTTTGTCGGAAAGGCTCATTAAATTCATCAATTAAGGGTTTTAAGTAGTTTACAAATTCAGTCTGGATGATAAAAACCTCATTGTATAACGCCTTTTTTTGCTGTGTAGCCCTATCTTTAGATAACCCAATAGTAAATCGATGTCCCAATATAGAACCCAAAACTGCACCACTTAATGCAAAAATAATATTGAAAAGTATATCCATAAAACTCCATTAGTTGCATAACGCCCGGCTAAGGGGTTGACAACGCACCGCCGAACTCAAAAAACACACTGTAAACACTGAATTTCAATTTTGCACTAAAGTCGCCAAGCATTGGCAATCCCTCTTGAGCCGTTTGTTATGCAAATTCAATGAGATAAACTGAATTTACACGACCAAAAGCCACAATTGCAATGGTTGAGTGATTCAAGAATCAACCCAAGCAAGAACTGTGATAAATGAGCCGCCAAAACCAAGTCCACCTTTCAGCAACAAACCAAGCTTTTGTGTCAGGAAAGCTCAACGAGCGAAAACTTCAGCAAGTACAAAATGCTCGATAAACTTGTCCTTTCCACACTTTGCGCCAGCTGAATTGGCAGCAAGCCAACGCTAAAAATGATTGAGGCAAACCAAGAATCTTGTCTGTTTTACGGTTTGAGTTAACCACGAATCTGAGGGTGAAAAAGTTCATTTGCCGACAACACAAAACGAATAGCCGGAGAAATCCCAAAAGATTGAGCCCCTAAATTTACCTGAGTT
>NZ_JAMQXI010000044.1:0-42911 GCF_024743775.1 Vibrio sp. RM-69-4
CTGGGCTAAAAGGCGTCATCCAACAAAGTCTAGAACTTGGGTCGCTCTTAAATACTTCATCAACCGTCAAGGTCAATGGCAATTTCACGGTTGGCAGAAGATCATGAATATGGATTGTCAGTTCAATCTGTTTCAAATAGCCAAAGTGCCGATAGAGAGACATGTGAAAATCAGGAGTGCCGCTACACCTTTTGATCCTCAACACCAAGAATACCTGGCAAAGAGAAAGTCAAAGAGGCAAAGTCGCAACTCTTGGCATGAGCCTGCTCTCACTGCTTTGTAAGTTGCTGGGTGCCAACTGGTGCCTTCGTGAAGGCTTGAGCCTAGTGCGGTGAAAGTTGCACGCTGGGTTCTTAGAGGGGCGACACTTGGTAACAGGTGTCGTCTACTCGACACAGGCTTCTCAGCGACATGAAAAGCCTGTATTAATCTTTCTAGCAATCCGTTTGCTCTGAGAGTCTAAGTGTGCAATGCGTTAGAGTTACTTTTAACGAAAAAAAACACCCTAAGTGACTATTCAGTAATCAAAAGGGTGTTTTTTAGGTGGTCGTATATTAGTTGTGGTTGCGTAACCGATGGTTTGGTTCATAAGTGACATTGAACGGACAACTGAGCATTGACGATCGATTCAGGAGGTGCCAATGCAAGTCAGCTATTCACACCTTCCTTGGCCGTCACAAGCATCAGATGTTTGAACTTATGTGGCTTGATCATGCTCAAAGTGGAAAATACGAAACCAACTATTTGATAAAAGAATACAACGTTAGCAATTGCAAGAAATAATACTAAGGCGGTGGCGCGCAAAAAAGTAATGTCATAACTATTGAGAACATCGTCAATAAATGCAGTGCCAAAGAAATTGATAAATGAAATAAGCGCCAATGTAGCTGAAATTAGATAGTAAACTAGAGAAACAAAGCTTGCTAAGCGTAAGCTAACATATTTTGTTACGTGTTGTATTGCACGGTAAATGATATAAACAGCTAACCACGCTGCTAACAGAATGTAGCTATCCCCCAAGAAAGAAAAAATGTAGTCTAGCCCTAATCGGTTAATAATCAGTTCAAATATTGCAACTATGGAAGAGACAGCTGCCAAGAACAATGTACCAATGGCCGCAATGACTATCAAAATTAACATTGGCATTTTATACTCCTTTGATAATGCTATTTAGAGATGAAAGCCACATATCTCGTAAATCGTCATAATAGCGTTGTGTTTTTCGGGGGTTAAACTCAGCTTTAACTTTTAGTCTGTTTATGGCCTTCTTTGCATCGTTACCGAAAAGCAGATAATCAACCCATAGGTTACTATGTTGTGGTTGAATGGCATAGTTTAAGGCACTATTCAGGTCTGCAAGAGCAATGTAGATAGGCTCACTAGTACTATCTAATGAGTCTTCGATTATACCTGCGAGCTCAAGGTAAGTTTTATTCTGCTTAACTGACTCTGGGATGAAGTATCGATTTTTGTTATTGCCCTGAACCCTTTGTGATTTAGGTTTAACGAAAGTATAGAGTTCAATCAATGCAGTTATTGCTTTATGATCTGCTTCGATCGTCTCAGTGAAGGCCTCTTTTCTTGTACGTGAAGGGAAGTAAGACACTTTTTTATCCCAGTCGATTTTTACCTTCGCATGCTTCCGTACAACGCTTAGAGAGTACGGCATATTCATTTGTGTCTCGGCGGATTTGAGACCGTTTTGTCGATAATAAGGTGACTCAATTACAAGTTGTTGCAAGTAAAAGTCTTCTACCTGTTGGTACATACCTAGTTCAATCACATCTTTTTGAACAGTATCAAAAATATGTGACTCTTCATTTTTCAGTACAAAATTGACATCCATATCCAAAAATGGCTGTGGAACATCAGATTGTTCGTAAAGTTTCATGATTAGCGCCGCTATAAATAGTGTTGCTGCGCTAAATGTAATTATGCGTATCAATAGTATATTCTCCAATCGTTTTCGTCAGTTTTAACTTCTTTATACTGTTGACGATATTTTGCAAACTTACGATTTCCAATGCTGGGGTGCTGCATTGCGGTAACTTCACCTCCAGTTACCCATTTCGTACCATGGTGCCTTGAGGTTTCATAATAATACTCAGGCCTTAAGAGGTGATTAATATAAAAATCTTTAACAAAGTCATGGTAATGCTTCGTCGCAATTGCTTCATGGCTCTGGATTCGTTTACCGATGCGGTGCTGGAGGATTATATCTCTCGGGTTCACGCCATAAACTAACCAATTGTTTTTGAAACTTTTAATGGTCTGATGTGGATCTATGAAATACGGGCGCAAATAATCAGACACATAGGGTGCGTACGAGGTTAGCTTAAGCAATGCTTCCTCATGCTTATGAATGTTATATGTTTCTTTAAGTAGTGCGGACATAGCTGCGTGATCAATTTTGATTTGCCAACTAAGGGTATCAAACTGATTAACGATCAATCCCTTATCCAACCAATGAAAATTTCTTGTCATAAACCAATCGTGACCACGTTGTTCGGGGTATGATACTTTGTTCCATTTAGTTAGGTCGGGTCTAATTGCTAGTGACTTACGATGACGATTAAAGGCCATACGCTTAGTTCGTTCTGTTAGGTCTAGCTTTTTTTGGTTTAGAGTATAATTAGTATGCATGCTCCAGACGTCAACGAACGAGCTTTCGAAAAAATGGGTTAATCGCGAACCGAAGACCCATAGTTTTTTATATTCGGGGTTGTTACGAACTACATCTGGGGCGCTATGGTAAAAACGGCCATGAGTTCCAAATAATATAGTTTGTAAGGTCTTAGGTCTCGTTTTTAGAAAATCAGATAATTTTGCATTGTAAGCATCATTGCCAAGTAAACGGGCAAGAAGAAATAATACTATAAGTGTTACAGAAATTAGCGAAGCTAATATCAATTTCGCTGTCCGTGGCTTATTCACACATGTTCCTCGTATTGGTCAGAATTTGGTATAAGTTTGCTAGTTGTTATTACAAATAATGCATAGCCAGTTGATCAAATACCAATCAGCTGTGATCAATTAAGCCAAATGGTCTAACGCCTTTATAGGTTCCGCCATTATTTAAAGCAATGGCAAATTCAATAGGGTTTGATAGCAAGATTGCAACTTCTGGTGAAGCAAACTCAGCATACTTCCTAATTTCGCTAATTCGATACGAATTATTGTTATATGTGTACTCGTTAAGGTTAGTAGGGTCTCCCTTGGCTGAGTGAGCAGTGAGCGCAAAAACCATTAATGCACTAATCCCTTTTGAGTCTGACTCTATCTGTTTGGCTCTATCTGTTTGGCTAAGCGATCTTTCATTGATTCACCAACCCCAAGACTCTCACCTTCACCCCAGTCAATTACGATTCCGCTGTTACGACGAAAGAGACTATGATAGTGAGCGCTGATTTTCATATCTTTATACTTTTCATCTGAGGGGTGCAGAAGATCAGTCCTAAGCTTCCACGTAAACTCCAGCGCATTCTTTTTTCTTTCTAAGTTGGCTACCTCAGTTTTCATTACGCTTTGAATAGCTATCGGAGATAGGACAAGAATAGATAATGCCGCCAAGGCAAATCTAACGCCTCTACTCATAGAGAAGGTCATAATTTTATTCCATTATTGATTTTTTCATTAAGCTTATGGCACCAAACGCTTTGAACTGGTTAAAGCTCAAGCAGACGTTGAACATATAATGTCCTGCAACTACCTTTAATCAACTTCAAGGCAGTTTTCATATAAATAAAATCAAACAAAACAACATATTACTGTTTTTTTTGAGCTTGCATATTAAGGTGTGTTTTTGCATAATTCAACCATATAAATTATACATTTTTCTATAAAAAAATGACAAACAACA
Organism: Vibrio sp. RM-69-4; assembly: GCF_024743775.1. Lineage (NCBI taxonomy): Bacteria > Pseudomonadati > Pseudomonadota > Gammaproteobacteria > Vibrionales > Vibrionaceae > Vibrio > Vibrio sp. RM-69-4. Next base: position 3,860 of record NZ_JAMQXI010000044.1, read on the forward strand.
CTAACAAAAAAATGCACCCAATTCTGAAACTTATCAATTTAATCGTAACGCTGATTGCTGTAGCTGGCTTGACATATGCCACCGTTGAATTCTTAGCCAGCAGTTGGTGCCAAACTGCTTACGGTATTGGTGTTAGTGAGCAATCTGACTGGAAAGTAAAAGCTTGCGCTAAGTACTATTGGGATATGGACTTAGAAAATCTAGGTCGCTGGTAAATCAACTCTAAAAACCCGATTTCAAGCAACGTTCAAACTGCTTAAAAGAAAAATAAACGGAGATACCCATGTCAGATGATTACATTTCAATAAAAGACAGAATGAAAAGCTTTGCTGTTGGTCTAGGCATCATGATGGTCGTTGCCTTCTTACTTCTGAAGGGTGCTGATTTGATTGCATACCTTTCATGGAAATACAACTGGTAAGAAAAAGAAGAATAACGAGCCTCCATTAATATGGGGGCTTTTTTATGGGGAGGCGATTTAAACATACACGGAACGCTTACGCAGCGATATTGCAGAATTATCTTTAGTCAAGTATTCCTATATACAGCTACGATACAGTCCCCCAGAATAATTATGACTTTTGCTCGTTAATCTGGGAGCCCCCTCCCAAGCAACATTTCGGATAACTAAAAGTAATTTAATGGCAATCTTAAACCAAATCGTTTTGGGGCAAAAACTGTTTTAGCAAACCACATCGATCATCATAAATTGCTTACTCCAAACACTCACAAAACTAATTCCCTCCCCTTCAAGGGGAGGGTTAGGGTGGGGTGCCCCCCTCCTAGCCTCCCCCTAAAAGAGAAAGGAACTATTAAGTCCTTAACCCGATACCACGCGAAACCAGATAATGCGCAACTCCATACAGGGCCACTACAAAAATACCAAGCACACTGAACGAAGTAACAATTCCCACATCCGACACACCAAGAAAACCGTAGCGGAAGGCATTAACCATGTAGACGATTGGGTTGATTTTCGATACCGCTTGCCAAAAGTCAGGCAATAGGCTGATCGAATAAAACACCCCACCTAAGTAGGTTAATGGCGTCAATACAAAGGTAGGAATAATCGAAATGTCATCAAAGGTTTTAGCAAAAATGGCGTTAATCATGCCACCTAAAGCGAACACAACAGAGGTGAGAAAAACCGTCGCCGCAATGATCCCCCAATGATCCACCTTGAGATCAACAAAGAACAGCGACACAAGGGTCACTATCGTACCCACCAGCAAGCCACGCACTACCCCGCCCATCACAAATCCGGCGATAATGACGTAGTTAGGTACAGGTGCAACTAACAACTCTTCGATGTTTTTCTGAAACTTCGCACTAAAGAAAGAAGAGGCGACGTTCGAGTATGAGTTAGTGATCACCGACATCATGATTAAGCCCGGGACAATATATTCCATATAGCTAAAGCCGTTCATCTGGCCAATACGCGAACCAATTAGGTTGCCAAAAATAATGAAGTAGAGCGTCATGGTGATGGCTGGCGGTACTAAGGTTTGCACCCAAATACGCGTAAAACGGTTGATTTCTTTAGTCAGCAAACTGCAAAAAGCCGTCCAATATAAACGATACATCATGATTATCCTCGGCTTTGCTGTTGAACAATGCTGACAAACAGCTCTTCAAGGCGGTTCGCTTTGTTGCGCATCGAAAGCACCGTAATTCCCTGTTCTGTTAACTGTGAAAAGACTGAATTTAGCCCTTTCGTTTTCTCCAACTCAATTTGTAACGAACCGTTGAGCATGGTTTGCGAGATCACACCACTGAGTTGTGGCGCTGGCGGAGAATTCTCTGCGATATCTAAAATAAAAGTTTCGAGCTGTAATTTGGCCAGTAAATCCTTCATCGAGGTATTTTCAATAAGCTCACCTCGGTTAATAATGCCGATATTGCGGCACAGCATCTCCGCTTCTTCTAAATAGTGCGTGGTTAAGATAATGGTGATCCCTTGCGCGTTAATCTCGGTTAAGAACTCCCACATCGAACGGCGCAGTTCAATATCCACACCGGCGGTGGGTTCATCTAAAATCAGTAACTTAGGCTCATGCATTAAGGCTCGAGCAATCATCAAACGGCGTTTCATACCACCAGAAAGATTACGCGCACGCTCTTTACGTTTTTCCCACAAATCGAGTTTTGAGAGGTACTTCTCTGCCCTCTCTTTCGCTAACGCTTTCGTCACGCCGTAATACCCAGCTTGCTGCAACACAATTTGCTCAACCGTTTCAAACTGGTTGAAGTTAAACTCCTGCGGCACTAAACCAATGTGTTGTTTGGCAAGCTCAAGATCTTTATCAATATCAAAACCAAACACTTTAACGGTGCCAGAGGTTTTATTGACCAGCGAAGAGATAATGCCAATGGTGGTTGATTTTCCGGCTCCATTGGGCCCAAGCAGTGCGTAAAAATCGCCTTTTTCAACCTGTAAACTCACCCCTTTTAGGGCCTCAAACCCACCAGCGTAAGTTTTTCGTAATTGTTCTATTTCTAATGCGTACATTCCACGGATCACTCTTTGTGATGTTAACCTATCCAATGTGCTGCTAAGGCTCGCGTTTTTCAACCCAATATTAGAAATTGATAAAATAAAAAAACGCAGATCCAGCGATCTGCGTAATTCATTCTTGCACAACCTTAACGCTTAACGATTTTGGGCTACCTGCTTAACCGCAGCATTGAGCGCTTCATAACGAAACGAAAAAGTCTGCTCGGTTGGCACCAGATCCAAAATATGAAACTTTTCCAGTTGCTGTTTGGTGTGCACATTTGGGCAAAGTAAGTAGACCGCGCAGTGGGCATCTAAGGCATCATTAATCGCATTTTCTAAAGCAAGCCCAACCGTCACATCAATCATAGGTACATCAGTAAGATCTAAAATCATCGCTTCATAGTCACTGATGTGATTGTGCTGGCGAGCGATCGCTTTAGATACACTAAAAATCATCGGCCCTGAGAGATAAAAAAACAGCACCTTACCATTGGCTTGATCCAATAAAGCTCGTTCGCTATCAGTCAATGGCACATCGTTTTCATCAGCATCACTAATGGCTTTCACTTGGCGAGCTTGCTCGCGGCTCAAGCGTTCTATGATCAAAATATTTGAGATAAAAACGCCCAAGCCAACCGCAACAATCAAATCGACAAAGACAGTTAACAGCATCACGCCATACATGATGGCCATCCCCTGCACACTTACCTTATGCGCGCGTTGGATAAAGCTCCAATCAAGAATATTAAAACCAACATACACTGCAATCCCTGCCAATACAGCCATTGGAATCGGTTCGGTTAAGCCTCCCGCCACCAATACCACTAAGGCTAATACTAAGGCACGAACTACACCAGATAGAGGAGAACGCGCGCCGACCTGAATATTGGTCACCGTCCCCATGGTTGCACCTGCACCCGGCAACGCACCAAATAGCCCTGCTATCATATTGGCGAGCCCTTGCCCTCGCAGTTCTTTATCGGAATCATGCTCTTTACGCGTTAGAGAATCGCCAATTACCGCGGTGAGCAAAGTATCAATGCAGCCGAGCGTACCGAGTACTAAAGCGTCAATCACCATGGTGGTGAACATCTCGGCATTGAAGGTTGGAATAACAAAAGAGGGTAAGCCAGCAGGGATCACACCAATACGGCGGATCTCATCGCTATCAAATAACAGTACTGAAATAAGCGTCACCCCAACTAACGCAATCAACTGAACGGGCACTTGTTTGCGATATTGAGCCGGGAGAAAAAATAAAATGCCTAAGGTTAACAAACCAAGAAACAGCTCACTGAACTTCATCTGGCTAATGATCTCGGGCAACGCGGTTAACGTTCCCATCACTCCCCCTGCGGGAGCCGCCTGACCAAGCAGCGGTGACAACTGCAGGATAATCAAAATCACCCCAATTCCTGACATAAAGCCAGAGATCACGCTATAGGGCATTAAGGTGATGTATTTCCCGAGTTTTAAAGTGCCAAGTACAATCTGAAAAGCGCCTGCCATCATGACAACCGTGAAGCTAACTGCAAGCCCCGTTTCAGGGTAACGCGCCACCATGCTGGTTAAAATGGCCGTCATAATGACCGTCATTGGCCCTGTGGGTTCAGAAATTAATGTAGATGAACCACCAAACAAGGCAGCAAACAGCCCCACCAATATTGCTCCCCAAAGCCCTGCTTCTGCACCCGCACCAGACGCCACACCAAAAGCCAAGGCAAGTGGCAGTGAAATAATCGCGGTCGTGACGCCACCAAAGACGTCTCCTTTTAGGTCGATATCGGCAAAACGGCCTCTAAACACAATGCTTTTCCTCATACTCAAAATAGGTTGTCTCACTCTAACAAATCATCATTCTAATAATTAACCATTATTTTACATGTGATTGATTCTCTGTTGACCATCCAAATAGCGATGGAAGCAGTTTAATTTTTTTACTAGGAAAACTCGTCAGATGAGTGAGTGTTTTGTCATTTTATAAGAGAACAGAATTGTAACATTGTGTATAGTCAGGCCTATTCTTGCGCATTACCATTGATGCGATTGAACTATTTTTAAGGGAAGTGAGATGCCAGAACTGAAACAGCTTTTTGAAAATAACTCACGTTGGTCTGAATCGATTAAGGCTGAACGTCCTGAGTACTTTGCAAAACTCGCTCGCGGGCAAGACCCAGATTTTCTATGGATTGGTTGTTCTGATAGCCGAGTTCCGGCCGAGCGTTTGACTGGGCTTTATTCTGGTGAGCTGTTTGTACACCGCAACGTTGCAAACCAAGTGATTCACACTGACCTTAACTGCCTTTCTGTGGTGCAGTACGCGGTTGACGTACTGAAGGTCAAGCACATCATCATCTGTGGGCACTATGACTGCGGTGGCGTCAACGCAGCGATTGATAACCCACCGCTGGGCTTGATCAACAACTGGTTACTGCATGTGCGTGACTTATACCTTAAGCACCGTACCTACTTAGATGCAATGCCAGAACAAGATAAAGCTGACAAATTGTGCGAAATCAACGTTGCCGAGCAAGTGTATAATTTAGGTAACTCAACCGTACTGCAAAACGCATGGGAGCGCGGCCAAGATGTCGAGCTGCATGGCGTAGTCTACGGTATTGAAGACGGACGTTTGGAATACTTAGGCGTTCGCTGCGATTCACGTGAGCGAGTCAACGACACCTATCAAAAAGCGATGGAAAAAATTCTTAATGCGCAACATAACTTGCTGTGTCGATAACAGCGTATTAATTGCCGTGAAAACTGATAGTTAAAAATACAGAATGCCCACTATTTAGTGGGCATTCTATTATCGCTGGCAAAATTACGCTTGCGGCACAACTTTACCAATGTAAGGTAGGTGACGATATTTTTGCGCGTAGTCAATACCTACGCCCACGACAAATTCATCTGGGATTTCAAAACCGATCCACTTGACCTCTACAGGTACTTCACGGCGTGAAGGCTTATCCAGTAAAGTACAAATGTGAATGGATTTAGGTTCACGTAAAGACAAAATTTCTTTTACTTTATTTAGTGTATTACCCGTATCAATAATGTCTTCTACCAGCAACACATCTTTACCTTTAATGTCATCATCCAGATCTTTCAGAATGCGCACATCACGTGAGCTTTGCATCGTGTTGCCATAGCTTGACGCGGTCATAAAATCGACTTGATGAACTAAGTCGATCGCGCGAGCTAAGTCTGCCATGAAGACAAATGAGCCGCGCAACAAGCCCACCAGTACCAGATCTTCACTACCTTGGTAATGCTCTGTGATTTGTTTGCCTAATTCACGAATTCGTTCCTGAACGACTTGCTCAGAAATCATCACTTCAACTGTATGTTTCATACTGTTCTCTTTTCGGGTGATGCGACACGCTACGATCATCGCAGTTTAATGATGGCGTCGCGTAACTAGCTTGGCGCGTATAGTACCACTGCCACACAGGATAGTTAAATAATTAGCAAAACTCTGGATATGATGAAATAAAGCTCCTACGCTGCCGCAGACACGCTCACCACAAATACGCCACATCAATAAAAGATACAATAAAACACGTTGAATCCGATGGGATTTAACACGATCGCACAAAAAACAAACTCGAAACGTTGACCTCAACCATATGCAGCAGTACACTCATAAAGCTTTAAAGCAACTAACAAAATAATCATTAGAGCGAAAAGCTCAATTCAACAGTCATTGGCAAGGATTAACAACTCATGGAAACATCGATAGAAAAACGCCCCAGAACTCGCTTATCACCACAAAAACGCAAACTTCAACTGATGGAAATCGCCCTTGAAGTGTTTGCTACACGGGGAATAGGCCGAGGTGGCCACGCAGATATTGCTGAAATCGCCCAAGTTTCAGTCGCTACTGTCTTTAACTACTTTCCAACCCGAGAAGATTTAGTCGACGACGTACTCACTCATGTTGTACGTCAGTTTTCAAACTTCCTCGCAGATAATATTGATCTTGATTTGCATGCGAAAGATAACTTAACCAACATCACCACTAAGATGATTTCTCTTGTGATTGAAGATTGTCACTGGTTAAAAGTATGGTTTGAATGGAGCGCTTCAACGCGCGAAGAAGTGTGGCCACTTTTTGTCTCCACCAACCGTACTAATCAACTTTTGGTACAAAATATGTTTATCAAAGCCATTGAACGTGGCGAAGTGTGCGATCAACATGAGCCAGAACATCTTGCTACGCTCTTTCTTGGTATCTTCTACTCACTGTTTGTACAAGCAAATCGCATACAAGACGAAGCCAGCATGGGTGTACTCGTGAAAAGCTACCTCAGCATGCTCTGCATCTATAAAAAAGATCACTAGGCTTAACTTCCTAGTCTCTGAATTATGAGCATAAAAAAACCGCTGAATTCAGCGGTTTTTACTATTTAACTAACCAGCAATTTAATGAACCGGCAATTTAACGCATCAGCGTTGAAGTTACTTTTTCTTCTTCGCTTTTGCGTTTGGCAGATCAGTAATCGTGCCTTCAAATACTTCCGCAGCAAGACCTACCGATTCATGTAGCGTTGGGTGAGCATGAATCGTCAAAGCGATATCTTCTGCATCACAACCCATCTCGATAGCCAAACCGATTTCACCAAGCAGTTCGCCGCCGTTAGTACCGACGATAGCGCCACCAATCACGCGGTGAGTCTCTTTATCAAAGATAAGCTTAGTCATACCGTCAGCACAATCAGAAGCGATAGCACGGCCAGAAGCTGCCCATGGGAATGTCGCGACTTCGTAGTTAATGCCTTCTGCTTTGGCTTCTTTTTCAGTTTTACCAACCCAAGCCACTTCTGGCTCAGTGTACGCAATTGAAGGGATAACTTTAGGATCGAAGTAGTGCTTCTTACCAGAAATTACTTCTGCCGCTACGTGGCCTTCATGCACACCTTTGTGCGCCAACATTGGTTGACCAACGATATCACCGATCGCGAAGATATGAGGGACGTTAGTACGCATTTGCTTATCAACATTGATAAAGCCGCGCTCATCCACTTCAATACCTGCTTTTTCAGCATCCATCAGCTTACCGTTTGGTACGCGGCCGATAGCAACAAGAACGGCATCATAACGCTCAGCTTGCGCTGGTGCTTTTTTGCCTTCCATTGAAACGTAGATACCATCTTCTTTTGCTTCAACAGCGGTTACTTTGGTTTCAAGCATCAGATTAAATTTGTCTTTGATACGTTTGGTGTAGACTTTAACCATGTCTTTATCCGCCGCTGGGATAAGTTGGTCAAACATCTCAACCACATCAATCTTAGAACCTAGCGAGTGGTAAACCGTCGCCATTTCTAGACCGATGATACCACCACCCATGATCAACAGTTTCCCAGGAACTTCTTTCAGTTCAAGTGCATCCGTTGAATCCCAAATGCGTGGGTCTTCATGAGGAATGAATGGCAGTTTAATTGGACGAGAACCAGCTGCAACGATGGCGTTATCAAAGTTAACCACGGTTTTACCGTCTTCACCTTCAACTTCAATGGCGTTAGGGCCAGTAAATTTGCCGAAACCGTTCACAACAGTCACTTTGCGCATCTTCGCCATGCCGCCAAGACCGCCCGTTAACTGGTTGATAACTTTTTCTTTCCAAAGGCGGATTTTATCGATGTCCGTTTGTGGTTCACCAAACACAATACCGTGCTGGGCCAATGCTTTCGCTTCTTCGATAACTTTTGCAACGTGCAGCAACGCTTTTGATGGGATACAACCCACGTTCAAACACACACCGCCAAGGGTGCTGTAGCGTTCAACAAGTACTGTTTCAAGACCTAAGTCTGCACAGCGGAATGCAGCGGAGTAACCAGCAGGACCGGCACCAAGTACGACGACTTGGGCTTTGATTTCTTTGCTCATTTTGACCTCTTGTAGTCATTATCCCTAACAGGCTGAGTGGATGTTCTCGTTGTTTTTAGTGTTTAATCCAATGAATTAAACCCATGACTGAGCCAATTACTTAAAACAAATGAATTAAAACGAATTATTTTCAGACCGCAACAGTTTACAGAGATGTTAATGGTGTGAAAAGTAAATCCATTTAGCCTGTGAGCTAGACGACAATTCGATTAAGAAAAAACCCTTCGTAATCCAATTGTTCAATTATTCGTGTTAACAAGGGCGGCTTTAACGGCCGCCCTCTCTTTCACTAAACTTGGCTTACAGAACCAGACGACGAATGTCTGATAGCGCGCCATTTAGGAATGTGATGAAACGCGCACCTTCCGCACCATCAATCACACGGTGATCGTATGACAGTGATAGTGGCAGTTGTAGGCGTGGTTCGAACTCTTTACCGTTCCACACTGGCTTAAACTCAGACTTAGATACCCCAAGGATACCGACTTCTGGCGCGTTAACGATAGGCGTAAACGCTGTACCGCCGATGCCACCTAAGCTAGAGATAGTGAAACAGCCACCTTGCATGTCTGCAGCGGTCAGTTTACCTGCACGGGCTTTCTTCGATACTTCAGCCAGCTCTCTTGATAGCTCATAAATGCCTTTTTTGTTCACATCTTTGAAGACAGGAACAACAAGACCATTTGGCGTATCAACAGCAATGCCCACGTTCACGTACTTCTTCAGAATCAAGCTTTCGCCATCTTCAGAAAGTGAAGAGTTAAACGATGGGAATGCTTCTAGTGCTTTCGCTACCGCTTTCATAATGAACACCAGTGGGGTGATCTTCATGCCAGTGTCGTTCTTCGCTTCAATCGCATTTTGCTCTTTACGGAAGTTCTCAAGCTCGGTGATATCCGCATTATCCCATTGGGTAACGTGTGGGATCATCACCCAGTTACGATGCAAGTTAGCACCAGAGATCTTCTTAATACGTGAAAGCGGTTTTACTTCTGTGTCACCAAACTTGCTGAAGTCCACTTTTGGCCAAGGTAGCAAGCCAAGCGCGGCGCCATCACCTTTACCAGAAGCCACTGCGGCAGAACCCGATTCAAGACGCTTAAGCGCTTCTTTCACGTAGTTTTGCACGTCTTCTTTTAGGATGCGGCTCTTACGGCCAGAACCTTTAACTTTCGCTAGGTTAACACCAAATTCACGCGCAATACGGCGTACAACCGGTGATGCGTGAGAGTACTCATTGTTCTCTTCAAACTCGGCAGGTGCTGCCACCGCTGATTTTACCGCTTCCGCTTTTGGCGCTGATGCTGCTGGAGCCGCTGCTTGCGCAGGGGCAGCTACGGCAACGGGCGCTGCACCGGCAACTTCAAACACCATGATAAGAGAGCCTGTTGACACTTTATCGCCAGCTGCAACTTTGATCTCTTTCACAACACCAGCAAACGGCGCAGGAACTTCCATTGATGCTTTATCGCCTTCAACGGTGATAAGAGACTGCTCTTCACTCACGGTATCGCCAACCGCCACCATGATTTCCGTCACTTCGACTTCATCACCACCGATATCCGGTACGTGGATCTCTTTTGCTGCCGAAGCGGCTGGTGCTGCGGCTACAGGTGCTGCCACTTGAGCAGAGGCTGCCGCCGGAGCGGAACCCGCCACTTCAAAGATCATCACCAGTGAGCCTGTCGATACTTTATCGCCAGCGGCCACTTTGATCTCTTTCAGTACACCAGCAAATGGAGCAGGTACTTCCATTGAGGCTTTGTCACCTTCAACCGTCAGTAGAGATTGCTCTTCTGCGATTGAATCGCCGACTGCGACCATGATTTCAGTGACTTCCACTTCATCACCGCCGATATCTGGCACGTGAACTTCTTTAAGCTCAGCGACAGCCGCGGCAGCAGGAGCCGCAACTGGTGCAGCTTCCACTGCTGGAGCTGCGACCGCTGCGCCTTCTGCTTCAAAAATCATGATAAGTGAACCGGTCGATACTTTATCGCCAGCGACTACTTTGATTTCTTTTACAATACCCGCTTGAGAAGCCGGTACTTCCATAGAAGCCTTATCACCTTCTACAGTAATAAGAGATTGCTCTTCTTCAACCTTGTCGCCAACGCTGACAAGAATCTCAGTAACTTCAACCTCATCCGCACCAATATCCGGTACATTAATTTCGATTGCCATTATTCTTCCCTACCTTAATTAAGCGTATAGCGGGTTTGTTTTTTCAGTATCGATGTTGAATTTCTTAATCGCTTCAACCACAACTGATTTCTCAACATCACCACGTTTCGCTAGTTCGCTTAGCGCGGCAACCACCACGTAACCTGCGTTCACTTCGAAGTGACGACGTAGGTTTTCACGGCTATCAGAACGACCAAAACCATCAGTACCTAGTACTTTGTATGATTCAGCCGGGATAAACGCACGCGCTTGCTCAGCGTAGTTCTTCATGTAGTCAGTTGCTGCGATGGCAGGCTCGCTGCCCATTACCGTTTGAATGTAAGGTACTTGCGGCTGCGCTTCAGGGTGAAGCATGTTGTAACGCTCACATGCTTGGCCATCACGAGTCACTTCATTGAATGATGTTACTGAGTAAACATCTGAAGCCACGCCGTACTCATCACTTAAGATTTGAGCCGCTTTGCGTACTTCGTTCATGATCGTACCTGAGCTCATTAACTGAACTTTACCTTTAGAGCCAGTCGTTCCTTGTGGAGCGTAGCTTTCTAATTTGTAGATACCTTTACGAATACCTTCTTCAGCGCCTTGTGGCATTTCAGGCATTGCGTAGTTCTCGTTCATCAGCGTTAGGTAGTAGAACACGTTCTCTTGATCGCCATACATGCGACGAATACCGTCTTGCATGATGACTGCAACTTCGTAAGCAAATGTTGGATCGTAAGAAAGACAGTTAGGAACCGTTGCCGCCAATATGTGCGAGTGACCATCTTCGTGCTGTAGACCTTCACCGTTCAGCGTAGTACGACCAGCGGTAGCGCCCAATAGGAAACCACGTGCTTGTTGGTCACCTGCCATCCATGCCATGTCGCCAACGCGTTGGAAACCAAACATAGAGTAGTAGATGTAGAACGGAATCATTGGCAGATCGTTTGTCGAGTATGAAGTTGCAGCAGCAACCCATGAAGACATAGCACCCAGCTCGTTGATCCCTTCTTGCAGTACCTGACCTGAAGTCGCTTCTTTATAGTAAGAAACGATGTCGCGGTCTTGAGGAGTGTAGTTCTGACCGTGTGGGTTATAGATACCGATTTGACGGAACAGACCTTCCATACCGAAAGTACGTGCTTCATCTGCAATGATTGGCACAATATTTTTACCAATGCTCTTATCTTTGAGCAAAATGTTCAACGCACGGACAAACGCCATTGTGGTTGAGATTTCACGTTTTTGCTCTTCAAGCAGAGGCTTGAACTCTTCAACCGCTGGAATCACAAGTTCTTGAGTAAACTTAGGCAAGCGTTGAGGTGTGTAACCTTTTAGCGCTTTACGGCGAGCGTGTAAGTATTCGTGCTCTTTCGAGCCTTCTGCCAATGTTAGGTATGGCAACTCTTTCACAGCTTCATCTGTTAGAAGATCTTGTAGACCAAGACGATCACGCAGTTGCAGCACGTGAGTCATGTCCATTTTCTTCACTTGGTGAGCGATGTTCTTACCTTCTGCCGCTTCACCCATGCCGTAACCTTTAACGGTCTTCGCCAGAATCACGGTTGGCTTGCCTTTCGTGTTTTGAGCATTAGTAAAGGCTGCGTACAGTTTAGAAGACTCGTGACCACCACGCTTGAGCGCGAAAATTTGATCGTCAGTCATATCAGCAACAAGCGCCGCTGTTTCTGGGTATTTACCAAAGAAGTGTTTACGCACGTAAGCACCATCTTTCGCTTTAAATGTTTGGTAGTCACCATCGATGGTTTCGTTCATCAACTGAAGCAGCTTACCTGTGGTGTCTTTCGCCAGTAGAGAATCCCAGTTGTTACCCCAAATCACTTTAACAACGTTCCAACCTGCACCTTTAAATAGGCCTTCAAGTTCTTGGATGATCTTACCGTTACCCATTACTGGGCCGTCTAGACGTTGCAAGTTACAGTTGATAAGGAAACATAGGTTATCAAGCTTCTCACGAGCGGCGAATGAAATCGCACCGCGTGATTCTGGCTCATCCATCTCGCCATCACCTAGGAACGCGTATACACGCTGTTCAGAAGTGTCTTTCATACCACGGCCATCAAGATATTTGAGGAAACGCGCTTGATAGATTGCAGAAATTGGACCCAGACCCATAGATACGGTCGGGAATTGCCAGAATTCAGGCATCAATTTCGGGTGTGGGTAGGAAGGAATACCTTTGCCATCCACTTCTTGGCGGAAGTTGTCAAGTTGCTCAGCCGTTAGGCGGCCTTCAACGAACGCACGTGCGTAGATCCCTGGAGAGATGTGACCTTGATAATAAACCAAGTCACCGCCATCTTTTTCATTCGGCGCACGGAAGAAGTGGTTAAAACATGTTTCGTAGAACGAAGCAGAAGACTGGAATGACGCCATGTGGCCGCCAAGATCGAGGTCTTTTTTCGATGCACGTAGAACGATCATAATCGCGTTCCAACGGATGATTGAGCGAATGCGACGCTCAAGCGTTGTGTCACCTGGGTATGCTGGTTCTTGCGCAGCTGGAATGGTGTTGATGTAGTTCGTGGTAATACCGGTTGGCATATCAACACCGTCTAGACGTGCTTTATCTAGAATTTGCTCAAGTAAGAACTGAGCGCGTTCTACACCTTCTTCACGTACAACTGACTCAAGGGCGGCTAGCCATTCCTGAGTTTCCAGTGCATCTACGTCATGCTTCATGTCAGACATGGCGATCTATCCTTCTATTGGTTGGATCTATAAAACAAGCAATTCGCCGTAGGTTACGACTCATTACCCTGCTGAATTCGGCGCAACGAACGCTCACGACGAGACTCTTCTTTGGTCAAATCCAACAATGTTTCTTCGATATAAGCTAAGTGAGAATGGGACATTTCGCGCGCCTTTTCCGGCTGACCAGAAACGATCGCATCCACGATATTAGCTCGGTGTCTACTTACTTTCTCCACCACTTCATGGCGGCGGTGTAATAGTTTTAAATTCTGTAGAACATTTTGCTCAAGCAAAGGAGCGAGGCTGCGAACAATATGCAAAAGCACCACGTTGTGGGCCGCTTCAGTGAGAGCGACTAAAAACGCGACCACCGCAGACGCTTCTGCTTCGACCTCTTTTTTCGCTTGTTGTTCACCAATTCTCGCCAAACAGGCTTGAATGCGAGCAAAATCTTCCTCAGTACCACGCAATGCTGCGAAATAAGCTGAAATACCTTCCATCGCGTGGCGCGATTCCAATAGATCGAGCTGGGTTTCAGAGTGGCTAGACAATAAATTTAGCAGAGGATCAGAAAAACTCTGCCAAATGTTCTCACTGACAAACGTACCTCCACCTTGACGGCGGGTTAATAAACGCTTGGCTTCGAGGCGTTGAATGGCTTCACGAATGGATGGACGAGACACCTCGAACTGTTTTGCCAGTTCTCGTTCTGGAGGCAATTGTTGCCCCGGAGAGAGTGTTCCTTCCACGATCAGCCTTTCTAACTCCTGTTCAATTACATCAGAGAGTTTTGGCTGACGAATCCTTTGATAAGCCATAATTTATTATTCTTCTACTCTTTGCAGTCAATTGGTAATACCAATTTCAAGTTGGTGCAGAAATTAACATAATTAAAACGTAGCTGTCCAGCCAAAAGTTGACCTAAATCATAGAACAGTCCACGCTTAAACACTTTGATAACAATAGTCGATTAAAACAGCAATATTATTGGTCAGACCAATTACAAAATGAATACAGATGGGGAAATGATGGGCTAGAAATGGGGAAACATTCGTTGTCATCTACCCTTTCTAGAGGAAACATTCTTTGGCTCCTCCCCCTTCTAGGGGGAGGCTGGGAGGGGGTGTAATTAGAAAAACACAAAATCAATCAAAAGATATACCCCACCCTAGCCCTCCCCTTATAAGGGGAGGGAAGGTTATGTCACGCATCGAAAGAAGAGAAATATCAAGCCGTTACTTCGATTCGAGGTGATCAATCATCAATTGCAGTGACTGATTGCCGCGAAACTCATTAATATCAAGCTTATATGCAAGACGCACCGTTTTCACCGACGCATCTGGCCAGCGTCTTAAATCGACATTAAAAGCAATACCATCGATCATAATGTTGGTTGGGTGGCCTTTGAACAGCGGTTCAAGCATCAGCTTCAAATGCTTTTCCCCCACCAGTTTTTGGTGCAGTAGTTTAAACTCACCATCAAAAAGAGGTTCAGGAAACGCCTGCCCCCACGGGCCACCGGAACGCAAGGTTTCAGCGGTGTGCATCGAGAACTCTTCAGGTGTTAACTCTCCGTCGGATAAAATCACGCCCTTGAGCGCGCTTTCATCTAACTCGCGACGTACGGCTTGATCAAACAGCTCAGCAAAACGCTCAAACTCTTTTTCGGCAATAGTTAAACCTGCCGCCATCGCGTGACCACCAAATTTGACGATTAAACCGGGGTTTTGTGTATCAATGCGATCCAGCACATCGCGCATGTGTAACCCAGCAACAGAGCGGCATGACCCTTTGATACTGCCATCGCCACCATCGGCAAACGCAATCACAGGGCGATGGTATTTATCTTTAATACGTGAGGCTAAAATACCAATCACACCTTGGTGCCAATCGCGCTGAAACAGCACTAAACCGTGCGGTAATTCGCTATTTTCACTCAGTTGTAAGCGCTCACAAAAAGCCAGCGCTTCTTGCTTCATCCCCTCTTCAATCTCTTTACGAGTTTGGTTAAGGCTATCCAGCTCACTGGCCATTCGACGCGCAGCGTGAATGTCATTGCACATTAGCAGCTCAACGCCAAATGACATATCATCCAAGCGCCCTGCCGCATTGATGCGTGGCCCTAACGCAAAGCCAAAATCCGAGGCAACTAAACGCCTCGCGTCACGTTTAGCAACCTCAATCAAAGCTTGAATACCCGGCCTTGCATGCCCGGCGCGAATGCGTTGCAAACCTTGATGCACTAAAATGCGATTGTTTTCATCGAGCGGCACAACATCAGCGACAGTACCCAGTGCGACTAAGTCAATCAGCTCCATCAACTTGGGTTCACTCATACCTTGTCGAGTAAACCAGCCGTTTTTTCGCATATGCACGCACAGCGCCATCATCAAATAGAAAGCCACCCCTACGCCAGCTAATGCCTTCGAGGGAAACGGGCAGTTAGCCAAATTTGGATTCACCATCGCATCAACCTCTGGCAACTCGTGTCCCGGTAAATGGTGATCGGTCACCAAGACGGTCAGCCCTTGCTGCTTGGCATAACGCACCCCGTCGATAGAGGAGACGCCATTATCGACCGTCATGATCATCTGCGCGCCAAGCTCAATCGCTTGATCGACCACTTCAGGGCTTAAGCCATAACCATCTTCAAAACGGTTAGGCACGAGATAGTCCACATTGTGCGATCCCAACATTCGCAACGCCAAAACAGATAAGGCGCAACTGGTTGCGCCATCAGCATCAAAATCCCCGACGACTATGATGCGCTGCTGCTGCTCGATGGCGTGAAAAAGTAGTTGTACCGCTTGCTCTATACCACCTAATTGTTGGTAGGAATGCAGTGCTTTCGCGGCCTTGTCGAGTTGTTCAAGGTTCGTGATACCACGGTTGATATAGATACGTTTAAGCAGTGTAGGAATCGTGTCAGGGAGTTGCGAAAGATCGGGGGCTGGTCTTTGTTTTATTTCAATCATAAATCAGCGGGCTCAAGAACACTCAAGCCCAACTCCTAAAGTTATTGAATCTGCTGAAGGCGTTGCAACAATTGCTCTGGTGGTAAATAACCGCCAACCATTTCGCCATTCGGTAGGAAAATCGCAGGCGTGCCGTTGATGCCTAACTCACGTCCGAGCTGATAGTGCTTGGTAATCAACTGCTTAGCTTGTTGGATGTTCTGCCCTGCTTCTGGCAACTGATGATTAGTTTTTGCCTCATTCATCGCTGCCATTTTATCATCTGCATTCCAGATAGCGGCCATCTGATCAGCTACTTGCCCCGTAACGCCTTGACGCGGGTAAGCCATGTAGCGCACGGTGATCCCTAGGTCGTTATACCCTTTCATTTGACTATGCAATCGAGTGCAATAACCACAGGTAATATCAGTAAAAACAGTCACCACGTATTTTTCGTTGGCGGCTTTGTATTCGATCATGCTCGATTCAAACTGCGCGATCTTCGCCGCATTAACAGGCGCTTGGCGTTTGGCTAACACATCGACATAACCACCATTCTTATCTAATTCATACAAGGTTCCGGCGATAAAATGGCTCGCGTCAGGCGCAGAAAACAGCACGCCACCGGAAGTTTGTACTTCAATCACTCCCGGAATATCAGAGGCTTGAACACTCAGCACTTCCAATCCGAGTTTAGAAAAACGTTGTTCAAAAACCGTTTTATCAAGCGCAGCCGCTTGCACAGCCGTTGACGTCACTTGCTCTGTGGTTTCGGCGTTACACGCCACAGCAAAAAGTGGCAATGTAAGAAGAGTCAGTTGGCGTAATACGCTCATTAAATTCACCTTTTCAAGCCCTTGGATGGTGCTCGCTATGTAATTGTTTAAGTCGCTCAGTCGCAACATGAGTATAAATTTGCGTGGTAGATAAGTCACTATGACCGAGCAGCATTTGCACTACACGCAAATCGGCACCGTAATTGAGTAGATGCGTGGCAAAAGCATGCCTTAATACGTGTGGAGAGAGTTTTTCCACATCGATTTGTGCGATCACTGCGTAGTGTTTAATTCGGTGCCAAAAGGTTTGACGAGTCATCTGCCTTGCTCGTCGGCTAGGGAAAACCACATCCGACGTTTGTTCGCCCAGCAGAGTAGACCGCCCTTGTTCAAGAAAAGTTTCAATCCAATCAACGGCATTTTCGCCCATCGGTACAAGACGCTCTTTGCCACCTTTACCAATCACTCTTACTACGCCTTGACGTAAACTGATATTTTCCATGGTCAGTGAAACCAATTCGGTCACCCGTAGCCCTGTTGCATACAAGAGTTCCAACATCGCTCTGTCGCGTAATTCTAGAGGATTATTGGTATCGGGAGCATTCAATAGATCTTCCACTTGCTGCTCAGATAAATCTTTAGGCAGACGCTGTGGCAATTTAGGGCTAATTAAGAGTGCGCTCGGATCATCGCCGCGGAGTTTCTCACGGTGCAGATATTGAAATAAACGACGAATCGCCGACAACATACGTGCCCGCGAGGTTTGCTTATAGTCTTGATCAGCGAGCCACGCTTGGTACTGCTGCAAACCAGTGACACTAATAAAATCGAGGCGATAATTATTGTGCTGCATCCATTGCAACAATTTCGTCAGATCATTGCGATACGATGAGAGCGTGTTTTCAGCTAAACCACGCTCCATCCACATCGCATCTAAAAACTGTTCCACAACCCCTTGATCAGGAGAAATATATTCAGACACATCAAACCTCTGTGGTGAAAATCGAGTTGCTCAGGTTATGTGAGCCACTGATTTAATACCATAAAAAAACATCATCGGCAGGATAATCGCTGCAAAGCGCGTCATTTTATGGTTAGAATTCACTATTCTTGATTTAAAACGAACACAAAATTATGAAGATCGGTCTTTTTTACGGCTCAACAACTTGTTATACCGAAATGGCAGCAGAGAAGATCCGTGCGCTCATCGGTGAGGATTTGGTGGATATTCACAATGTGAAAGAAACGCCACTCTCTTTGATGAGCAACTATGATCTTTTAATACTGGGTATCTCAACTTGGGACTTTGGCGAAATCCAAGAAGATTGGAGCGCAATATGGGATCAAATCGGTGGCGTGTCGCTAAACGGCAAGTACGTCGCATTATTCGGCTTAGGCGATCAAGAAGGTTATGGCGAATGGTACCTCGATGCGATGGGGATGCTGCATGATGAGCTAAAACAAATTGGCGCTCAATTGATTGGCTACTGGCCCAACCAAGGCTACCATTTTGAAGCGTCAAAAGCCCTAACGAAAGATGGCCGCCACTTTGTTGGTCTCGCACTCGATGAAGATTCGCAATACGAGCAAAGCGACGAACGCATTCAATGCTGGGTTGAGCAAATTTTAGTGGAATATCACGATTCGATTTAATTCGTTGTTCGCTATTTGTTGTTAGTCATTTGCTGCCAACAAGGCTCGATAGCAACGCCAATCAAACACCAAACCGGGGTCAGTTTTGCGTAGTGGTGCAATGTATTGATGCCCGGTAATGCGTTGATTGGTGATGAGCGGATAACGCCGCTGCAATGCACACGTCAAAGTCGCTAAGGCTTGATATTGCGCAGGTGTATAAGCCGTCTCATCGCTCCCTTCCAATTCAATCCCTATCGAATAATCATTGCATTTTGCACGGCCAGCGAAGCTTGACTGGCCCGCATGCCAAGCTCTGGCATTAAATGGCACAAATTGCACTACTTCTCCCTCTCGCCGAATGAGGCAGTGAGCCGAGACGCGCATCTGGTGGATAGTTTGAAAAAAAGGGTGTTGATTCGGGTCAAGCGTGCCAGTGAAAAACTGCTCAATATATGGGCCGCCGAACCGGCCCGGAGGCAAGCTGATATTATGTACCACCAGCAATGAAATATCTTGCGCATCACTTCGCTGATCATAAAACGGCGATGGCACTCGACGTGCGCTTTGATACCAACCCTTTTTATCGATCATCAGTTGACCCCTTACACTCAAACAAAAATGAACCTTAGCCAGAGGAAATGCGAGATTAGTGGCTGAATTTGAGTAAAACTCAGCGTATCATTCTCACTCTGTTCAACACCATATTAGATTTGCGATGAAAAATACACATAACAGCCAACAACGCCTCGATTATCTGAAACAGCAACTCCCATTGGAAATTACTCGCGCCGTTAGCGATGCACTCAGAGAAGATCTCGGTGGCAGCTTGGATGCAACTGCTGATATCACCGCAAACCTTATTCCAGCGGATGCGCGTAATACCGCGACTCTCATCACCCGTGAACATGGCGTATTTTGTGGCCAAGCATGGGCAGAGGAAGTCTTCAAACAACTTGGTGGTGAAGTGAAAATTGACTGGCATGTCCAAGATGGTGATCAAGTTAAGCCAAACCAAATTTTGTGCACTCTTGAAGGTCCAGCTCGCGCGCTGCTGACTGGTGAACGCAATGCGATGAACTTCATTCAAACCTTGTCAGGTTGCGCCAGCATTACTGCTCAGTATGCCAAACAGCTAGAAGGCACCGAATGCCGACTACTTGATACACGCAAAACTATCCCTGGCCTGCGCAGCGCACTGAAATATGCTGTCGCGTGTGGCGGCGGCTTTAACCATCGTATTGGCGTGTTTGATGCTTATTTAATTAAAGAAAATCATATCATTGCTTGTGGCGGTATTACCCAAGCCATCAGCACCGCTAAACAGCTCAACCCCGGTAAACCTGTCGAAGTCGAAACCGAAAGCTTGCAAGAGTTAGAAGAGGCGATTCAAGCGGGCGCTGACATCATTATGCTGGATAATTTTAGTATTGAGATGATGCGCGAAGCGGTAGCAATTAACGCAGGCCGCGCAGCTTTAGAAAATTCTGGTAACGTCACATTAGCAACCATTGGCGATTACGCGCGAACCGGTGTCGATTACATCTCAGTCGGCGCGCTGACTAAGCACATTAAAGCACTCGATCTCTCAATGCGCTTTCAGTAATTAATTACATCAATTATTGGAATAAAGATCAAAAATTTCAAATAGTTAAGGAAGCCGGACGAGCTTCCTTTTTTATTGCTTGCGTATCAAAAGCAAGACGGCATTTTTAAGTCAGTCGTATTTTAGTGATTGATATATGCAACTAAACAGGTAAAAAATCCAAATCACTCGCGCACTGCTCTTTATCTCATTCACACCAACCCACAAGCTTCTTATGCTCTGCCCATCCTTATGCGTTCAAACGGAGCAAATCAAATAATGAACACAAATAAGACAACGAAACAAAGTGGTTTTACCTTAATTGAATTGATGATTGTTGTAGCAGTAATCGGTGTATTAGCTGCGATTGCAGTGCCTCAATACCAAAATTACGTAAAAAAATCATCTGTAGCGGTCGGTTTGGCAAATATCACGGCATTAAAAACAAATGTTGAAGATTTTATTGCAACTGAAGGCAGCTTCCCTACCACTACTGCTGGAACAGCAACAGGATTTACTAGATTAGGAACCGTTGAAGATATGGGCGATGGGAAAGTATTGGTCACTCCAACGTCTGCCGGCTCATTAACTGGCACAATTAAATATACCTTTGAGGCTGGTGTGGCAAATACTCACAAAGTCAGATTAATTCGAGACGCAAATGGCCTGTGGACATGTGACACGACAGCCCTAAGTGAATTTTCTCCAAAAGGTTGTACCTCAGGTGCGACAATTCCATAAATGCTAACCAACCTCCCTGCGATTCTGCGTCAGGCTCAGATATTGAGCCCGACGCAAGAACACGCAGTTATTGAACATATCAAAGCGTCTGGTGCGAGTGTGCCAGAAGCTTTGCTCGCTTTGGATTTTTTCCATCCTCATGATCTGACTGAGCAGTTAAGTACCCTTTTTGGCCTACCGGACACTGACTTAACCCGCTACGACTACCCACTGCTCTGCCAACAGCTTGGTTTGCGTGATCTCATCACCCGTTACCAAGCACTGCCGATTGCCAATAATGGCCAAACCCTGACCATCGCAGTTTCCGACCCGACCCATTTACAAGTGGAAGATGATTTTCGCTTTGCGACAGGCTTACAAGTCGAACTGGTTTTAGCCGACTACAAAGCGCTGCAAGCAGCCATCCGGCGCTTGTATGGCCGAACAATTCAAGGATCCTCTTCTTCAGGGAAAGAGATCAGCCAAGATGAACTGGCAAACTTAGTTAAGCTGTCTGATGATGAGATTCAATCGATTGAAGACCTCAGCCAAGATGACGCCCCAGTCAGTCGCTTTATTAACCAAATCCTGCTTGATGCGGTGCGAAAAGGCGCATCAGACATCCATTTCGAACCGTACGAAGCGCTTTACCGAGTACGATTGCGCTGTGATGGTATTTTGGTGGAAACACAGCGTCCCTCAAGTAACTTAAGTCGCCGGCTTGCCGCGCGGCTCAAGATTTTATCCAAACTCGATATTGCCGAGCGGCGCTTACCACAAGATGGCCGCATTAAACTGCGGTTGAATCAAGACACCGCGATCGATATGCGCGTTTCCAGCCTCCCCACCTTATGGGGCGAAAAAATCGTACTGCGCCTACTTGATAGCAGCGCCGCTAACTTAGATATCGACAAATTGGGTTATAACGACCAGCAAAAACAGCTCTACTTAGCTGCGCTAAAAAAACCACAAGGGATGATTTTAATGACGGGCCCGACAGGCAGCGGAAAAACCGTCTCGCTCTATACGGGGCTACGCATTTTAAATACTGCTGAAGTGAACATTTCCACCGCTGAAGATCCGGTTGAAATTAACTTATCCGGCATCAACCAAGTTCAAGTGCAGCCAAAAATTGGCTTTGGCTTTGCGCAAGCATTACGCTCCTTCTTACGGCAAGATCCCGACATTGTGATGGTTGGCGAAATCCGCGATTTAGAAACTGCCGAAATCGCCGTGAAAGCGGCACAAACCGGGCATTTAGTTCTTTCTACCTTGCATACTAACTCCGCCGCCGAAACGGTAATTCGCTTGAGTAATATGGGAATTGAAGCGTTTAACTTAGCCTCTTCACTCAGTTTAATTATTGCCCAGCGTTTGGCTCGTCGCCTTTGTCGGCACTGCAAAATTGCCGTCGTGCCCTCAATGCAGTTGCAGCAACATTTTCAGCTGCTAGCGACAGAAACCATTTATGAAGCAAACCCGCATGGTTGCAACGAATGCACAGGGGGCTATTCAGGTCGAGTCGGCATTTATGAAGTGATGGCGTTTAACCCACAGCTGGCTGAAGCGATTATGCAAAAAGCAAGCATTCATCAAATAGAGCAGATCGCGAAAGCCAACGGAATGCAGACACTACAAGAATCAGGCATTGAAAAGCTCAAAAACGGCGTCACCAGCTTCAAAGAGCTGCAACGCGTGCTCTATTTCTAACGCTTTGATCCCTCTTAGCTAGCCATTGAGTGACTCTATTGTATGAACACAAAAATCAAATCAGAACTCAAAAATTATCGTTGGAAAGGCATCAATAGTTCGGGCAAAAAAGTATCTGGCCAAACTCTCGCTTTAACCGAACTGGAAGTGCGTGATAAACTTAAAGAGCAGCACATTCAGATCAAAAAAATCAAAAAAGGGGGCGTCTCTTTTATCACCCGCTTGACTCATCGCGTGAAGGCCAGAGACATCACCATTCTGACACGCCAATTGGCGACCATGCTGACCACAGGCGTGCCGATCGTGCAAGCCTTAAAACTGGTCGGAGATAACCATCGAAAAGCCGAAATGAAATCCATTTTGTCGCAAGTCACCAAAGGGGTTGAAGCCGGAACGCCAATTTCCAAAGCGATGCGTACCGCCAGCACCCATTTCGATACCTTGTATGTTGATCTCATTCACACAGGTGAACAGTCAGGTAACTTGGCTGAAGTGTTTGAGCGGCTAGCGACTTATCGAGAAAAAAGTGAACAACTGCGCGCTAAAGTCATTAAAGCGCTCATCTACCCAACCATGGTAGTGTTGGTCGCGTTAGGTGTTTCTTACTTAATGCTTACTATGGTGATCCCTGAGTTTGAAAGCATGTTCAAAGGATTCGGAGCCGAATTACCTTGGTTTACACAGCAAGTATTGAAACTCTCTCATTGGGTGCAAAGTTACAGTTTGTGGGTGCTCATCATCATAATCCTCACCACAATTGCCGTGAAAATAGTACGCCAAAAATCTTTTTTAATACGCTTAAAAACCAGCCGATTAGGATTAAAGTTTCCCATTCTTGGCGGGGTGATAGGCAAAGCCTCTATTGCTAAATTCAGTCGCACACTCGCCACCAGTTTTAGTGCAGGCATTCCGATTTTAGCCAGCTTAAAAACCACCGCCAAAACCGCTGGCAATGTCCATTTTGAGACGGCGATTAATGAGGTCTATCGTGATACAGCAGCCGGTATGCCAATGTATATTGCGATGCGTAATACCGAAGCCTTTCCTGAAATGGTGCTGCAAATGGTGATGATTGGTGAAGAATCAGGCCGATTGGATGACATGCTCAATAAAGTCGCCACCATTTACGAATTTGAAGTTGATAATACCGTCGATAACTTAGGCAAAATTCTCGAACCATTGATCATTGTCTTTTTGGGTACGGTGGTCGGCGGTTTGGTGGTGGCAATGTACTTGCCCATCTTTAACTTAATGAGTGTATTAGGATAGTATTAGCACTGCTAATCTTTTAATTATCGAGTCTGTGCATGGAAGTTTTTATTTATTACCCTTGGCTCTTTCCACTTTTTGCAGCGTTGTTTGGCTTAATCGTGGGGAGTTTTCTCAATGTGGTCATTTATCGTCTACCCAAAATCATGGAGCGAGAATGGCGACAAGAGTGCGCTGACTGCTTTCCCGAATACCACATTGCGCCACCGGAAGGGCAACTCACGCTCAGTGTCCCCCGTTCTAGCTGCCCACACTGTGATGCGCCAATCCGTATTATTGACAATATTCCGCTACTCAGTTGGCTCTTTTTAAAAGGGAAATGTTCCCGTTGCCAAGGCCCGATCAGTGCACGCTATCCTTTGATTGAACTACTCACCGCCAGTATGAGCTTTGTCGTGGCTAGCCACTTCGGTTTTAGTTATTTTTCACTAGCGCTATTGTTTTTCACTTTTGTGCTCATCGCGGCGACGTTTATCGATTTCGATACCATGCTGTTACCCGACAAGCTGACACTGCCACTACTGTGGGCGGGCCTCAGCTTATCATTGATGCACATTAGCCCAGTCAGTTTGCAAGATGCAGTGATCGGCGCCATTGCTGGCTATCTGAGCTTATGGTCGGTCTATTGGCTGTTTAAACTCGTCACAGGCAAAGAAGGAATGGGTTATGGCGATTTCAAACTGCTGGCTGCTCTCGGCGCTTGGTTGGGCTGGCAATATCTGCCCATCATCATTCTCATGTCATCTGTGGTTGGCATTGTTTTTGGCCTAATTCAATTGCGCTTGCAAAAAAAAGGGATCGACAAAGCCTTTCCTTTTGGCCCCTATCTCGCCATTGCTGGCTGGCTAACCTTGTTGTGGGGTAACGATATTATGAGTTGGTATTTAGGTTCAATTATGGGGTTATCGTCATGGGGTTAGTGGTGGGTTTAACCGGCGGGATTGCCAGCGGAAAAAGCACCGTTGCTCATTTATTTCAGCAGAATTTCTCGATAGATGTCGTGGATGCTGACATCATCGCTCGAGAAGTCGTCGAACCCGGTAGTGAAGGATTAACGGCGATTTGCGCGCACTTTGGCCTCACCATATTAAAGCCCGATGGACAATTGGATCGCACCAAGTTAAGAGAAAAGATCTTTGCTGATGAGCAAGAAAAGGCTTGGCTTAATCAGCTTCTTCACCCAATGATCCGTGCAAAAATGATTGCTGATTTAGCAAAAACCACCTCGCCTTATGCTTTATTGGTTGTGCCATTATTGATAGAAAATAACCTACAAACCTTAGTCGATCGCATCTTAGTGGTTGATGTTGATCTAAAAACCCAAATCGCTCGCACTATGGCAAGAGACAAGGTATCAGAGCAACAAGTCCGTTCGATCTTAGCCGCTCAAGCGAGCCGTGAGCAAAGATTGCAATACGCTGACGATGTGATTAAAAATAGCGCAGAAAACCAAAAACTTTTGCCTCAAATCACAGAATTACACAAAAAGTATCTAGCCATATGCAGCCTAAGTCTGTAAGAATAACCCAGACCGGACCTAAGGCTAGCTAGATGACCACGCATAAGTTTGAACACCCACTGAACGAAAAAACTCGTATCTATTTAAGAGTCGAAGCACTGCTTAACCAGTTGATGCATTCCGCTCAGTTTCGTGACGGTATTCAACACCAACTCTTCTTTCGTTCATTGTTTGATTTACTCGAAATCTTCGAACAGATCCAACTCAAAAGCGAGTTGGCTAAAGATATTGAAAAACAGCGTTTGAACTACCGTAGCTGGCTCAATGTGGATGGTGTTGATCAAGAAATGTTGCTATCGCTCCTTGAAGAGATCGACGAGGTGCATCGTAATTTAATGAGCGCTGAACGCTTTGGTCAATCACTCAAAGAAGATCGTTTCTTAAGCACGATTCGCCAACGTTTTAATTTACCGGGCGGGTCGTGCTGTTTTGACCTGCCAGCCCTGCACTACTGGCTACACATTCCGATAGAAAAGAAGACCCAAGATGCGCACCAATGGATGGAAACGCTGCGACCGTTATCAGATGCGTTGCAACTTTGGCTAAAGTTAACCCGCGAAACGGGCCATTTTAAAGCACGCCTAGCACGATTAGGTTTTTATCAAAGCGATGCCGAAGACGCTAATATCTTGCGCTTGTCGATCCCACTTGAGTATGGGGTATACCCCATGATCTCAGGACATAAAAATCGCTTCGCGATTAAGTTTATCGAATTCCAATCAGGCCAAGCAACAGGGCGCGATATCGAGTTTGATCTCGCCGTCTGCTGTTAATCAATTCCGCTTCAATTCCCGACTGACTCTTACTTTCCATTGCGTTAGGTAATACACTTACGCCTATCCATCGTTACTTGAAGTCCGTTATGTCAAAGAAAATTACCATTGTAAAATGCCCGCAGTGCAAAGCCGATGTCGAATGGGGAGAACAGAGCCCTTATCGCCCTTTTTGTTCCAAACAGTGTCAGATGATCGATTTTGGCGAGTGGGCCGATGAGGAAAAAAGTATTCCCGGTGCACCGGATATGTCAGACAGTGATGGTTGGTCAGAAGATCAATATTAGCGTACATATAAAAACAGGGGTCGATTACTCGACCCCTGTTTATTACTATGAGAACGCTAGTTTATAGCATTACTTCTTAGCAAGTTTCTCTTTGATACGAGCTGACTTACCAGAACGCTCACGTAGGTAGTACAGTTTGGCACGACGTACTGCACCGCGGCGTTTAACTTCAATGCTATCAACCACTGGAGAGTGAGTTTGGAACGTACGCTCAACACCTTCACCGTTAGAGATCTTACGAACAGTGAATGCAGAGTGTAGGCCACGGTTACGGATTGCGATTACAACGCCTTCAAAAGCCTGTAGACGCTCACGATCACCTTCTTTTACCTTAACTTGAACAACAACAGTGTCACCTGGTGCGAATTTAGGTAGGCCTTGTTTCATTTGCTCTTCTTCAAGAGCCTTGATGATGTTACTCATTTTAAAAATTCCTAGAATAAACTGATACTAAATTAAATAGGTTACTGATGTATTTGAGTTTCTTTAATGAACTCAACCAGTAATAGTTCCTGTTCGTCAGTCAGAGCTAGGTTTTCCAGGAGCTCTGGCCTTCTATGCCAAGTTCGGCCCAACGACTGTTTCAGCCGCCAGCGACGAATATCCTCGTGATTACCGGATTTCAGTACCGCAGGTACTTCTTTTCCATCTAACACTTCAGGACGCGTATAGTGCGGGCAATCTAGCAAGCCATTTGCAAAAGAATCCTCTTCTGCTGATGCGAAATCTCCTAATACTCCCGGAACAAACCGAGAGACAGAATCAATCAACGTCATGGCTGGCAGTTCGCCGCCTGTCATCACAAAATCACCAATCGACCATTCTTCGTCAACTTCTGATTGGATGATACGCTCATCTACCCCTTCATAGCGTCCGCAAATAAGAACTAGGTTCTCATTTGTCGCCAGCTCTTCGACTCCTTTTTGGTCGAGTTTTCGACCTTGAGGAGAAAGGTAAATGACTTTCGTCTTTCCCGGTGCGGCTTGTTTTGCTGCATGAATGGCATCGCGCAAAGGCTGAACCATCATGAGCATTCCAGGACCACCACCGTAAGGTCTGTCATCGACGGTACGATGTTTGTCATGAGTGAAATCTCGAGGATTCCAAGCTTCAATAGACAGCAAACCTTTTTTAACCGCTTGACCTGTTACTCCAAAATCAGTAACAGAACGGAACATTTCAGGAAATAGGCTTATAACGCCAACCCACATGTGTTCTCTCGCTCTGAAATTTTAGAGTTAGAATGCCGGATCCCAGTCAACTTCGATCCGTCGAGCTTCGCGATCAACATTCTTGATCACTTGCTCTTCAAGGTACGGTACCAACCGTTCCTTTTGGCCAAAAGCATCTTTCAAATTCGCTTTCACAACCAGAACATCGTTGGAGCCAGTTTCTAATAGGTCAGTGACCTCACCAAGGTTATATCCCTTAGTGGTAATAACTTGCATACCGAACAATTCACGCCAGTAGAATTCATCTGCTGACAATTCTGGTAATGATGCGGGATCAATAGCAATTTCAAAGTTGGTGAGTAGATGTGCGTCTTCTCGAACATCTAAACCTTCAAGTTTTACCACCATACTCTTACCATGGCGCTTCCAACTCTCTACTTTGTACTCGATCCACTGGCCTTTTTGGTTAATAAACCAAGGGCTGTAATCAAAAATACTTTCAGCTTCGTCTGTGTAGGAAAAAACTTTGAGCCAGCCACGAATGCCATAGGTAGCACCAAACTTGCCCATAACAATCTTTTCGTTTTCTTTGCTCATTGTTTCTTTACCTTTCATCGACATAAGCTAATGTTCTTCTATAAAAGTAAGAATTAAGCCGCTTTTTGAGCGTCTTTTACTAGCTTAGCTACGCGATCAGATAGAGATGCGCCTTGACCAACCCAATGGTTAACGCGATCTAGATCAACACGTAGGCCTTCTTCTTGGCCAGTAGCCGTAGGATTAAAGAAACCTACTTTCTCGATGAAACGGCCAGTTACTGCGTTACGGCTATCCGCAACTACGATTTGATAAAATGGACGCTTTTTAGCGCCGTGACGTGCCAAACGAATGGTTACCATGTCGTCCTCTTTGCTTTCTCAATAATAAAATTAACCCCAAAAACCATTTACGAAAAACAGTCTGGGGTCTCGTGCCAAAATAAAGCCTCGGAATTTTACTCTTATTCCGAGGCTTTGCAAGGGGTTTAGCTATTTTTTCACCAGCAGAAGCATTATGCTTTTGCAGTGATGGACATCACGCTTTAGTAAATTTTAAGCATCGCAATGAGTTAGGTTAACGACCAAAGAAACCGCCGCCGCCCATGCCACCCATTCCGCCCATCATGCCTTGCATATTACGCATCATGCCTTTCATGCCCCCTTTCTGCATTTTTTTCATCATTTTCTGCATTTGGGTGAACTGTTTCAGTAAGCGGTTAACATCTTGTACTTGGGTGCCAGAACCTGTCGCGATACGTTTTTTACGTGAACCTTTTATCATGTCTGGGTGCTGACGCTCGTGCATGGTCATCGAACAGATGATCGCTTCCATCTGCTTGAACATCTTATCATCGACCTTATCTTTCACGTTGGCAGGTAGGTTTGCCATGCCAGGCAGTTTATCGAGCATGCCCATCATGCCGCCCATATTCTGCATTTGCCCGAGCTGTTCGCGGAAATCTTCTAAATCAAATCCTTTCTTTTCCTTGAATTTTTTAGCTAGGCGTTCTGCTTGCTCGTGATCAACATTACGTTGTAGATCTTCAATTAATGAGAGAACATCGCCCATTCCCAATATGCGTGATGCAATACGATCAGGATGGAAAGGCTCGAGCGCGTCAGTTTTTTCACCGACCCCTAAGAATTTAATCGGTTTACCGGTGATATGACGAACGGAAAGTGCGGCACCACCTCGAGCATCACCATCAACTTTGGTTAAGATAACCCCCGTTAACGGCAGCGCATCACCAAAGGCTTTTGCGGTGTTCGCGGCATCTTGCCCCGTCATGGCATCCACAACGAACAATGTTTCAATCGGATTAATCGCCGCATGCAGATCTTGGATCTCTGCCATCATCAGTTCATCAATAGCAAGACGGCCTGCTGTGTCGACAATCAGCACATCGAAGAATTTCTTCTTCGCATGGTCAATGGCCGCATTGGCGATATCAATCGGTTTTTGGTCGGCTGAAGAAGGAAAAAATTCAACGTCCAGATCGTTAGCTAGCGTTTCAAGCTGTTTTATCGCCGCTGGGCGATAAACGTCAGCCGAAACCACCAGTACTTTCTTTTTATCGCGTTCTTTAAGCAGCTTAGCAAGCTTACCAACACTGGTGGTTTTACCCGCGCCTTGTAAACCCGCCATTAAAATCACTGCTGGCGGCTGGGCGGCAAGGTTCAGCGCTTCGTTTGATTCGCCCATTACCGCTTCAAGCTGCGCTTGAACAATCTTGATGAACTCTTGTCCCGGTGTCAGCGATTTAGACACCTCAACACCCACTGCG
Source organism: Vibrio sp. RM-69-4 (assembly GCF_024743775.1). Classification (NCBI taxonomy): domain Bacteria; kingdom Pseudomonadati; phylum Pseudomonadota; class Gammaproteobacteria; order Vibrionales; family Vibrionaceae; genus Vibrio; species Vibrio sp. RM-69-4. The sequence goes on from NZ_JAMQXI010000044.1 coordinate 33,847, forward strand.
CCCTCTTTAACGCGCGCGACAAAATCACGCACTACAGGCAGTGCAACGTCCGCTTCAAGCAGCGCCATGCGCACTTCGCGTAGGGTTTCTTTAATATTGTCTTCGGTGAGACGGCCTTTGCCGCTGATATTTTTCAGCGTCTTGGATAGTCGATCCGTTAAATTTTCAAACATCGTTGTCTCTTCGCTAGTTCGGCGATTAATTGGGGTCAGTATACCTTAGCCAATCTAATAGTCATACCCATTGACGCTTCGCGATAAGCGACTTAAACCCGTAAACGTAACATTGGGTCCCCAAAACAGGGGGGTCAAAAAGAGTTATCTCTGCGATTTATCGAATAAAAGCCTTCACCCTGTTAATTATTTGCACCATGACCTCAACTAAGGTGGGTATATGTCAAATCAATCGGTATCCAACGTAGCTCATTATCGTGATGCAAGGTATAATTCGCCAATTCAGCCACCATTTTGTAAGAAGTATGGAAAACTTAATCGCAATAGTCGCCACTATTTTGTATTTTTTATCCATAGCGACCATTATTCCAGGCTTAGTTAATCAAACTGGGATTCGTGCGCAGACAGTATTGTTCAGTTCAGCACTGGCGCTGGCTTTTCATGCGTGGTTACTGAGTGATTTAATCTTCAACGCTAATGGGCAAAACCTCAGTATGCTCAATGTGGCATCATTGATAAGCTTTATCATCTCACTGGTGATGAGCATTGCGATGTTAAAAACGCGATTGTGGTTTCTGTTGCCGGTGGTGTATAGCTTCGCCGCGATCAACGTCAGCGCCGCCTCATTTCTTCCCAGCATGTTCATGACTCACTTAGAAAACAATCCGCCACTGTTGTTGCATATTTCTCTAGCACTATTTTCGTATTCAACCCTTTCGATTGGCGCACTCTACGCTTTGCAATTGGCTTGGCTGGACTACAAGCTAAAGAAAAAGAAGATGCTAACCATCAACCCCAATTTGCCACCACTACTGATGGTAGAAAGGCAACTGTTTAAAATCATCTTGATAGGTAACGTATTACTTACTGGTACCTTGATTACTGGTTTTGATTTTGTCGGTGATATGTTTGCTCAAGGCAAAGCGCATAAAGGCATTTTGTCTTTCATTGCTTGGGTTGTCTATTCTGTATTGTTGTGGGGACATTACCGAAAAGGTTGGCGCGGTAGAAAAGTGACTTGGTTTGCTGTCGCTGGTGCAACCTTACTCACACTGGCCTACTTTGGTAGCCGTTTTGTAAAAGAAATCATTTTGAGCTAACTCAACACGTTTGATAGCGTATTGACACATTCATTTAATTAGATCATTAATTAATCACACTATTTATAAGGAAACACCACGTTTTGGACGACATTTCAACGGGTATATTGTTTGCACTACTCGCGGGTCTCATCGTAATTTCGGCTTATTTTTCAGGTTCAGAAACCGGCATGATGTCTTTGAACCGCTACCGCTTAAAGCACTTGGCCAATACTGGCCACAAAGGTGCAAAGCGTGTCGAAAAACTGCTTGATCGTCCAGATCGCCTCATTGGTTTGATCCTCATTGGCAACAACCTAGTCAATATTTTAGCCTCTGCAATTGCCACTATTATTGGTATGCGCCTTTATGGGGATCTAGGAGTGGCCATTGCCACTGGTGCGCTGACGTTGGTCGTTCTGGTTTTTGCTGAAGTGACGCCAAAAACATTAGCAGCGCTTTACCCTGAACGCGTCTCTTACGCCAGCAGCATCTTACTGACCTTCTTAATGAAGATATTGTCACCATTGGTGATGTTCATTAACTTCATCACCAATGGTTTCATCCGCTTACTAGGCCTTAAGGCCAAGCATGGGGCGGAGGATCATCTAAGCTCTGAAGAATTAAGAACCGTCGTCAACGAAGCGGGTGGTCTTATTCCTCGTCGCCACCAAGATATGCTGCTTTCCATTCTCGATCTCGAGCATGTCACGGTGAACGATATCATGATCCCACGTAACGAAATTACTGGCATCAATATTAACGACGATTGGAAATCTATTGTGCGTCAGTTAACTCACTCGCCACACGGACGCGTGGTGCTTTACCGAGATAAAATTGATGAAGCGGTGGGCATATTGCGCCTTCGTGATGCTTCTCGTTTAATGTTGGAAAAAAAAGAGTTCAACAAAGAGATGATTTTACGCGCTGCTGATGAAGTCTATTTCATCCCAGAAGGCACACCGCTCAACGTACAATTACTTAAATTCCAACGCAACAAAGAGCGGATTGGCCTGATCGTTGATGAATATGGTGATATCAATGGCTTGATCACTGTTGAAGATATTCTCGAAGAGATCGTGGGAGAATTCACAACCTCGATGGCACCGAGTTTAGCCGATGAAATTACACCGCAAAGCGATGGCAGTTTCTTGATTGATGGCAGCGCGAATATCCGTGACATTAACAAAGGGCTAAAGTGGAAACTGCCAACGACGGGCCCAAGAACCTTAAACGGTTTACTTTTGGAGCACCTTGAAGATATTCCAAGTAGCCATTTAAGCGTCAAAGTTTCTGGCCATGCGATGGAGATTGTAGATGTAGAAGAAAACCGCATTAAGCAGGTTAAAGTCTTTCCACGCAAAACCAAAAAACATTAATCGCCAGTCACTGCATAAAAGAAAGAAAAAAAGCTTGGTCACTGCCAAGCTTTTTGTTTTTAAAGGGACAGATCTGGCGATCTTTAATCCACTTTCAGCTCTTTGAGCATCGACTCAGGTAAAGCAAGCTCATCATTTTTATTCACCGCAATACCTGCCGTGATAATCGATTGAGCAATCTCTTTAGCTTCTGTTAACGAGTGCATTGAGGCTGTACCACATTGGTATTCGTTTAGTTCAGGGATCTGATCTTGGCTCTCTACTTTTAGCACATCATGCATCGCCGCTAACCACGCTTGCGCCACTTGCGCTTCTGTTGGCGCGCCAATCAAACTCATGTAAAAACCTGTACGGCAGCCCATAGGTGAGATGTCGATGATTTCTACATCATGACCATTTAGGTGCGCACGCATAAAACCAGCGTATAAATGCTCTAAAGTGTGGATCCCTTTTTCTGAAAGAATATCTTTGTTTGGAGCAGTAAAACGGAGATCAAATACGGTGATTGTATCCCCTTTAGGCGTCTGCATATTTTTTGCCACACGTACCGCAGGCGCATGCATACGAGTGTGATCTACAGTAAAACTGTCGAGTAATGGCATTGCTTTCTCCTTATTTGGCAAAGAGCGATGCTCTGCCTATCAATGTTAGATTATGATCGAGAGATCATTTTAGGTACGAAAAATAGCTTTCAAGAAATTCTTCAAAACTTTGAGTATCGTGTTGTTCTATCTGTTGCTGAGCGGCTCGAGAACGCAGCACTTCCTCTTCCATCACAGACTCAGAATAAGTTTGATAGTGATGTGCCAGGTTGGCTTGTCGGTATTCGGCTCCTAATGCACAACCTACCTTACCGAGCCCTCCAAACTGTTTAGTCTGTTCAAGTAGTTGGGCGGAAAAGGTTAATTCTGGATTATCAATCCACGAGCTTAGTTTCTCGCATACGGCTTGGTATGCATTGCCACCACAAGCGCTATCCATTACTTGCGCTATTTTGCGTAAGTCATCGAATACATTATGCGCCCACGCTTGCAGCGTCAGTTTCTCTCCGCGACAGCCAATTTGTAACTCTAAACCCGGTTTACGACCTTCTAAAATCACTTTGTTCCAGTTATCTCGCCAACATGCCAGCTCACAATTGTCCATCGGATCTGAATCTGAAAGAGCGGTCCAAGTGAGGAACAGATCGAGAAAACGCACTTGATCTTCAGTAATACCAATCGGGCTAAACGGGTTTACGTCTAACGAACGCACTTCGATGTATTCGACTCCGCCTCTCTCTAACGCTTGTGACGGCTTTTCGTCATTTTTGGCCACACGCTTAGGACGGATCGGTGCATAGAGTTCGTTTTCTATCTGCAAAACATTGCTGTTGAGCTGACGATGTTCACCATCGACATACACGCCTAGTTCTGCAAACTCTTTTGATGGAGTGCGGATCGCCTGATTCAACCCTTCTAGATATTGATCCAAGCTATTAAAACCAATTTTCAAGCCACTTTGCGCGCTATTGGTATAACCTAAATCACTGAGGCGCAACGAGGTAGCATGAGGCAAATAAAGCGTTTTACCAATATTTTCAAATGGCAGATGGCTTTCACGTCCGCGCACAAACGATGAACATAACGCAGGTGATGCGCCAAAGAAATAGGGAATAAGCCAGCCAAAACGGTAGTAATTACGAATCACACCAAAATAGGCTTCCGATTTTGTCTCAGTACGCTGGGATTCAGTTTGCTCGCCATGCAAGGCATCCCAAAATGATTCTGGAAATGAAAAATTGAAATGTACGCCAGAAATGATCTGCATTAAGCTGCCGTAACGACGCTTTAAGCCTTCTCGATAAAGGGTTTTCATTTTACCCGTATTCGATGAACCATATTGCGCCAGTTCGATATCATCTTCGCTGCCAACATAACAAGGCATAGAAAGCGGCCACATCTTTTCGTCACCCAATTTGGTTTGAGCAAAATGGTGAATATCCGCCAGTTGTGAGAGTAAAGTCGGCACGTCATGAGAGACTGGTGTAATAAATTCAAGCAATGACTCCGCAAAATCAGTGGTGATCCAACGGTTGGTTAATGCGCTGCCGAGTGCTTCTGGATGAGGAGTCAGAGCTAACGAGCCTTCTGGGGTATAGCGTAACGTTTCACGCTCAACGCCTCGGCCAAACTGCTTAAACACTTCTGATTTTTTAGTGACTTGTTCAAGTCGTGCGGCAAAATTAGTCAAAATAATGATTCGCTTATAGGTGAATGATCCGAATGAAAGCGGCTCTAACTCAGCAAGAGAGTAGAATGGAGGCAAACAATCTGCCCCCTATAAATGTGTACTCTAGCGGATGATTTCAAGCTCTTCTACGGGAATATCTAATTTTTCAAGTTGTGGCTTCAACGTTTTCGCATCACCCACTACGATAATTTGATACTCTTGTGGTTCAAACCATTTAGCGGCGAGTTTATTGAGCGTTGATTTTTTTACGTTTTCTACCAGTTCATTTCGTTGCTGTAGGTAATCTTCATCCAAACTATAGGTCAAAATATTACTAAGCAACTGCGCTTTTTGTGATGGTGTTTCATACGTCAGTGCATCTTGTTGGCCGACAGCAAGGCGCATAAATTTTAGCTCTTGGTCGGTTAAGCCACTTTGACTGAATGTTGCCATCTCTTTTTCTATTTCAACGATTGAAGCTACGGTGGCATCAGCACGCACTTGAGCATTGAAAACAATAGCGCCCACTTCTCGATTGCTCGCGAAATAACTCCCAGCGCCATAGGTGTAGCCTTTATCTTCACGCAAATTCTGATTAATGCGGCTGTTAAAGTTGCCCGCTAAATTGAAGTTAGCCAGTTGGCTGAGAAAAAGCTCGCCAGTGGCATCGAAAGGCAACCCTTTTCGCACAAAACGGACGATGCTCTGCGGCGCATCAGGCTTATCAACCAGATATATCTTCCGCTCTGTCAGTGAGTTCACCACTTGGGGACGTAACAAAGGAGAAGCTTCACCGCGCCACTGCCCTAAAAAGGTTAACTGTTTAGCGACCTCTTTTTTGGAAATGTCGCCAACGACAACGATTTGCGTACCATGTGGCGTGTAATGTTTCGCATAAAAGCGTTTTACATCTTCTAATGTTAAATCGTTTAGTGATTGCTCAGTGCCTTCACTTGAACGCGCAAAAATAGAGTTGCCAAACAGTACTTGACGAGTAGCTTGTGAAGCAAGCCATCCCGGTGTTTGATGCTGATAAACCAACCCTTCCAGCATCTGCTGCTTCAGCCGTGTAAAATCACTCTCTTTGAAAGCAGGATGAAATAAAACTTCTTCAACCACATCCAATGTTGCTGCAACATTCTTCTTCAAACTAGAGACCATAATACTGGTCGAATACTCATTGGCAGTAACACTGATAGTCGAACCTAACGTGTCGAGTTGAGCTTGAATCGCTTCCACTGAGCGTCGAGTTGAGCCTTCTTCAAGTAGCGCCGCGGTTAAATTAGCTAACCCTTCTTTGCCACGCGCGGCATGTCGCTCTCCTGCTGGTAAATTGATATTAATTAGCACGGTCGGCGTTTCGCTGGTTTGTGTGGCTAATAACTCAATACCGTTATCAAAATAGAGTTCATACAGTGTCGGCATTTGTGCTTTCACACCTTTTGCTACAGAAGGCATGATTGAGCGATCAAATTGATCTTCAACCTGGCGATAAGCCAATTGATCTTCGGTTATCGTTTGATGCTCGGGCAGCACTCTTTTAGGGGGTACGAAATTGGCTTTTTGAACGGCAAGATCGGCTTTATGTTTAGGCACAACACTTAAGGTAACCTTATGTTGATGAGCAATGAAGCGCTGATAAGCCTGTTGAATTGACTCTGGGGTGACCGCATGAATCTGAGCTAATTGTTGCTCGAGGCGATCAGGCTGCCCATAAAACGTTTCGTTGGACGCAAGCTGCGTCACTTTTCCAGATACGCTTTGCAGCGCAAAGACCGCATTCGCTTCCGCCATACCGGTAATTTGATCAAGTCGACTCTGATCTACCCCTTGCTGTTCAAACTGACTGAGTGTTTGCATTAACTCTCGATACAAAGGAGCAAGCTGAGCCTTTTCATCCGAAGGGGCCATGGCATAAACATAGAAGGTACAAGCCAATTCGGCGCAATCTTGGAATGCACCCGCATTGACGGCTTTTTGAGTTTTGACCAACGCTTGGTAGAGATAACTATTGGTACCGCTGCCTAGCACTTTGGCAAGCGCATCTAGCGAGGCTTGACTTTGAGCACCGCTATATTCTGTCGGCCAGCCCACCACAACCATGGGTTGCTGAATGCGATCTTCCAAGGTAATGAAACGATCTTGCGCCAACTGGGCCGGCTGTTTAGGTGCGTTATCAACGGCTGGGCCTGCCGGTATGGTGCCAAAATATTGATTAACCCATTCAAGTGTTTGCTGAACATCAATATCGCCACCAATGGTCAGCACCGCATTATTCGGCCCATACCAACGTAAGAAAAACGCTTTAAGATCATTGACATCCACTCGGTCAAGATCTTCGACATAACCAATGGTTTGCCATGAATAAGGGTGTCCTTCGGCATACATCGCCTCCGCCATTTTTTCCCACATCAAGCCATAGGGGCGGTTGTCGTAGTTTTGTGCGCGTTCATTTTTTACTGTGTCACGTTGGATCTCAAATTTACGTTGAGAAACCGCGTTGAGCAAAAATCCCATCCGATCAGATTCGAGCCACAACACCTTTTCTAGCTGATTTGAAGGCACGGTTTGGTAATAATTAGTACGGTCACGGTTGGTACTCCCATTCATGGTTCCTCCCGCTTCGGTGATCAAACGAAAATGTTCTTGATCGCCAACGTGCTCCGTTCCTTGAAACATCATGTGTTCAAAGAAATGAGCAAACCCTGATTTTCCAACCTCTTCACGTGCCGAACCCACATGATAAGTGACATCGACATGCACTAAAGGATCTGAGTGATCCGGTGAGAGCACGACAGTAAGGCCATTATCGAGCTGATATTTTGCATAAGGGATCATCACTTTTCCCGGTTGAGCATCCACTTGCTCAATCAGCGTAACCCCTTTCGGTAATGATGAAAAAAAAGCGATAGGTGCGACCGTTGATGAACAGCCATAAATGGCAATAAGAGAAAGGGCACCTAGCCAAATTTTTCTCATAACAGCTCCTTAGAAAAAACCATAGAATACAGCGGCAAGCATGATGTAACGCAGTGCTTTGCCGATCAAAATAATGACAAAAGTAGGTAAAAATTTCATGCGTAGCCAACCTGCGGCCAAACAAAGCACATCACCCACCACAGGTAGCCAACTAAATAAGAGAGCCCAATAACCATATTTATTGAGCCAAGCTAACGCTTTATGACCGTGCTTTTCGCTTTCAGTTCGATTCGGCAACCAGATACCGAGCCAATAGTTAGTCAGACCGCCGAGGGTATTACCAGCGCTTGCAACGGCGATAACCCAAAATACGGGAAATTGATTCAGGCTTAATGTGGCGAATAAACTCGCTTCTGAGCTTCCCGGTAATAAGGTAGCACTGAGAAAACCACTAAAAAAAAGCACCCACAGCGCAGAGCCAGCAAACCAATACGAGAGCGGTTCCAAATAGGTGCTAAAAATGTCTAACATTTCATATCAAGAAGAACTTTGCCTCGAGTATGGCCTGTTTCAATCTGTTGATGAGCCGCAGCCACTTCCGCCATCGGATAAACAGCTTGAATTTCCGTTTTCAATAAGCCAACGCTGACCATATAAAGCATGGTATCAAGCTGTTCAGGATTAGGATCAACTAACATGCCTGTGGCTTCAAAACCAAGTAATTTTGCTTTTTCACAAATAAGCTCAGCACTTAGAGTCGGAACAGTAACGACACGCGCATGATCTTTCAAGCATTTCAAAGCGTCGAGAGCCGCATCACCCCCGACTAAATCAATCAGCACATCCACTTCTTCTAAACGCTGTGAAGCAGGAGCAAAATTGTAATTAATCGCATGAGCACCAAGAGTCGCTAAATAATCCAAATTTTGTTCGCTGCACGTGGTATACACTTCGGCTTTTGCTGCTAAAGCAATTTGTACCGCTAAGTGCCCGACACCACCGGCGCCCGCGAGGATCAATACGCGATCCCCCTCTTTCACTTGCGCTTTATTTAGGGCTTGCGCCGCCGTTTGCCCTGCCAGTGGCAGCACCGCTGCTGCTTCTAAGGTCACAGCATCAGGAACAAGGCTGAGTTCGCTTTCTGCCACACACAGGTATTGGCTGTAACCGCCACCACGCAACGGAAACCCAACAAAGCCCGCCACATTATCTCCAATTTGAAAGCGGCGATTATCTTCCCCCACCTCAACAACTTGTCCAGAAATATCGTAACCTGGCACCCATGGCAGCTTATCTTTGTTTTG
>NZ_JAMQXI010000045.1:0-2023 GCF_024743775.1 Vibrio sp. RM-69-4
CTGGGGTTAAGAAAAGCTGTGAATTTAGGGTGGAAAGGCTTTGGGTTTCCTAGCTACACACCGGACAAATCTCAGCTTCTCAACTATCTCGCCAGTGGCACTTTTCGGGAAGTGTTTAAACTTAACGAAGTCTGCTTACGGGAAATGTTGTTTTTGTTAAGTTCATTGGCGTGGCTTCTTTGCTGTTGAAATTTATGAATGCCTAAATTCGTTTCGTGTGCTCTGTCGTTGGCTTTTCCGATAGAATTCTTTGCAAATTACCATGCTCAGGAATGGGGATTTCCTCAGCCATTTCTTCTTTGCCAAACGCATTTCGTGGATTAGGTTTTAATTTCACAGCTGTCCGTTTTACTTTGCCGTTTGAAAGCAATAATGTGTTTCAAATTAGGCAGTTTGGCGTAATTCGCTAGCGAAAGTGCAGCAGCTAACTAGGCGTTTAAGACGGATTCCCAACGCTTGGGAGTTTCGGCTCTAGGTTGAGTTTTGTGTTTAAGGTGCAATGGTTTAGGATTGTGGTCGCGTTGCTCACCACTTAACGCAGCGTTATGCAACTCAGGTAAATTTAGGGTTTCAATCTTTTGGATTTCTCCGGCCATTCGTTTTGAGCTGTCGGCAAATGAGCATTTTCGCCTTCAAATTCGTAGTTTACTCAAACCGTAAAACAGGCAAAGTTCTTTGTTTTCCTCAATGAGTTTTGGTGCTGGTTTGTTGTCAATTCAGCGTGCGCAAAGTGTGGAAAGAGCAAGTTTATCGAGTATTTTGCACTTGCTGAAGATTTCGCTCGTTGAGTTTTCCTGACATAAAAGCTTGGCTTGTTGCTGAAAGGTGGGCTTTGTTTTGGCGGCTTATTTATCTCGGCTCTTGCTTGGGTTGATTCTTGAATCACTCAACCATTGCAATGGTGGCTTTTGGTCGTGTAAAGTCAGTTTATCTCATTGAATTTGCATAACAAACGGCTCAAGAGGGATTGCCAACGCTTGGCGACTTTAGTGCAAAATTGAAATTCAGTGTTTACTGTGTGTTTTTTGAGTTCGGCGGTGCGTTGTCAACCCCTTAGCCGGGCGTTATACGAAATTAAATAAGTACAGGAGTACACATGAAAAGACATTTCGACATAATTGGAGCACCTTTTAATCAACTGGGTTTTGTGACAACTCAAGAAAATACAGTTGATGGTTTGCGACGAATGGATGAAATGTCATGGGTAGGACTCACTGATTGGATCCAAGTCAGAAATGATAGGTGGGGTGCTGATATCATTGACCAAGGTGATGTTGAAATCTCCGATAAGGTTTATTCTTTGATTTCCTGTGGTAGCAAAGATGAAGCATTACGAATTTACGCGCATGACCTAAAAAGAAAGGTGTTGGAAAGTTATTCGAATAATCGGATCCCCATAACAATTGGTGGCGACCATTCGATAGCGGTTGGAACCGTTCAAGCAGTCCTTAGTCATTATCAAAAGGACAAAGGTAAAAAAATTGCGATTGTTTGGGTTGATGCTCATGCGGATTGCAATAATACACTCGACAGTAATTTGCACGGTAAGCCGCTAGCATTATTGATGAATCAATATGTTCATAACGGTTGGTCAATTCCTCAGGAGATAGCTTTACAGCCTCAAGATGTTTTTTATGTAGGTGTACGAGATTTAATGCAATGTGAACATCAGCTGATAAAAAAGCTCAACATGACCAATATCGACATGATGTGTATTGAACAGCAAGGGTTTGATGTTGTAGTTCGGACCTTAATGGAAAAGTTAGAGAATGAGTATGACGGCATTTATTTGTCATTCGATTACGATGCTTTAGATGGTTCTCTATTCCGTGCATGTGCTACGCCGAATGTTGGCGGTTTAACTGCAAGAGAGTCCCTCTACTTGGTTCATTCACTTGCCTCGAGTAACAAGTTCATTGGCGCTGAGTTTGTTGAATATATGCCAGAGCGAGATGTTAATGGTGTATCAAAGGAACTAATGGTAAAACTTATCGATGCAGCTTTGGGGTTCAAGTCGTAATTT
>NZ_JAMQXI010000046.1:0-5884 GCF_024743775.1 Vibrio sp. RM-69-4
CTTAAAACATTAAAAATCATTGTTTGCTGCTTGTTCTTTCTTCCTTCGGCCATTCGTTTAGGTTTTCGGCAAATCAGCATTGTTTGCCAACGCAAGTCTTGAGCAGTTGCCTCAATTGAGTTTTGGGAATGCGCGAGGCTAGTCAGTTTGGCGCAAAGTCGCTTTGGCAGTTTTGCTTTCGCTTTGAGTTTTCCGAAAGTGATTTATCAAAATTTTCGGGTTTTCGAATCGCATGAAAGGCCACAAAGTTTGAATCAATTCGGGTTTTAAAACTTAGGCAGTTTGCCGGTTTCCTAAATCGGGTTAGTCTCAGGCTTGGTAAATCTAAGGTGCTGAAATTTAAGCTAACAAACTGCTTAAGCGGGATTCGCAATGCGTGGCATTTTCAGCATGCGGCGGGGTTTGTGATTAAAGTGGTGTGCGGTAGCTTTGGTAGAGCATTGCTCACCCCTTAGCAGGGCGTTATGTGTTTTGGAGTTCCGATGGAAGTAATGAAACTTGTATATGAATTAGATAACTCGGATGAGCGCCTAATTCAAAGTGTTGAAGAGTTAGATAAAGCAATCAGTCATATCGTTGAGTTGCTCGATAATTCAGCATGCCTGTATATGAATAAGAGCCACTCTAGTTCACTATTTTTCAGTATTACAGTGTTAGAAGAAGTGGCAAAAGCCCATCTTGGCTCTTATACAAACGGTAATCATCCAGAGAAAAAGCGGAATGTATTCAAAGACCATAAGACAAAGCACATGTTAGCAGCTCTTCCTACTGTAGCTATGGGGTCCCGACTTCAAGACGCAATAGGTGAGGCAGAAATGAACCGTATTATGGTAATGGCAAAGAGTTCGGCATTAGTCCAAGCTAGAGAGCATAGCCTTTACTTCCAAAGAGAAAACGGGAAACTTAAAATACCAAAGGAAAAAGTCAGTCGTAAATTTGCTCGCTCGATGTTGTTGTTCGCAATCGAAGTTTTTGATGACGCCTTATGTGGTTTAACTAACTTTTCTAATGAAGCAGCAGAGCAGACTGATGCATTGTTTGAGCAAATAAAAAACACATAACAATCTGTTTAAGAGTGATTCGCAACGCGTGGCATTTTTACTATGCGTTGCGTTTAGTGTTTAAGGTGTTATGCGGGAGCTTTGGTATTGCGTTGCTCACACCTTAACAGGGCGTTATGTTTAATCACGTAAATTCAGTGGGTTATGATTTTTCTTTGTACCATCGGCTTGTTAGTTTCTAGTTTTTCGGCAAGTTGGCTTCGTTTGGCGCTGTTTTCTGGACATTTATTCTTTGGCGCTGGAAATTCAGAGAATTGCCTCAGTCTATTTTCGAGTAAGCGCGAGGTTGGTTCGGCTGGCTCAATCAGTATTTTGAACACCGGTTTTTGTGCTTGAATTGCCTAAATTCGAAGTCTGTTTTTCAAATCTATGAGTCGTTTCAGTCTTCTGGTTTTTGGCTTTTGTTTGTCAGTCAAAACCGAGTTAATCTTGGTTTTGGTAAAACGTAAGTCATTGAAGCTTAAACATAACAAACGGTTCAAGAGGGACAGCCAACGCGCGGCATTTTTATCATGCGTTGGTTTTTGTGGTTACGGTGTTATGCGGAAGCTTGGTAATGGCGTTGGCTGCCCCTTAACCGGGCGTTATGCGATTATCTAAAATAATAATATAGGGAACAAAATGTCAGAAGAAAAAGCACTAATAAATATAGAGTTAGGTAAGTTTGGAGATGCAGTAAATACTTTGACGACAAAAGTTTGTGATGCTGTAGGTGTTTTATACAGACCACGAGCAATAGTTAAAGAAGCTGAAGCTCTGGCAAAAGTTCGTGAAATAGAACTTCAATCTGAATTACGGTCAGCTGATATTAAGGCACGAACTTTGGCTCGTGTTGAGTTGCAAGAACAACGTAAGCAAGCTAACTATGAGAGTATATTGGCACAGACAATAGAAAGACTTCCTGAAAACGCAAAACCAGAGAATTTAGATGAGGATTGGTTAGCATACTTTTTTGAGCGGTGCGCAACGGTTTCTGACAAAGACATGCAATTTCTTTGGGCAAGTTTACTATCAGCAGAAGCAGAAAAGTCTGGTACATTTTCTAAGCGGACAATTGAGTTTATTTCTACCGTTAGTAAAAATGAAGCCCTTAAGTTTACGGAGCTTTGCCAGCTGATTGTAAATATTCATGATGACGAGTATGTGATTGTTGATGATTTGAATGCATCAAATATCCATTCAACTTCTCTTCAGTATGCAGACTTGGTTAATATGGAGAGCATTGGACTGATTGCAATCGGTGGAAGCTATCGTGCAAATCAACTTCCGCGGAAGTTTGAGATAACCTATTTTGAAGAGTCTATAAACATTAGCTTGCCAGAACGAAAAAATAGTGGAGATCTTAGCTATGATTTTGACATTGGTGAGGTTGTATTGACATCTCTGGGGCATGAAGTGAGCAAATTATGTGAAACCAAGCCCAACATGACATATTTTAATTATCTTAAAGACTTATGGCGAAAGAGAGCGTTTATTGAACCCGAACCAATCGCATAACAAACGCTTCAAGAGGGACATCCAACGCGTGGCATTTTTACTATGCGTTGCTTTTTGTGCTTATGATGTCATGCGTTAAGTAAAAAGTGGCGTTGGCTGCCCCTTAAGCGGGCGTTATATTCCACAAGCTGATCGGTGAACTTTTTAAGGACAAAGGATGAAATATATTGAAATCCCCAAGTATCTTCATGAGGTCTTTGGTGAAAAGCAATCTTTAATTGAAATTACTTGTACGGCAATATTTGCCTTATTTGGTAGTTTTCTAATTTATTTCCAGCTTTATCGTCCTATAGCCCATGAAAATGGTTGGTTGACAGTGTTAGGTTTCATTCTAATTGCTGATGTGCTGGCTGGGTGCATTGCAAATTTTAGCCGAGGCACAAATAAGTTCTACGCAGAAAGGAGAAAGGGACGCTTTCTTTTTATTGCTATACATATTCATATCTTAGCAATAGCGTGGCTTCTTTCTGCACCCTTCAAGTATGCGTTTCTAATCTGGGCCTACACAATAATATCCGCCTTAGTGGTAAATGCTTTAAAGGATAATCGCATCCAACTGTTCATTTCTGCAAATCTAATGTGTAGTGGTTTGTTATTACTTATGTTTTTACCGTTACCCACTTGGTTCTTAATCACCAGCACGTTCTTTTTGATTAAAGTCATGTTTAGTTTCGCCGTGGATCATTATGGCAATCAGGATTAAATACGTAGCCTATCATGGTTAAGTGAATCGAATATAACAAACGGCTCAAGAGGGATTGCCAACGCGTGGTGGTTTTAGTGCAAAATTGAAGTTCAGAGTTTACAGCGTGTTTTTTGAATCCGGCGGTGCGTTGTCAACCCCTTAGCCGGGCGTTAGATTGTAATTGTGGATTGGAGGTAAAATGTCACAGTGGGACGATAGATTCAAAGAGCATGCAATTCATGCAAGCATTGAAAATTTGACTGAGAGGTTGGGAAGTGATGATCTTATTTCTGAAGACCTCAATATTATTGAAATTATCGATCGTATTACTCAAGCTAAATCTTATGCTGAACTATGTCTTAGTAATTTGATTCCCGCATTAGTTAACTATACTCATCTTAATAATGCTAATAGCTATATGAGTAGCATAACTTCAGAAGTTAACAGTTACATTTCAAATAAAAATGTGGGGCACTTAAATAATACCTCTGCACATATTGATAACTTGATGATACAGCTAAATGCACTACCTGTTGCAAAACAAGCTGTTACAGAGCAAGCATTCACTACTTCACTCATTGAGTTTAAAAAGTTAACTGAAAGGTCATTTTGCGAAATTAAAAAGTCAAAAGATGAATTGTTCGAATCTGTTGAAATAATCATGAGCGATTCAACTGACCAGAAATCAAAGCTTGAAGGGTTGGTAAATGAAATCGAGATGTACAATGAGAGTATTCAAACATCACTTAGTGATTTTAATGACCGATTTGACGCAACTGAGCAGCAGTATTCCGAAAAATTGGACGAAACAACTAGTAATTTTGAAAGTAAATATCAGGTTTTTTCAAAAGATATTAGTGAAAAGTTAAACACTAACGTAGTTACAAATGAAGAAAAAGTAGATGACCTTTTAGCCAACCATAAAGAAAAATTTAGTGCTCAAACTGAGCAACAAAAGTTGGACGCTCAAGAGGTTTTAGATGAATTAGAAAAGAAAAAATCAGAAGCTTCAACTCTATTACAAATTATTGGAAATATCGGTATAACAGGTAACTATCAAAATATCGCAAACAATGAGAAAAAAGCTGCAGATATTTGGCGTCGTATAGCACTCTGCTTGATGATAGGTATGGTGTTGATTATTGGTTTTACTATTTTTATATCCACGACCAATGGATTTGACTGGAAATTAGCCTTGTTTAGAGTTGGTGCTGCTCTCGTTCTGGCTGTACCTGCGGCTTACGCTGCAAAGGAGTCAGCCAAACACAGGAGCTTAGAAAACCATAATAGGCGTTCTGAGCTGGAATTAGCTTCTCTAGATCCATACTTAGAGAAGCTACCTAAAGAAACACGGGACAAGGTTAAAGAAGAACTGACTAAGAAGTTTTTTGGTTTAAATAGTACAGAACAAAAAGTAGAAAGCCCTGTCTCTAACAAAGCGATATTCGATTTATTGAAAACTGCCATAGATAAGAAGTAAACAATCTAACAAACAATTTAAGTGTGATTCCCCACGCTTGGCATTTTTGGTTCGGGGTTAGTTCAGTGTTTACGGTGGTATGGTTGAGTAATGTGGTAGCGTGGCTCACACCTTAATTGGGCGTTATGCAACTCAGGTAAATTTAGGGCTCAATCTTTTGAGGTTTCTCCGGCCATTCGTTTTGTGCTGTCGGAAAATGAGCTTTTTTACTCTAAAATTCGTGGTTAACTTAAACCGTAAAACAGGCAAGGTTCTTTGTTTGCCTCAATCAGTTTTAGCGCCGGTGCGTTGTGAATTTTGCGTGCGCAAAGTGTGGAAAGGGCAAGTTTATTGAGCATTTTGTACTTGCTGAAAATCTTGCTTGTTGAGTTTGTCTAATTCAAAAGCTTGGTTTGTTGTTGAACGGTGGACTTTGTTTTGGCGGCTCATTTATCACCGCTCTGGCTTGGGTTGATTCTTGAATCACTCAACCATTGCAATCGTGGATTTTGGTCGTGTAAAGTCAGTTTATCTCATTGAATTTGCATAACAAACGGCTCAAGAGGGATTGCCAACGCATGGCGACTTTAGTGCAAAATTGAAGTTTAGTGTTTACAGTGTGTTTTTTGAGTTCGGCGATGCGTTGTCAACCCCTTAGCCGGGCGTTATGCAACTCAGGTAAATTTAGGGGTTCAATCTTTTGGATTTCTCCGGCCATTCGTTTGGTATTGTCGGCAAATGAGCTTTTTTACCCTAAAATTCGTGGTTTACTCAAGCCGTAAAACAGGCAAGGTTCTTTGTTTGCCTCAATGAGTTTTGGTGCTGGTTTGTTGTCAATTCAGCGTGCGCAAAGTGTGGAAAGGGCAAGTTAATCGAGCATTTTGCACTTGCTGAAGTTTTCGCTCGTTGAGTTTTCCTGATTCAAAAGCTTGGTTTGTTGTTGAAAGGTGAGCTTTGTTTTGGCGGCTCATTTATCACCGCTCAGGCTTGGGTTGGTTCTTGAATCACTCAACCATTGCAATCGTGGCTTTTGATCGAGTAAAGTCAGTTTATCTTATTGAATTTGCATAACAAACGGCTCAAGAGGGATTGCCAACGCTTGGCGACTTTAGTTCAAAATTGAAGTTTAGTGTTTACAGTGTGTTTTTTAAGTTCGGCAGTGCGTTGTCAACCCCTTAGCCG
>NZ_JAMQXI010000047.1:0-4295 GCF_024743775.1 Vibrio sp. RM-69-4
CTTAAGGGGCAGACAACGCTACTACCAACTTTCCGCATAACACCATAATCACGAAACCCAACGCATGATAAAAATGCCACGCGTTGGCAGTCCCTCTTGAAGCGTTTGTTAGGCCAACCAATTGACACCGAGACTTTCACAACCAAAGAACGAGATTTTTTGTGAATTTTAAACCAACTAACCGATTCATTTATAAACCAAAATGCTAAATCAGCAAAGAAACAAAAAAATTCAAATTGAGCGGTTTGGAAGAAAAGTGACGAGCGTAGCATGCTCGGCGGACGTTTGGATGCTGAAGGTTATTTTACCGCTAAACTCACAACGACAAACAACCCAACGCGATCAAGAAACAACAAATATGTGATGACTATTTATTGCCTAACTTAAGCCAGAAAACCTTGAATTTACCGTTCAATTCCAACTCGATTTAGCTGATAAAACTCACTTTGCCTAACGCCCGGCTAAGGGGTTGACAACGCACCGCCAAACTCAAAAAACACACTGTAAACATTGAACTTCAATTTTGCGCTAAAGTCGCCACGCGTTGGCAATCCCTCTTGAGCCGTTTGTTATGCAAATTCAATGAGATAAACTGAATTTACACGACCAAAAGCCACCATTGCAATGGTTGAGTGATTCAAGAACCAACCCAAGCCAGAACTGTGATAAATAAGCCGCCAAAACAAAGCCCACCTTTCAACAACAAACCAAGCTTTTGAATGAGACAAACTCAACAAGCAAGATTTTCAGCAAGTACAAAATGCTCGATAAACTTGCCCTTTCCACACTTTGCGCCCGCTGAATTGGCAGCAAGCCAACGCTAAAACCGATTGAGGCAAACAAAGAACTTTGCCTGTTTTACGGCTTGAGTTCATAATGAATTTGAAGGTAAAAAAGCTCATTTGCCGACAACACAAAACGAATGGCCGGAGAAACCTAAAAAGATTGAACCCCTAAATTTACCTGAGTTGCATAACGCCCGGCTAAGGGGTTGACAACGCATAGCCGAACTCAAAAAACACACCGTAAACACTGAACTTCAATTTTGAACTAAAGCCGCCACGCGTTGGCAATCCCTCTTGAGCCGTTTGTTAGGCCAACCGATTGACAACGATACTTTCAAAACCAAAGAACAGGGATTTTTACAAACTTAAAACAAACT
This sequence comes from Vibrio sp. RM-69-4, assembly GCF_024743775.1. Taxonomy (NCBI): domain Bacteria; kingdom Pseudomonadati; phylum Pseudomonadota; class Gammaproteobacteria; order Vibrionales; family Vibrionaceae; genus Vibrio; species Vibrio sp. RM-69-4. The sequence goes on from NZ_JAMQXI010000047.1 coordinate 1,163, forward strand.
AACCGATTTATTTATAAATCAAAATGCTAAATCAGCAAAGAAACAAAAAAACTCAAATTGAGCGATTTGGAAGAAAAGTGACGAGCGTAGCATGCTCGGCGGACGTTTGGATTCTGAAGGTTATTTTGCCGATGAATTCACAGCGATAAAAACCCAACGCGATCAAGAAACAGCAAATATGTGATGATTATTTATTGCTTAAGCTAAGCCACAAAACATAGGATTTGCCGTTCAATTCAAACTCGTTTTAGCTGATAAAAACTCACTTTGCCTAACGCCCGGCTAAGGGGTTGACAACGCACCACCGAACTCAAAAAACACACCGTAAACACTGAACTTCAATTTTGTACTAAAGCCGCCACGCGTTGACAATCCCTCTTGAGCCGTTTGTTAGGCCAACCAATTGACACCGACACTTTCACAACCAAAGAACGAGATTTTTTGTGAATTTTAAACCAACTAACCGATTCATTTATAAACCAAAATGCTAAATCAGCAAAGAAACAAAAAACTCAAATTGAGCGATTTGGAAGAAAAGTGACGAGCGTAGCATGCTCGGCGGACGTTTGGATGCTGAAGGTTATTTTGCCGATGAATTCACAGCGATAAACAACCCAACGCGATCAAGAAACAACAAATATGTGATGACGATTTATTGCTTAAGTTAAGCCACAGAACATGGGATTTACCGTTCAATTTCAACTCGATTTAGCTGATAAAAACTCACCTTGCCTAACGCCCGGCTAAGGGGTTGACAACGCACCGCTGAACTCAAAAAACACACTGTAAACGCTGAACTTCAATTTTGCACCAAAGCCGCCACGCGTTGACAATCCCTCTTGAGCCGTTTGTTAGTTGCCCTTGCTCGATCCTAGTGCTAACATTTGTACACACGCAAACTTAGGGAGCTACTCATGGACACTAGAATTCAATTTCGTGTTGATGACGAAATTAAACGTTTAGCCCAACAAATGGCTGAGAGCCAAGGTCGCACACTCAGCGATGCTTGCCGTGAACTTACTGAACAAATGGCTGAGCAACAAAGAAAAACATTATCTCATGACGCTTGGTTAACTGAACAAATAAACCTAGCATTTGAGAAGTTTGACTCAGGAAAATCTTCATTTGTTGAACATAATTCAGCTAAAGCACGAATGGCTGAACGAAAGGCCAAAATTCGTAATCGAGGCCAGCAATGATTTTATGGGAAGAAGAATCGCTAAATGATCGTGAGAAGATCTTTGAGTTTCTTTATGACTTTAACCCTGATGCGGCTGAAAAAACTGATGACATTATTGAGGCTAAAGTAGAAAACTTACTCGAACAACCATTGATGGGTGTTCAACGGGATGGAATTCGAGGACGATTACTCATTATTCCCGAAATCTCAATGATCGTTTCGTACTGGGTAGAAGGTTCAATTATTCGCATAATGCGAGTTCTACACCAGAAGCAGAAATTCCCTACCGATTGATTGTAGTCGGTGGGCAACTAACGCCCGGCTAAGGGGTTGACAACGCGCCGCCGCACCCAAAAAACACACTGTAAACACTGAATTTCAATTTTGCACTAAAGTCGCCACGCGTTGGCAATCCCTCTTGAGCCGTTTGTTAGGCCAACAGATTGACAACGACACTTTCAAAACCAAAGAACAGGGATTTTTACAAACTTAAAACAAACTAACCGATTTATTTATAAATCAAAATGCTAAATCAGCAAAGAAACAAAAAAACTCAAATTGAGCGATTTGGAAGAAAAGTGACGAGCGTAGCATGCTCGGCGGACGTTTGGATGCTGAAGGTTATTTTGCCGCTGAATTTACAACTATAAACAACCCAACACGATCAAGAAACAACAAATATGTGATGATTATTTATTGCTTAAGTTAAGCCACAAAACATGGAGTTTACCGTTCAATTCCAACTCGATTTAGCTGATAAAAACTCACTTTGCCTAACGCCCGCCTAAGGGGCTGACAACGCATAACGCTAAACTCAAACACAACAACCGTAACCACCGCGGCTCAATGGGACTGGAAACGCCACGCGTTGACAGTCCCTCTTGAGGCGTTTGTTATGTGTAACTGCCCAAATGTTCCATGATGAAATTTACATCAGCACTATAAAAGTCATTCAGTGGAATTTGGGAAGCCTCAAACCAATAAAACGTTTGTTGTCGGTAAGGTTCGATCTCTTTAGGCTCTGCGTCCATCGAAGCGCTGAAAACAACATGATAAATATCGCCGCCATTCTCGTTGATGGACTTATGAGTGCCAATGAGCTTTAAATTTCTCAGCCCAGTTTCCTCCCAGAGTTCACGAATAGCTGCTTGTTCTCCTGACTCACCGGCATCAATAGAACCACCCGGAAACTCAAAAATCATCCCAGTATTTTTTCTGAACCGTTTTTGTACCAAAACAAGCTTATTCTTTATTACGACAGCCATCGCTAGATGATTCATATGTAGTTCTCTTTGACTGAATTACACATAACGCCGCGTTAAGTGGCGAGCAACGCTAACCACCTTACCTAAACCATTGTGACATAAACACTTAAACCAAAGTAAGCCGAAAACGCCATGCGTTGGGAGTCCGTCTTAAACGCTTTGTTATACGTGTTTACCACTTGGGGACCATACTCAAAGCAGAAGTAATTTGATCTCTTGCCACTTCCCCAAATAGATGAGTATTTGCCATCAGCATATTAACCGCGGCGCCATTAGAAGCAATTTGCTTGCGAATACGTTCTTTTGCCGCAAAAGCTGGTTTCTGACGTTTATAAACGTCTTCCCACCAATCTCGACCATATCTATTTATGGGACTATTTTTAATTGATTTAAAACGTTCTCTACTTCGAACACCCTCAGCAGATACCAAAACGCTAGCCCAAATCATGCGCTTTTGTAAATCATTTGGAATCCAACTTTGACGTTGAAGATCGGAAATAACATCAGGATGAAGATAAAGCGCATTCTCAGAAACCTTTCGTGCTATCCACAGAGCCTGAGCACGCTCAAAAGCTAATTTCTTATCCTGAGGACTAAAACCTTGGCTATATTCTTTCCAAGTTTCTAGCTCATCAATTAATGCTAATTTCTGAACTAATTCTTCCAAGACTAAAATCCTCCGAGAACG
>NZ_JAMQXI010000048.1:0-155587 GCF_024743775.1 Vibrio sp. RM-69-4
CTTTCATCGCAAAATAACACTAGTACAGCAAGTGCAGTGCCAGATATTTTTCTTTTATATTCATGAGCTTATAAACAGCTCGATTGACAAAGGCAACAAACTGCCTGATATGAGCAAAAAGTTGCCCTTCAATAACCAATTGTTGCTCAGCTTATTGAGTCTGAGCTTCCTGATTATGTGTCACAGTCAAATGCTCAAACTGCTTGTCGAGCTCGGCCATTTTCCAGCTCAAATTATTAAGCCGCTGCTTCAGAATCATAAACTCCTGTTCAGCCTGTACAACATCACCTTTTTTGAGCAACTCTTCGACATATGCAGCTCTCCCGTAAATAGGAGACAAACTAATAGCGAACTCCTCCAACGATTTGGTTTGTCTTTGCAGTTCGGTTAATTTTCCTTTTTGCGCGAGCAGCGCGATGTTAGCCATCTTGGTTCGCGTTTCACTAAAACGCTCCATAAAGCGCTCAGTTTGTTGCAGAGCTTCACGCTTAGCATCGGCAAACGCTTGATCAACCTCCAGCACCGATTCGGTTTGGGGATAAAGTTGCAATAACGCATCCAACACTTGCTGGGCTTCAACACGAGCCGATTCAAAAGAGCGCGCCATTTTTTGCTCAATCGCCTCTCGGTACAATGGCACAATCTCATTTGACAACTGTTCAAGCTTGGCTGGCGAGTTAGCCTGTTGAAACGCATTGACCTGCTCTGGCGTATGTAAAGCAGGTAACCTTAGGTTGGTTGCATAAGACATTGAGTTGAAAAACGGCAAATAAGTGACGGCCCCATACACCATCACAACACCAAGAACACCGGATATAAAAGCGGCCACATGCGTAACACGTGAGCGCTTTTGATTACGCACCTGCTCAACCTGTTCCGTTTGAGTATGGCGCTTTAGCAGCGAATGATATTGCGTTTCTAAACGATCAATATGTTCAAAAATAGCAAAACCTACTCCTTCGAAATCAACCAAATAGTCGGGCTGTTGCAGCTCTAAAATGGCATGCATGCGCTCACAAAAGCGCTCACAACGGTATAAATCACGCAGTGCTTCATGATTCGGACGCAGATCTTTTAACTCCCGCACTACACGAGCATTAACCCAATCGAGCACTTCCTTGCGCATTTTCGCCGATTTTACGTCCGGTTTTGGCAAATTACTTAAGCAGCAGCACAGCAGTTCAACACCATTGGCGTATCCCGCTAAGCCCTGCATTTTTAAACAGGCTACGGTGTAATAACCGCACAGCAAAAGGTCAATCCCCGGGCCTTTTGCTAATGTTTCACAAGCAACTTTCACCACAGCCCAGTCTGGACCACCTGATAATGGGTTGTTACGACGATTGATCTCATCTCTCACCTTTTGGTAGGCATCAATGTGACGAACAGCGGCAGCATCATCTATCAAATGAAAACGAGCGTGGTCGATAAATACAATATTGGACATGACTACAGCGTCCTAAGTGAGTTGAGGAGCGATGACCAATCGCTCCTCACTATTATTTTAGTAAAGGGTTTTCGAGAGTTTGAATGACTTAAATAACCGCTCGGTGAATGGGTTAATATCTGCCTCTGAATTGAGTCGATAAATCATCTCACCACCGTCAACTGCAAACTTAAAGTCAACCGACGTGGAACTAGCACCCACCACATCACCTTGTTCAAGCAAGCGGAAAAATGCCCACGGGCCTTGGATATTAATACTTCGTGGCGACATATTATTTTTAGTCGGCACTAACGTTACTTTAGAGATCGCAGAATCACGCAGCGTATTTGGCCAAATCAACTCGACACTGTCTCTTGGGCCGTGACTATAAGCGAGATATTGACCATCAACATTCAGCACACTGCGGCGTTTGTTGTTGCTCAAGCGTAGTGGTTCAACCGAGAAACTAACGTCTAAGACCCCTTTGCGGTTAAAGAAAGCTTGCTGAATTTTCTTCGCCTGCTTGAGCTGTTCTAGAACGTCTTTGCGAATAATCGACTGCGCGTTATCGTCATCATTGACCGCAATATTTTCTTCCACAAACATTCTTAGCTGGTTGTTGTAGAAGTTGTCTAATGTGCCGTTGGGCGCAAAAAACGCTTCAAAGTCAGAAAGAGAACTGTCTTTGTTGGATGACTCATTAAATGGATAGCGCCCAGCCAATTTCTCTTCAAAGGTTTTGTAAACATCATCATGCCAACGAACTTCAAGGTGCTTAATCGCTTCTTGTTTGACAACATACCAACTCTCATCCGCCAGTTTAGACACCATAGTATCGAGCGGTTTAGGCAAACCTGATGCAATACGTTTCACCGTGTAAATTGGATCAGCGTTCACTAATTTTACGCGTGCTTTGGTGGCATCAAGCGCAGCCATACCAACATCTGGCGCTTCTTGAATAGATTTTAGGTAGTTTTGTAACTCTTCCACCGCCACTAACACTTCATTGATGTACGCTGGCTTATCACCGACTGGCTTGAGCATAGCGTTTAGTTCAGCAAAGGGCGCATCAATCTGCGAAGCAACTTTATATTTTGGATTTTTTAACAGCTCTTTTTGCGCGGCTTCATCTTTAGGCACACTGGCATACATTTGAGTATTGCTTTCTAAAGTGCGAAGCAAACGCTGCATCGGTTCAATGTTGCCAGTAAAGTTTTCTAATACTGACACCGCGTCATTGATGTCGCTAAAATACTTAACGCTGATTTCATTAAGAGCCGCACGCCAGGTATTGGTGTAGTCCGCCACATACAAGCTGCGGATTTTGTTACGAAGGTCATGCTTATCCGCTTCGCTAAATTGAGCCGATTTGGATTGCCCTAGTACCCAACTGTCGATCAAGGCCAGCTCAGAAACGGATTCTGATTGCGGCATGAAGTAATCTTCAAACCCTTTTTTGGTGAGCATTTGCGGAATATACAGCGAGCTGCTGTTGACCACTCGCTCTTCAAAAACCACATCAAAGACGGGGCCAATCAAGTTGCGTAAATTGATCGAGGGGCCAAGAACCGTTTGTGCATTCAACTTCAAATTACGGTAAACACGTTGATCGTTAGGCATAGAACCAAGATCAGACTGCACTTTCGCCACCACCTGATCATAAGGCTTCATCACCGACTCTGCATTGCGATCACCGCGAGCGCGATCACCCGCTAAATCCGTGTGTAACATGGCGTAGTCTAAATGCCCCAGTAGTTCTTCTTGGATCACGCGTTGCCCAGCGAACTCTTGCTGCCAGTATTTGGAGAAATAATCGAGTACATAATCCTTATAGCGGCCGCTTTTATCTACCATCATGCGATAAACACGCAGCACGGCCAGTTTCTCTTCATCTGTTTTGGCTTGGTTAAGCTGCACAACGACATCAGCCATGAGCAGAGGTAAAAAGCGGTTTTCCAATAGATTCAAATAGGTCGCTTCAACCATTGGACCAATCGTGTGGCCTTGGTACAAACCAAAATCGGAAATGTACTGTGGTTTATCACGGAAGAAGCCAAACTCCAATGTCGCCTCTCGAATTTTATTGAGCGGCACGAGAACATCTTGCTGAGAGGCTAAATAAAGATTAGAGGGGAACTCGTTTTTGTACTCGTTTACTTTCGCTAACACAGCATCAGAGTGCTTCACGTTACTAAGGTAATAACGATGCCAAGTGCCAACTAATAACACAGTTGCAATAGAGCCGGCCACTACTGACAAACCAATCAAGCGCCGTTTTTGCTTCGCAACACGAAAATTATCTGAGGCAAGCCCAGCTTCAGGATAGATGATGTTATTAAACAGTTTTTGTGTGAAATAAACCGTTGAGTTTTTGGCTTGCTGCGCTTTGTTGATGGCATGATCTAGCCCGTAACGACGTGAAGCGGCATCATCAAATGCGTTTGTGGGTACGCCCTGTTGATACACAGAAGTGAAATACGCACCACGCACCAAAGCCGACGTAGAGAACTGATCACTGGCCAATGCATCGTTGAAAAATTGTAATAAGATCTCTTTTAAACCAGAAATTTGACGCGTGAAGCTATAAATAGCATTGCGCTCTTCCAAATCCATCGGCACAGAAACGGCGTGCGGCAGTACATCATTAATGCGCTCAACAAACTGACTGTAGTCTTTTGAAAACTCGTTGAGCCAGTTATCCAAGTCATCAATAGAGTCGAGCGAAAAGGTAAAGCCCAGCACATCTTCACGCTGACTGCGCGAGTAATGTTTAAAGAAAGGTTCAAAACCGTGTAATAAATCCAATTTCGTCAATGCAATATAGACAGGTAAACGCGTGGATAACGTCTCCATCAGTTCACGTAAACGAGCACGCAATAAATTGGCGTAAGCTTTACGCTCGGTTGCAGTTGCGGTTGCTAAATGAGAAACGTCTAACGCTAAAACGATACCGTTGAGTGGACGACGGCTACGCGTTCTCTCCAACCAATTAACAAAATGAAGCCACAAACGGCGTTCCATCGCACCATCGTTATCATTGCTGTGGTTACCTTGTGTCAGTAGCTCTCCATCTGGATCGATCAATACCGATTCATCGCCAATCCACCAATCAAACGAATACGGGTTTTCACTTTTTTGACCCGAGGCTCGCATTACCGAAGAAAAAACAAAGTTTTGCCCAGAGCGGTTGATGAGGCTGGTTTTACCGGCATTTTCCAAACCGAGCACTAAATACCATGGCAACGCATAAAGATAATTACGTTTATTGAGGTTCTCTTTCATGCTGACCATCACTTGGTTCAGCTCAACCTCTTGGCGCTCTTCATAGGCTTTAATTGGATCTTGGCGAAGCTGATCTTCACGCTTTTGCTCGGCTTTAAAACCTTGCAATTTTCGCCACTGCCACACACCCCAAACGGCCAATGCACCTAAAGTGAACAAGCTACTTGCCACTGCGCGAGCGGTTATCGATTCAAGTGGCTTATTCCCCGCGATCTCTAGCCAAGGGCCTGCCCACCAAATCGCAACATTCAATAGAATGAATGTGCTAAATAGCAAAATAGGCATCGCCGCGGCAATGCCCGGTGTTAACTTTCTTGCGATCCCAACAATAAATTTCCACATGGGTTTGTGTCCTTCGTTTACTCTGACGTTGTGTATTGTTCTAATTGCTCAACTAATGAGGGTTCCCAATCGGTAACGCTCATGGTGCTAACCTGAGCATGTAACGTTTGGTACTGTTCTTTCGCCATCGCATCTAAATTATTGCTATTTAACAAATCAGCCGATAATAACCGCCAATAGAATTTATCCCTTGGCTCACTGGCGCTGACCAGACCATCGTTGAGCATAGAGAGCGCCACCGCAATGCCTCCCTCTTTCGCTAAGCTAAACGCCTCTTTGCGTTTGTCTTGCCAATCACCTGCTACTTGGCCTTGGGCGCTACTTTGCTGCTGGCTGAGTAGCCACTCTTTTACGCTCGCATTGACAAAAGGCTCGCCTCCTTTGAATTTCAACTCGAGCAGCGCAGGTAGACGTACCACAAACTGCTGGCTTTCACTCAAAATGGCTTCACTCCACGCCTTTTGGCCTAAGCTTTGCGCGATTTGATAGCTCATCATCTGCCCTTCAAACCAGTAAGGTGCCATGGTCAAACTCTGCTCTACCTTGCGCCATAAGGCTAAATCTGGGCTACGCATTTGGTCGTGATACTCTTTGATTCGTTCTTGCGCCATCGCCCGTAATAGTGTTTCACCGCTGACGTCGTGCTCAGGTAATGAGGTAATACTTGACCACACGGCAAAACGCCTGACTCGTATTGCCAAGGCAATACCGAACTCTTGTTCAGACAAAAACTCAGCTACCTTTAGTAAGGTCTGCTTAGTGGCTTTATCACTTGAACTGTCGACTGAGATGGCGCTCTGGGTGGTGGTTTTACGTTCAACCGCCGGAGTCTCTTGCACATGTTGAGTCGCTTGCTCACGTTCTGTTGCACGGCGCAGTTGGGCTTGAACTTTAGCCACTAGACTTTCAACGCTTTCAGACATCAGTCCGGCTTGAGTAGTCGCTTGCTGTAGCGCGTCGATCGCGGTGTTTAACTCATCACGATCTGGTCCATCAAATTGTGCGAAATCTAACTTGTCGATGACTAAGGCTAACCGCTGCACAATCTGGCTGAAGAATTTGCGACGTGGCAAACTGCCTCTTTTGCCTGGCGCAGGGAAGCAATCTTCCCAGTAAAGGGACATGAAATCGCTCAGCAGCTGCAGCGACGTGGTGAAACGTAGCGGTGTGACTTGGTTATGTAAACACTGCAACAAGTAGATCAATAATTTGAGATCTTTACTTTTTTCGCTGAGCAGTTTGAGCGTACTGTGTTCGACTTCATCCCATTGCACACTAGCGTGGGAGAGTGACCCCACTTTCATCATTTGATCTTCAACAAAATCAAACAGTGGATCATCAATCAGGCGCTCACCCACAGGGTTATCGGCTTGAATAGGCTGAGTAATACAGCGGCGATAATCGGTTAACTCCATTGGAACTCCTTACCAACCACAGCGTGTTTTTAGTGCCGTTAATGATTGCGAAAGCTCGCTCGCATCAAACTGCAATCCATCAACAAAAGGAGAGTTTGAACGCAGCACAAGGCGATTTTCTCGCGCCATCGCTTTCATCATCTCAATCGCTGGCATGCCTCTGCCTGAGGAAAAGAGCAAACCTAAATCGTCACTACGCCAAGATTGTGCCTGCATATTAGCAATCGACACTTGGATGCGAGGGTCATCAATCGCGCTAGGAAACGCCAATTCCACTCGACTCAAATTGTCGATACAGCTCATCAGCAGCACAGGTTTAGCGTTATCGTCAAACTTTGTATTTTGATTTAACGCAACCAAAGTAATCCACGCATTCCCTTTATCATCGTCGCCCTCAACGGTTAAGTGACTTGCTTCCCCGTCGTGATACTGGCTGATGCTATCAAAGGCACGTTGCCAAGATAGCGGCGCATTGGGCGTTGCCGCTTGAGGCATCACCACGTCAGAAGGCGTTTTAAACAGGTGGTCAAAACAGCTCAATCGCTCTAACCGAGATGTTATCGTAGTGCATTGCTCTGCTTGTGCTACAGCGTCATTTTCCGCATTTGCCATGGGAAAATACAGCGTCATAGAGAGGCAAACTGTGAGCCTAAACAACCGTTTATTCATGGTGTTTTAATCTCCAATTTTTGGCATTTATAGGCCAAGGTCCGCTTGGGTATACCGAGGCTTTGGGCCGCTTTGGCCCTATCACCAGCAAAGTATTGGAGGCGCTCACGGATAATACGAGACTCAAATTCATTCACCGCTTGTTTTAAATCATCCACCACTCGGCTGACACCGGGCTCAGCTTTAGCGACCTTATGCCCATGTCGTTCAGTCTCTGGCTGCTGATCGGCTTTAGTGTATGCTAAACGTTGTGTAAAGCAGGACTCCTCCACCTGTGTGCCATCCAGTGTTTGCGCACAACCAAATTCAATAAGGTGCTTGAGTTCACGCACGTTACCGGGAAAGTCATAACGTTTTAGGCAATCGATCGCTTTATAGTGCACACCCCGAATGTTGGTTGCATGCTGCTCATTAAAGCTGCGCACAAAATGTTGGCTAAGCCGTTCAATGTCATCCATCCTTGCCGCAAGGCGTGGCAAAGTGATCGGGTACTGAAATAAGCGGTAATAAAGATCCTGACGAAACGATTTATTACGCACTTGTTCGAGGAGATTGACATGCGTTGCTGAAACCAAACGAAAATCAGAAGATTGTTCGTTTTTACCGCCAATCGGCCGAAAAGATCGAGATTCCAACACCCGCAGTAATTTGGCTTGCAGGCTCAAGGGCATATCACCGATTTCATCCAAAAACAGGGTTCCGCCATCGGCTTGCGCAATCAACCCTTGTTTATCGCTATCCGCGCCGGAAAACGCCCCTTTGCAGTAGCCGAACAGTTCACTTTCCAATAAGTTTTCAGGGATAGCCGCGCAGTTAATAGCAACAAATGGCGCTTGTTTACGGGGCGAGAGTTGGTGCACCGCTTGCGCGACCAACTCTTTACCTGTCCCTGTTTCACCTTGCACCATCACTGAAAGCTGTGATGGCGCGGCGTTGATGATCTGCTCTCTTAATTTTTTCATCGCCAAACTGTTACCGATTAAGGTTTCAGAGAGGCTCGCAATTAATGAGCGACGAGCGTTGTCTCGCTGGACGTCAGACAAGGATTCCGATAAGTTTTGTCGATTTTTTTCTTCCCGTTGCATCTCATTAAGCAACGACCACTGATGGCAAAAAACATCCACATACTTGATAAAATCTGGCTGCTCAAATAGGCCTTCCAAGGTATGGGTTTCACCAATCAACAGCAAAATAGACTGAACTTGTGTATCCCCATTCGGTAACGGGTGTACAACCACGCTATCTAGCATGCCGACCCGGCTAGTGAGTTGACTAAACAGGCGATTAGATTGCCAAAAAACCAATTCATCAGCGGTTAAGTGCATCGATTTGGCCGATTGCAATACATGGGCAAACGGACAATCAAAATCGGTGACCGACCAGCTTAAATTCAGCGGGTTATCCTGTGGCACTAAGGTACGGCCGTCTGAACTGGGAACCAGTAACAAGCAAGTATCGAGCCTTAGCTCTCGGCGCAGCGTTTCTACAAACAATGCGGCCAATTGGCTAGGCTTTCTCGCGACAACAAGCTCGGTTGCGTAAGCTAACCAGTGACTCATGATCACTCAACCTCTCCAATAAACTCACCCTCTTCCGCCGCTAAATAGATGCGTTGCACTGGTTGTTTATCAGCCAATTTATTTAACAAAGCTAATGAAATCGGTGGTAGTAATTGACCTTCGATGATCGCTTCCAGCATACGAGCCCCATTTTCAGAGCGCGTGGCACGGCTTAAGATCTCTTCGATCAAGCTATCTTCAATCACCACGTCAGCGGCATAACGCTGTTTAAAGAGCTGCTCAAGGCGGGTTAACTTGCCACGAACAATCTGCTCTAGCACGTCTTTGCTGAGCGGTAGATACGGAATAATCTCCATACGAGCCAGTAAGGCGGGTTTGAAGAAAGCCGCAAGTTCTGGGTAAAGCTGCTCATCAAGCAACTGAGGCTGCTGCGCGTAATCGACTATGGTTTGGTAACCTAAATTCGAGGTGAGGAAGAAGACGATGTTTTGGCAGTCGATCACTCGACCTTCGCCATCGGCTAACTCACCTTTATCAAAGGCTTGGTAGAAAATATTAAGCACTTCTGGGTGCGCTTTTTCAACTTCGTCTAACAGCACCACAGAGTACGGCATTTTACGAATCGCTTCGGTAAGAATGCCACCCTCACCATAACCAACATAACCCGGAGGCGAACCAATCAGGCGTGAAACGGTATGCTTTTCTTGATATTCCGACATGTTAATAGTGGTTAAAAATTGTTTACCACCATAAAGTTGTTGCGCCAGTTGGACTACCGTTTCGGTTTTACCAACGCCACTTGGACCCACGAGTAGGAAGGAACCTTTTGGACGCCCCGGACGACGCAAATCCGCACGCGCCGTTAATAAGTTACGGTGAACACGCTCAATCGCAGTATCTTGCCCTTTGATTGCCTCACCTAAAATAGCCGTCAGGTGGGTGATTTTATGCAGCTCATCGCTGTTCATTTGGTCAACGGGCACGCCCGTCCAGTCCGCAATAACTTCCGCTATTTGCTGAGCATCGACTTGTGGATGCATGAGGCGATCATTATGAGGGATCTCTTCTAAAGCTCGATATTGCTCCTGCAATTGAACAAGTAACTCATCACGCTCAACTTGGGTCTGCTCACCATGATCCTCATCGCCATCTAAGAGCTGATCGCGTAGGGTAATAATGCGCTCAATGATCGCTTTTTGCTCTTGCCAGCTTTGAGTCAAGGCCGCTTTTTCAGCTTCATCGGCCACTTCTTGACTACATAGCTCATCCAAGCGATGCGAATCAACCACTTGACCTAAATATTGAGCACGCTCAAGCATATCAATTTCAAGTTGACGTTGATGGCAAGCGGTCTCTAGTTGCGCTAAGCGCTTCGGCGGTGTGGTGATATTAATTGCAATACGCGCGCAAGCAGTATCCAACACATCAATCGCTTTATCCGGCAGTTGTCTACCTGAAATGTAACGCGCTGAAAGCTCGGCGGCGGCTTTCAATGCATCATCAGTAATCAATACGTTATGGGCTTTTTCGTAAACACGATTCAAGCCGCGCAGAATATCTACTGCTTGGCTGATGCTCGGCTCTTCTAATTTCACTAACTGGAAACGACGAGTCAGCGCAGGATCTTTTTCAAAATACTTTTTGTACTCTTTCCATGTGGTGGCTGCGACAGTACTGAGCTCGCCTCGCGCAAGAGCTGGTTTGAGCAAGTTGGCCGCATCACTGCCACCCTCTTGGTTGCCAGAACCAATTAAAGTGTGCGCTTCATCGATAAACAAAATGATCGGTTTAGGCGAGGTTTTGATCGCGTCAATCACGCCTTTAAGACGTTTTTCAAATTCACCTTTGACTGAAGCACCCGCTTGTAACAAGCCTAGATCGAGTGAGCACAACTCTACATTTTGCAACTGTGTCGGCACATTGCCCGCAACGACGCGCAATGCAAGCCCTTCAATCATGGCGCTTTTACCGACACCAGCGTCTCCCACAACGATGGGGTTGTTTTTACGACGACGACACAAGATGTCGATCATCAAATTGAGTTCGTTTTCACGACACAATACTGGGTCCAGTTCGCCGTTACGCGCTTGCGCCGTGACATTGGTGCAGTATTTATGCAGTGGCGAAGATGACGCTGCATCCAGCGCGGCAGGAGCTTGAGAACCCGCTTTGCTTTTTTCAACCGCCGACTCGGAAGAGTCTTGCAGCAGCGTATCAAACCCTTTGTTTAGGCTCTCTTTGTTGATGTGTTCAAAAAGACGGATTAGTTTAATTGGTAGATAACGATCAGCGCGCATCAACGCGGCTAAAAACACCACACCAGAACGCAACTGGTTCTGATTCAACTCGGTAGTGGAAAGCAACCAAGCTTCCTGCAATAGCTCAACCAACAGTGGCGAGAATGCTGGATAGGTATCTAACACTTGTTCACGAGCGTAACTTGCACTGATGGCTTGTTTTACGGTTTCCACATCTAAGTTAGCGTGCTTAGCTATCACACGCACATCCGAAAGTGGGTTCTCTAACAGCACATGCAGGAAATGCTCATAGGTCACTTCTGGGTGCTGACGTTCAATACATAATGAAGCGGCTTGCTCTAGGGCTAGCTTACTCTGTTCATTGAGTTTTGAAATTAATGTGGGTAATTCAATACGGATCACTACAATCACCTAGCCTTTTATAATTAGAGTATTTGGTTCAATTGGTTTAATACGTCTGCCGATTGGCTGTGCAGTAAATAGGAATAGCCTAAAAACACACCGACCCAAATAATGACAAAACCAAGCAGTACTGACCAAACCGGTAACTGCCTGCTTAACTTATATTTTGATTTCACCACATGGTCGGTGGCGGAGGTCAGTTCCTTCGGCTCGTTTTCATCCAACGAACTGACGGTGTCATGTAAACGACTGATCACCTTTTCACGCTCGTTGTGGCCACTTTCCATCACACGGTATTTACCTTCAAAACCTAACACTAGGCATTGATAGATAAACTCTAGCAACGCGCGATAACGTTTAGGTTCACCTTCCAAGCGACTTAAGATGGTAAACACTTTTTCGCCACCCCAAGTCTCACTGTGGAAACGAGACAGCATGGAATGTTCAGCCCACACACTGGATGCACCCCACTCGGTTCCCATGACGGCTTCATCCAAAAACGCACACAGAATGTAGCGATAAGCCATCAAAATCGCATGCTCAAACCCTTGCTCGGCAAGCTCGATTTCAATCGCTTTAATCTCTTCTACCGTCTGTTTGTAGATCTGCTCAATGTTTTCGCACTCTGACAAGCTGCGTACCCGCAGCGACAAACCAAACAGAGGGGTAGCTGCATCAATCAAAACATTAGGGTTATCACCACGCAGTTGAAACCAGTAATCTTGGTCGTGGTTGATCTGCTCGACGCTGTCAAAAAGCAGACCGCTGTATTGGGTGTTTTTTTTATCAATGGCCATCATCAGCTCCTAATCGCCCAGAATTGCAGGTCAAGATCTTCAAACGCACCCGCGACATGGAAAGCAAAACCACTTGAGCGACCTAACATCGACCATGCTGAGCTGGTTTTATCCAATTGGTAATAGGTATAACCGGCGTGGTAAGGCAGCTGCCTTGGTGCCACTGGTAACGGTGTAATTGGAATGCCCGGTAATTGCAGTGAAATGAGCTCGCGGATTTTCTCCACTGACGATACTTTGGTCTGCTGAGTAAAGAGACGACGCAGTTCATCTAATGGCATGCGTGCTTTCACCGCGATGATGAATTCTGCGCTTTCAACCAGTTGAGGGTCGTGGATTGGGGCAACCATCAGGCCGTACTTACGTTTATCCAACTGAATCGAGACCGCTCTAGGCTCAAGCACGATACTTAGGCTCTGTCTTAAGTTGCGGATCAGCGGCCCAAAAGAGTGGGTCGGCATTTCATGGTTGTAGCTCGGGATGCTCGGTGGTAAACGACTTTCATCGGTAAATGTAGCCAATTCTCCACATACGCATGACAGGCACTCAAATAAACGTTCCGGGTGCAAACTGCGTAGCTCTGCCAAGTGTTGCATCTGGGGTTGTAAGCGATTCAGGGCTTGCAACAGCATAAAATCAGACACATCCGCGACCCCGCCTTGAGAGGGAGAGCTGATACGTTGAGCAATGTTTTTGGCACGTTCGCGCATTAACCCGGATATTTCGTTAATAAAACGGTGCAAAGCCGCATTGCTCGCAACATTAAGATGGCACGGAATAAAGTCCGGATCGAGTACGACACTGCCATCAGGACGTTTTTCTAAAATACGAGCGATCGCAATTGAGGCATAAGAGCTTCTGTCTTCTTTTTCAAGCATCAACTGCACACGAACAGGTGAGACATCTAGCGTCGTGGTGTCACCGCGCACGGTATGCACATCACGCACTTCTAAACGATTGCTTAAGTAACGCCCTGTTCCACGCTCTTCAGGCCAGTTAATCTCCATTAACGATTCACTGCGAAGTGGCACCGCTAAATAGACCAACTGGTTTGCAAGCGAAGCATCGGCAATCTCGAGCGCATCTGGCAACACATCTTCCTGAGGAATACGGAAAACGGTTCCATCAGGCATAATGCCTACCGCACGTTCGATCGCGATACGACCAAAAGAGAGATATTCAGGGTTAAGTGATAACTCTGATACTCCGTAAAGATAGCCACTGACTGATGAGATGCGTTCATCAATATGATATTCAAAATAGCGTTGCTGCTGCTGGAAATGCTGCGGTTTAATGAATAGACCTTCATTCCAAATGACACGATTACGCGCAAACATCTTGTTATTCCACCCTTTCCAGTTTTACATCGTAGTCTTTGAAATACATCAAAAGATGGTATTCCCTACCTTTGTTAAGCACTTTGACGGCCTTTTTCCATTCACTCAGCTCAGGTTCAGCAAAATGCGCTATGACCCCAATGTAGTTCGTGCCTTCATCAATCTCGAACGCGTTCACAAACTTAAACTGGCCTGGTGTCATTACATAATCGTAATTGGCGATAAAATTGCTGCGTAACGCTTTTTTGTAGTCTGCTTTTACTTGGTCATAATCAGCAGACATAAACATCGAATCATCTTTGAGCTCAAACACTTGAACCTCTATCGGCGACGCTTCACCCCAAATATTGGGGTTAGTACCTTCATCACTAACGAGACTGAACGTTACCTTGGTCGGCTGTGTGGCTGGCTCATACTTTTCTGATGAGCTACAGGCGGTTAATACCGTCAGTAGCATCAGCAGGACAAAAGACCGCTTGTTCACCGTTATAGCTCCAGCTGTTTTTCACGAATTTTCTTGTCGTAAGACTGCTCGAAAATTTCCCAAAACAGTTTCTCAAATCCTTTTTGGCGATTAGAAGTGAGCTCTTGGTAGTAGTGGCAATACATCTCCCACGCCCAAGCATCTGAAGAGTGATTCTGTGCATCACTATTGCGCTTGTAATGTTGGAAACGGCGCAGTAGCACTTGAGGAGAAAAGGCATTAAGAATCTGATTTAGGGCTTCGCTAGTGGCGTGCTGCATTGCTTCGTTATGGTCGCGCACATTTTTTAGGCTTTCGGCAATCGCCGCTGGGGCAGACAAGTGCACCACACTTTTATCAGCATCATACAGAGTACGAATGGTTTCTTCGTATGATAGCCCCAAGCGAAGTGGGTTATCTTCAATCGGTTGCAAGTTACGATTCATCATACCAAAACGCCCTTCACTCACTTGCTGGTGAAGCTCAAGCAAACCTTGCACACACGCTTGCAACGATTGCCCAAGCTCTTCTGAAAGCATGTGCATTTTCGCCATATCGTGGCTATTGCCAACGTCAACACCTAACCCGGTGAGCATGGGGCCGGTCAATAAGTGTGATGCATTGTTTGACGAGCTGTTGTGTTGCTCGGAGTGAGGGTGGTAGCTTCTCGCCACTTCTTCCTCAAGTAGATCTAATACTTTATCGTCCATCGCTAAGCCCTCAGGTACGTTGTAAATGCTGTTATTAATGTTCAAATGAGTCGGTGGTTGCGCAGTCTCATGGTGCTCAACAGCCGGAATAGGTGGTAAATCGGTGGAGGTTTTGCCAAAACCGAGAATTTTCTTTAATCGAATCGATGACGTCATCTCATACTCGCTGTCAGCTTGAGGCGTAAACTGCAGTTGCGACTGCTGGCTATCGTATTCTGGCACTAATGAATGTTGTGCTTGTGCGAGTGGTTTTTCCGTCTCTTCAAGCAACGACTCTTCTTGTTTAATGCCTTGCAATAAATCATCTAAAGCGGCGATAGGGTCCATTGAACTTGGCTCTGGTTCATCCTCGTCGCGGCTGATATCATCCAATGGACCATCTTTGAGTAGATCGAGCCCCTCTTTAGCAAACAGCTGATCCAAAGAGCCATTAATCAGAGAATCGTCTTCACCCACTTGACCAAAAATGACACGAATTTGGTAAGGTCCAATGGCCACCTCATCTTTATGCTCCAACTTAGCCGAAGCACCTTGCCCTAACGGCTTATGGGAACCATTAACATAGGTATTACCAACCAGATCTTGAATGCAAAACGCACCATCAATCACACGGATTGAACAGTGATGATTTTGAATTTTCCCTTTACCGTCACGAAGCTGCCAATGCGCATCACTTGCAGAGCCAATCACACCGCCTTGCACATTAAACATCGCTTGTGCAGATAATCCTGATTCCAGTAGTTGCACATTCGTCACTACCATTGAAAGCGTTTGCTTCTTCTGCATATCGCTATTGCCTTACTTGTATAAGCACGCTTTTGTCCGCCAAATCGCGCCCTAAAAATGATGACCAACCCAAAGCCACACCACTGTCATGACATAAACTCATCACCGGAGCCTCGCTCTCGTGCATGGTCAGCTCAAGGTCGTAAGCCATCTGCTCTCGTAAAATAAACTCCACCAACTTACACAGCGGTTGATGTTCTTTGCCTGATGGCAAAAAATCGGCAAATCGTTCTCGAGTTAAGTTTTTGATACAGATAACAAACTTACCGTTACAGTCCATCACTGACTCACCCAACATGCTGTTGATCCCAAGCTCACCATTCTGCTTACCTAAGCAAAACTGCTGATAAGGCTCTATCCGGACTTTGCGTCGAACCCACTGGCGAATACTGACTTCTTGTAGATCAAAACAGTGCGCGATGATGCCAGACACCACTTGCGGTGAACGACTTCGGCCAGCCAAAGTGCCCGCATAAGCCAGCATCTTGCACCAATTTATCGGTGTTTCGCCGCGCAAGTCCGCATCACCCAAACCGACTAAAGCAAACAGCTGTGATGAAAATTGATCCTGCGCACCCGCTTGAAAACGGACGTAATAGCGATACTTTCGCCATACGCGATACACAAGGTTAATCAACCGGTTATTGAAAAAATCTAAAAAGGGCCGCTTGAAACCACCGGGATCTTCTTCGACCAATTGCTGCAAAATAAAACCAGGCAACGGTGACTGTGCCCCAGTTAATCCAAAAAAATTGGTTTGTAAGATCAGGCGCTCATCCGCGAACTCACGTAAATCCGTTACGTCTGCTGGTGCAAAGCCTAAACTGGGGTTGGCACTGAATACCAACTGGCATGTCCGCTCCCAATCTTCTGATTCAGGATTAAACGCATTAAGTTTTTGCAGCAGTTCCACCAACTGGTAGAAGTTGTACGTTCGTACATCGCTTGGTAAACCCAGTAGAGGCTCCGGCACAGCCGCCGCAGCCATCTCTAGATCAATGGCTGCATTCCTGTCTGTGTTCCCCATGTGTACTTCTCTTGATTGGACGCGTTAATAACGATCAGCTCATGAAACGAATTGATGCTGGCATAGAGGGCAAAAAAGTGGCTAAGCACTGTGCCAAAGAGGTAAAGCTCCCCTTCTGAACCAAAACAGTTTTGATCAATATGAATCGTCGATTGCAGCCCTCGCACTGGCAAACCGCGCAATATTTTATCCACGGGTTGCGACTCAATTTTTTGGATCCCTTCAAGACGCAAACGCGCAACACGCTCCGCTTGGCGATCCACCAAGGCTCTGAAATCGTAAGCTCGCAACACACTGCTTAAGGCATCTTTGGACAGCAGCGATAAATAATTCAGCGATAAGTTAGAAATCAATACCCACAATAGACTGCCATCCAGTACTGGGCGCAGAGATTGTGAAGGCACGGTAATATTGCTGAAAGTGGCAAAGGGGGGCGAGCTGTCTGTCGGCTCACAAATGTCACCGACACCGAGTTCGAGCGGTAATAAGCGATTGGTGCAGGTGAGTTTGAGCGAGATGGCTTCATCGACATGCATGGATTGCGTTTCATCTCCGCGAATGAAAGAGATGAAATTATCAAATCCATCGCCACGGATACTGTCTCTCACTCGTGTGCGGTAGTAGAGCGCTTCACGATTTCGAACCCGCTCCACTTCATGCTGAAAACTTTCAAATGCTGAATAGACACGTTTTTCACCCCGAATTCGTTGGCTGGCTTGAGTTTTGTCTTGCCAACCGAACACGCCGTCAACGCTGAACACTTCATAGTGAGAAGGGTAACGACTAGAGGGAATAATGCGATACTCTGAACGCTTGCCCGTTAAATCGATCGGATCGGCATCATGTTCAAACAAATTAATGACAGGGGTGCAGTACAACTGGAAATTATCCTGACGCACTCGAACGTCCGCTGGCAAGGTTTTCGAAAAACTGATTTTCAGTTTGAACGCACCATGCACTGATTTCGGCACTACGCTAGCCAGACGGGTAATGTCAACAAAATGAAATGCTTCAGGAAACGACAAGTATTCCTGCAAAACGCGATAACCTTCATACACATTGGAAGGATAGGGCAAAAGCGACTGCTCGCTATCAAACCCGACCGTTTGGAAGCTATTGCGCGGCAGCGTAAATTCTACCCCCGCGACTTCAACAGAAATCTTATCGAGGTAGTGGTTGAGCCATAAATAGAGCATTTGTGAGCTGTATTTATCACCACCTAAGTAAAAGCGCAGAGCATCAAGATGCGCATCACCGACGCTTATCTCACCCAACATATTAAGCGACACTTCGATGATGGTCGCTTCTCTAGTATGTTGCGCAGTGACGTCAGTACATTTCAGTGGGTAAATCTGCACGTCACGACAGGTTCTAAAGTGACATTTGGTGCCGAAAACAGGCTTGCTATCGAGCTGAGTGCCACGAGCGATTTGCTGCTTATCACTGACACTTTTATCCGGCTTGAACGAGACAATACTCATGCTCGGCACAGGACGTAAGTAATTTGGCCACAGCATATTGATGATGGAGTGCGTTAGCTCAGGAAATTCATCTTCAACTTTTTCGCGCAAGCGAGCGGTGAGAAAGGCGAAGCCTTCCAATAAACGTTCGACATCAGGATCCGTCGTTTTACCGTGTAAAAAGCGAGAGAGTTGAGGATGAATTTCAGTGAAATGCTTTCCTTGTTCTTTAAGGAAAGCAAGCTCTTCTCTGAAGTACTTATCTTGAGCCATAATTTTCTAATACACTCGGTACTTTCGGTTTTGATCCAGTAGCAGGTTGAACTGCACTTTCTCATGTAACGCATCACTGTTTATTTCGGCCACAATATGGAAGCGCAGCATCAAAGGGCTAAACACGTCCGACTCGGATCGAATCACAATATTTCGTAAACGGGGCTCATACACATCTAAGCAGCTTTGTATCGCAAGCTTAATCCGCAGCGATAAGTCTAAGGTTTCTAACGTTGCATCGTTAAAATCCACTAAACCTAACGTTGGAGCACTTTGTGCCTCACCCATGCGAGTATTCAAAATATTGGAAACATTGCGTTTGATTGATTGGAGCACATCCCATGCATTTGGCCCTTGGGTCAAAGACATAGGCTTGGTGCCAGCTTCTAAACGTTCAAAGAAGCCGACACCAAATGCACTCTCTTCAGGTGCAATATAAGTCATGGTTATGCTTGATCTAATCGACCAACCAATGACAATTCAAAGTTCGCGCCCATGTACTTAAAGTGAGGACGAACAGAGAGAGAGACCTGATACCAACCTGGTTCACCTTCAACATCCATGACTTCGATTTTTGCAGCACGAAGAGGACGACGGCTACGTACGTCTGCTGGTGGATTTTCTTGGTCAGCCACGTACTGTTTGATCCAACCATTAAGCTCGCGTTCAAGATCTTGACGCTCTTTCCAAGCACCAATTTGCTCACGCTGTAGCACTTTGACGTAGTGTGCAAGGCGATTGATGATCATCATATATGGCAGTTGCGTACCCAACTTGTAGTTGGTTTCTGATTCTTTGCCTTCTTTGGTATTCGGGAATATTTTTGGCTTTTGGATCGAGTTTGCAGAGAAGAATGCGGCGTTATCACTGCCTTTACGCATGGTTAAAGCAATGAAACCTTCTTCTGCTAATTCAAACTCTTTACGGTCAGTCACCAACACTTCAGTTGGGATCTTACTTTGCAGTGCACCCATCGATTCAAACACGTGTACTGGCAGATCTTCAACCGCACCGCCACTTTGTGGGCCAATGATGTTTGGACACCAACGGTACTTGGCAAAACTATCGGTTAAACGAGTAGCGAAAGCAAACGCGGTGTTACCCCATAGATAGTGTTCGTGTGAAGCGCTGACACTTTCCACATAATTAAATGATTTAATTGGGTTTTCTGTTGGATCATAAGGTACGCGCAATAAGAAACGAGGCGCAGTCAAGCCAAGGTAACGCGCATCTTCTGATTCACGTAGAGAACGCCATTTAGTGTATTTAGGGCTTTCAAATGTTGACTTAAGATCCTTGATATTTGGTAGCTCTTCAAAAGAATCGATACCAAAAAACTCAGGGCCGACACTAGAAATGAATGGAGCATGAGCCATCGCACCAAGTGCACCCATGTATTGCAGTAGCTTCATGTCAGGGGTTGATGGCGTGAAAGCAAAGTTACCGATGATAGCGCCAGTCGGCTCACCACCAAATTGGCCATAACCAGAAGAATAAACGTGCTTATAAAGACCGGATTGCGTCGTTTCTGGTGCAAATTCAAAGTCTTCAAGCAACTCGCCTTTCGTTACATGCAACAAATCGACCTTGTTGTTTTCACGAAAATCGGTACGGTCAATAAACAGTTTCAAACCACGCCATGACGATTCCATCTGCTGGAAACGCTCTTCGTGCAAAATCTCATCCATTTGAGCACTGATTTTCTTATCAAGCTCAACCAGCATTTGATCAACGAGTGATTTGTTAACCGGCTCTTCCGTTTGATTCGAACCGATGAGATTCTCAATAAACGCAGCAACCCCTTTCTTCGCAACATCATACCCTTCTTCAGTCGGTGCAATGCGCGTTTGTGCCATGATTTCATCAAGTAAACTGCCTTGGGTGGCACTTTGTCTCTCTAAGACGGCTTCAGTAGTAGACATCAATTTCGTTCCTAAATTTGATTAAATAAAAAGTTGGGTTGATCAAGCCTTATGCTTGAGGCTCTTCTTCTTTGCCGCTCACTATGCTTAGCTCAGATAGAAGTTTTTCACGCGATTCTTCCGAATTTAGTAGCTCTTGTAGACGCTCTCTAAACGCGGGAATATTGCCCAAAGGACCTTTTAAGGCCACAAGAGCTTGGCGTAGCTCAACCAATTTATTTAATTCTGGAACTTGTGCTGCCACTGAATCCGGTTCGAAGTCAGCAAGAGATTTGAAACTAAGCTCAACAGGAAGCTCAGCATTTTCATCGCCACTCAGTTTATTGCGCACTGTAGTGGTCAGTTTCAAATCGCTTTCACGCATAACCGCTTCAAAGTTGTTCTTGTCCACTGAAACGGTCTGTCTCTCTTCAAGTGGGGTCTCTTCGGTATGGCCTTTAAAATCACCCACCACCAGAGTTTTTAGCGGTAACTCAACTTCAGCCTGTGCATCTCCCGTTGCTGGAATATACTTAATATTAATCCGCTCTTTAGGAGCTACACTTCCTTCTTTAGACATATTACGTCTCCAATACCTATGCCAATCATTGTCAAAATTACGGACAAGAGCGTAGCTAAACTTAGTTACCACTTACTCAGGCCGAGGGTTACATAACGTTGTAAAAATTAAAGTTAAATCTATTGGACTTAAGTTCTAATAGAACTCAAGTCTCTTAATATTTATTATCTGGTAGATTTTAATGAGCACTTAAAAAATAAAACTCATTAATGAGCATTAGCTGTTAAATTCTTCCCTAAATTACCCCATCAGATTTATCGATATTTTTCGTTGGGATTTAAAATTCTCGGCACATTCTATTCATATAGGAGCATTTTAAATATAAAAAATCACAAAAACATGATCTTCACCCAAAAAAATATGCCGTTTCTAATACTGTATAATTTAACTAATTAATATCCCAAAAGACATCATGATAATAAAAACTCAGATTATTCTTATAGTTAATAAATATATCATGAGCTTGCTGCTTTTCCTCATAACTCATCTTACCAGCTAGGCTTTCTTCCTCTAATTGTAACGTAGAGTAGAGTGATTGCATGCGCTCAGTACCAGCGTAAGCGAGGTACAAGTCTAAATAGGCTTGCGCTTTGATCCGATCGGGAGTCACAAAATGATAGGGCGCGCTATCGCCGAGCAGAATCTTAACTACCGTTGCTAAAGAGGTAATATCACCTTGCTCTAACGCCATCAGTCGCCATTGATAGGCAGCTTCAAAACGGCCTTTGCTCTCTAAAATACCGATGTAGCGTCTCATCGCAGGGATATAGTTTGTCTTCGCAGCCGCGAGATAGAGCTCTCTCACCTTGGTCTCCCTTTCTCCAGGCATTAAAAACACGCCTCCACCCGCTTGAACTTGCTTTGCTTTATCCATCAATGCTCGTGGATGATTAAAACTGACCGCTTTATCGAGATAGTAGCTATACATCTCGTTATCCATACCTTTGTAAAACTGGGCAAGCTCGTAAGTGGCTTGTGCAGGATCATCTCGTCCTAGACGAATCAAACTATCGTAATACTGGCTTTTCCAATACTGCACATCGCGATCTCTTAACCACTTAGCATCAGTATAAAGATGTTTCATGGCGCGACGATTGCCTAATTTTGCGGCTTTAAGCAGATATTCACGCGCTTCAGGAGGCGTTCTAATGGTCGTTTTGTAGTTCGAAAGCTCCATCGCGTAGAGAAAGGCGGCATCCGAATTGTCGTTGTCTGCCGCGTACTGGAGGTATGGTCGCGATTCCATATTTTTGTATTGCGCTCGAAGCAGTCGTCCGGTAGCAAACGCTTTTTCTGGAGACATATTTCCTACTTCATACACTTCTGCTGCAGACGTTTCTTGCTCAGCATGTAACACCATCGAAGGAAATAAGGAGAGCGCTAAAATGGCATATGTTTTATTAATCCACATTAACGCGACTTCCAAACTTGACGCTTGCGGAACACACAATGATAGACGTTGGCAGAAATCCATCATGAACCGTTTCCATATTACCCACTACAATACTCTGACTCATTATATTTCCTTAACTGACTAACCATTTATCCATAAACACGTAAGCAAAAATCATTCCCTTCAATTATGCTTACTTAAGAATAAAGCCCCACAGCCCGGGCGGGCAAAAAATTGCCCATCCGAGCAACAAATTGCCCGAGCGGGCATAATATTGCCTATATGATAATCAATACTCAGCCTTTACCCATCAAAATTAAAAACAATACACTCATTAAATTAAATAGAATCAGGAACCAATCACCACAAACAGAATTAATGACAAAAAATTAACACAAAGCTGACATTGCTTTGCAAAGAAATAAAATGAATTAATCCTCCAATCATTCTATATGTTTTAAATAAACGCATAGCATCAGGTTAAATCGACACTGTTAACTTATTTTTTTGGGATTCACTAGGCTATATTAATGATATTAATAAGCTAGTTACATTAATTAATCGTGTCATCATCGCCGTTCAACCAGAAACTGGCATTTTTAGGTCAAATCAGTACAATTCTGCGTTCTCCACCACCATCCACTGCGAGCCAGAGAAAATGCCAGCACCAGCGCCCTGTTTTACTACCTTTAAAAAACCTATTGAAGGCTACTCTCTGCCTGAGCGCTTTACTTTCCCATTTTGTTACGAGCCGCATCCGCTAAGCGAATTAGCGGCAAGCCAGCTGCAACAACACCTGCTGAACCAGCAGAATTGGCAACATAATTTTGGACTCGATAATCACGGCGTGCTAAACCAGCATCCGGAAGCTATCGGGAAAATGTTTGGCGTTTTAGTGGTGCGTAAACAAAGTGGAGAGCTAGGGTACCTGTCTGCATTCTCGGGGAAGTTAGCTGAGCAAAACCTGCTGCCGCATTTTGTGCCGCCTATATTTGACATGCTCACTAACGATGGTTTTTTCTTGGAAGGCAGCGTGCCAATCAATCAAATTAATCAGCAAGTTGAACAATTGGAGTGCGATCCACAGCGTGCGCTACTTCAGCAGCAATGGACCACGGCCCAACAGCAGGCGCAAGATGAATTAGAAGCGCATCGCCAACTGATGATTCAAGGTCGTGAACAGCGTAAACAGCAACGCATCCTTGCCGAACAATCAAATGATGCCCAACAATTGCGTGAAACCTTAGATTGTCTCGCCAAACAAAGTGTGGCTGAAAAAACGTTCCTCAAGCAATTAAAACGAAAATGGGACGTCAACCTCAACGAACTACAAGCGCAAATAGACGCATTTCAAGAACAGATTGATGCGTTAAAAGAGCAGCGTAAAAATCTCTCTAATGCGTTGCAGCAACGACTTTTTTCTCACTATCGATTTCTCAATCAATACGGCACTGAAAAATCTCTGGGGGAGATTTTCCGTCTTACGGCTAACCCTGTTCCACCAGCAGGATCTGGAGAATGCGCCGCACCAAAATTGCTGCACTACGCGTTTCAACATCAGATGACACCGATTTCACTCGCCGAATTCTGGTGGGGAGCGTCACCAAAATCTGAAATTCGTCAACACAAGAAATTCTATCCTGCTTGTCAAAACAAGTGCCAACCGATTTTGGCTCACATGCTTGATGGGCTGAAGCTCGATGATAACCCGCTATTGCATAACCCAGCGCAAGGCAAAGAGATCGACATCATCTATCAGGATGAAGCCATTGTTGTCGTCAACAAACCTGCCGAGTTTCTATCCGTTCCCGGAGTCAACATTCAGGACTCGGTTTATACTCGTCTGCAACAAACGTTTAGCTCAGATGAAGGGCTTTTTGTGATCCACCGCCTCGATATGTCTACTTCAGGTTTATTGGTGTTTGCTCTCACCCGCCGAGCCAATAAAAGCCTGCAGAAGCAATTTATTACTCGCGGCGTTGAAAAACGCTATCTTGCCTTACTCGCTGGTGAATTACAGCAATCGCATGGTGACATTCGCTTACCGCTGCGGGGCGATTTAGATGACAGGCCGCGTCAATTGGTCTGTTTTGAACATGGCAAACCCGCTGACACTCACTGGCAATTAATTGAATGCCGAGATGGATTCAGTAAAGTCTACCTCTACCCCAAAACAGGACGAACCCACCAATTGCGCGTGCATTGCGCTCATGTGGAAGGACTCAACCTGCCCATCGTTGGCGACGATCTTTATGGCACGAAAGGAGCGCGTTTACATCTACATGCTGAGTCGCTGAGCTTTGATCATCCTTATACCAAGCAAAGGATGACATTCACGGTGGATGCCGAGTTTTGATCGACATTCCGCTTTAGTGACATTGAGGTGACAAATCCTGACTTAGCACAGCTATAATTTCGTGAATGCGAACCTTTTTCTAAGTGCTTAACGTTGAGAACACGGCTGCTGTACCTTTTGATCACACTCACCGCAGTGCTAGGACAATCAAACCTAGCACACGGGCAAGAGCAAACGCTGCAAGATCGTTGGCAGCATTTTCTACGCCAAGCCGAATCGCTATCGGCTGCACGAGCCTTGCCATTGCAAAGTATTAACTCATACCCTGTCGATCTTCTGCTCAGCGCCAGCGCCTATCCTGATTTTTCCCGTTATTCATGGCAAACCATAACCGAGCTCAAAGCGATAGCCTCACAGTGCGCACTGTCGCCCGGTTTATCAAAAACCTTGGCATCACGCCCTGAATTGCAAAAAGCAGCGTCGTTTGAACTCGCTTTATGCCAAGGCGATGAATTGCCCATCCGTTGGTTTAAGACTGCTCCGTTTCTGCATCCTGCAGGCGGGAGCTACGCAGAGCGATACTTAGCTTTTTCTACTCATAACATAACGGCCGAGCAAAACGCCGAGCTACAGCCCTACACGACTCTCTCTAACCCTCATCATCCGCTGTACACCTTTTTTACCGATTTAGAAACGGCAGGGCGAGATGCCTTGGTCAGCGGTTATCGCGCTTATATTGACCGTCAACAACGGCTATGGATCAGTGGCGATTTCGGTATTCGCGTACTAAGCGCATTGCAATGGAAAAAAGTCGCGCTCGATCAGCAATTGGTATTGTCGGCCATCACAGCGGCTACTCAAAGTTGCCAATTACGCTACAGTAATCTGTGTGTCTCTAGCCAAGAAAAACCCAATATTTCACTGTGGGTATCAGTCATATTACTGCTGTTGCTCGCAACAACGCTGAGTAGGACGCTCTGGTTACGCCGCCAACAAGCCAAAGAAAAACGCTTTATTTTACAGTTGCTGACGCATGAACTACGCACCCCTATCACCAGTCTTGGCTTGACCGTTGAGCAGTTTCGCCAGCAATTTGATACTCTGCCAGAGCTGGCCCAAGATACATTCGGCCGCTTACTGGCCGATCACCAACGTTTAGCTCAGCTTGCTCAGACCAGTAAAGGATTTTTGAGTAGCGACCCAAATGAGCCGTTTCAATGTCAAACCGCTTATCTCTCAGATTGGTTAGATCACTGCGTAGCGAAACACGAACTCAGCTATGAACTGACACAAGATATCGAGCTCACACTGCCGTATTACTGGCTTGGGATCTGTTTGGATAACTTGATCCGTAATGCCAAGCAACATGGTCAAGGGACAATCTCAATAACGGCCAGCGTGACTGACACTCAACTGCGGCTTTGCGTTAGCGATGAAGGCGAGTTTCCCTCTCGTCTAAAACGGCTATTTTCCCGTTCTCGCACGGCTTCCAATATGGGGATTGGGCTCCGTCTTGTGAGCCATTTGATGCTTAAAATGGGTGGCAAACTGACGTGTAAAGCCCACCCCACTCGCTGCCAATTGGAATTACCATTATGAACACACTGTTATTGGTCGAAGATGATCCCCTACTCGGGCAAGGTTTGCATGATTACTTGCTACAGCAAGGTTTTGATTGTTTGTGGGTACAGCAGCTCTCACAAGTCAAAAAAGCATGGTTTCGCGCCGATTTGGTGATTTTAGATAGACAACTGGCTCAAGGAGACAGCTTGGATCATCTGCCTCAATGGCTAATGACCAAAGCCGTGCCAGTGATCATCCTGACGGCCAAAATCGAGGTTGAGCAAAAAATAGCAGGTCTGATGGCGGGGGCGAAAGACTACGTCACCAAGCCATTTTCGCAACAAGAATTACTGGCGCGAATTCAAGCGCAACTGCGACCATTAGGAGAAAGCTTGCTTTCCTACGCTGACATTGCCATTGATCTCTCAAAGCGCAGCGTTACCTTAGGTGAGCAGTTGATGACGCTAAAACCGAAACAGTTTCAGCTATTACTGCTGCTGGTTCAAAACCAAGGACGTGTTTTTCACCGTGATGAACTACTCAATAAAGTGTGGGGCTACCAAGCCTTTCCCTCAACTCGAACCGTCGATAATCATGTTTTACAGCTGAGGCAGCAGTTACCCTCACTCAATATCGAAACCGTTCGTGGCGTTGGGTATCGTTTAGTCGAGGTGTCCAATGCGTAACCTTTGGCTGTTTGCACTGTTCGTCGTTAATCCAAGCCACGCCGTGAGTGATGATTGGTTTATGGCCACACCACTGCAATCAACCTATCGCGCTTTAGCGAACCATCAGCCACAGCTTGCCTGGCAAGAGTTGATCCTCGTACTCAATAACCAAACCATTGCCACGCCACACTGGGCAAGCGTCAAGCATGCCATTATTGAACAAACCCAATGTGGCCAACAGCTCTTAAGCGATGTGGTACCAAATGCGGCGCTGATCAAAGTCTCGATACAAAAAAAAACCAACGTGATGCAGCAAGGTTACCAGTTCAAATTATCAATGGAGGGAGCGAAGCTGCCTAGCCAGGTTGAACTTCTTGGCCCTGACAATGGCTTGTTCATCTCACAGAGCCAAGTAACGTCATCAGCCCCTTACATAGAATTAGAAAGCCCAGAACTGCTCTTTGCTCCACAAGATGGCGTTTATCGACTGACACTCGACAAACAACACTATTGGTTAGTTCTTACCATGCCTTTTGGCTCCACATGGTTGCAATCCGCCTCTCCCAACGGTGGCTACCCACTAGCGCTTGAGTCCCCCACAGCATTGACAAACTGCCCCCCAACAAGCCTTGCTTGGCAATGGTTTGACGACCAATTTCAGTTAATCAAGCAGCAAGATATGGTAGCTATGAGTAATACTCAGCAATTATTGGACAAACCAAGCTCATCCCCCAGCTCGGCTAAATGGCTCAGTACTCTGATCAAAACTGTCGAATATCAAGGAGCAATCAAAGTGGAATATGTACAACGTTTGACTCTGCCAAATCAGGCTCAATGAAGACATCAGGGTGACAATTGATTTGTCGATTTCTTATGTAATCAACACACCGAGACACACTGGAAATGACAAACCATGTATAAACCACTTTGTTCTTTATTGATCACTTGTACGCCACTTTTGGCGTTGGCTAGCCAATCACAACCGGCGTCAATTACACTGCATAATCAAAACCAAACCGTGCAAATAGAGCCACAAAATTTTGCTATTGATTGGCAGCAAAATGCCCAGCTAACCATTAACCAAGGCCAGCTAACCGTTAACGGCCAGCCACAGCAAGTCAGCCAACTGCAACAAGATAATCAACATCACGCCTCTTGGCTGCTTGTTCCTAGCCAGTTAAAGGTCGAGGCCAATTTACAACAAACATTGAAGCTGTCGATTACCGCGAGCGCCGAGAGTAAAATCTCTCGTGCTAAACCGTTAACCGTGCAGTGGTTTGAACTGCCTGAGCAGCAAAGCAAAACGCTCATTCTTCCTTTTAGTGAAGGAATGCGGATTCCAACTGATAACCCACAGTGGGTGAACTACCTCATAGCGGAACGCTCTGCCAGCAATACCACCCAAGATCTCAAAATGCCATTTTGGAGTGTGGAAGCTGGCAATGAGCAGTATGTGAGCTACCAACTCAATACCGCCACCAACAACAAACTCAATTTTAGCGCCAAGCAAAACAAGCTGGACATGCAAGCCACGCACGCTTTCACTCTGCTCAACAAAGATGAGCCTTTTGAGGTGGAAATCTCTATTGGCAACTCGCCGTTAGATGGCGCAAAACGTTATCGTCAGTGGCGAAAAGAGAATGGACTATCGCAAACGCTCGAACAGAAAGCGCAGCAAAATCCGGCCATAAAAGAGCTTATCGGCGCAAGCCATGTCTATCTGTTTGGTAGAGACTTACTCTCTGAGCAAGATGTTAGCGACTTCTGGGCATTGAAAACTTGGTATTTTGAGCAGCCCCAGTGGGTAGCATCAAACGAAGCGCTCAAAGAGCTCAAACCGCTCATCAAGGGCAAAGATTTCTTAAGCCGCTATCATAAACGTTTGCTGATTGAAGAGGTGAATAATGGGCTGAACTCTTGGATCAAAGAGTCGCCCTCAAATAACGAGGCTGGGATCGCCAGCCAGTATCAAGCCGCTCAGGCACGAAAAGCATGGCTCGCAGAGCAGAAACTACCGTTTCTACGTGATGCCAGCACTTGGGGACAGGGGCTATCGACTTCCATGATCGACGCACTCAGCTCAGCTGGTTTGCAACACTTATGGTTAGGTTTGGATAATTGGATGCCCGCCTTTTACCAGCCACAAGTGGTTGACCAAGCAAAACAAGCTGGCTACTTAGTTGGGGTGTACGACTCCTACAATACCGCCATTGCAAAAGGCATCAACGATGGTTGGCTTACCGCGCAGCTACCGGATGCAATGCGTGAGCAATGTGCGATAGAAAACGCCGACGGCAAAAAACAAAAAGGGTTTCGTGGCAACGGCTTTTATCTCAACCCTGCCTGCCAATTAGGTTTTGTGCAACAACGTATTGAGGCGATTTTAAAATATGGCCGCTTTAACAGCCTGTTTCTTGATGTAGATGGAACCGGAATGGCCCGTGAAGATTACTCATACCAAGAAGGCCAAGGAATGAAAGAAAGCGCGATGCTGGAGGCATTTAATCAACGCATGCGCTGGATAGCCAATGAACAGAATGTGGTTCTCGGCTCTGAAGATGGTAACAGCCTGACGACACAAGGGCTCGCCTTTGCTCATGGTTTAGAAACGGTAGGATTTGGCTGGACAGATCCGGATATGAAAACTAACCGTCAATCGCCTTATTTTCTTGGGGCATGGTTTCCAGACAATAAGCCCGATTTTTTCTTCAAACCCGCGCAAGTCAAAGAGCCGTACAAAACACTGTTATTTGCACCGCAATACCGTATTCCTCTCTATCAAACCGTGTTCCATGATGAGGTGATCAACAGTCACCACTGGCACAGCGATAGTTTGAAGTTTTCCAACGTGCAAGCGGAGCGAGATTTAATCGCCATGCTGTATAACACCCCAGCGATGATTCACCTTAGCCGTGATGAAGCGACGCCTAACAGCGCTCGAGTCAACGAATTACGCCGCTATCAACAAGGGTTTACACCAATCCATGAAGTCGTGTGGAACCAACCTTTAGTCGATTTTAAATGGCTTGATGAACAAGGGATGGTACAACAAACAACCTTTGGTGATGGCAGTAAAATTACCGCCAATTTCTCTACGCAGCCATATAAAAAAGAGGATAAGGAAATAGTTCCAGCCTTGAGTATTCAAGCTGAACTCAGCAATGGGCAAAACCTCATTTGGCCATCGGATACGCTAAAGACAGAAAAATAGTCTCATCTCTCACTCATTAAAAGATAAGTAACTCATTAAAAGATAAGTAACTCATTAAAAGATAAATAATAGTGCGACACTTCAAGGAGGAAGTGTCCATTTCTGTTATTCAACAACCATAGCCAGTAGCACAAATACAATATGGGCAAACAAAACTAGACGACTGGTCTAATTTAAATTATAGTGCCGTCCATGAATACAAAAACCCATGATACTCGCCAACACATCCTTGAGGTAGGTTACCAACTGGTCGTAACCAAAGGCTTCACCAGTGTAGGCTTGTCTGAATTATTAAAAACCGCTGATGTGCCCAAAGGCTCTTTCTATCACTACTTTAAGTCAAAAGAGCAATTTGGCGAGGCACTGATTACGGACTACTTTCAGCACTATTTAGTGCGTATTAATGCCCTTTTTAACCAAGAAGAAGGCAACGCCTACCAACACCTGATGCACTACTGGCAATGTTGGTATGAGCAGAGCAATGGCTTATGTAACGCACAGCGCTGCTTGGTGGTGAAATTAAGCGCTGAAGTTTCAGACTTGTCTGATGCGATGCGTATTGCTTTACTTAAAGGTGCAGATAGCATTATTGAGGCGGTCGGAAAATGTATCCAGCAAGGGATCGACGACGGCTCCATTCACGTACAACACAGCCAGCAAACCGCAGAATTGCTTTATAACCTTTGGCTCGGCGCAAGTTTGCTCAGTAAACTGCGTCAAGATAACCAAGGGCTTGCACAAGCGCTTACGAGCACCGAACACATTTTGCAAGGCCAGTGCCCTAGTTAAGATTCACCCCGCTATTTCGATAGCGGTTTTTTTGAAACCCAAACTAGACGACTGGTCTAATTTAAAATAATAAAGGACTCTCCAATGACTGAACAAACTAACCGCCGCATTGTACTCGCTTCACGCCCTGTCGGTGCACCAACGCCGGCCAACTTTCGCTTAGAACATGCGCCTAAACCAACACCGGCCGCTGGTGAAGTACTGCTGCGTAGTGTTTATCTTTCACTTGACCCCTACATGCGCGGCCGCATGAGTGATGCTAAATCGTACGCCGATCCTGTCGCAATTGATGATGTCATGGTAGGCGGGAGCGTGTGTCAAGTGGAAGTATCAAACCACCCAAAATTTGAGCAAGGTGAGTGGGTACTCGCTTATACCGGATGGCAGGATTACGCTATTTCTAACGGCGAAGGTTTACTCAAACTCGGTAAAAATCCAACCTCACCCTCATACGCACTAGGCATCATGGGAATGCCCGGTTTTACCGCTTATATGGGTTTGCTAGACATCGGCCAACCGAAGCAAGGTGAAACTGTGGTAGTCGCCGCAGCCACTGGCCCAGTAGGGGCAACGGTTGGTCAAATTGCTAAAATCAAAGGCTGCCGCGTGGTCGGCATTGCTGGCGGTGAGGAAAAATGTCGTTACGCTAAAGAAGTATTAGGTTTTGATGAATGTATTGATCACAAAGCTGACGATTTTGCCGAACAATTGGCTAAAACATGTGCTCAAGGGATTGACGTTTACTACGAAAATGTCGGTGGCAAAGTCTTTGATGCGGTTTTACCTCTGCTTAACACAGCAGCGCGAGTTCCGCTGTGTGGCTTGATTTCTCAATACAATGCAACGTCGCTGCCTGAAGGACCTGATCGTCTCTCTATGCTGATGGGCACCTTGCTTACCAAACGAATCCGCATGCAAGGTTTCATTATTTTTGATGACTACGGCCATCGCTATAACGAATTTGCTACTGACATGACTCAATGGCTAAGCGAAGGGAAAGTGAAATACCGCGAGCAACTGATTGACGGTTTAGAAAACGCACCACAAGCCTTTATTGGTCTATTGGAAGGCAAAAACTTTGGCAAACTGGTTATCCAAATCAACCAACCACTTTAATAAGGACCACATAATGATCAAACTTCACCATCTAAATAAATCACGCTCTAAGCGCATTATCTGGTTACTTGAAGAGTTAGGGGTTGAATATCAAGTGGTTCCATATCAACGTGATAGCGTGACCTTTCTGGCACCGCCGGAGCTAAAAAGCGTGCATCCGTTAGGTAAGTCACCTGTGATTGAAGACAATGGCTTGGTGATTGCTGAATCTGGCGCCATTACCGATTACTTGATAGAAAAATACGGCCAACACTTTGCGCCTCAGCGTGGCAGCGTGGAATATGTGCAATACCAGCAATGGCTCCACTTTGCGGAAAGCTCTGCCATATTGCCGCTGCTATTAAAAATGTTTGTTGCCAAAGATGGCTGCCAAACCAATTTCCTTGGTGGCTATGCAGAAAGCGAAACGGCCAAAGTGATGAGTTATTTTGACCAGTGTTTAGCGGATAAACGCTACTTAGTAGCCGATCAACTCACTGGCGCTGATTTCATGATGTCATTCATTGCTGAAATATTGCTGACCAACGGAGCGATTACTCACTTCCCGAATATTGAACGTTACTTAGAGCAGCTCGCCACTCACCCTGCTTATCTAAAATCGAACCAAATCGAAGCGCAATACGCCTAACCTTAGGTTCCTGATGACGCCACTTCGACGATAACGAAGTGGCGTTTTTATTTCCATAATGGAAATGACTACTTGATGTATTATCAATAGTGAAAAGTAACCAAACACATTAGGATTAAACCACAATAATATAAGGGTTTAATTCATGAGCCATTCACTCGATACACAGCAACGCTTCCAAGCCATCGTTACTGACGCACACCTCTCGCCTAAACAAAAGTCACACTTCCTTGCGCTAGAGGCCGAAGCAAGCTTGCCCTATCTGAAACTCTCTGCTGAGTTGGCTCGTGCAATGGAACAAGGCATTATCTGCGATATGTTTGAAGGTCATACCCCTTTTAAACCACGTTACGTGTTGCCTGACTACGCCAAATTTTTAGCACAAGGCAGTGAGTATTTAGAGCTTTCGCCTGCCAGTAATTTTGATGAAGCACTCAATATGCTGACCATTTTGTACCATCACGTGCCTTCAGTGACCTCTATTCCTGTCTATTTGGGACAATTAGATAGCGTGTTATTGCCCTATGTGGGCGAACTGAGCGAAGCGTCGATTTATCAAAAATTGAAGCTGTTTTGGATCATGCTTGATCGCACTCTTCCCGATGCTTTCATGCACGCCAACATCGGCCCGAGCGACAATATTATTTGCCGTACTATTTTACGTGTCGATGCTGAACTGAAACAGATCGCTCCCAACCTTACCTTCATGTATGACCCTTCCATCACTCCTGACGATTTACTGCGCCAAGCGACCGATAATATCTGTCAATGCAGTAAACCGCACATCGCCAACTATCCGATTCATGCCACCGCCTATGGCGAGCAAGGTTTTGGTATCGTCAGTTGCTACAACTCGCTTCCTTTAGCGGGTGGCTGCAATACTTTGGTCAGAATGAATTTAAAAGAGGCCGCGAAGAAAGCCAGTGACCGCCAAACATTCTTAGATCAGATTCTACCCACTTACAGCCAATATATGATTGAGCTGATGGACGTTCGAGCTGCTCATCTGCACCAACAATCTCATTTTTTTGAAGGTTTTCTGACTCAAGAAGGGTTGATTGAAGAATCTCGTTTCGCACCGATGTTTGGCATTTATGGCATGGCTGAAGCCGTTAATCTATTACTGGAAAAGGAGCAGAGTAACGCTCGTTATGGCCATGATGATATCGCCAACCAATTAGGCACCGCCATTTCCGCCAAGCTGGCCGACATTGTACAAAACTCACCAGTCAAATATGGCTTCAACGGCCGTGCTTTGCTGCACGCACAAGGTGGTATTAGCCTTGATCTTGATGTCACTCCGGGCGTGCGCATCCCTTATGGTACCGAACCCAACCCGATTGAATATGTGCAAGCAACGGCTGGACATCATCAATATTACACCTCTGGTATCAGCGATATTTTAACTCTGGATGAAACCATAAAGGCCAACCCAGAGGCGATGTTCAACCTATGTAAAGGAGCCCTCCACTCGGGCTATCGCGAATTTACGGCCAACGTGGCTTCGAACGATTTAGTTCGCATTACGGGTTACATGGTGAAATTGTCTGAAATAGCGCAATTTGAGCAGCGCGGATCACGCACCAACACCACATTTCTTGGGGCAGAAGCGGCCAAAAACACGGCCGTGCTCAAGCGAAAAGCACGCGTGGTTAGCCATGAAATGCAATCGGCTTATCAACCAAACTCTGTCAACTAATGGTGAGTGGAAAACAGCCGCTCCGAGCAAAAGTCAGCCGAGTGCTGACTTTCTCCTGCGTTGATGGCCCGGGCAACCGACTGGTCATTTTTATGCAAGGTTGCAACTTCAATTGCTTGTCTTGCCATAACCCACATACGATTCGTCACTGTCACCATTGCGGTGATTGTGTGCCAACCTGCCCATCGCAAGCACTGCGCCTCAATGCTGACCAGCAAGTCGAATGGCTAGCGGAGAAATGCACTCACTGCGATCGCTGTATTGAGCACTGCATGCACCAATCAAACCCCAAAATTCATCACTACAGTGTTGAACAACTCGTGGAACTTATCCGCCGAAATCATTATTTCTTAGCCGGTATTACCATTTCAGGGGGGGAAGCGACACTACAGCTTCCGTTTATCATCGCTCTTTTCAAAGCCATCAAACACGATGAAGAATTGAAACATCTCAGCTGTTTTATTGATAGTAATGGCTCACTATCAGAATCGGGATGGGACAAAATCTCGCCCTATTTGGATGGCGCAATGATCGATTTAAAAGCTTGGCAAGAGGAAACGCATCGGTGGCTAACCGGACGCAGTAACCATAGAGTGATACGCACTATTTTCCACCTCGCTAAACGGAATAAACTGCACGAAGTGCGACTGCTGCATATACCGGACAAAAGTGATTTAGAGACTGAAATTACCGAAGTGGCGCATCTGATTAACCAGTTGCCTACGAACGTCAGCATTCGGCTCAACGCCTTCCAACATCACGGTGTGGTCGGCAAGGCCTTAACTTGGCAGCCATGCGGTGAAGGTGCAATGTTGCAGTTTCATCGAAAACTGGCCGCTCAAGTACAGCGAACTGTTTACCTGCCGACACGCTACGCCTAGCGTCGAAAACCACCATGCCAATAGGCTACCTATATTAGATTAATAACCCGTACCATTTTGCCTAATGCATAACGCTCACCTATGCTTATCCAAACAGGCACCAACCGTTTAACAAAAGGCCGAGCACTCGCTCTCATCACAGAAAAAGGAAAGCATCATGATTGAATGGGATTTCTTACATCTTTTCGATACTCAAGAGCTCTTTATCTTTTATTAACGAGAACCAATATTATTAACGAGAGCCAACCTTATTTTAAATAGCAGCCGCAATTTCACCTTCAATATCCTTTTGCGGCTCTTTTTGTACTGGTGGAACTTGCCCTTCTTCTACAGCGTGTTGGTAACATCCACTTAGCTTAATGGCTAAATACATGTCCGCACGAATCACCACGCCGCCATCACCCGTTGAAATTCCAGCGATCTCACACCATTTTCTCAAACTGCGTTTACGCCCCGCTAGCACTAAACGAATACCTCGTTTTTTCAGAATGCTTTGCACGTCCGATAACATCGCCATGACGCTTAAATCTAAATGGGTAAAACTCGACACCGCATCAATAATCACACACCCCACACTCATGCCCGCCGATTCAGTGTGAAATAAAATACGACGTTTAAAGTAAGGCGCATTGAAATAAGTCAGCGGAGAGTTGAAACGATAAATCACCAAACCCGGTATTGGTTTCGCCTTCGCTGACGTATCAATCGTGCGAATCGTGCCTTTATCATCCAAACCCAATGTTTGATCACTTGGCCGCATCACGGTGCGTAAAAATTGGAACAGACCCAGTAATACCGCAAGAGTGATGCCGGGGATAACGCCAATGACCAATACAGCGATGAAGGTTAAGCTTGCCAAATAAAAGGCGTCTTTATCACGCTTGTGTAAACTCCAAATCCCTTTCAGATCCAACAACGAGATAGACGCGATAATCAACACCACCCCCAATGCAGCAATCGGAATGTATTGTAGTGGCTGATACGCCACAATCGCGACAAATCCAATCACAATCGCTGCAATAATCGAAACTAATTGCGATTTTCCACCATTAGCGTCATTCACCGCCGTACGTGAATCCGCCCCACTGATGGCAAAACCTTGTGAAAATGCAGAAGCAATATTAGCTAAGCCAAGCGCGCGAAACTCTT
Organism: Vibrio sp. RM-69-4; assembly: GCF_024743775.1. Classification (NCBI taxonomy): domain Bacteria; kingdom Pseudomonadati; phylum Pseudomonadota; class Gammaproteobacteria; order Vibrionales; family Vibrionaceae; genus Vibrio; species Vibrio sp. RM-69-4. The sequence continues at coordinate 36,042 of NZ_JAMQXI010000048.1, forward strand.
TGTCGGCGTCAATATCGTAACCATTTTTTGCCGCAAAACTGCGCGCAGTGAGCATCATACTGACAAAGCTCACCATCGCTAAGTTCAAAGCGGGCATGACTAATTCACGGCTCACCCCTAGATCAAATAGAGGGGTTTGGAATATCGGTAACCCACCTTGGATTAAACCAACGACTTTAACGCCAAGATGTTCAGCGCCAAAAAACCACACCCAAAATGCAGCAGCGATGATAGCCAACATCGCTGCTGGCCAATTGGGCCTGACACGCTTACACAGAAAATAAACCACCACTGTCAGCGCACTTATCAATAAGGTTTGCCAATGCAAATCAATCAGCAAGGATGGCGCTTCCACGATACGCTCTAGTAGATATTGCTGCTCATATTTCAGCCCAAATACTTTAGCAAATTGACCCACGATAATGGTCAGAGCAACACCGTTTAACAACCCAAGTAGAATAGGGCGAGAGAGAAAATCGGCTAAAATACCGAGTTTGAAACGACTGGCCAGCAAACACCATACACCAGTCATTGCCGTCATTGTCATGACCAACTGCCAGTGTTTGAGAGGATCGCCCATCGCCAGCGGTGTCACTACCGCCGCAATCACTGCGCAAGTTGCCGCGTCTGGGCCTAAGATCAACTGCCTAGACGTGCCAAAAATCGCGTAAACCAACATCGGCAATACGCAGGAATATAAGCCGACAATCGCACTTACTCCAGTGAGCTGCGCGTACGCTATCGCGACAGGCAGTGCAACCGCAACCACAGAAAGCGCCGCACGTACGTCATCCATCAACCAGCGTGTTTCATAGTCTTTCAGTTGGTGTAAACCCGGCATCCACTGTTGTACAAATGCACTATTCAAATTGCTTCCCCCTCTTCTCGCAACAAGGTTTTCACATTAAGCATAACTCATTGCTAACAAACTAGCGCTTATAATTGGCTGATTTTATTGAAGTATGAGAAAAAGAAAAAGTGCAGGAAAAAGATCGCCTCCATAGGTCGACTTATGTGAAAATAGCCCACTCCATTTCACTCGCCTAAAGTTGTACTTATGAAATTTCAAGCTGCCATTTTTGATATGGATGGACTGTTACTCGACACGGAACGTGTCTGCCTTACAATATTCGAACAAGCTTGCCACGCAGTTGGCGTCCCATTTTTAAAAGAGGTTTATCTCTCGGCTATTGGTCGCAATGCGGCAGGCATTGAACAAGCACTGCGCGCAGGCTACGGGCCAGAATTAGACTATCCGGTATTGCATACGGAGTGGCGTAAACGTTACGATGCCGTGGTGAAACACCAGGCGATCCCAGTGAAAGAAGGGGTTATCGAGTTATTACAATGGTTAAAAGCCAATCGTATTCCTACTGCCGTCGCAACATCAACCCAAAAAGACGTGGCACAAATTAAGCTGCGCCTTTCAGGCCTTGAGCAATACTTTGACTCGTTCACAACTGGTTGTGAAGTGACACATGGCAAACCCGATCCTGAGATTTATCTACTCGCTGCGCAACGTCTTGGCGCTGAACCAACCCAATGCTTAGCCTTTGAAGATTCTAATAACGGCGTGCTATCCGCCGTGAGTGCGAATATGATCACCTACCAAATTCCTGATCTCGTCGAACCCAGTGAAGAGGTTTTGGCGCTTGGACACCAAGTACTCCCCTCACTACATCACGTTTTAACGGCCCTAAAAAACAGTAATTGATCGGTTTTTCATACGCCGCCTGTTTGATTTCGATTGCCATAACTAAACAGCGTGATATTGGTATTGCAATTACAGATAGCTAACAAGTAACAAGGGGATATCATTGATACCCCCTTCTTTAGTCAATAAGAAATATTCGTTAATGTTTAGGTGGTGTACCTTCACAATTAGAAACCACAGCATCAATTTGTATTAACGCATCCATAGGCAGCTCTGAAACACCAATCACGGTTCTCGCAGGTAGCTTATGGTTAAAGAAGGTTGTGTAAACTTCATTGACAATATTAATGTCATCCATATTTTTTATTTGAATATTGACTTTAACAATATCATCCATAACATGCTCAACACTTTCTACAATATTCTTTATATTTTCTAAACACTGCTTAACTTGTTCTTTTATTCCACCAGCAACAACTTCATTATTTTTTGGAGATAAAGGTAACTGACCTGAAATATGATTATAATGAGAAAAAGCAACAGAGTGGGAATAGTCGACTTCAGGTGCATTCACGGTATTATTTGCTTCAATCACAAGTAAGCGAGTATCTTCAGGAAGCTGTGGCGGTGTACCATCACCATGTGACACAACAACATCAATTTGCACCAATGCATTCATAGGCAAGTCAGCAACACTAACTAGGCTTCGCGCAGGTACATAACTTGGGAAAAATTGTCCACAGACTTCATTGATGGCTTCTGCATCAGATATATTTTTAAGAAATATCGTTGTTTTAACGATATCAGCCATCGTATGACCAATACTTTCTAAGATAGCATTAATATTATTCAAACACTGTTGACTCTGTTCTTTAATACCACCTTGTACTATTTCTCCCGTTTTAGGTTCAATCGGCAATTGAGCCGAGAGGTTATTATAATGAGAGAAGGCCGCGGTTTGAGAGTATAGACCTTGAGGTGCATGCTCAGTATTCCTTGACACTTTGATGAGCTCACAAGGCGCTTGTGGAGCAGTGCCTTCACCGTTTGAAATAAGAGCATCAATTTGCACTAAAGCATCACTGACAGGTAAAGCCGCAACCGCCGCTATGGTCACTGTAGGAAGCGGCCCCTGAAAAAAAGTGGGGTATACTTTTTTGATGGCATCAATATCTGAAATATTCTTTACAAAAATATTCATTTTGACCACATCATCCATAACGTGACCAATACTTTCTACGATAGACTGTATATTATTCAGACATTGCTTTGTTTGGTCATTTATACAACCAATAACAATTTCACCTGTTTTAGGATCTATCGGTAGTTGTGCTGAAATATTATTATAATGAGAAAAAGCGACAGTTTGTGTAGAGACAGCACATATAGGTGCATTTTCTGTGTTTCTTGAAACCTTTACAATATCGGCAGCCATATCGAAATTTATCCTATTATTAGTAGAAATACGAATTTATATTTAATAAGTGTTTTTTGATAAAACAATCAAAGTGGCGAAATGGTAAGTTAAAAAATTTTCAGTAAATGTGACATATATTAAAATATTATTTGACTAGAAAGTCATCGCTTATATTGATAATGATTGATTAACGACTAATTATCCACAATCGTGTTAATAACGTGGATTAAAGAATATTTATCCTAGAAATGATTCTAAAATTGTGAATATAATCTCATGAAACTAAATACTGCATTTTCTTGATTTAGTCCAATAATGATAGGTTGTTCACAATAAGCTGCTGAAAATTTACACATAAACTCGATTAATATGCCATTTCAATCGTGATAAATGCATAAATTTCCTGAGCCACTTAGTTTCCTTACTCCATCAAAATGCACAATAGCATGCGTATATTGAGCTACTTAATGGCTTGTTTTCTGTTGAAACTGCTTCACGCTGCGCTTTTGAGCACTGCGGCGGTTGGCTTGCTTATCGCGCGGTTTGCGCTTCGGTTCACCGCTGGTCGGTTGGTCTGTCACTGGAAAATCGCTCAATGCCTGCAGCGGTAAAGCGCGCTGCGTTAAGCTGCGGATAGCCTCCAGCGCTTGGCTTTCACCATGGCAGACCAGCGAAATCGCCACACCACCTTGACCAGCACGCGCTGTGCGGCCAACGCGGTGAATATAAACTGGCGCACTAGGCGGTAAATCAAAATTGATCACAACTGGCAGCGTGTCAATGTGAATACCACGCGCCAGTAAATCGGTGGCCACCAGTACATCCACTTGATTCGCTTTGAAATCGGCTAACGTTTGCTCGCGAATAACTTGATCTTTTTCACCATGCAAAGCCGCCGCACGAATACCCGCTTTGAGTAATTTTTTCGCGACCGCGTCAGCACTATCACGAGCGCTAATGAACACTAATACTTGCTGCCCAGCCCGCTGCTTAATCAGAGCAATTAATGCTTGTGCTTTACTGCCCTTATTCACGAGGTAGAGCTGCTCTTCAATTTCTTCCACCACTTGATTGGCTTGATTCGCCTCTATCTTTACCGGGTTACTTAACACGGCCAATGCCATCTGTTCGAGATCGGCGGCGAGTGTGGCGGAAAACAGCAACGTTTGTTTGGTTTGGGGCATAAAACTGAGCAGGCGTTGTACATCCGGCCAAAAACCCATCTCTAACAGTCTGTCAGCTTCATCTAACACCACACAGTGCATCGACTCCAATGAGATCAGTTGCCGTATGAGTAAATCAAGCAAGCGGCCCGGTGTCGCGACGATTAAATGCGGTAATTTGGCCAACTGCGCAAGCTGCTCTTCTTGGGCCACTCCCCCGCATAAAGTGCATAAGCTAATGCCCATTTTGCTTGCCACGGCACTCAGCTCTTGGCTGACTTGTTGTGCTAATTCACGGGTAGGAACAATGACAACGGATTGAATTTCAAGAGTATTAACTTCAATCCGTTGCAGTAAAGGCAAACCATAAGCTAACGTTTTACCACTGCCCGTCTGCGCGAAGGCAAGCACATCTTGCCCAGAAAGTACGGCTGGAATAGCCAATTGTTGGATTTTGGTCGCCGTGTGTCGCGACGCAGGCAGCGCAGCCATCAAAGGGGCGCTTAAGTTAAGCTTAGAAAAATTCATAAACGACTAGCAGGGTGAAAAAGGTTGCGCCGAGTCTAAAGCTATTCATTCTCCATCACAACTGTCGATACGGATCAGGACTGAATCTGGCCGCCAGTACTCAAATTCGCAGTCCATGATCTCGCCATCTTGTTTGTAATTAACTCGACAAATTTTCATTACAGATTGGCCAGCAGCCAAGTTAAGGGCTTTTGCCACATGAAGAGGCGCAGCCGTAGGGATCACCTCAAAACGAGAACGCGTGGTGATGTAACCGTATTTTTGCTGATAGAGATGCGTTAACGAAGCGGTTAAATTTTCCTCTAATATCTTTGGAAACCACTGCGCAATCAGGCAGTTTTCGACAAACAGTACCGCTCGCCCGTCAATCGAGCGCAACCGTTCAATAATATGAATGGGCGTAATTCGGTCAATATCCATCGCTCTTGCATACTCACGAGAAGCCATCACGCTGCGTACCGCAACTAGCTTAGTTTCTGCGATTCGGTGCTGCTCGCGGATCATCTGGTGGAAGTGGCAACGCGATAGCGGGTTATAATGAATTCGCGCCGGAGAGACAAACCAGCCACGCCGCTCTTCTCGGTAAATCAACCCTTCGGTTTCCAGTGAAACCAAAGCGTCTTTAATTGTAATGCGCGTTGTATTAAACAATTCACTCAATTCACGTTCAGATGGCAGTTTTTGTCTGTCGCTCAGCATCCCACTGCAAATTTGCTCACGAAGGGTGCCTTTAATATTACCAAGTTGGGTCTTTTCTAAAGGAGCATTTGCCACTGGCAAAGGGCTGCGAAATCTCATGCGTGACCTAGTCCAATATTATACAGAGTGAATAAACGTCTTTTAGACTACTTAAGGCAGATAACAGATTTATGACAGGCTAATTGATTGAATTTGAAATAAAAGTGCAATAGAAAATCATCAAAAATGTCAAATAACTACACCGAAAACGTCACAGTTCTTCCCTAGGATAAAAATCGAACTTACTGACCTAGTCCAGAAGGATAGCGACAATGAAAACCTTATTTACCCGCGCAACGGCTGCCACAGCACTTGCGCTGACTCTTTCAACTTCGGCTTTTGCTAAAGAGGCTGATTTACAATCTTTGATCAACGCAGCGAAACAAGAAGGCCAAGTGTACAGTGTTGGTATGCCCGGCAGTTGGGCTAACTGGCAAGACACGTGGAGCGATTTAGGTAAGATTTATGGCCTAAAACACCAAGATACGGATATGAGCTCAGCGCAAGAAATTGCCAAGTTTGAAGCCGAAAAGAAAAATGCGACCGCCGATATCGGTGATGTTGGCTTTGCATTTGCTCGCGTGGCGGTGAAAAAAGGCGTAACTCAAGCGTACAAACCGAGCACTTGGAATGAGATCCCGGACTGGGCCAAAGATAAAGATGGCCACTGGGCTCTGGCTTATACGGGCACCATTTCATTTATCTCGAACAATAATCTAGTCAAGAATGCGCCAAAAACGTGGAACGATTTGCTCAAAGGCGATTACAAAATCAGTATTGGTAATGTCGGTGTTGCTGCGCAAGCAAATAATGCCGTACTAGCCGCTGCTTTTGCTCATGGTGGCAGTGAAAAGAACCTCGATCCGGCAATCGAATTTTTTGCCAAACTCGCCAAGCAAGGGCGCTTATCATTTACAGACCCAAGTATCGCTAACCTCGAAAAAGGTGAAGTTGAAGTGGCCGTATTGTGGGATTTCAACGCCCTAAGTTACCGTGACCAAATTGACCGTAACCGCTTTACCGTTAACATTCCGCAAGATGGTTCTGTGATTTCCGGCTACACCACCATCATCAATAAATACGCCAAAAACCCAAACGCGGCCAAGCTAGCACGTGAATACATCTTTAGCGATCAAGGCCAAATCAACCTTGCACAAGGCTATGCTCGCCCGATCCGCAGCAACGTTGCACTGCCTGCTGCGGTACAAAGCAAATTGATTGCTAACGATCAATACCAGAACGTGAGCCCAATTAGCGACTTTAATGCTTGGGAAAAATCAGCTCGTCAATTGCCACGTCAATGGCAAGAAAATGTCATTATCCACCAGCAGTAAGAGGCAACCATGAACAATAAGGTGATCCTTGTTGTTCTTGATGGACTCAATTATTCCGTAGCCCGTGATTGCATGGGCTACTTAAACGGCTTAATTGAGCAGCAAAGAGCAACCTTATACTCCCTACAATGTGAATTGCCTTCGTTATCGCGTCCTTTGTATGAATGTCTACTCACTGGCGTAAAGCCTGTCGAAAGCGGCATTGTTCATAACCACATTGTGCGCCTTTCACATCATCAATCCATCTTCAGTTTGGCAAAAGAGCAAGGGCTGACAACAGCCGCAGCGGCGTATCATTGGATCAGCGAGCTCTATAACCGCGCGCCTTTTGATGCAACGCGCGATCGTTTTACCTGTGATAAAACACTCAATATTCAGCATGGCTGTTTTTATCACTGGGATCACTATCCCGATGAAGCACTGTTTTTAGACGCCGAACACTTACGTCGTACTCATCAGCCTGATTTTTTACTGATCCATCCAATGAATATCGATGATGCTGGACATAAGTTTGGCCTTGATTCAGGACAGTATCGTAATAGTGCACGCATGGCCGATGCGCTGTTATCTCACTTTTTAGAAAGCTGGCTAAACGATGGCTACCAAGTGATGGTGACCAGCGATCACGGCATGAACAATGACAAGTCACACGGCGGAATATTAACCGAAGAGCGCAACGTCCCGCTGTTTGTATTGGGCGATCAATTTTCGCACCAAGCTTGTGAGATCAAACAAACTGAGCTCTGCGGCCTATGCTGCCAACTGCTTAATCTTGATCACAATAAGCCCTTTTCTGCGGAGTGCTTAGCATGATCAGTAGCCAAGTAATTAGCAAGCCTAGCGCCGTGCTGAGCCAATCAACGCACTGGGCACGCAAACTCAAACCTGCGTTATGGCTTACTCCTTTTGCGCTGTTTTTCTACTTATTTCAGCTCGCCCCCATGCTGTGGGTTTTGTTCAACAGCTTTATCTCTGACGATCAATGGTCACTGGACCATTATCGCGAAATCTTCAGCTCATCCTTTATTTTGCAAGGGTTGGGCAATAGTTTGTGGCTCGCCATATGGTCCAGCGTCGCGGGCCTTGCGATTGCGGCAATGTTGGTCGCCTCCTTACGCCGAGTCGATGGCAAGCTGCGCGATGGTGTGATCGCCTTTACCAATATGAGCAGTAATTTTGCTGGCGTCCCTTTGGCATTCGCTTTCATTATTATTCTTGGGGTCAACGGCGCACTGACTTTGCTGCTAAAGCAATACGGTTTGATTGAAGAGTTCAACCTGTATGGCAAATGGGGGCTTCTGGCGATGTATATCTACTTTCAGATCCCTCTTGGCGTGCTGCTGCTCTATCCTGCATTTGATGCGCTCAGTGATGACTGGCAAGCGGCGGCGTCTACTCTGGGCGCCAACGGATGGCAATATTGGCAGAAAATCGCCTTGCCTGTGCTTTCACCAGCCCTACTCGGTACCTTGATTATCCTGATCGCCAATGCGATGGGCGCGTATGCCAGCGTCTACGCACTCACATCCGGCAACTACAACGTCATTACGGTACGCATTGCCAGTTTAGTGGCGGGAGATCTGTTCTTAGAGCCCAATTTGGCCGCCGCCATTTCCGTGGTATTGATGCTAATTTTAGCCTTCATTACTGTGATCAATCAGTGGCTAATTGCGAAAAGCTATAGCGCAAGGAACACCCATGCAAAACGCTAATCCTACCCTTGATAAAATCACCTTTCATAAAAGTGTGGTCTATTCCATCGTGGGAGTGATGTTGCTGCCCATTTTAGCCACCTTGGTTTATTCCTTTTCTTCACGCTGGGGCGCAACGATTTTACCCGATGGCTTCACCTTTGACTGGTATCTCAAACTGCTGACCGACCCTCGCTTTCTCGATGCATTTGGCCGCTCATTGCTGATTGGCATCGCTTCTCTGACACTCAGCGCGGTTTTGATTATTCCGGCGATCTTCGTGGTGTTTTACTATTTCCCTCGTCTCGATAAAGTGATGAACCTGCTGATTTTAATCCCTTTTGCAGTGCCGCCTGTCGTCTCTTCAGTTGGATTACTGCAACTGTACGCCGATAGCCAATTTCCAATTGTGGGTACACCTTGGATTTTGATTGGCACTTATTTCACCATTGCGCTGCCGTTTATGTACCGTGCAATTGCCAACAGTTTTGAGGCGATCCATCTACACGATCTCATGGACGCCGCGCACCTGCTCGGCGCAAGCACCAGCCGTGCTTTTTTACTGATCGTACTGCCAAACATTAGAAAAGGGTTGATGGCTTCGCTGTTTCTATCCTTCTCTTTTCTACTTGGCGAGTTTGTATTTGCGAACATTCTGGTCGGCACGCGCTATGAAACCTTGCAGATTTATCTCTACAACATGCGTCAGACTAGTGGTCACTTCACCTCCGCGTTAGTGATGACTTACTTCCTATTTATCTTTTTACTGACTTGGCTCGCCAGTCGTTTTAGCCGAGGATCCACTCAATGAATTCCACGACCCACACAACCTCTCGCTCTGATTACGTCCACGTCGCCAACCTCACCAAACGTTTTGGCAACAATACCGTTTTTGAAGGGATTGAATTTTCCATTGAGCAAGGGGAATTTGTCACGCTACTTGGCCCGAGCGGCTGCGGAAAATCGACCTTATTGCGCAGTTTGGCTGGCTTAAATCCCGTCGATGACGGCGAAATTTGGGTCAACGGTGAAAACATCACTAACCAAACACCACAGCAACGTGGCATTGGAATGGTGTTTCAATCCTACGCTCTGTTTCCGAATATGACGGTGGCTGAAAACATCGCCTTTGGCCTCAAAATGCAAGGGCAAGACAGAGCTTACATCGCGCGCGAAGTACAAAAAGTGGTCGAACTGGTTTCGCTGATAGGGAAAGAAAAACACTATCCCAACCAGCTCTCGGGTGGACAGCGCCAACGCGTCGCTTTAGCTCGCGCCTTAGTGGTCAAACCGCGTATTTTGCTACTTGATGAACCCCTTTCAGCACTGGATGCCAAAATTCGCAAACACTTGCGCCAGCAGATCCGTGATATTCAAAAAGAGCTCAATCTCACCACCGTATTTGTAACCCATGATCAAGAAGAGGCGATGATTCTCTCTGATCGTATTTTTTTAATGCACCAAGGTGAAATCGTTCAGCAAGGCTCCCCAGAAAGCATTTATACTCAGCCAGCCAATGAGTTTGTGGCTGGTTTTATGGGCCATTACAATTTAGTAGAGGCGGCCACCGCCAAGCAGTTGTTTAACATAGACACGGCTTGGAAAGTGGCTATTCGCCCCGAATCCATCTACGTCAAAGAAGCTGGGCGGAGCTATGGTGCCCATGTTTCTGCGCCGCAACATGGCACCATCAAGCATCACCAATTACTGGGTAATGTCATTCGCTACCATGTGGATGTGCGAGGCTGCGAGCTCACGGTCGATTTACTCAATCGTTCATCAGAGCGATTATTTGCCACTGGCAGTCAGCTAGAATTACTGTTTAACCTTAACGAAATACAACCTGTGAGAGCCTAAATAGATGCCGACACCTCTATACGTTTTTGATATGGACGACACATTGATTGACGGCGACTGCGCAATGATTTGGAGCGAATATTTGGCCGATAAGGGCATAGCGAGCGACCCTGATTTTGTCACGCAGGATAGGCTGATCATGTCACGCTATGCCAGCGGTGAAATGGACATGGAAGATTACCTCGATTTTGCGATGCAACCTTTGCTCACCCTGACCACAGAGCAAGTCCAGCGCTTAGCGGACGATTGTGTCGCTACACGCATCGTACCTAGGCTATTTCCTCAAGCCAAAGCACTCATTAAACAGTTAACGGACGAGCGTATTCAAATGCTCATTATTTCGGCGTCGGTCAGTTTTTTGGTTAAAGCCGTCGCTCGTAAAATAGGCGTTGCAGAGGCGATGGGTATCGATATGGTCATAGAGAACAACCATTACACCACGCATATTTTGGGAACACCCACCTACCGAGACGGTAAAGTCACTCGCTTAAATGAATGGCTAGCTAAGCGCCCACAATACGTGGGTCAAGTGCATTTTTTCACTGACTCGATCAATGATTTACCTTTGTGTCTACACGCCGATTTCACCTATTTGGTCAACCCATGCACGCGTCTCATCCAATACGCTCAGCCCCAACAATGGCCGATATTAAAGTGGGGCTAATCACATCCTCTACTTTTGATGAACCATGTAGCTTGAGGCGCTGGCGGTAAACTTCTAGTATGAAGACAATAAGTTAACCGAGCCTCTCGCCATGAGCATGAAACACCGCATTGCCTTTATCTCTCTTTTACTGTCAACTCTCAATGCTTGCTCGCCGGAAAATAGCGCGCAAGCATTGGGCACTTTAGAGCGAGACCGCATCACTTTTTCCGCCACCGCCAATGAGATCATTCGCGCGCTTCCTGTCGCGGAAGGCAGCGCAGTGCATGCTGGCGAAGTATTGGTTCGACTGGATACCAAAAATCAGCAGGCGGTGCTGGCCCATGCACTCGCAGAGGCGGCTAAAGCGCAAGCGTATTTGCTCAAACTGAGCAATGGTGAACGCCAAGAAGACACGGCGGCCGCACAAGCCAAAGTCAATCGCGCGCAAGCCAAACTGACAGAGGCGTTGCAAAACTTCAAACGTGTGGAAGAACTGGTTGGTAAAAAGCTCCTCAGCCAATCAGAAAAAGACAGCGCCACCGCCACGCGTGATGCCGCTCGCGCCGAACTCGATTCTGCAAAAGAAGAGTTTGCTAAGCTCACCGCTGGCACTCGCCCTGAAGATATTGAACAAGCGCAAGCGGCGCTGACCGCCGCCAAAGCCGACGTCTCACTGCAACAGCAAAAGCTCGACGAGTTAACCATTGTCGCAACCCGCGATGGAATTTTGGATAACCTCCCATACAACTTGGGTGAGCGCGTCCCAAACAACGGCATTGTCGCTATCATCCAAGCCAGCCGCATCCCTTATGCTCGCGTCTACGTTCCCGCACCACATCGTTTAGCGGTCGTGCCGGGCGCACAGTTTCCAGTGCATATCGACGGTATAAAAGAGCCGCTGCAAGGCACTGTGCGTTGGGTGGCAACGGAACCCTCTTTCACGCCTTACTACGCACTGACCGAAAATGAACGCGCCCGCTTAATGTATCTAGCCGAAGTGGATCTGCCCGAATCCGCGCAATCGCTCCCTTCTGGCATTCCGGCGCAAGTCGATTTAGCGAGGCAAAAATAGTGACTGAACTCGCCATTCACGCCCGTAATGTGGTCAAAAGATTTGGGGATTTCACTGCGATTGAAGGCATCAATCTGAGTGTCCCCAAAGGAACCATTTACGGTTTTCTCGGCCCAAATGGTTGTGGCAAATCGACCACAATTCGCGTGCTCACGGGTTTATTAAGCCCTACCTCCGGCAGTGTTGATGTGCTGGGGTTAGCGATCCCAAAACAATCCGAGCAATTGCGCCTAAAAATTGGTTATATGACACAAAAATTTTCGTTATACGATGATTTAACCGTCGAGGAAAACCTACAATTTATTGGGCAAATTTTTGGTATGCCGCACAAAGCATTGGCACAACGACTCAATGAACAGTTGTGCACTTATGGGCTTGATCAGCGCCGAAAACAACGCGTAAGTGGGATGAGTGGCGGCCAAAAGCAGCGCTTGTCACTAGCAGCAGCCACGATGCATAAACCTGAACTGCTGTTTTTGGATGAACCAACGTCGGCGGTCGATCCTGAAAATAGACGGGAATTTTGGGAACAATTGTTCGATCTTTCAGACCAAGGCACCACCATTTTGATCACCACTCACTACATGGATGAAGCGGAACGCTGCCACCGTTTAGCCATCATGGAATCGGGTTTAATTCGTGCAGATGGTGAGCCAGAAACCTTAATGAACACGATGGGCGTCAACATTGTCGAAGTCCGAGCCCATAATTTGCGCCAATTAAAAGAAAAAGTCATGGCTCGGGCGGAGGTTCGCTCTGCTGCGCAACTTGGCATCCGCTTGCGGATCCTTATTCATCAACAAGTCACACAACCTATCGCGTGGCTAAAAACAACCTTCCCTGAACTGGCTGAAGCTGAGATGAATCTAGCTCGCCCAAGTTTGGAAGATGTCTTTGTCACTGTGACTGGCAAGGGGCGTCAATGAAAGCACTGTTTCGAATGAAAGCGGTGATGGTGAAAGAGATACGCCAACTCTCGCGAGACAGAATTACGTTTGGCATGGTAGTGATGATCCCACTGATCCAGCTGTTGCTATTTGGCTTTGCCATCAATACTGACGTACGCAATATTCCGATCGCCATCGTTGATCAAAGTGAAAGTACCCTCGGACGGTTAATTGTAGAGTCAGTCAAAGCCACACAGGTTGTGAGCGTCAAACACACTTTTGCCACAGCAGAGCAAGCTGAACATGCGATTGAACAAGGTAACGTGAGAGCAGCGCTGATCCTGCCAAAAGATCTCACCCAGCGCGCGGTGCAAAAACGCGTGTTAGGTCAGTGGATTGTTGATGGCTCCGATACGATGATCAGTGCCTCCATTTTAGGTCTGCAATCCATGCCGCTGACCGATTTTGATTTTGACATTCGTCCAGCTACCGTCAAAACCTTTGAAGTCACGCTGTTTTATAACCCCACTCGCCGCTCTGCGGTCAATATCGTACCCGGTTTACTGGGGGTCATTTTAACCATGACGATGATCCTCTTCACCAGTGCCGCGATTGTGCGAGAAAAAGAGCGCGGCAATTTAGAACTGCTGATCACCACGCCAATTCACTCTATTGAGCTTATGGTCGCCAAAATTGTGCCCTATATTTTTGTCGGATTAATTCAGGTCTTCATCATCTTGGGCTTAGGGCATTTTATTTTTGACGTGCCCATTAATGGTGCGATCAGCCAAATTCTCTTCGGTACACTGCTGTTTATCGCCGCCAGTTTGACCTTAGGTTTGGTGATTTCAACCATTGCTTCCACTCAACTGCAAGCCATGCAAATGACTGTTTTTATTTTACTGCCTTCGATTTTACTTTCTGGATTTATGTTTCCCTACGAAGGCATGCCAGTCGCAGCGCAGTGGATTTCTGAAGCGTTGCCTGCGACTCACTTTATGCGCATGATCCGCGGGATTGTGTTGCGCGGTGCTAACCTCATGGATCTATGGCGAGATGCGCTATGGATGTTGAGCTTTACCGTCGGTGGGATTATCGTCGCGTCGTTGAGATTTAAGAAATCCCTTGATTAACGCCATTCACATTTGAAGGCTAATTTTTAAGCCAAAAGAAGGAAACTAACATGTTAAAGTCACTGATGACCAAAGCGTTATTGTGTGTAGGCCTGATCTCCAATACCCCAGATGCATTGGCATCAGAGCGCTCAACGATAGCATGGCAATGGATTGAAAATGGCGCGCTTTTAGTCGATGTTCGAACCGCAGCAGAATTTGCAGCTGGCCATATTGAAGGTGCGCTAAACTACCCACTTGATACTGTTAGCAGTGCTTTTTCTCACATCGATAAACAACAACCGATTGTGGTTTACTGCCGCAGCGGCAATCGATCGGGCCAAGCCATGGCCTATTTACTCGAGCAAGGATTCACTCAAGTACATAACGGCGGCGGTTTAGAGGAAATGATCATTCATCCTTCGGCAATAAAGCCACTCAATTGATGTTAGCCTACTCACATTCACGTTATCGCTCTGTTTGTTCTTAATTGGCTCTCAAAGCGCAACAGAAAGACAGCGCTTGTTATTCGGCAACAATGATCGATTTTTTGATTGGAACGTAGAAGATGTTCGATAACCAATCTCAACGGTATACAGCATGCGAACGTACAAAACCTTACGCTTGATCCTAGGCGATCAGCTCAATATCAAGCACTCTTGGTTTAACAAAACGGATGATTCCGTACTGTACGTGATAGCTGAACTTAAACAAGAAACAGGCTATGTAAAACATCACATTCAAAAAATCTGCGCCTTTTTTGCCGCGATGGAAGCTTTTGCCGAATTATTGCAAAGTGAGGGACATCAGGTTCTCTACTTGACCCTTGATGAAACTGCCGATTATTTGCAGCTACCACCATTGATTAGTGATCTGTGTCATCAGATCAACGCAGAATACTTTCACTATCAGCGACCTGATGAATACCGAGTTTGGCAACAGTTGCAGGAGCTAAACCTCTCTCATGCACAAGTGACTTGTTTTGATACTGAACACTTTTTATTGCCTTTTGACGAGATCACTCAGCATTTTAATACCAACAAAACCACTATTATGGAGCCGTTTTATCGCAAAATGCGTAAGCGATTCGGTATTCTTCTGCAAGATGATCATCAAATGCCTTTGGGTGGACGTTGGAATTTTGATCACCAAAATCGCAATAAGCTCAGCGTGCAAGACATAGAAAACCTACCCAAACCACTTAGCTTTCAAAACGATGTCAGTGCAATTTATAACCGTTTACAGCATCATAATATTCACGTTTTCGGCCTGTATACTCCTTCATTGTTATGGCCGATTAACCGCTCACAAGCACTGTCATTATTGGCCCACTTTTGTCAGTACGGCTTGCCGCTGTTTGGTCGCTTTCAAGATGCAATGACGGCAAAGAGCCCACACCGTTGGAGCCTCTACCATAGCCGGCTCTCTTTTGCACTCAACTGCAAACTACTATCGCCTGCAGAAGTCATTCAAAGTGCACTCATGCGATTTGAGAATGACAATACGATGGATTTAGCACAAATCGAAGGATTCATTAGGCAAATTTTGGGCTGGCGTGAGTACATTCGAGGCATTTATTGGGCGAACATGCCCCAATACGCCAAGCACAACGCCCTTGACGCTCAACGACCTCTTCCTCACTATTATTGGACAGGGGATACTCGTATGTATTGTGTTAAACAAGCCGTAACTCAATCACTGGAATTTTCCTACGCACATCATATCCAACGTTTGATGATCACGGGTAATTTTGCACTCCTATCAGGTTGCGAGCCGGATGAGGTGGATGACTGGTACTTAGGTATTTATATTGATGCATTGCAATGGGTAGAAATGCCCAATACCCGAGGTATGGCTCTGTTTGCTGATGGGGGAATTGTTGCTACCAAGCCTTATGCCGCAAGCGGCTCTTACATCAATAAAATGAGTGATTACTGCAAAGATTGTCACTACCAAGTAAAGAGCCGTAGTGGTCTAAATTCATGTCCATTCAATAGTTTATATTGGCAGTTCATGCTCACTCATCGTGAACGGTTAGCCAAAAATCCAAGGATAGGCATGATTTATAAAAATTGGGACAACACAGAAAACGCCACTCAACAAGCAATCTTAGCTCAAGCTCAATACTATCTACACCATATTGAAGAGCTGTAGTTCGTCGGTTTACTGGTCACGTTTTGATTTATGCAATTTGGTGAGCACGCTGCAAGTAACTATAATCATGCTATTCGATTAAATATCAGTGAGTGATTATGCAACAACAGCAAGTCCATATGGACCAACGTATTTGCCAGCAATGCTCAGAAAAACAAAGCTTGCCTTTTGACTTCACCATGGCTTTCCAACCCATAGTTAACGTTGCAGATAACACCATCTTTGGCTACGAAGCACTCGTACGAGGTCTGAATAATGAATCGGCTTACTCCATCATTGAACAAGTCAGTGATGACAACCGATACCGCTTTGACCAACTTTGTCGAATCAAAGCGATTAAACTCGCGGCTAAACTAAAACTGTCAGGTATTTTGAGCATTAATTTTTTACCTAATGCCGTTTACCAACCAGAGCGCTGTATCCGCACCACATTAGAGGCAGCAAAGCAGTTCGGTTTCCCGACAGAACGGATCATGTTTGAATTTACTGAGGTGGAAAAAATCGTAGACACAGCGCACATAAAACGGATCGTCGCTTATTACTCCAACCTAGGATTTACTACCGCGATTGATGATTTCGGTGCAGGCTACGCCGGGCTTGGGCTATTGGTTAACTTCCAAACTAAAATAGTAAAATTAGATATGTCACTGCTGCGTAATATCGATCAAGACATCACGAAGCAAGCAATCGTCCGTCATACTGTCGCAATGCTCATTGAGCTAGGGATTTGTCCACTCGCCGAAGGTATTGAAACTCAACAAGAAATGTTATGGCTAAAACGACTTGGCATTGAACTCATGCAAGGCTACTATTTTGCGAAACCTGAGTTTGAAGCGTTGCCTACAGTGACGTTTTGAACCATAACATCAGCCTCTAATTTTGTAGATCCATCAAACCACGAAATGCTTGGGCATAAGTTTCAACTGTTCAATACGGCCCGACATGGCTGTTTCCACCTCGGCTAACCACTCATAACGTTTAGTATATAGACGGCGTTTATTGCGATTTAGCGTCTCAACACCTTTGCGGTTTGGCGTGGTTGGCAAACGGTACAAATATTTGCTCATTTTCTCTGCTTCGTACTCTGTCCACAGTTCATCGTAATCAAAGCTTACTGATTTGCGCTTTGAGCCAATATAACGCAACGCTTGATACATATGGCCGCGGTTAGAAATCGCATACAGGTTTTCAACCCCTAAAATACGCGCTAGCGTCATGATCATTTCAACCATCAGTGCTTTAGTTCTTAAGCCGTGAGTCGTGCGCGTCAAATCTTTAATGATTTGATTACGATCGGTCACACCACTGCTTGGACCTTGTAGTGAACCAATGTAAATACTGCGCCCTTGATCAGAAACATTGAAACTGATCGAGTAAATTTTCTGCCCTTTTTCATCCGTCAGTTGCAGCCCCAACGAGCCTTCTCTTATCTCTCCACTGCACAGGCTTAATGAATAACTCGCCCCATTTTTGTCGTAAAAATCAAAAATAGAGAAGCCTGATTCTGAGAAAAACTTCGCAGCATTAAAGCCAAACTGTTCAACTAAGTAGATAAAATGTTGATTAATGTGCCATGTACGCTCTTTGGCAGACCAATTGACGCAGAGATAAGGTTTTAATGGTTTTTCCAAAAACTGTGGGCATTGCTTCAATACCTCCGCTAACTCGGAGCACGAAAACAGCCTCAGCATACTTTTTAGAGCATAGGCATTGGTCACGCCCCATAAACAAAAACGGATATTCTTCCTGATTTTAGACCAGCCTTTGGTATTGGGGTAAATCGTTTCGGAGAGTTCAGACAGGCTAAACAGGTAGTCGAGTTTATTTTCAATTATCATAGTATGGACCAGAATTTCAGCAGCTAGGACAGCCTCAAACATTGGGGAGTCGCTCATTGAAAATAATGTACAGTGTTTCATTGTGGGGTGCTGTCCTGAGTTTGTATGAAAATGTCAGCCTTCGTCATTAGCTATTTACTTAGCGCGCTAACTAAATTATATTACTTAGCACGCTAAGTAATATGTGACTCGTTATGATTGAAAACACGCACACCCTGAAAGAATTATCACTCGCTGAGCAGTTTGCTCGTCTCTCACGCTTATGGAAAATGGTGGCGGACCGAGAACTCTCACCCTTGGGCCTTACCCATCCTCGTTGGACCGCATTGTGGAAATTACAGCGTCTCGGTGACAACGTCAGTCAAAAAACCTTAGCCGAAGCGTTAGAAATAGAACTGGCTTCTTTGATGCGAACTTTAAAGCAGCTCGAAGAACAATCGCTGATCGAACGTCACTGCTGTCACAACGATAAGCGCGCTCGAATCGTCAGTTTGACGAGTAACGGGCGTGCTCTTATCAAGCAGATGGAAACCCGTATTTTGCAAGTTCGCCAAAACTTACTGGGTAATATTGACGATCAACAATTGCGCCAACTGACTCTTACGCTCGAACAAATCTCACACAACGCTCTAGATACGCTCAGCAAACCGATAGCAACACCTTCAAAGGAACAATAATTACTTATGACACCTGATCAAAAATTTGCACTTTGGATCAAATATTCCATCGTCGCTTTTGTGGCGCTCTTTGCCTATTTTTTGGTGGCCGATTTGGCTATGCCTTTAACACCGCAAGCCATGGCAACGCGGACTGTGACCAAAATATCTCCCCGAGTTAATGGTCAAATCAGTGATGTTTTTGTCACTAATAATCAAACCGTACACAAGGGTGAAGTACTTTTCACCATCGACCCACAACCCTATCAACTGGCGGTAGAGCAGGCCCAACTCAATTATGAACGTGCGGTACAAGGTAACGCTCAATTGGATGCATCGATTGCAGCCGCAGAAGCTAATGTCACGGCAAGCCGTATCGTTGCCGATCAAAAGTTGCGCGAAGCTAACCGATTAAACACTCTGTTTGCACGCAATGGGACTTCTCAACAACTTAAAGACGATGCACAAAGTGGCGCTACCGCCGCGAAAGCCAATTTGGTTGCAGCGCAAGCTCACCTGCAAGAATTGCACGTCAGTCGAGGTAATAGTGACGAAAGTAACGTCAGCATTCGCGCCGCTTTGAACCAATTGGCGCAAGCCAAGCTAAACCTTGCCTACACACAAACGCTAGCAGAGCAAGATGGTGTCATTACCAACTTACAGCTTGAAACGGGCACCTACGCCGCAGCAGGTATGCCGTTAGTTGCGTTGGTAGCGACGGATGTAGACGTGATTGCTGATTTTAGAGAAAAAAGCTTACGCCATTTCCCAGACAATAGCCGCGCCCTAGTTGCTTTTGACAGCAAACCCGGCGAAGTCTTTACCGCGCGTATTCGTAGCCTTGATGCTGGGGTAAGCACTGGTCAGTTTGATGCGAATGGGCGTTTAGCCACTCCAACAGAATCTAATCGCTGGGTGCGTGATGCACAACGCATGCGTGTGCACCTTTCGCTCGATGAAACGATGTCAACATTGTCTTCAGGTGCTCGTGCGACGGTACAGTTGCTACCAGAAAGTGGCCCGTTTGCTTGGCTGGCAAAAATGCAAATTCAGTTTCTAAGCACTCTGCACTACATCTATTAAGCGGAGTAAAAAATGCGACTTTGGGATCATCCATTATCTGAAAATGACTTTCGCCAATGCGTCAGAATAGCAACAGGTGCGACGCTTGGTTTTACCTTTTGTAAACTACTGGGTTGGAACTACGGGGTATTTTTTACCGTAACACCGATGCTGTTACTGGGCATGGTGCCCGTCATGAATGCGCACGCCGCAAAGCAACTGCTTGCTTCCGCCGTCGTTTGTGGCTTAGAAGTGGCCATTCTCGGGGGGCTGTTTGGCGCTCATCCGGCACTGATGACGATGATCGCTTTTGTACTGTTTCTCTACAAATTTGCTTGTATGTCGAAAGGCAGCTTATTCTTATTTGGAGCGAACAGCGTATTGAGCTTGAGCATCATGCTGCACTTTGCAAGCTACCCCACAACTGATCTTAACGATCTGATTACCAGCAACTTTATCGCGAATTTGCTTTCGGTAATGGTCGCTTATCTGGTGACATTCTGTATTCCCGACGCACAGAAAAGGCAACCTCCCGCTCATGCAAGCGTGGCCAAAGAGTCACATCGTATGCGCCATGAAGCGCTCATGGGCGCAACCATTGCCACACTCTCTTTCGTTGTGTTTCAAATATTCGATCTGCAAGATTCAATGTCCGCGCAAGCCACAACCTTGTTGCTACTTTTCCCGATGCATTGGAACGGAGCGCTAGGCTACGCACGCAAACGCGCGATGGGTACTCTGCTTGGTGTCACTTTCGGTATTGCGGTCCAACTGCTGCTCTACGATTGGTCAGGTCAGCTTTTATTTGTTATTCCGCTGCTGTGGATAGGTGCGATGCTCTTTAGCTACTGGCATGTAAAAGAATCCAGCGGTTCAGGGGTCGGCTTTGGCTCATTGACTACCTTAGGGATCTTGTTTGGTCAATATTTGACGCCGGGCAATGATTTAATTTTCAGTGCCCTGTACCGAGTCGGCAGTATTTTGTTTGCTATTGTCGCCACATTACTTACAACCTATGTGATCCATCGATTGCTGAATCAATTCAAAGCCACCCAATTTGGCCAGTAATTAAAAACCCTGCACATAGGTGCAGGGTCAACATCACAGCAAACCTTTATTCAAAGGATAAGCGTGCCGAATTTAATACACCCGTTAAACCTTGATAGTGATCCGCCACGACTAAACGCCACTGGCCTTGCACGTTCATTTGTTGCATTCCGCTGAGTGTAAAGCGAACACGATAAGCCGTGTTGCGATCATACTGGTTATACGATTTTAAGTTCCAATAGCCACCATCAGGTGCATACAACTTGACTGAAACATCACCCACAAATGGGTGTTCAATATCAAGTTGAATAGTGGCCGTTTCCGCATTTCCTTGATAAGTCACATTAATCGGAAGTGCTAACTCTCCTTGTGCATGATCGGGAATGGCAAAAGGCCCTTGTAAATCATAGATGGCTTGTTGGGGTGAAGTCGGCTCAGTGGGTGACGTTCCTCCGTCATTACTCCCATCTGGACGTGCATAAATCGCCGCAATGTGTGGCGCGCTCAGGCCAATCGCTCGCACCGAGTTCGCGTAGTCAGTGACACCACATGCTTGACCTTTACACACTTTGCTTGGGTTAGAGAATGTGTAAGAACGGCTATGAATACCAAATAAGAAACCATAAGCCATGGTCGTCGCAAATTGGCCTTGAACCCCATAACCATACGCATCTTGCTCTGTACCATTTGAAAGATGGGGTTCGCCATTGTACTGTTCATGAGCATGGTTCAAGCCCAAATTGTGGCCTAACTCGTGAATAAACGTATCATCGCCACACTCATTCAAATAGCTATGACTGTACATTCTAGATTGCGCATAACGCGCACTATTGTTCCAATACGCGGCAGGGATTATCCATGCTAGACCACAGCTCAGCATGTAAGTACCATTGCCTTTATCTTCATAATCAGGAGAATTTTTAATATCTAGATTACGAAACAGCGCCACCATATCCGCGCCAACCTGCTTACGATATTGCTCAATATCGGCAAACGCCGGATCTTGTTTATTGCCGGGAGTAATCGCATCAAGCGCCTGCCCTTGCGATTTTCTTAGCCCTCTTTGCGTATCGTATTTTACTTCTTTCGTGCCAATTAAGTTGACTTTGATGTCCAGACCACTTTGACGCAGAATTTCATTTCCCACGTTAAATCGGTGCTGGATTTGAGCCACGTGATCTTGCTGAAACCACTCAGCGGTGCCAGGTGTGTAAACACCTAGAATATCAATTTCTGTGGTTGCGCTACTCGGTAACGCATGCGTTGCTAACACCACGGCTAATGCCAATGACGCTATTTTCATAGAAAACTCCTACATTATTTATTTTATTAACACACAAAGCCGTGCGTTTGAGGTATCAATGGCTGGTCGAGGTTTCGTCATAGCCATGATTCGGTGGTACTCGGTAAACCCATGCTTCACTGCCGTTGCCTTCAAGCTTCACTTGACCACTGGGATGACCAATAAAACCAAGTATTGCCGTTTTGCCGAAAGTGAATGTGGCCGGGTAAACTTCCCCGTCGAGTTCAAACTGCCCAGACCAAGTCCGGACGCCTTCATTCTGAATTTCTGATGAAGTAACTTGGATATTGACTGGCTGGTTATCAGGCATAGTGACCGTGACAGCATCGCCCGTTGCCAGAACTCGGAATTGTTCAATATTTTCGATTTCGATCGCTTTGATTTCCGTCACTGCATCACTTTTCGGCCTAATGGCTTGCAACGCTGGGCTTGGGTTGATGTCGTGCCATACTTCATCAACGGTTTGCGCCGCAAGCATGCGCTCTTCAGTGATAGGCTCTGAATTCAGAGCAGAACGAGCATCTCCAGCGCTCGATGCATCTTCTCGTGGTGGCTTCATCAGCTGGCGCTCATCAGCAACTGTTGCGGCTTTAAAATCAGTATCCTCGTTATTATTCGGTGCTTTTGGATCAGGCACTAATGTTAATGAACTATGGCTAATGTAATATTTACCAACAATGAGACCGAATATTGCTAATAACAAAATGGTCATTATCTTAACTTTCAAACTTTATATCTCCGACAATTAGACGTGGCATATATATAGATACATAAGATGTATGAATACAATTAAATAACGTGATCTTAAGTCAATAAAGTTAAGGTTAAATATAATCAAACTTTATAGATTTGAATGATGATCTAATTTTCAAAAAAATGAATGCAATGCGCTAAATAAAATATCAAGCCAAAAGAAAAACAATAATCCGTAATTAATAAATTAGTTATTATTGTTTGATGGCAATAAACAGAGAAAATTAAAGAAGATGGTACTCTTGATAACGACGAGTCTTATGAAAAAGGCACTTAAAAGCGCAAAAATACAGTTTAGGCTGTCTATGACTAAACAACTTGAAGTTGCAGGTCGATATGGTAAGTGAGCACCCCATAGCAATAGCTAAAAATGTAGCCAACATCGCTGCAGCTTTCAATGGGAAGGAAAAAGCCTTCATTCTCGAAGCTCTTTAATCTATGGCTGAGCACTTTTCTGGAACTGTAAACCAACTAATTTGGTATTTTATCAAAACGTAATTCACTATTTATCCTAATGACCAAACAATAAGATATTTATCTATTCGGACATAAATCTTATTATTTCTTGACACTTATTCCATTATTTTAATATTTGCACTTTTTATAAACCATGGGAAATAGAAAACAGATGATGGATGACATTGTAAAGAAAGATATAGCTAACGACCCAAAGGTAGCCCGTTTATTTTAGTAACCTTCTTCGTTTTTTAATTCATTATCTGCTCCTTTGAAAAGACACTACTATGAAATACAGGTCAATCCGAATGCTATTAGTGTCCGTATAAATGATAATATTGTGTATAACTAAACAACTTGAAGTGGCAGGTAGGTTGGAAAGTAAGTTTCCCCCATGAGCATAGATAAACGATTTGATGAAGTGAGCGAACGTAACCAACCGCTGCAGCTTCAAGTAGGAAGGGGATATCAGACGATCAATCGGCATGAATCATCATAGATAGAAGGTCACAACATTCCCCGCGCTAAGAAAAGTACTAGATAAATCTTGTTCAATTTTTTCGAACTTAATCATCAAACGGAGTGAGTTATCTCAGGTTACGAATCACTCTACACTGGCTCCAACAGCTAGGAAGCCGCTGAGCACCTACTACCTTTTAATGAATCTGAGGACACTTTAATGAAAGCACTATTGAAACAACTAACCACATCAACTTCTGGATTTTCTGCGCTTGCGCTTCGTTTCCCAATTGGCATCATTTTTATGGCGCACGGTGCGCAGAAACTCTTTGGCTGGTTTGGAGGATATGGATTAGAAGGCACTGGTCAATGGATGGCTTCAATTGGCTTAAACCCAGGTGTGCTGATGGCATTTTTAGCGGGTAGTGGTGAATTCTTTGGGGGCCTATTCATTTTGCTTGGCTTACTAACTCGCCCTGCCGCCTTGCTTCTTTCTATTACGATGATCGTCGCAATCGCTTCTGTACACTTAGGTAACGGCTTATTCATGGCTAATAACGGTTATGAGTTTGGCCTTGCGCTGCTTGCAGCCAGTGTATCGTTGGTTTTCTCTGGTGCTGGCAAATTGGCACTTGATAACTGGTTAAATAAAAAGCTCGCATAATCTATGCCTAAGGCCAGCATACCGTTTCATTGAAGGAGGCCAAGCCTCCTTCAAACGTTAAGATTTTCAGTCGATAACATTCAACTTAGTATCACTTTCCTTCCTTTCTCTACTTGTGTTGCATGCCCTTCTTTTTATGCTACATAAAAGTGCCGTTGAGACCCTATTCATATAAAGCAACCTTAATGGGTAAATATGCAACCAAACGAGCTTAAAATTGAATGAAAACTAGCGAATTACCATTAGATGAGAATAGTGACATTTGTTAACACAAAAGACTCATGTGTTGCCAAATGATAAAAAATAAAAATTTAAACCCAAAAATAGGTTATTAAAACGTAAAAGATGGGCAGTTTTAAGTGATAAAGATCACAGCAATTAACCGTTAACATTATTTTACTTTTTGATTTGCACTCAGCCCTGCTAACCTGCGGCACGCTTTGAAATGATGTCGAAGTGCATAAAATAAAGGAGTGTTCACAATGAATACCAAAAAACCGATGTCGCTTACCGGCCGTGTTATTTTAGGTATGGTAGCGGGTATTTTGACTGGCTTTGCCATTCGAGCCCTATTTGCTGAAAACGGATTTGTTGACGCGTATATCGTTAACGGCTTATTCGATGTTGGCGGAAAAATCTTTATCGCCAGCTTAAAAATGTTAGTTGTACCCCTCGTGTTTGTTTCTCTCGTTTGTGGTACGAGCTCACTGAAAGATCTCACCACACTTGGCCGGATGGGCGGTAAAACCCTAGCCTTTTACATCGCAACCACTGCGATTGCCATCACACTGGCACTGACAATGGGCACTGTGTTTCAACCGGGGTCCGGAGCCGATTTAACCGCAGCAAGCTCATTCCAATCTGCGCAAGCCCCTTCTTTGGGCCAAGTGTTTATTGATATGTTCCCAACCAACCCAATCAGCGCGATGGCAGAAGGTAAAACACTGCAGGTCATCGTCTTTGCAGTACTATTTGGCATAGCCATCAGTGCCGCGGGTAAACCGGGCGAACGTATTGCGGGCGTTTTTAATGACTTGAACGAAGTTATTATGAAACTAGTCGCTTTGTTGATGAACCTTGCTCCATATGGCGTATTTTTCCTGATGGCGAAACTGTTCACCAGCCTTGGTTTAAGTGCCATTTTGAACCTCGCAGAATACTTCGTAGTACTGACGGTTACCCTACTGCTACACGGTTTTGTCACCTATAGTTTGATGTTGAAAGGCTTTACTGGTTTAAGTCCAATCACCTTCTTCCGTAAAATGGAAGATGCCATTATGTTCGCTTTCTCTACAGCCTCTTCCAATGCGACTATACCCGTCACCATGGAAACGGCTAAAAACCGCTTAGGGGTTGATAACAAGATAGCTTCTTTCACCATTCCGCTAGGTGCGACCGTTAACATGGATGGCACAGCGATCATGCAAGGCGTTGCGACAGCATTTATTGCCCAAGCGTTCAATATCGACCTAACCATGGGTGACTACGTGATGGTCATCCTCACGGCAACACTAGCCTCTGTTGGTACAGCAGGCGTTCCGGGTGTTGGTCTTGTCATGCTAGCGATGGTGCTAAACCAAGTCGGCTTGCCACTAGAAGGTATTGCTTTGATTATGGGTGTTGACCGCTTATTAGATATGATCCGCACCGCAGTCAATATTACTGGTGATAGCTGTGTGACTCTTATTGTGGCGAAAACAGAAGGCGCGTTAGATGAAGCTCGCTTTAATGATCCACAAGCTGGCGTGAAAGAAGAAGAAGTCCATTTAACAAAAGCTCAAGCCTAACTTTCTTCACTTCCACTAATCAAAATCAAACCCTGTCGCTATTGCTACAGGGTTTTTCTTTATTAGCTTTACAGGTCAAGAATAAGATTAAAAATCAAGTAGATCAGAGCTATCTCACACCGAACTATCTTCAATAGATCTAGAATTTTATCAGCCTAACTTTCTAGGAGTGAACACAATGATACCTCGACGCACATGGCTTCTTTTGTTCTGCACTTTACCCTTTCCTTCAGTCGCTCTCGCTTCCTCTAACGATATCGATTCGTTAGATCTAACACACTCAACGATTGGTTATGCCTCTTTAGTCATTTTTACTCTGGCATATACTTTGGTCATGATGGAGGAGTACCTTAAGCTACGAAAGTCTAAACCTGTGTTACTTGCAGCTGGTTTAATTTGGGCCATGATTGGTTATGTTTATCAGCAGTATGAATTAACCGAGATTGCCAAAAACGCGCTAGAGCATAATTTGCTGGAATACGCCGAATTATTGCTGTTTCTGTTAGTCGCGATGACCTACATCAGTGCAATGGAAGAGCGGCGATTATTTGATGCATTACAAGCGTGGATGGTGGGAAAAGGTTTTGATTTTCGTGCTCTTTTTTGGATCACGGGGCTACTTGCATTTTTCATCTCGCCAATTGCCGATAACCTAACCACCGCACTGTTGATGTGCACTGTCGTACTAAAAGTGGCAGGAAACAACCCACGTTTTATCAACATTGCTTGTATTAATATCGTCGTAGCGGCTAACGCCGGAGGCGCTTTTAGCCCTTTTGGAGACATCACCACCTTAATGGTTTGGCAAGCGGGCCATGTGCCATTTTCACAGTTCCTTTCTCTGTTTCTCCCTTCTGTGATCAACTACCTTGTTCCTGCATTGCTGATGTCATTTTTTCTACCCAAGGAAAAGCCAACCACCCTGCATGAACATGTCGAGCTTAAACGCGGAGCCCGCCGTATTGTCGTACTTTTCATGTTAACCATTGCTACCGCCGTAGCATTCCATGCTGTGGTGCGCTTTCCACCCGTGATAGGCATGATGATGGGGCTCGCTTACTTACAATTTTTTGGCTATTTCCTCAGGAAAACCTTACCTACTTCGCTGGCCAAAAAAACCGTAATTGCGATTGCAAATAATGACGAGGCCGCCCTAAAACGTATTGGCTCTGTGGTGCCATTCGATGTCTTTAAGCGAGTTTCACACGCCGAATGGGATACGCTACTGTTTTTCTACGGGGTGGTCATGTGCGTAGGAGGGCTAAGCTTACTGGGTTATTTAGGCTTGATCTCGGAAGTGATGTATAGCCAATGGAACCCCATATGGGCAAACGTGATGATTGGGTTTCTTTCGGCGATTGTCGATAACATTCCCGTCATGTTTGCAGTACTGACGATGGAACCCGATATGTCCACCGGAAACTGGTTGCTCGTCACATTAACAGCGGGCGTCGGCGGCAGTTTACTCTCGATTGGCTCAGCCGCTGGAGTGGCTCTGATGGGCGCTGCACACGGCAAATACACCTTTGTAGGCCATCTAAAATGGACACCGATTATTGCAACAGGCTACGCCGCAAGTATTGGTGTCCACTTACTACTCAATCACGCTTTGTTTTAACGAATTTGCTTTGCAATATAATGACACAACGCCTCTGCCAGCTGGTGCGAGGCCAAGTTGCGTGCCACCACTTCTGAAGCCAGCTTTCCGCTGTTTATCACGCCAATCCAATCGTCAATCATGGCGCTAAAGCCTTTACTGGTCAGCATTGGCGTCCAATCTTTTAAACTAAGGGCTTGCTCTTGCCCTTGATGCCAACGTTTTCCTTGTGTAAACGAGTCAAACTCAAAACCTTCATTCACAAAGCTCGCGCTGACTCGCTCAGCGGTTATGCCGAACTGGCGATTCATTGAGGCATGCAGCAAACTTTCGCCGTGTTGCCATTGAACATCCAAGCGGGATAACTGACCTTGATGCTGCTGGTAGGTAATATAAGCATCATCCAATGTGACTTTAGCATTCACGTTTACGCTGTCTAGCGGATGGATAAAATCATCAAAGATAAAGGTGCGCACATCACCGGGCAGATCAT
This sequence comes from Vibrio sp. RM-69-4, assembly GCF_024743775.1. Classification (NCBI taxonomy): domain Bacteria; kingdom Pseudomonadati; phylum Pseudomonadota; class Gammaproteobacteria; order Vibrionales; family Vibrionaceae; genus Vibrio; species Vibrio sp. RM-69-4. Next base: position 64,410 of record NZ_JAMQXI010000048.1, read on the forward strand.
AGCGGTGCTTTTCCCAACGAAGCGAACGTAAGTCGTTTCTATTACCAGTTTGCACTGCATTTAGGTGTTGGTTATAGAGCGGAATATGTCGGCGATTAAACCCTACATACAAGGGTTGACGATGCTTTTCTGCAAGCTCATACAACATTTCACAGGCGCTTGCACTGTCGGCTAGCGGCTTATCAACAAAGGTTGGAATTCCGTGTTCAAGGAAAAATTGGGCGATTTGAGGGTGAGCCGAGGTCGCCGCATGGATCATAACCGCATCAACGTTATAGCCAAGTAGCTCTCGATAATCCGTGCAATTCTCTGAAATGCGGTAACGCTGCGCTAGCTGCGTAACAAGAGCTGGATTACGAGTACAAAATACCAATTCTAAATCTGGGCGCTGTGTGATGACCGGAAGATACGCCTTTTGCGCGATATCACCTAGACCAATAATGCCAATTTTCATCATCAAATCTCTTTTCGTTAGATGAAGGTTAGGCTAACACAAGAAGATTAAAAAGGGAGGTGTAGAACTCAGTGAAAAGGCAATCCTTGCCTGTCTGGGATGAGGTTAAAATGGGCTCTCTTTGTTCAGTTCATTGCAAATTTCAACAATCGCCAATGAGAGCCCGGATTTGATGATTTGTTGCTGACGCTGAAGTTGAAGCTGGTAAAAATCCAGTTCAATGTCGCCATCCGGTTCCAATACTTCCAACTGCACCATGCCCATTTTGGCCACCAAATGGAGCTTTTTTATCGGCACCAAAATTTTCGGGTCGGTAAACTCGTATTCAGCACCATCACTGTTGAGTTGATTACGCAGTTTGATGATATCTTCAATATCGTGGTAAACATCATCAGGTAATACCCCAAGGCCAAACAGCAGTTTTAGCCTGACAGACAAGTTGCCGAGTGGTCCAGAATCTTGCAATAGAGGGCCAACTACTGATTGGACAGCGAAGTTATCTTTGCGAAAAATGCGTTGCATTAATGCGTCAATCGCCTCATTGAACACTTCAACCGTCGTAATAAAGAATCCGCGCACCGAATGGGCACTATTCAGTCGTTCAATTATATCGCTTTCGTTAATTCTATCTGCCATACGCTGTACTAATTGTTGTTATAAAGGGAGGGCATTAGCGCCCTCCAAAGTATTTATGTGATTAAAGCTGTTTGTAGATCGCTTCAATTTGCTTAACCTGCTCGCTCTGCTCATCTAACCCTGTGTAATGGGCCAGTGTTTTACATACGCCATATTGGTTCAATGATGTTTGAAGCTCGACTGCTTGAGGATCGCTGTCGTTGGTATATTTAAGGGCCGCCGCAATCCCTTTCAATAGCGTTTTGTTTTCAACACCGTACTCGATTGTACCGAGTAATGGCTTGATTAATCTATCATTGGGGCCTAATTTTCGTATTGGCTGACGACCAACGCGATCCACTTCATCCACCAAATATGGGTTGGCAAAACGGCTCAATATTTTTTCGATATAAGCGGCGTGCAATTCAGGGTCAAAACCGTAACGACGAATGAGTACTTCACCGCTTTCATGCATGGCTTGCTTCACTTGCTGACGAATTGCAGGATCTTCAATCGCTTCACGAATCGTCTTATGACCACTCAAACAACCCAAATAGGCGGTAATGCAGTGCCCAGTATTTAGAGTGAAAAGTTTACGCTCAACAAAAGCCATCAGATTATTGGTTTTTTCCATCCCTTCAATGTTGGGGATCTCACCTTTAAATTGCTGTTCATCAACAATCCATTCGCTGAAACTTTCAACCGTCACGGCCAACGGGTCATCGTTCGCGGCTTCGACAGGTGGCACAATGCGATCCACCGCGGAATCGACAAAACCAATTAACTCATCGGTTTTAGCATGCAGCGATGGGTCTAGATATTTATACACTTCGCCTTTCAGGTGTGTTGTACCGCGAACCATGTTTTCACAAGCGATCACATTGAGTGGCTGCTCATTGCCCGCTTCAAATCTTTTGGTGATGCCTTTGGCGATCGTTTTCGCAATGATATCAAGCACTGCAGGGCCGACAGCTGTAGTGACCAAATCCGTTTTTACAATGCGATCAATCACATCATTACTGGCTGAATTCACCGCAGTGACATGAGTGACAGTATCAATTTTGCACTCAGAACCCACTACCTTTACTTTGTATTCTTGACGATGACTCAATTGATCGACCAAAGGTTCATTGACATCGGCAAAAGTCACTTCAATGTCTGCATCGGCCAATAATTTACCAATAAAACCACGACCAATGTTACCCGCGCCAAAATGTACTGCATTTTTCATAATCTTACCTACCAAAAACTTATCTAAAAGAGAAAAGAGCGCTTAATGCTTCAATTGAGGTGAGGTCAGCAGTATAGGGGAACAGCCGACCTCGTTTTGCCTCAGGAGCAAAAGCGTTACGCTGCTTGGTTACCCGATAGGATGGCCAAGATATCGCTCACGTCTCTGGTTGAGGTGAGCTTCTCGATAGCATCAGGCTCATCGAGTGCGTTGGTAATGGTGGTAATAACTTGAATATGTTCATCATTTTTGGCGGCAATACCGATAACCAGTTTCGCTACGCCATCTTGGTCGTCCGTAAACTGCACACCAGCAGGATATTGGCAAATCACAATACCCGTTTTAATCACACGGTCTTTGGCGGCGACGGTGCCATGAGGAACGGCAATCGATTCTCCAAGATAAGTGGATACCATTTTCTCACGTTCAAACATGGCATCAACATACTCAGGCTCCGCATAGCCAAGCTCAACTAACTTATTGCCAGCGAAACGAATGGCTTCTTCTTTATTAGCGGCATTCAAACCTAAGTGAATGTTTTCTTTTTGGATTTGAAAAACGGACGGTTTTTGAATTTCAAAGCTGTCGTCATTCGCAGCGAGGATGGATACTTTAACCACATCGCTATCATTCGCCGCCTTAGGGCGTTGAGCTGCCAAAAGCTTAGTCACAAGCTGGTTGTACATTTCACTGTCTAAAAAGTTGCTCAGTGAAATATGCTGTGCACTGGGTGCATGTGTGCGTGCGCGGCCAGTCAGGTCTTTATGAGTAATCACGATTTCTGCGTTCTCCGGCAAACTATTGATGGCAAGGTTAGTGACGTGAATCGCTAAGCCCGCATCTTTGATTTTTTTACGCAGCATGCTTGCGCCCATTGCGCTTGAACCCATACCCGCATCGCAAGCAACAATAATGCTTTTCACGTTGGCTAAATCAATATTGCTTTTTTGAGAAGCCGCCGTCACATTGCCCTTTGCGCTCGATTTCATCTCTTTCATTTGTGATGTGGCTTTTTCTAACGCCGCTTCATCACCTTCCTCCTCGGTGCTGCTCTGTGCTTTCATCAATAATGACGCAACGGTAAAGGACACACCTGCCGCACCAAATATTGAGCATAATACGCCAACAATCGATCCTTTCTGTGTCATCAGTAGCACTGCAAAGATAGAGCCAGGAGACGCTGGAGAAACAATACCTGCATTGAAGAGAGTCAAAATGAACACCCCTGTCATACCACCAGCAATCGCTGCAAGAATCAGACGTGGATTCATCAGTATGTATGGGAAATAAATCTCATGGATGCCGCCGAAGAAGTGAATGATGGAAGCGCCACCAGCTGTTTGACGTGCTGTACCTTTACCAAACACCATGTAAGCCAACAAAATACCGAGACCAGGGCCAGGGTTTGCTTCAATTAAGAAGAAGATTGACTGCCCCATTTCACTGGCTTGTTGAATACCTAACGGTGAGAAAATACCGTGGTTAATCGCATTGTTAAGGAACAAGATCTTCGCGGGTTCAACAAAAATAGAGGTGAGTGGTAAAAGGTGTGCTGAAACTAAGAAGTTTACGCCTGCCGCTAAACCACCAGAGAGCACTTTAACAAATGGCCCAATAAGGTAAAACGCCAAGATTGCGCCAAGCATACCAATAATGCCTGCCGAGAAGTTGTTTACCAACATCTCAAAACCGCTTTTTACTTTACCTTCAACACGTTGGTCAAAGGTTTTGATCGCCCAACCACCCATAGGGCCAACCATCATGGCTCCCATAAACATTGGGATGTCGGTTCCGACAATCACACCCATTGTGGTGATGGCACCGACAACAGCGCCACGTTCTCCACCAACCAATTTACCACCCGTGTAACCAATCAGCAGTGGTAATAAGTAAGTAATCATCGGCCCAACCATAGATGCTAACGTTTCATTCGGTAGCCAACCCGTTGGGATAAATAGTGCGGTTATAAAGCCCCACGCGATAAACGCGCCAATGTTTGGCATAACCATGTTAGATAAGAAGCGACCAAAATTTTGTATCTTGATCTTTGCATCTGGTGATATCATGTGGATTCCCCGTTCGATGTTCTGATGAATATTGTTGTTGTAACGGTTCTGCGAAAAACCGTTGATTGCTTAGTACACAATCAATTTACCACACAATTTCATTCTGGAACTGACGACGGGTTTTTCGTGATCAGCCCCTCATAAATCCTAGCTTACAAATCATTTCTTCGTGATCATGGTCATTAAATTGACATGTAAATTTACAACAAAAAACAAAAATACAACTTGTCAACAATATTTAATCGATCAATATCATACTTTTTGAATTTTAACTTTTGATAAAAAAGAGATTCAAATCACAATTTCACTCTAATTATTAAAAATTAAAGAACCGAAAGTGATAAACATCACAATTACATCTTTATTTCACTAATCAAAATAAAGCCACCACTTCCATATTGTCTATTTTGTAACTTATATACACAAAACCATATTAATATTAGCTCATACATTAATATGGCTTTTTTTACTAACAACATCGGAGCTTCCTCTAAAAGCAGGCCAAGGATACGCTCCAATTCACAAACCGAACAATAAGAGGTGGGACGAGTATAGCCTTACAACGCAAAATGTTTTGACCCTGAGCATTCCCTGTTAGAATCGGCTGTACTGTTAACCATAGACGCTGTGAACGAATTCATGAAAGAAAGAGTGGTTGTTTCCGTTTCATCCATCCATGGGACGAAGCACTTTCATCTCGGTAAATGGTTCCGACATTTTTTAAAAGGTTTTGGCTATGTGCTGGTTGCCAGCATTCTCGCCACTGGCGGCGTTATCTATTACCTTCTTGATGAAGTTGATTTTGCTAAACTTAAGCAACAAGAGTTAGAGAGCCAGTCGATGTCACTGACCGAAGAAGTCACCTCTTTAAAGGAGCTAAAAAGCAGCTTAGAGAATGACCTGCTCGAACGAGAAGAAAAGATGCAGGTTGTTTCAGACAGGCTCGGCGATCTTGAAAAAGTATTGGGTATGGATGAAAGCGGAGCGGAATTAGAATCACGTTTAGACACCGCCGCTATCACTTCTTCAGTTAGAATGGTGATGCTGACCCAAATACCCAGCGGTGCACCTGTGCATAATGCGAGAATTTCGTCAGGATACGGTGAGCGTATTCATCCTGTCACTGGCAACGTCAAAATTCACCGCGGGCAAGATTTTGCGGTTAACATAGGCACGCCAATTTATGCACCAGCCGATGGCGTTGCCGAAGTCACTCGCGCCAGTGATAAAGGGTCAGGCAATTTTTTACGCTTACAGCACTCTTATGGATTTACCAGCTCCTATTCTCATTTGCAAAAATTTGCCGTGAAAGGGGGCGATTTTGTACAGAAGGGCGACTTAATTGCTTATTCTGGAAACAGTGGGTTATCTTCTGGCCCACATTTGCACTATGAAATTCGATTTGTCGGCCGTTCATTAGATCCAAGACCTTTTGTTGATTGGGGCGTGAATGATTTTGAAACGATATTTAGTAAGGTAAGAGGTATCCGATGGGAATCTTTAGTAAACAAAGTCGAGCTAAGAGTCAGCACTCAGCTACAACTCTCATCGCAAAAGGCTGTTCCATTAGTGGGGAACTCAGGTTAGAAAGCGACATTCAAATTGACGGGTCGGTAGAAGGTCAATTGCACGTTGATAAAACCATCGTCATTAGTGAAACAGGCACGGTTAATGGTGAGCTGTACGCAGGCCACATCATCATTAATGGCGAGTTCCAAGGCACATGTCACGCGACTAAAATTGAAATTTTAAGCAAAGGGAGCGTCACAGGGTCTATTTATAGCGACGACTTGAGCATTGAACAAGGTGGGCGCTTTAATGGAGTAACCTACCCTGCCCCGGAGAAACAAGTAGTTGAATTAAAAGAAGCGAAAATCGCTGCTGAAGGTTAATTCAACTACCGATTTCGTTCGCACTTCCCCATTTGATAGAAAGTCCCATTTGCTACAAAGTGTAAAAAGGCCTGCTGATGTTAGCAGGCCTTTTGTTTATGAATGTCCTTTCCCAACAGGGAGAGACTTAGAAACCTTCGATATTTTTTGCTTCTAATTCCGCAAAGTATTTTACGGTTTTCACTTTTAGTTCTTGAGTCGATGGTTCATCACATACAATCACTGATTTCGCGTGAAGTTGTAGTGCGGAGACTGTCCACAAATGGTTGACGCTTCCTTCCACGGCCGCTTGCAAAGCCAGCGCCTTATTGTGGCCTGTCACCAAAATCATGATCTCTTCTGAATCTAGCAGTGTGCCTACACCAATCGTTAGCGCGTATTTAGGAACTTGGTTGATATCACCATCAAAGAAACGAGAGTTTGCAATGCGTGTATCTTCTGTCAGTGTCTTAATGCGAGTGCGCGACGAAAGTGAAGAAGCAGGCTCGTTAAACGCGATGTGCCCATCATTACCCACACCACCCATAAATAGATTAATGCGGCCGTATGATTTAATTTTGTCTTCATAGCGCTTACATTCTGCATCAACATCTGGTGCGTTGCCATTCAGTAAGTTGATATTTTCTTCTTGAATATCAATATGATTGAAGAAATTGTTATACATAAATGAGCGGTATGACTCCGGATGATTTTCAGGAATACCAATGTATTCATCCATATTAAATGTCACGACATGCTTAAAGCTCACCTCGCCTGCTTTATGCATTTCAATCAGTGCATTATAAGTCGTCAATGGTGTACCACCAGTAGGTAAACCCAATACAAAAGGACGGTCTGCCGTTGGGTTGAATGCGTTGATACGTTTTACGATGTGTGCTGCTGCCCACTTGCCGACTTGTGCAGCCTGTTTTAACGGGATAAGTCTCATGATTGGCCCCTAGTTATTGGAATATTATGGTGTAATAGAACATTAATTCGCATTATAAAATAAGTATTGGGTGACTGCCATTGTTTTAGGTCAAATTTTCGCTCTTTCTTCAAATCTCAACCAGAAATGCGCTTAAATTTGTAGCAATTTCTACAGGTAAGCTTAACTAATACGGCACATGCTATAACCAAATGAGATAAAAATTCATCTATAAAATTAAGTAAAGTTTGAGTCGCTATCACTCCACTATCTGGCGAAGCGTGCATTCATTACCCATACTTGGAGTAACAAGCAAGAAAGGAGCAAATGCCATGAAAAACGAACTTGAACCCGCGAAAATTCTCCATGCTTATGAAACAGTAATGGCGCATGGTACACCGACTGAGTTCGGGAAAATCTATGAAGGTATCGAAGCTTTTTCAGACTATGACGGCTATAACATTTACATGCGAGGAAATGGTGTGGAGCTAAAAGTTGGCTTCCACAATACCTACCATCTCGATTATGACCAAGAGCATCTACGCGACAGCTTTTTAAAAAAAGTAGCCATTTTGGCTAAGTAGCGGTGTTGACCCAGCTCATGGATTGGCTAAGCGCGACCAAATGAGCAGAGTAGCGATAATGCAAAGCCCGAGTGAGTCATCAATACTAGGGCTTTGAGCGAAAGCACTTTTCTCATCTTGATTGAGTCACACTCTTTTGCACAGAGATCTCTTATATGAAAGGCGATGCGAGCAAGTTTGTCAGCCTTATTGAGACAATAAGGCTGAAGAAATAAATGAGAAAGCTGACCAAATTACGGCTTAAGATCCTGCATTAGAGATACAGATTAATCTTCTTCCGTTAAGGTAACTTCTTCATCATTATAGTCGTCACCACTTTCAGGTTTATTGCGACCGTTCAACGTATGGAAACGCTTACGACCACGAGCAAGTTGAGTGTATTTCAACCAGACACGCTCTAACTTAGATTTCGCTTTACCTGGGTTTTCAATCGCCTTAACAAAATGAGCTTCTTCGGCATTCTCTGGCGTGAGTTCACCAGATTCAAGGCCAAGCATGGTACCACCATAAATGGCGAGAAGTTCTTCTTCTGCAAGAGTAAAATCACCAGACTTAGCAAAGCCTCGTGGAAACTTTGTATTGTCGTAAAAACGTTTTTTTCCGTGACGGAATTCAGTCTCAGACATATCAACCTCATGTGAATGGCGCTACTACCATGTAGCGATAGATCACGCGAAAATTAGGCGTAAATCTCCGAAAAGAAAAACAAAAATTTTTTATCGTCATAATTGCACTTCCTTGTTAATCTGACGGGGTAATTTCAGAGGATTTAATATGGATGTAAAAGTTTTTCGCACTTTTCTCGAACTCGCCAAAGTACGTCATTTTGGGCGAGCAGCTGAAAACCTTTATTTGACCCAAGCCGCCGTCAGCGCACGCATCAAGCAATTAGAAAATTATTTTGATGCTCAACTGTTTACGCGTGATCGCAACAACATAAAGCTCACATCGGCAGGAGAACGACTCGTTGGCTATGCCGAAGTGATGGTGGCAACCTTGCAACAAGCCAAGTTTGAGCTCTCTTTGGAAAATGGCCGAGCTTTACAGCTGACATTAGGGGGAACGCCCAACGTTTGGGATGCTCATCTACAAAACTGTTTAAGCGTTGTGACTGATGCTTTTAGTGGTTATGGGTTTATGGCGGAAGTCATGGGGCGCGAGCAGCTCAACCGCAGCCTACTGGAGCGTACCTTAGATATGGCGTTTGCCTTTGACCCAATTAAAGCCGAAGAGCTAAACTGCAAAAAAGTCGCAGATTTAGTACTGGTATTGGTTTCGACGCGTCCTGACACACTGGAAACCGCCTTTGATAATAAATACGTGTACGTCGATTGGGGAAGCCGTTTCGCCTCCGAGCATGCTGAGCGACATCCGAAGACGCCAACCCCCTATTTGCGCACCTCGACCGCTCGTATCGCACTTGATTTCATTTTAGAAAAAGGGGGAAGCGCTTACCTTCCTACCTCACTTGTTGAACCTTTTATCCACTCTGGCCAATTGTATCGAATTGACAATGTGGAAGATTGGCAGCGTCCCATCTTCCTCAGCTACCGAAAAAACAGCTCATCGATAGAAGCCATTATGCAAGTGGAAAAGTTAGTCAAAAACATCAACCCTAGTAGTGCTTACTCATTACAACAAGCGGGCGAGGTCATTCTCGACTGACCCAACAAATTCATAACGCTGTAGCGGGTATTGAATACAGCGTTATGAATATCCTTTTTCAAGAGAAACCGCAGAAAAAGCCATCCAGTTCCGAAAATGGCTAGTATCGACAGAATTCATGCATACACTTAGCTTATAACAACTGCATAAGGCTCGTTATACCAAATGGCACCATGGATGGAACTCGATAAGGAACAATGCCAACAGGCTCGCACTAGCCGTGATCCGCGATTTGATGGACGATTTTTCGTTGCCGTCAAAACAACCAACATCTTTTGTCGCCCAATATGTCCGGCAACCCTGCCAAAAGAAAAGAATGTTGAATACTTCGCCAACTCCGCACTGGCTCTACAAGCGGGTTATCGGCCATGCCTACGTTGCCGCCCAGACAGTGCACCTCATTCTTGGGCATGGAAAGGAGTTGAAACCACCTTCTTGCGTGCAATCAAGCTTATTGAGCAAGGTGAATTACAATCGAGCAATCTGGCTCAATTTGCCGAACGTTTGGGGATCAGTGACCGCTACCTACGACAACTGTTTCAAACCCATTTAGGAGTGTCACCGAAACAATATGCTCAGTACCATCAGTTGATGTTTGCTAAACAGTTGTTGCATTCCAGTGCTCTGTCCATTACCGATATAGGATTCGCTTGTGGGTTCAACAGTACCCGCCGCTTTAACGATGCGTTTATCAAAACGTTGCAACTGACCCCCAGCCAAGTGCGGCAATCTAAAACTGCATTGATGACAAAAAACCTATTAACACTCTCTTTTCGCGGCCCTTTCGATTGGCAACATATGCTAGATTTCTATCGATTACGTGCAGTAAACGCCATTGAACAGGTCAGTAACAATCATTATCAACGCACCTTCAACATACACAATACGACCGGCTGGTTTCGTGCCAGCTTAACCTCTGAGGCCCATTTAGAGGTTGAATTCGAGTTGCAAGACATCACCAAACTGCGTTACTTGGTGGCAAAATTACGCCGCCTATTTGACCTCGAAGCCGACATCAGCCACATCGAGGCCTATTTGGAAGGCTGCGCTCCGGGTTTAGTCACTCGTTCAGGAATCCGCATTCCCGGCGTTTGGAATTGTTGGGAGGCGGGAGTCAGAGCTATTTTAGGTCAACAAGTTTCGATAAAAGCAGCCATTGGCCAGCTCAACCGATTAGTCGATGCGGTGAACCCAGCTCAAAATACGAGCAGTTACTTTCCAAGCCCGGAACAAATCGCACAGCTTGATTTGCACTTTTTAAAGATGCCACACAGCCGAAAAGAGACCTTAACACGCTTTGCTCAATTCATGTGCCAACACCCTGAAGCCGATGTGGATGCTTGGCTTTCACTAAAAGGTATTGGGCCGTGGACCGTAAACTACGCTAGGTTAAGAGGTCAGTCCGATTCAGATTGCTTTCTAGACACTGATTTGGTGGTTAAGAAGGCCTTAAGCCATTTTCCTGAGCTGAACGCAGACAAGGTTTCACCTTGGGGAAGTTACGCCACCTTTCACTGTTGGAATTACTAATATGAATAGCTTCACCCACTATCACAGCCCCTTAGGAATCATGACATTGCAAGCCTGCGAGCAAGGTTTATTGGGGGCTTGGTTTGAAACCGAAACCACCATGCCAACAGAGTTAGGGGTAAAATCCGAACACTGCACTATACTCATCAATACTATCAAACAGTTAGATGAGTACTTTTCCGGGAAACGGACTATATTTACTTTACCTTTAGCGGCAAAAGGCACCGAGTTCCAACAATCTGTGTGGCAAGCATTATGCAAGATACCTTATGGCGAAACTTGGAACTACCAACAGATTGCAGAGGCGATCGGTAACCCCAAAGCCGTAAGGGCTGTCGGCTTGGCCAATGGTAGAAATCCAATTTCGATCATCGTTCCTTGCCATAGAGTGATCGGAAAAAGTGGTAAACTCACTGGCTATGCGGGGGGCTTAAACCGTAAAGCGAGCTTATTAAAACTTGAGCGAACAACAATAGAGGTTGCAGCAACATGATAAGATCTACGGCAAAATCAATCAGTATTCTCGTCCTTACAGCCACTTTGCAAGGCTGTTTTCAAGATGACCTTGAACGTTGGTTAAACCGTGAAACTTATGAGTTCAAAGGGACTTATGACAACCAGTTCAATGATGACTTATTGATTTTCGAAGAGGGTGTTGTACGTGCTGAATCTGAAACTCAGCACTGGTCTCGCGCTTACAGTGTGGATGGTAATCAACTGACGATCCAGCTACGCAATAACTCGAAAGAAAAACGAGAAGATATCGTGCTTGTGATCCATGGCAAAGGAGAAGTGCTCACATGCAGTGTCTGCGCCATGTATAAATTGAGTAACGTATGGGTAAAAACAGGCAATGTTGAAGCCAAACCGTCTGGAGTAGAAAACGCGAGCCAATAACTCGCGTTGATATTGTTACCAAGTACGCTCACCCATATTAACTTGCGCACTTAATTCAAGGTCCTCTTTACCTGGAAGCGCTGGATAAGCTGCGACCATTTTAGATACCACTTGTGCCGAGTCTTTCGAGGTTGAAATAGCCTGTTCGAATTTCGCCAAGTAGGTTTTAGTAAATTTTACGGCTTCGATACCCTGCGGTATATCAGCAAAATAATGTCCAGGAATGACTTTCTTTGGCTTAAGCATCTGCATTTTCTCTAAAGCTTGAACCCACTCACCACGCGCTTTCAGGGTTTGGCTATCAGCCGTCCAAACATGCATACCAGAGACAACCGCTACACCACCGACAATCGTTTTCTCAGAAGGCACCCATAAGTAAGCTTGGTGTGTATTAAGCTCTTTCACTTCGATCTTCTCACCTTCTAATGAAAACTCGCTGTGGTCAAAAATCTTAGGGACAATAATTTTATTTGGCGCACTCTCTCCTAGTATCGGGCCCCAAAACTGTAGCTTAGCGTCTTTCGTCGACTTGATATGCTCCACAATCGCTTGGCTTGCTAAAACATCAACGTTAGGAAACGCCGAAACCAACGGTTCTAGACCAAAATAATAATCAGGATCACCAGCGCTAATATAGATGGCCTTAAGTTCTTTACCTGACTGCTTAATCATGTCCACTAAAGCTTGGCCATCTTTTGTACCAAACTGAGCATCAATTAAAATCGCTTGTTTCTCACCACTGATCAGTGTTGAGCTAACTGGAAAGACTCCATTTTCCCCTGGGTTGTACGTTTGAAACGTCAATGCGGCTAAACTTGAGAAAGAAGTGCTTGCTAGCAAAAAACCCGTTATCAACGGTTTTGAAATTGTCATTGTGTTTACCTTTCATTCATTGTTCGAAGTAATAACATCTTATTGTTTTTTATTTAGAACAAATAGATCCAATAATGAACTTCACTGATTCAATTTAAGATACTAATAAAAGCATTATTCACTCAAACCACTCCGTTTTTTAAAAACGATCTCATGCTCTCACACTGTCATTTATTAAAAATTCAAGTAAGGTAGGGATATCAATCTGTTGGATCGATTTCAAGAGAGATAGGAGAGAACGATGGTAGAAAAACATTCAACCTCGGCACTGGCTAAATTGCGTAATACAGACGCTAAACAACTATTCAGTAACCTCCAAAAAGCAGGGTACATTAACCGCTTCGACAACAAGTGGGTATTAACAGAACTGGGAGCAAAATTTGGCGGCGAATACGCCCAGCACACGCAATATGGCCAATTTATTGTCTGGCCGGAAAACTTGCTCGTCGACACACAAGCCGCCAGCGGGAAAACGTTAAGTGCCACTCAACTTGGCGATCATTTCAGGCTCAACCCCAAAAAAATAAATCAACTATTGAGAGAGTTAGGCTGGATATCTAAAACAGAAAAAGGCTGGCAAGTAACGGAGGCTGGGCTCAGAGCTGGCGCCCAGCAACGTGAAGATAAATCTTCTGAGCAATTTTTTGTTGTTTGGCATGATACGGTGACTCGCCATAAACGTCTGAAACAATCCATCGTCGAATTTTTAGGGCAAGAGGCTCACAGCCAATCGACCGATAAATCATTGTCCCACTTTCGCCAAAAATTTGAGGCAAAACATCGCACCTTAGACGGCCACTATGTTCGCTCGACCGGCGAATTATTGATCGATAATTGGCTCTATTTGGCGGGCGTCGTCCACGCTTATGAGCGTCAGTTGCCGATAGAAGCTGATGTGATGTGCGATTTTTATCTGCCAACAGGGAAAGTCTATTTACAATATTGGGGCTCAGATAGTGGCGCAACCGACGAAAAAACGCGCTTACAAACTCAAGCGATTTACCACGATCACGGCTTTGCTCTGATTAATATTCATCCGCAAGACATTGCGCATTTAGATGACATTCTGCCTAGAAAACTGCGAGAGTTTGGGATTAAAGCGTATTAATCGCGTTGGCAAGATGCCCCCTTCCCCTCGTCACTGAGAGAGCAACACGAGAGAAAAGGAGCAAAAAACAAAACCTATATTAACGATAAGAAGAATAGCGAGCTCTCGCCGCCTCTTCTTTCGGGACGATGGTTTTACCAATCGGAGCCAAAGAAATAACCGCGAGTTTCAAATGCTGTAGTGCGAAAGGGATGCCAATGATGGTAATAAAACACGCCACCGCCGATAAAATATGACCAACGGCTAACCAAAAACCAGCGAAAACAAACCAAATCACATTGCCGATTAAGCCAAATGGGCTGGTACCAATATCTTGCTGATTGGTCAATTCATCACGGGAAATCGCCTCTTGTCCAAAAGGAAAAAACGAAAAGTTACCGATAACAAAGCAAGCACGCCCCCATGGAATGCCAATAATGCTGATAAAGGCAAGGAGACCAAAAAACCACCAAGCGAGCCCCATAAACACTCCGCCCAGTAAAAACCAAATAATATTGCCGATTGTTCTCATCACTGCTACTCCGTATAAAATAGACCCATAAACCCTTTCAGTATCATTGCATGACCTGAACGGAAGATTAACGCTAGGCTAAACCATGCCATACCGCCGTAACGCCGCTTATCGTACAAAGCAGCAACGCAGCGAAACGGATGTTATCTTTGGGTAGTGATTGCGTGGTCATCATCGCCAACTTATAACCCAACCAAGCTGAGGGGATAAGCGGAATCGTTATCCATAAATGATGTAACGTCAGAAAACCTGCCGGTATTTGAATAATCAAAGAGATGATCGAGCTAAACACAAAAAATGCCGAAAGATTGCCACGCAACTGATTCGCTTCTTGATGCTGTAGGATCAACGCCATCGGCGGCCCACCAATCGCGGAACTGGTGCCAAAGAAACCGGAGAAAAAACCCGCAATACCCATTTTTATCGGGGTAGGTTCGATGCGATACGGCAATAAACTAACAGCCACGGCAAATAACACCAATAAACCAAGCCATAACGCCAGTACATCCGTCGAGACTAAAACCAGAAGGATACCGCCCGCAATTGAACCGGGAACGCGACCAATCAGCGCCATTTTTAAACCGCCAAGCTCAATGTTCGAGCGATGCTTTAAGGCGTTCAAGATAGAAATAAACAGCGCCACGATACAAATGGGGGCAGGAACGTAGTCGGCGGAGATCAAGAACAGCAAGGGCGCTGCGACGATCGCTAAACCAAAACCAATCGCCGTTTGCACAAATGAACCCAAGAAAATAAGAAACATGGCGATAAGCGCCGTACTACTGAACATTTCCATTAAAATGCCTATAAGCGAAACAAAGAAAAGTAATGCCCGTAGAGAGCATTACTTCGTTCACGTTATCAGCAATTTTCGATCATGAGAATAGCCAAATGGATCTATCGGTCTGGTATCAGTAAGCAACACCAATACGTTGACGAGGGTGAGCGGCACTTTCTAACTCATCGATCATCGCGAGGGCATAGTCACTGACTGAGATTTTGCTGTTACCTTCAGCATCAGACAATAGAGCGTCACCGCCCACACGGTAAGCACCTTGTTTCTCACCCGGAAAAATCTCAGCGGCCGGGCTAACAAATGTCCAATTAACCTTGCTTGTACTCGCACGGAAGAGATCCAACGCTTCGCCTTGCGCTAATGCTTCCCCTTTGTACTCTTCAGGGAAACCTTCTACGGTCACCAATTTGATACCGGGAGCGACTTCCAATGAACCCGCACCACCAACCCACAGTAGGCGATCCACACCCACTTGCGGTAGATCTGACAGCAGTTTTTGCGCTGTAGCCGCAACAATATCGTGGTTGCCAGCTGCACGTCCGCCGATAGAAGCGATCACGACATCAACACCAGCTAACGCAGCGCTAATTTTTGACAAAGGCTGTTGTAAATCAAATTGTTGAACGCTAACACCTTCAGCATCAACTTTACTTGAATCACGCACTAACGCGATCACCTCGTGGCCCCGTGCTTTTGCTTCATTGACAATGTGACTACCAATCCAACCTGATGCGCCTAATACTGCAATTTTCATAATTTATTTCCTCATTCGGTTTCTGTTTCTCGACAACAATTGTAGTCTAGTAGTTAAACGAAGGAGGAAAAACACCCAAAAATGATGTAGATTGTATCAATATTCGTATCTAATAAAGGCCTACCATGGACAGACTAACCGCCATGCGCAGTTTTATCGAAGTGGCAAATACTGCCAGTTTTACCAAAGCCGCAGACAACTTGAGCTTAAGTCGATTACAAGTGTCACGTCATGTCCAAGAAGTTGAGGATTGGTTAAAGCAGAGGTTACTGCACCGCACGACACGCAAAGTCAGCCTAACCACCGCCGGTGAAGAGGCTTTAATCCGTTGCGAACAAATTTTGCACCAAACTGCCGAACTTGAAACACGGGCGTTGGAACAGTCACAACTCTTAAACGGTACCATTCGCATTGCCGCGCCGATAGGCCTTGCTCAAAACATGTTATTGGCCGTTGTTGAAGACTTCACGCAACGACACCCCAATGTGTTAATTGACATTGTCGCTTCAGATCGCCTTTCACAACTGGTCGATGAACGCGTGGATATTGCCCTGCGTTTTACCCAACAGCCGGATGATACGCTCATCGCTCGCCGTTTAATGAGCGTCGGCACCGTCATATGCGCTTCCCCTAGCTATCTCAACCAACACCCTCCTATCAATACACCCAATGACTTAACCCAGCACAACTGCTTTGTGCACATGAGTAATAACAAGTGGGATGTGGTTAAAGACAATGAACAGATCTCTGTCACCGTGAATGGCAACATCCGCGCTAATGATATGGAAATTTTATGCCGTGCTGCCCTACATCACAAAGGCATCGTACGGCTACCATGCGATCTTGCAAATGTCTTTATCGCCTCAGGAACACTAGTACGCGTTTTGCCAGAGTTTCACAGCCCAAGCAGCGCACTATGGGCTGTGTATCTTTCTCGTAGCTATCAAACCCCATTGGTTCGCCAATTCATTGATTTCATCGCTCAAAGCTGGAAAAACGATCTCATCGCTTAGCGTTAAGTCATTCTAGCTAATAATTTAATCAATATTATTAGCTAGATTAAACATAGTGTTAATGCCAAAAATGAAATTATCTATAATTAATATTGTAGATGACCTCATTTATCTCACAGACATACTATCTACCTATTAAAAAGTTAAGTAAAAATAACCAGTATTGTTGAAATAAAAATTTCATCAAGTAAATGAGCGTTTATTATCCCTTTCAATATCTCACGAAAAAACATGATTAAGCTAGCAAATTAAGCGATTAATAAATAACAAAAATGAAATTAAACTTAAGATCTATCCATGAATATCATTATAAAATTATTTTATGTACATGCTGATATGTACATATTAGTTATGCAACCTTGATTAACTGAAATCACTAACTATATTTAGCCACATAAAGATTATAAACATGTAAATATCAACACTAATATCAATAAGATTTAATAGATATAACCAAAAAAACCATTCGAAATGGTTAAATCAGTACAGTGATATTCTGTGGATCCATAAATAAACGTCAGTAGGTATTGAATGAAAAAAATAGAAATACTTATCGTGGTTGATTGTGCCGGAGCATTAGCAACCACGAGCTTAATGGATAACGTTTACTTAATTGATAGTAACCAATGGCTTGGTTCTTGGGATGAAGGAACGTGCCAACTCCACACGGTATCTCAAGATGGTCAGTTTATTTGCTGGCGTAGCTGCGCCATTTCACCAGATGACGAAGTCAATATAACGGGATTCTCTGGTGACATGATTGATCAAAAAGCTTGCTTACCAAGCCCTGTTAATGACGCGTGGGAAGGCAGAGTTCAGACTCGCGGGGATACTGGGCGTTATCTATATACCATTTCTCTTTCAATAAACGGAATAACAATGAATTTTTCACCTTATCTCGAAGTTCAATAACTCCATCTATTCAATAACTCCATCTAAATAAGGAACATTGTATGAAAAAAGTAGAAATACTCATGGTCGTAGATGCAGCAGCAGCGCTTGCAAGTCGAGATCTGCAAAGTAACATTTATCTCATTGATACAAATAAATATATGGGCTCGGGTAATGAAGGCCAAGCTGAGTTAAAAACAGCCTGTAAAGACGGCCAATTATTATGCTGGCGAGTTGTCGCTATTTCACCAGACAATGAAGTTGATATTGTCGAGTTTAATGGGCAAATGATAAATGACAGAGTTTGTATACCCACTAAACAAGGACTAAGCGGTGATGAATTCTGGGAAGGCCGAGTTGAAGCGCAAGGACAAGCCAGCACACAACAATACAATGCGACCTTGTCTATTGATGGTGCAAGATTAACGTTTGATCCTTTCCTCGTTATTTCACTGTAGAGGGCGAACTCATGTTAAGCCCAAATGTTGATACCGCATTAAATATGCTGACCGACGTATATACTGATTTTTTAGGTATTAGTAACTACGATGCAACATGCAACTCTCTCTTTATTGGCCATGTAGCAAAAGATCCAAACTGGCTCGTAGAAGTTCGAAGCAGGACTGAGATCTTAAGAGCGGTAATGAATGAGTTTATGCAACAAAAGCCTAAAATTTTTGCGCAAATTATTACATCGTTTATTAATTATCAGACCACGTTCGATGCCTGCGCACAAAACAGTAAGGCGATAACAAGTACGAAGCAATGGATTGAATGCTTACAATTATTGCAAAAAACGTTAAAGCAAAATATCACGTTAACAAATGAAGCTCAGCAAGTTTTCACGAAATCTTACAGCCAAGCGAAAAATGCAGAGGAGCTGCTCGCGTCCAGCATTCAAGATGGCTGGAATGAACTTGCGAGCGAAGAACAAGCAATGGTACGCATTGCAACAGAGATAGGCTCTCTATCGCAATCCATTGCCAGTTTAGGAGCCAATGTCACGGCGGCCCAATTAAGAGCAGGAAAAGCTTACATACAAAGTATGGTCACTATTTCCTACGGTGTCGTAATGGGAGCAACGACGTCTGTGCCATTCCTTTCCTTTGCTGGTGCGCTATTCACGGTTGGTTACAGTGCATACAGCACAATATCGAGCGCGAAAGAGGTACAACAAGATTTAGACAAACTCACTCAATTACAAACACTAGCCAGTGAAGAAGCACAAGCGGCTGCCATTACTAAAGCCATTATTCAAACCCTCAGCAACATGAGCGAAGAATTCCTAAAGATTGATGATAGCTTGCCAGCACTTTCATTGTTATGGCAAGACGAATTAGACAAGGTAAACGAACTGATCAACGCCTTACAAAGCGGTTCAGACCCAGCCCTATTGACTGATTTGCAAACCATCAAGATTGCTTCAGCCTCATGGAAAACCATTTCAGAATTTGTGCAACTCATTAGTTTACCGCCAAACATTGGAAAACCCGTTTTAGTCAACACGCTAAATAACACCATTCAAGAACAGTAAAGGAGATACACAATGTCACAACAAGTTACTCAGTTGAACCCAACACAGCAAACCACTCAATCTGCATTTTTGGCAACCACAGTCATCACAGCGCAGTGCCATGCCATTTTAAACACACAATTTACGCCACCTACGGTAAAACCAGATTGGTTTGATGACCTGAGTAAAAAATTAGACTCAGCAAAATTGGTTGCTAAGCAATGGATTGACGATTTGGGACCACAAGTATCAGCATCGATTCCCTCCAGCGTAATTAATTTTGACGCCACTTTCCAAGCATCAATCGATGCCATTCATGAGTTATATAAAGCGGATCCAACAGCAAGTGGCAAAGACAATACAACGGTTCAGCAAGCTTCACAGATTATGACCGCCCTATCTTCTCAAGTCAGCGGTATCGAAGCCACAGTCAAAGGGATGAATAAGGAACTCTCTGATTGGGGGGTGAAAATGCAAGCAGCACATGATGACTTAGTCAATGGTGCGACCAATATTCAAAAAACAATTATCGATTTACAAACAGATATTGAAAGCATGAATAACGCAATAGACAACAATCGTGCAGCCATTGAGAAACTGAATAAAGATCTAGTCTATGCACAAGTTGCGGTTGGTGTTGGCATCTTTATGCTCGTCGCAGGCGTTGCGCTTACCGTCGCAACCGCCGGCACCGCAGCTGTAGTCTCCGGCGGTATCGCAGCCGTTGGCGCGGCATCGATTATTGCTGGTGGCGTTACGTGGGGCGTATTACAAAATCAAATTGATGATGACTACGACAGCATCGCGCAAGAACAAAAACAAAAAGCTGAAGATCAGCAACAGATTATCGCTTTACAAGGGCTTTCCAATGCCAGTAGCGCCGTCGTTTCAGCGATTGAAACATCGACATCAGTATTATCTGATTTTGAAACGACGTGGACTGTCTTTGGCAACGAGTTAGATGATGTAGTAACCAAGCTTAATAATGGTGCATCCATGCAGAGCATTATTATGGAAAAAGTGATGTCTGACGCAGCGAAAAACGAATGGGATGATGCGGTTGAACTTGCTAAACAGCTAGCTAGCGCAAAAATAGCTATCGAAACGAAAGAGTTAGCACCTGCAGTAAAACAAGCAGCTTAAACATTACTAAAGGGGGTTATGCCCCCTTTTATTCTTTTTCGAGGACCATCATGAATCAATCAGCCAGCGAGCAACTTCAAACCGACATTCCTGCATCTATTAGCGCTATGGTGTTACTAAATTCTGCATGCCAAGGCGTTGTTGAAACTTATATTGATCAAGGCAATGCAGAACATTGGTATGCTCAGGTAGAACAAAATTTAAATGCGGTGCAAAAACTGGTACGACAATGGCGTTTGAGTGGTAATTTATATTTTTCAAATGACATTATGGACAGTGTTCTTTCCATTGCGAATACATTCAAAGATTCTAATGTTCAAATTTTAACCTTATTCAAAGCACTAGAAACCCGTTTTGACGCCGCTCAACTAAAGCAGCTCACTTCATTAATCTTAACATTACAAAATCCGATTCAAAGTCTTACATCAAATATAAAACGTTATGATGAGGGATTGAATGCTTGGGCTCGCCAAGTGGAAGATGCTCATAACACATTGCAACAAACTATTGCACAGATCCAGCAAGAAGAAGTTTCCATCCAAGCAGAAATTATCGCCACTAACGCCCAAATTGATCTAATGAAACAGCAGATAGCAGCATTTAAAACCGCCATTGCGAATGCTCAATCGCAGCGTAAGAAAGGGATATTTGAAACGATTTTTGGCGTGGTGCTTGCTCCGTTTACACTGGGAGGTTCTTTGATATTGGCAGGGTTTGGTGTTAGCTCTATTGTAGAAGCACAAAGTGAAATATCTAGCCTGCAAAGCGATATCCAATCATCTTTAAATACCATCAACCACGATCAACAAACGCTCTCTCAAGATCAACAACAAATCGCGTCTCTCAATGCCCTATTGCTAAGTGTCGATCAAGTTAACAACGATTGTGCGGCGATCAGCCGATCCTTAGATACACTACAAACCACGGTGCTCAGTTTATACAATGAAACCAACAACGTCGTTTCTAACCTTACCAAAGCACAAGATTCACAAGCGGTCATTCTGGAGCAAGTTTGGTACCAATCAGCTTACAATGAGTGGCAAGATATTCTGGAGGTAGCATCAACGCTCAATAATGCACAACCTCAAATAACAAAAGCTCAAATCAAGTAATTGATTTGGCTCCAGTGACGGAGCCAATGGCTGATTTAATTGAGCAAATTATAAAGCAATGCCGATACCGCCAATAACCCTATTGCCATGACAAAGGGTGTACTCATCTGCTGTTGATACTTCGCCAGCGATGGCACTTTGAATACAGCAATCATCGGCATAATAAACAGAATCATAGCGATCACGGGGCCTGAAAACGCTTCCATCATTCCCAGAATGCTGGGGTTGAGTATCGCGACAATCCAAATCGTGACAAACAAAATCGCAATGGTGAGTCGCCCAGCAAGACGCAATGACAGGCCAAAGTTTTTACACAGCAATCCAGTCAGGCTTTCTCGCGCACCAAGGAAATGCCCTAAAAAGGAAGAGGTAATGGCAATAAACGCCACTAAAGGGCCTAGAGTGGCGATAAAGGGATTATCTGTGACATTGGCAAGGTAAGTCAGCACTGAAATATTTTGCACTTTTGCTTCTTGCAATGCCTCTGGTGATAAAGCCAATACGCAAGAGAACACGAACAACAAGACAAACAGAATCAATACAAGACTGGTGTAACGCAGAATCTGCTCTGATTTTTTATCCGCTAGCGCGCCATAATGACGACGTTGAACATTGGCAAAACTTGAGATCGCCGCTGCGTGGCTAAAAGAAAACACCACGACAGGAATGGCTAACCACACTGTGTGTAAGAAATCACTCGTTTGCGGCAAGACTAATGACGGCACTGACCAATACGGGATCAAATAGAGCGAGAGAAATAATAAAATAGCCGCCAATGGATAAACCATAACAGCAAAAGCGCGCAACATGATCTTCTCGCCACCCAGCATAATGGCAATTAACGCAAAGACTAAGCCACCAGAAAGTAGCACCCGAGGGGGAGCGACCATCTGCGCTTGATTAACCAAAAAGCTATCAACCGTGTTAGTTAGACCTACACCGTAAATCAGTAAGATTGGGAAAATAGAGAGGAAATACAGCAAAGAGATCAAGCGACCAGCCCTTTGGCCAAAGTGTTCTTCAACAACATCGGTAAAATCGGCATTAGGACGGCGCGATGAGAGAACAAAACGAGCAAGACCACGATGAGAGAGATAAGTCATCGGAAAAGCGAGTAAGACCATTAACACTAATGGCCAGAAACCACCTAACCCAATGTTGATTGGCAAAAATAGAATGCCAGCCCCAACGGCCGTACCAAATAAACTGAGTAGCCAATAGGTGTCGTGTTTAGTCCAATTGGAAATCTGAACATGACTAAAATGAGCCATTTCCTTAGTGTCTTTCACTGCTTTTTCACTTATATAAAAATAATAATGTCGCGAATCCTACTCCTATTAATCATTATGATCATTTTGAGACCTTGGTCATAATCACTATAATCAAGGGGCCTAGCTTGGATTGAAAACCATGAAAACACAGAATTAACAGCATATTAAACTGGCTTCATGTTAGTTTATTGAAACTAAAAACCAAATTTTAAGATTTTTCAGTAAATGTAATTAGCTGACGATTTATCCAGCACTGTCACGCACAGCAAACAAAAATGAAGGACATTTGTCCTCCCTAATCGGTAGGCGATCATGGTTTTATACAATTATTTTTCAAAAAGAGGCACACAGATAGACACTGTAGGTATGCGGAGCCAGAAGATAAATAGGAATCGATTTATAGGTTTACAGTGTAAATGGCCCTAAATAGGGCCAATTGAGTCTATCTCTGAGCTGTGATATTTATGAATTAACGGCTTTGATAAGGATAGAAGTATCCATTCTTCCCTCACCTTGCTCAGACAAGGCTTGGTAAGCATGATAAGTTTTTTCTGTCATCGGCAATTTTAGATCGTTTCGTTGCGCTTCATCCAAACAAAAGCCCAAGTCTTTGATCATCCAATCAATGGCAAAGCCGTAATCAAACTTACCTATTGACATATTCACAGCGCGGTTTTCCATCTGCCATGAACCTGCGGCTCCATTTTTCAAACAATCAACCAAAACGCCAATATCTAACCCTGACTTTTCCGCTAAGATCAATCCTTCCGACAGGCCATTTAATACGCCAGCAATGCAAATTTGATTGACCATTTTTGCGCGTTGTCCTTGCCCTGCTTTCCCCATCAGCACCGATGACTTGCCATAAGCACGAAATACGGGTTGCAGCTGCTCAAACAGTTCGGCATCTCCACCACACATAATGGTTAGCACACCATTTTCAGCCCCTGCTTGGCCACCAGAAACAGGAGCATCCATAAAGCGAATGCCCGCTTTATGAGCCGCAGACGCCAGCTCTTCGGCTAACAGTGCCGATGTGGTGGTGTGATCAACCAAAATTGCGCCGCGTTTCATCGCCCCTATCGCGCCGCCGTCACTGGTCGTCATGCTACGGACATCATCATCATTGCCAACGCAGGTTAAAACCACATCGGCATCTTGCACGCACTCTGCGACTGTTTGCGCTGCATGCCCATGATACTGCTGCGACCACTGCTGCGCTTTAGCTTGAGTGCGGTTGTAGACGCTAACATCAAATCCTGCGTTTTTTAGATGCCCAGCCATAGGGTATCCCATAACCCCTAATCCAATAAAACTGACTTTCATTAACTTCTCCTTTTATTATTACCCAGCAGCCCAAACGGACGAACACACGTAACTGAGTGTGGGCTGTATGTATCCTTGCGTCATTCTCTATGAATAAGACCACGGTTAGCAATGCACAGATAAAAAAAAGCCGAGTCAATCACTCGGCTTCTCATTAATTCGCTCTATTACAGCTCAGCGTTATGGTAAACCTGTTGTACATCATCACAGTCATCTAGCATGTCGAGGAACTTCTGGAATTTCTCCGCCTCTTCGCCCGTGACCGGTGTGTGTGTTTGTGGAACGAACGTGATTTCTTCCACATCGATAGTCAAATCAGGGAACTGATTATTTAGCGATGTTTTCACTTTGAAGAATTCAGTGTTAGGTGCAAATACAGTGATCACACCATCTTCCAGTTCAACATCCGTCACATCGACATCATCCATCATCAGTGCTTCAAGGATAGAATCTTCATCATCCCCTTTGAACTGAAATACCGCTTGGTGATCAAACATGTGTGATACGGTACCTGGAGTACCAATTTTCGCACCCGTTTTAACAAAGCATTGACGCACATCTTGGAACGTACGGTTACCGTTATCTGTTAAGCAGTCAACGATAACACTTGCGCCGCCAGGGCCAAAACCTTCGTAACGAGCAGGTTGGTAGTCTTCACCACCACCACCACTGGCTTTATCTAGAGCTTTATCAATAACGTGGCCTGGAACTTGGTCTTTCTTCGCTTTTGTGATCAGGTGGCGCAAAGACAAGTTCATGTCTGGGTCCGAACCACCATTTTTCGCACACATGTAAATTTCTTTACCGTATTTGGAATAGACTTTAATTTTTGCGCCTTGAGTTTTCGCCATTGAGGCTTTGCGCACTTCAAAACTTCTTCCCATAGGGATGATCTCTCTAATTCAATTTAACGCGAGGGATTTTAGCAAAAAGTGGGATCATTTCAATTTTCCACTTAGCAAAGACATGAATGCTACGCAACACCCATCACTCTTTTGTATTTGTTCACCGATTGTAAAAACCACTCTTTTTCGGCCTCACTGGCAATTTTAGACTGCTGCTGAGTGATCGCTTCAGGCCCTGCTTTTCCTTGCTTGAGTTTCCAAACAAGAAAGGAAGCTTGTTTATCGAGCTCTACTTTGTTTTTCTCTTCAGCGGCAAGTAAAGATAGGTTGAAGGACATGAGTTAGCCTAGATCGGTAAATACGTGGCACGAAATATAGCATAGGACATAGGAAAATTAAGAGCATAAATGTGCAATTTATCGGTATGAAATCAAGAAAATTGGAAAATATAAAGGGTGGCTATGCGCCACCCTTAGGGGATTAATGGTGAGAACTCGTCAGTGAAGTATGCCTAGCTCCTTCGCTTCTTCAATGGTTAAACCACTTTCTCGAATCTCTCTTAATGCTTCAATACGACGGCGAGCTTCGGCTGATTTAAGGTTTTTAACTGGTTTTTGAGTTTCTACTTCTTCCGTGAAGTCCCACTTATTTGCAATATCAGTCATTTCGTCATGGTCAATAGAATTTATGGACATTGTTACCTCCGAACAAACCACGTAAGGGACATGTAATCTGTAGCAAACGATATTTGATTTGTTAAGCATATTTCGTCCATATTGTGATTTTGGCGATGGTTTAGAAACCTTATTTTTAAAACTATTAATATTACTTTGCCAACCTTGCTAGACGAGGCTAGATTTAAATATTGCATACATGAATTCAAGCGTTTTAGCGCTCATTTTATTCTGTTGCATACTGTCGCAGCCCCCTTACCCCACGCTCTTTCAATGTGCTGATTTTTAGCTCATGGTTCCCCATTTCTGTTTGGCAAATAAGCTTGAAATACACCAGACTGTAGTTAATGCATTTAAAGTTGTAGGTAAGACGCGATGTGTAAGCTTCACGACTGGTTAACTGAGATCCATCAATGGCATCTGAACAAGCGCTATGATCAGGTGGCTCAATTACAACCTCTGATCCTTAATGCTCCACAAGAGATCTGGGGGCCGGATCTGAGTGATGATCAAAGTAAAGCAATTGCTTGTTGGCTTGATGCTTGCCTGCGCCAATATGAGTACTACAAGCTTATTGACGGTGAGCTTGCCTTCCAATATCTGCAGCTTGCTTACGCTCGTTTTCAGCGTTGTGTCTCGGAGCCGAATAGTGAACTTGAGTTAAAATCTTGGTGTATAAAACGGATGCAGCAGTTGATGGTACTGAGTTTGGAACATCTCAACCAACAGCACGTTGATGAGGCCTTATCCCAAAGTTTAATTGATGCTCATGTTCGATTTCTTGCATATTACGCGTGGAACGATGATCAAGGTATAAAGCGAGGGTATTAATTGATTGCAGGGATCAACAGATAAAAAAATAGCGAGTTATATAACTCGCTAAAAACATATATGAGCCAATCTATTAATTCATCAGATAGGACAAAAGGTTGTCTATTCGTTTTCTATGCTAACGAACCTTCTAAAACAAAATGTCAGCTACATGTCAAGGTTGTGTTGTAAATTGGTTTTAAATACCTTTTAAATACCAATAGCGACTTCATCAAGTGCCCGGAATACGGATTCATCTAAATGCCCCTCGTACACTTGCTTGCACACTTTGCGGCGTACCGCGAGACCCGAGATCAAACGTTCGATCGATAAATGTTTATTCTCGTTTTTCGTGTTATAGAGCTCGATCAATTTACTTAACGTCTCATAAGAGATCGCCTCATTTCCAACCCTCAGCCAATCCAGCTTATCAATCAGCTCTGTACACTCTTCCTTGATAGAGGATGGTGGATGTCCAGTCATTGCTGATAACGCCGTTATACTGCGTTCTAGGGCCTCTGGAGAGGTATATTTAGATAAGGTAATCGTAATTTCATCGGCATTGATCTCTACTAGGTGTTTGCGCTGCTTGACTCTTCGTCCTAGCTTACCCTTTGGAGACGGTGCTTTACGTTGAATCGGTTCAAACTCACCATCAATGATCTCAGAAAGCTCTTCTAGCTTTTGCTTAGAAACCATCTCATTGCGCAGTGGGTTAGGTAACGTTGGGGCCATGTTGCGTTTGCCCGCATTGGTGGTACGAGCGCGCGAGTAGCGCAGGACTTCTTCCACATCGCATTTAATGTCGACTTGGTAATCCATCACTTTTTCTTTATCCACCAGTATGGTGACCGTCAAATGATAGCCCCAAAGATTCACGACAAATAACGAATCGCTGCCCTTTCCTTCCGATAATCGTTTTAGCTCACGGACAAGATCCATCGAAAAACGACGCCATTCGATATTACGGGCCAACTTTTGGTTCAATTCACTCAGTAGCATGCTGTCGGTATGGCGACGCGACATGCGACTGCGAAAATAGGAGTAGAGTTGGAAGACCAACGTATGTTGCTTTAGGATCTCTGGTGGAAACAAGAAGAAGTAATCGCGAGTGAGTAACTCTTCGTAGAATGAAGGCTCCCACACCAAAATGTACAAATTAGGTTTGATCCTAATTTCACCATCAGCCCCTTCCGTTGGCGCTTCTTCAGAAGCGGTGATCGTTCTTGCTAGGAACCGAAAACGATCACTCTTAAATCCTTCTGGCATGTTTTCACTCAGCCAACGGCCGGTTAACTCATGCAGTTGGAAGTCTGTAAATTCAATCCGATCAATACTATCGCGAATAGAATCTCTTGCTGGGCCGCTATCTTTTTTACCGCGAAGCGACAAAATGTCAGTAATGTACAATGGGGTTTTATTCGGTGTGTGTTTGGTATTAAGTTGGTAATCTTCTTGGTGATGATCGTGGTATTGCACCGTTAAGGTGAACAGTGCAAACAGTGTCATTAGATCATCCACTGTCATGATATTTTTGGAAGAACGAGTTTCAATGATTGCACGGGTACCAGAAATCGACACCATTGATTTCTGGTAGCTTTTACGAGTCCTCGGTGGAGCTAATGCTTGATCAATGATCCCAGCCCAATTGGTGGGTGAAACCACAAACTGATCCGCTTCGTCTTTCATCGCTGGTGGAATATTTAGCCCATGTTCTGTCAACAAACGCTTATTGACCTGAGTTTGAGCCAGCGCTTTTGAACGCTTGCGTTTTTCTGTCTGTTTTACTGATTCAGTTACCAGACTGGTTGAACCAAGCACAGAGATGAGCTTATTTGGGTTAACAAATTTATGCAGCATTGTCTTGCCAGCTAAACCTTCTTCAAATCTCACCGGGATCTGTTTAAATAAACCAATACTTACTGCAGCACGCAGCCGCTGCTGAATAGCCGCTCTGGTCAATTGGCCATCGGTTGCTTCAATTAACTCTGTTGTTGAGACTAACCCATCTTGGCTGCGGAAACCTCTTAATGAGATCAGGTTAAGAAGTTCAACGATACTTTTGGTAACACCTTTAAAATGTTGGTATTGATCAACCCAATCAACAGCAGTTTCTGAAACTTCAAAAAGATGCCCATCTTTGTGGCTCCTTGGTGCTTTGATCAATATTTTTTCGTCTGCGTTCATTATTAGATCCGTATCACACTAACCGTAATATCGCTATAGTTCCAATAGAATAAAGAAAAAGAGATCATAAATAAAGAAAAACTTATTGCTTTTAAATAACTGATCTTTTTGATTATTCTGATCTATATTGCTTATATGATCTAATGATCAGGCCTTAATGAGCAGTCTAATTGATTGTTTTATAGGGATAAAAAAAAATCCCCTTCAGAAGCATGATCATAGAAAACTGAAAACATGATCATTGTAGAGAAGAAAGCATGATCAATCACATTCCGAACGATGATCATCATACGACGGAATCAATGATCAAACACTTTCTTAAAGCATGATCATGGTTCATGCACAACTTATCCACATGATGAGTTGAAGTGATTATTTTATTTGAGCTAGATGAAGAATATGGGCTTGGTTTTTCTTTGGAAAGATGATCAAGGAAGTGCATTAAATGTTCTTTCAAAGTCGATTTTGGCATAAACACGAATTGAAATGACAAATAACTCTTTTAACGGCTTCTGTTATAAGGAGTGAGAGTGTGTCGAAAGCATGATCAAGAGCGTATTGAAGAAGGTTTTGTTATTTGGTGTGTTTTAAATTTGACTTGTTATGTACTAGGTATCTTGCTCAGCCCCTACTCCATCTGCAATCACCCGTAATTATGCGCTATTTTTACATGCTTCCGAGCTTAAATCACACTTGATCATTGATCCGATGAAGATCCATTTGTTTTCTGATTATTTGCCGATAAGGAAGCCGCTAATTCCTCTTGATCATTGTTCCTGTGGCGAGGGATCTCTTCGGACGCATGATCATCATGTTAGCCTTGATCATGCGTCCTGTTTCCCTGACTAAAAGGATAAGTTTCCCCTGCCCTGTCGCTCTAGTTATTATTATTCATGTTGTACGATTATTTAATTGATCTGCCGGGGGAACATCATTCCAAATGACACATACCGTAAATTATGCTGCTTCTCTAATCGTTCCGGGTATTTTAAGCTCATTTACAATGTAAATAAGTTACGTTGTAATATTTTTAATGTTCAAATAAATAATGGACTAAGTTACCCATTATTTAAGGAAAAATGATGACCATAATGAGGTCAATTCATTAAATTCCGATATGTTTTTCTATTTATTGTGATATTAATCTAAAAGTGAATGTTCACCTTTTTGTTGAGTATTAAATTGTTTGCTGTACAATCTGCGTTAGGTACTTATTATGGAATTTGGCAATGAAAAGAGAACAAACCATAGCGAATCTCTACCAGCTCGCCGAGCAAACTCAACAGGTGCAAGCTGACCGAATTGAAATTGTTTTAGAAGAACGTAGTGATGACCATTTCCCAGCGATGTCAAAAGCGCTAATGGAAACTCGTTCAGGCTTAACACGCCGTAAGCTAGATGATGCCATTTCCAAAATGGAACAAGCTGGCCATCAATTTACTAAAAACAATGCAAATCACTATTCA
Source organism: Vibrio sp. RM-69-4 (assembly GCF_024743775.1). NCBI lineage: Bacteria > Pseudomonadati > Pseudomonadota > Gammaproteobacteria > Vibrionales > Vibrionaceae > Vibrio > Vibrio sp. RM-69-4. The sequence continues at coordinate 94,544 of NZ_JAMQXI010000048.1, forward strand.
ATTTCTTTAGCGGAAGCTCACATGCTCATGGATGCCGCTGGTGTGCCTAAGTTCCACCAAAGGAAAAAGCATGGTGATCATAAGCCTTGGGTCATCAATGTTCAGAACCAAAAGGGGGGGACAGGTAAATCAATGACGGCTGTCCATCTAGCCGCGTGCCTCGCCCTGAATTTGGATCAGCGTTACCGTATCTGCTTGATTGACTTAGATCCGCAAGGTTCATTACGGTTATTTCTCAACCCGCAAATCAGTTTATCAGAGCACAGTAATATCTATTCTGCCGTTGATATTATGTTAGACAACGTGCCTGAAGACACTGAAGTGGACAAGGCGTTCTTACATAAGAACGTGATGTTACCAACCCAATATCCCAATTTAAAAACCATCTCTGCATTTCCTGAAGATGCAATGTTTAACGCAGAAGCGTGGCAGTATCTTTCGCAAAACCAATCGCTTGATATTGTTCGACTGCTGAAAGAGAAACTTATCGATAAGATTGGCGATGATTTTGACATCATTATGATTGATACTGGCCCACACGTTGATCCATTGGTATGGAATGCAATGTATGCTTCCAATGCATTACTGATCCCGTGCGCGGCTAAGCGATTAGATTGGGCGTCAACCGTCAATTTCTTTCAACACCTTCCTACGGTTTATGAAATGTTTCCAGAAGATTGGAAAGGGTTAGAATTTGTACGTTTGATGCCGACGATGTTTGAAGATGATAATAAAAAGCAAGTCTCGGTATTAACGGAAATGAATTACCTGTTGGGTGATCAAGTCATGATGGCGACGATTCCGCGTAGCCGAGCATTTGAAACCTGTGCTGACACCTACAGCACCGTTTTTGATCTCACCACCAGCGATTTTGAAGGTGGTAAAAAGACGCTAGCGACTGCGCAAGACGCTGTGCAAAAAAGTGCACTGGAGCTTGAGCGAGTGCTTCACAGTCATTGGTCATCACTAAATCAGGGGTAAGTAAAACATGGCAATTAAAACGTCTGAACTAAATGCGAAACTGTTTGGTAAAGCGAATAAGCGACGTGCAACCACCCCACAAGAAGCCCAAACGGCAGCGAAAGAACAAGCGCAAATCATCGAATTGGCGGTTGCGGGAGAAGAGTTAGTCACTTTCGAACTGGTCAGGATTCCCGCTGATCAAGTAGCGGAAAAGACGATTGTTTTTACGCAGAATGCGCGTGAACAAGCTTTTCTGAATGAGCATGCTCTATCTGATGTATTGAGTACATTACGCGAGCGTGGTCAGCAATATCCTGCGGTTGGTCGTAAAACCGCTGGGGGCAAAATTGAAGTCCTTGATGGCAGCCGTCGTCGAATGTCTTGTATCTTGGCGGGTAAAGAATTTTTGGTTTATGTCGCTGAAGACATAAACTCGGAACATGCGAAGTTTCTTTCGGATGTGGCAAACGCGCACAAGCCGCTTTCTCTTTATGAGAAGGGTAAAGAGATGCAAGCGAAGCTGGATAACGGTGAAGCGGAAGACCAAAAAGCTTTAGCCAAGATATTTCAGTGCAGTGAGGCCCTAGTAAGTGGTGCTCTAAAAGCAGCGGCTTTGCCACTTGAGCTATTGCAAGCTTATCCAAATGTGGTTGAATTAGGTCGTCCAACCATAGTTAAATTACATAAACAATTTAATGAACTCGATGCAAAGCAACAAGCAAATTTGTTGGAAAAGTGTCAATCTGAAGATGGATTTGTTTGGCAGCGTAGTAGCGTACAAGGTGTTGCCCGATTGACGAAAGAAGTCACAGAGACAATTGAGTCTTGGATACAAGAGTTGTTGCCACCTAAGCGCACTGAGCATGTAAAAATTGATCTGATCAAAGGCCGCGTAAGTTACAGTCGTAAAGGCAGTAATTTAGCGCTTAATTTGAAAAAGGTGGATGATGCTACGGTGCAAGAAATATTAGATTTTATTCAATCTAAGCTTGATTAAGCATCCATCATGTAAAGAATAAAAACCCGCCACGGCGGGTTTTTTAGTAACTAAGTCTATTCAGTTCGAATCTATTGATTTCTTAAACGCTGCCAGTATTTTTCGTAGATAGCGAGCGCTTCAGGCCCAACATCATTAATGAATTCCCCTTTAGCCATATCTTCATCGGCTGGGAAAATCGTTGGATTGTCGCGAAGTTCTGCTGGAAGCAACGCTCGGCCGCTTTTTGTTGCCGATGCATAACCTAAGCTATTCACAATCTCAGCTTGGTTCTCTGCTTGATACATGAAGTTGATGAATTTATGCGCCAACGCTTTGTTGTTGCTTCCTGATGGAATAGTAAAGTTATCCATCCACAAGACTGCGCCTTCTTCCGGCATTACAAATTTTAGCTCTGGCATCTCAACTTGGCCTTGGTAGGCATTCCCGTTCCATTGCATCCCTAACGCTGCTTCACCTGAGACATAAGGCACATGTGGCGCATCAGAGTTATACAACAGTACATTATCTTTTAACGCGACCAATGATTGGTAGGCTTTTTCAATCTCTTTTTCGTTTTTTGTATTAATACTGAAGCCATTTAAGATCAGCGCCATACCAAAGACATCGCGAATATCGTCAATCAACATCACTTGTTGGCTATATTTCTTATCCCACAAATCAGCCCAGCGAGAGACACCTTCTGGTACTAATGATTCGTTATAGCTGAGGCCTGTGATCCCCCAAATATAGGGCAGGGAATAACTATTTTTGGGATCGTGTGCTTGGCCGAGTAGTGAAGGCATGGCATCTTTCATGTTCGGGATTTGTGCATGATCCAGCTCGGTTAGTAACCCTTCACGTCCCATTTTTTCAATGAAATACGCTGAGGCAAAAACCACATCATAACCGCCACCTTTGAGCAACTTGAGCTTGGTATACATTGACTCGTTATTTTCAAAGGTCGAATAGTTAATCGTTACCCCTTCCTCCTGCTCAAACTGCTTGAGGGATTTTTCTGGAAGATATCCTCCCCAAGCATAAACGTTGAGTGTTTTGTTGTCCGCGCTTACGTGTGAAGAGGCTAGAACTGCTGTCAAAACCAATCCTTTGATGAAAGTTTTCATTGCATTTGAATTCCTTAAATAGCCCAGAAATGTACTGGGGTGTAGGTGAATAATTAGTTAAAAATGGTCACGATTAAAGCAAATATAATTTGTCGTAAAGAAAAATATTTTTAACGACGCACAGTGATTATAGCGGCTGTGCTACCATTGCGTTTCAGCGAGGTGGCGTAAATATGAACATGATAGCGGCTTATTTAGATGATTTAATGGTGCAGGCTGAGAATAGCCTATGGCGTATGGGGCTATTAATCCGTGGTGAGCCTCAATGGCAACAACACGTGCTTATGCATTTTCTCGCAAAAAATGAGGGGCAAGCCATATTTCAGTTAGGCGGAGAACCGTTACCATGCGTTCGTTATGCCCCCTTCAACAAAGGGCAGCAGTTTCTTGGTCAAGAATGCCATTTACTTATTTGTGATAATCACCATGGTTTTGATGCGAACAGTTTCAGTGCTGCGCTGGGTTCACTGGTCGGTGGTGGGTTGCTGTTGATCATTGAAGCCCCTCAGCGTAACGACTCTTTAGCTGATCGCTGGTTGACGCGAGCGTTCGAGCAGCTCGTTGTTATAGAGCAGAATCAACCCTGCCCTCCTTTACCCGTTTATCCACGAGTCAGTTCTCAATTCCCAATTTATGAACAGCAATCCGATGCCGTTTCAGCAATCCTTCGTGTGGTGGACGGACATCGCAGGCGGCCATTGGTTCTCACTGCCGATCGGGGACGAGGGAAAAGCAGCGCGCTTGGTATTGCTGCAGCTAAATTGATGGCGTCTCGTTCATTAGATATTGTGGTCACGGCACCCTCAATCCATGCCGTAGCGCCGATATTTGAACATGCGGCTAAAGGTTTAGCAGGCGCTCACGTCACCAGACAATCCCTTACTTGGCAAAACTCGTCATTGACGTTTGTGGCACCGGATGAGCTGATTTTGCATCGGCCACAGTGTGATCTCCTATTGGTAGATGAAGCGGCCGCGCTGCCTTTATCAATGTTAAAAAACTGGGTTGAACACTATCATCGTGCGGTCTTCTCTACCACCATTCATGGCTACGAAGGGTGTGGGAGAGGGTTCACGCTTAAGTTTCAAACTTGGTTAGCACACCATCGAGCTGGGACTCGAACTCTCCATTTAGATCAACCGATCCGTTGGCGTCAGGGTGATCCGTTAGAAGCGTGGCATTACGATACTTTCCTCCTTCGCTATGATTTAGCTACATTGCCGACGATGACATCAGAACAGTTAGCGACACTTAACATTGAGCATCTGGATAAGGCTCAACTCATTGCCAACCCGACACGCTTAGCCGCTATTTTTTCGTTATTAGTGAATGCTCATTACCAGACATCACCGAATGATCTATTTCATTTTTTAGCGGACGATAAAGTTCAGCTAGTTGCTGCAATGGTAGACGAGGTTTGTGTCGGTTGTTTGCTGACAGTACGTGAAGGTGGGCTTTGTAACGCTTTAGTGGAAGAGATCCAACGAGGAAAGCGACGTCCTAAAGGTCATCTAGTTCCTGTTTGCTTAGCTAATCAAGTTGGTATTACGCAGGCAGCGCAGAGTGTTTGTCAGCGCATCATGCGTATTGCAGTTCATCCCGAATTACAAAATCAAGGGTTGGGCAGCCGCTTGATTGAAGCGTGCATGCTGGAAAATGATGCCGACTATTTAGCGACGAGTTTTGGCGTAACGAGCGATTTAATGGCTTTTTGGGCTAAGAACCAATTTGTTCCGATAAAACTAGGGAGCCACAGAGACAGTGCGAGTGGCTGTTTTTCCTTAATCATGGTTCAAGCGGAAAAATTGGATTGGTTAACTCGGGCAGAACAGATTTTCGAACAGCATTTCATTTTCTCTCTATCTGATTCTTTACAAAGTTTAGAGCCGGCTTTGGTTCGGACCATCTTGTCATTGGTCCGAGATCGTGTCGCATGCGCGGATTCAAATGAAGTTAATTTCCTACCTTATTCATTGCTGCGTTGTTACGCACAAGGCGGTGCGGATTATGAGAGTGTGAGTGTATGGATTCATCGGCTAATTACTTCATTGGATAAAGCTGCTCTATCACGATTATCTGATGTACTTATTGTCAAAGTATTGCAAAGGAAAAGCTGGCAAGAGTGTGCCAGTCAATTAAACCTCACTGGACGGAAAATGATTGAGGCTACCCTCCGTCATGACCTCAATCGACTATTAGATGATTTACACTGTAAAGTGGATCATTCAACGCAATGAACTGCAGCCAATTTACAGTGTAAAGCGTGAATAATGTAAGAGCAGACACCTTCTCCAGATGTACTGTGCTTGTCATATGACAAAAAAGTCCTACTACTTACGTCTTAAGAGTAGGATTTTTTTGTTCTAGTCACAGAATAAAAAATCCAAATTATATTAATGAGTTAACCATACGGTCCCCCTTATTGTGAGGTTTTTATTTTTGTTCCTAACGTGTTCAATCATTTGCTTAATGAGTATTCCCTCCTACACTCAAAGTCAGGTGTTCTCCTAAAAAATAGAATATAAATAGTACGTAAGGATGAGATATGGATTTTTTGTTGGCGGAATCTTTGGAAATTTCAACGGTACTAGATTCCAAAGCAAATTATCTTCAATGGCTAAGCCTAACTCCTCCTTTAACGATAGATGCATCACGAGTTAATAGCGTGGATGCTGCCGGTCTGCAACTGCTTGCTTCTTTGTTTATGACAGCAGAGCGAGCTGGAATTGAGATCACTTTAGTTAACGCAACAAACACGCTCAATGAAGGTATTGCGCTACTGGCTTTAGAAAGCTTGTTCGCAGAGTAATGAGATTTTGCAAGGAAGGGGCTATGACAAAGATCCTCGCGGTTGATGATTCGGTTTCAATTCGTCAAATGCTAAGCCATACATTGAAAGATGCAGGCTATGACGTTGAAACCGCTACTGATGGAAGTGATGCATTACGTAAGGCACAACAAACCAAATTTGATGTTGTTATTTCGGACGTCAACATGCCAGTGATGGGTGGTTTTGAGTTAGTTAAAGCAATACGTGGTAATGCTCAATATAAGTTTATACCTATTTTGATGTTAACCACTGAAACGAGTATGGAAAAGAAACAAGAAGGAAAACTCGCGGGAGCTACAGGATGGTTGGTCAAACCGTTCAACCCTGAGACGCTATTGAAAACACTAAAACGGGTCATATAGAACACCGTATTTTATTAAAAGCTTCATTCGTTAAACGACGTTAACTGGCAGGAAGAGCTATGGCTTTAGACATGGAACTGTTGCGCAAGATGTTTTACGAAGAGTGTCGTGAAAATCTTGAAGTGCTTGAAAATGTACTGCTTAATCTTGACCCTAATCAAGTTGAGAAAGAGACTATTAATACCATTTTTCGGGCTGCCCATTCGATTAAAGGTGGCGCGGCGACCTTTAGTTTACTGGATATCAGTGAATTTACCCACTCTGTCGAAGCGTATCTTGACCTCGTCCGTAACGAAAAATCAACTCTCACCGCTCAAAGTGTGGACATTTTACTGAAAAGCGGTGATTGCATTCGCAATATGCTCGCGGGGTATGAGAGCCATGATGAGGTTGATAGTGAGCTTCAGCAGAGAGTCAGCCAGTCACTGCATGCTTTACTTGCCGACAATTCAACGATTGATCATGAACTAGCAGACCATCACTCGCTTGACGCCGAAGATGAACAGACGTCATCGCTCTTAAAGGCTTCTGACAACGAGAACCGCTTAGGTTGGAAAGTTGTTTTTACTCCGCATAGAGAACTTTATTTCAGTGGTAATGATCCACTTCGGTTGCTACGAGAGCTTTATGAACTGGATGATCAGTGCAGGGCGGAAGCTCAGCTTGAACACCTTCCCGAATTGGCGGAAATAGAGGCTGAGCTTTGTTATTTAAGCTGGACGATTTTTCTCAGTAGCCAAGTGCAAGAGAGTGATATTCGCGAAATCTTTGAATGGGTTGAAGATGAATGTGACTTAATTGTTGAACCTTTAGTACCAGAATCGACGACCCAAGATATGATCAGCGAGAGCAAGGAATCTTTGGCCGAGGCGCCACCTACGTTTCATGCGAACGCTGTTCCCCCTACCGAATCAGCAGAGCAAGTTGATCTCATAAAACCCATCGATCTCATAAAATCAATAGAGTCTACGCCCGCTGTTGCGCCCAAAGTGGCGAAAGCAGAATCCAGCGTAAGCTCTATTCGCGTCGATATTGAGAAAGTCGACAGCCTGATTAATTTGGTTGGGGAACTTGTTATCACCCAATCAATGCTGACCGAAATCGGCAACGATTTCACCATGGATAAATTAGAAAAGTTGCAAGCAGGCCTAGTTCAGCTTTTGCAAAACAGTAAAGATTTACAAGAAAATGTGCTCAATATTCGCATGCTGCCGATGAGCTTTGCTTTTAGCCGCTTTCCTCGCCTTGTGCGAGACTTGTGCGGCCGACTTGAAAAAAAAGTAGAACTGAACATCATTGGCGAGCACACCGAGCTCGATAAAACCGTCCTTGAACGTATTGTTGATCCATTGGTTCATTTAGTCAGAAATGGTATTGACCACGGAATTGAGCAGCCACACATTCGCCTTGAACAAGGCAAACCAGAAATCGGCACCATTGAACTACATGCTTATCATCAAGGTGGCTCGATAGTGATCGAAGTGAAAGATGATGGCGCGGGGATAAACTGTGAAAGAATATTTCAAAAGGCGCTAGAAAAAGGTGTATTACCTAAAGATACACGGCGTGAAGATATCACCGACAAACAGATCCTTAACCTTATTTTTGCCGCAGGGTTTTCAACAGCAGAACAAGTGTCTGATATTTCAGGTCGTGGCGTCGGTATGGATGTTGTAAAACGTAATATCGAAGAGTTGGGTGGGCATATTGATGTCGAATCCACGTTAGGTAAAGGCAGCCATTTCACTATCTGTTTACCACTCACTTTAGCCATCCTCGATGGGCAATTGATCAAAGTAGGCGGGGAAGTTTACATCATCCCACTGCTCACCATTATCGAATCTATCCAAATCAACTTAGCTAATGTGAAGTATGCCGCCGGTGGGGTTGAGCTGTACCGGCTTCGTGACGAAAATATTCCTATCTTACGTCTGCAAGATGAACTGGAAATGGGATCAAGTGGTGCTTTGCCCGATAGAATACTCTGCTTTGTTGAAGCCGCTGGGTGTCGCGTTGGCTTATTGATTGACGAGCTGCTAGACCAGCAGCAAGTGGTTATAAAGAGCTTAGAGTCAAATTACTGCAAAGTGGCAGGCATATCAGGAGCTACGATTTTGGGAGATGGTTCCGTTTCGCTCATTTTAGATATTCAAGGGTTAATCTCCACGTACTCGAATCGACGTTCAAGTTTATCTCCCAAGATTATTGCCGCTTAGTGAAGGTGACAGGGAAGAGCCATGGAATATGATTATTCACCAAATCATCAACAAGAGAATCAAACACAGAGTGTTTTGAATGCTGTTTATGAAGAAAGAAGCTGTGAGGCCGATTTTCTGAGTTTCCGGTTAGCGAATGAGTTGTACGGGGTAGCAATTCAAGATGTTGAAGAGATTCGAGTATGGGAGCCACCTACGCCTATTCCTCGAGCGCCTAGCTTTGTGAAAGGTGTGATTAATTTACGCGGCATGATTGTGCCTATTATCGATCTGCGCCTTCGATTTGGTATGGAGGCTTGTGGCTACTTTCCCACGACTGTGGTGTTGGTACTTCGTAGCCTGCAACAAGAGCGGCCTCGTATTATGGGCTTAGTCGTTGATGCAGTGAGTGATGTGATTGGCCAGGGAGATAATGTGCTGTTTCCTGCCGTGGGGGAAACACCTGCCGCTGCGTATTCGCTCGGTTTGCTCAATGTTGGCGAAGAGGTCATGTCACTGCTCGATACCCAAGGGCTCCTTGATATGCACCGAATACTGAGTGAGGAACCCTGATGTCTAAACAAGAGTTTCTTAGTTTCGTGCTGGATAACGATGAGTACGCTGTGCCAATCCTTGAGGTCCGAGAAGTTCGCGGCTGGAGTGATGTGCGCTCTGTACCCAATGCACCGGATTACTTAGTTGGCTTACTCAATATTCGTGGTGAGTACGTACCGATTGTTGATCTTCGAATTCGTTTTCGTCTGCCACCTGCACAGATTGGGGCCACGACAGTTGTTATCGTTTTGAATGACGCGCAACGCAATCCGCTCGGCATTATTGTCGATGGTGTTTCAGAAGTGTATGACTTAGCCGCTGAAGAGATAAAACCTGTACCAGCCTTATCCACCACGGTTGAACCACAATTTATGAAGGGAATTGCTAGTGTGGCTAACGGTCATTTGATCCTAATTAATATCGAGACCCTTTTTGATGTACCTGGGTTAAATCAGACATTCGTAGAAGACGCTATTTTGTGAGGGAATACTCATGGCATTTTGGAACCGCAAACCAGAACCAAAAAAATTTGTTGAGCAGATAGAAGATCCATTGGTCGATGAGAATGAAGGGCTCTCCAATCAGCAGCTTCTTTCTGCTCTTAATGCAGCAAAAACCGCATTGATGATGATTAACCGAGATTTTCAAATCACCTATCTCAATAAGCAGTCATTGATTCTACTCAAGCAGCATGAAGTGCTTTTTCAAAGTGTCTGGCCTGATTTTAAAGCTGAAGAGTCGTCATTGATTGGCTACTGCATCGATGGTTTTCACGTCAATCCACAGCATCAACGCCACATGTTGTCGAATCCAGCCAACTTGCCTTTCACTACCATGATTACGATTAAAGGAGTGAAGATCGAGCTTAATGTTGGCGCCATTATTGATGAAGACGGTATTTATATCGGGAACACATTAGAGTGGCGTGATGTCACTCAAGAGATTGCAAAAGAGCAAGAAATTGGCCGCTTAGCTTCGGCAGTCGAGGGGATGACAACCAACCTAATGATGGCCGATAAAGAGGGTATTATTCAATACTTAAACCCTTCATTGACCAAGTTGATGCGTACAAGAGAAAGTGAGTTGAGGACAGTATTAACAAGCTTTGACGTCAATAATCTGGTCGGACAAAATATCGATATCTTTCATAAAAACCCGGGCCATCAACGTAGCATAATTGCCAACCCTGATCGTTTGCCATTTTCATCCAACATCAAAGTGGGGGCGCTGCAATTTAATTTAACTTGTATTGCGATGCACAATCACAAAGGGGAATACATTGGCCCTGCATTGCAATGGATCGATATTACCGAACAACAAGATGGTCAATACCAAGTAGAGAGCCTCATTCAAAAAGCTATCGCAGGGCAGTTGAATGAACGAATTGATACCACCGTGTACAGCGGATTTATGCGGGAGTTGGGCGAGGGGATTAATAACTTGCTTGATACCTTAGTTTCACCGCTGGCTCAGTGTATTGACGTCATGAGCAAAGTGGCAGATGGCGATTTGAATACCAAGATGGAAGAGGGCAGCCAAGGTGAGTTTGGTCAACTGCAAAATGCGGTCAATACCTCGATTGCTAACCTGCGCGATATGGTTGAAAAAATCACCATTTCTTCTGCCAGAGTGGCTACGGCGTCAACAGAAATCGCGCAAGGCAATAATGATTTGAGCCAACGGGTGGAAGCTCAAGCATCCAATTTAGAAGAAACGGCCGCGAGTATGGAAGAGATGACAGCGACCGTGCGCCAAAATGCAGATAACGCCAAAGGTGCGAACGATCTAGCGAGTGATGCTGCCAAAAAAGCCAGTAAAGGTGGTGAAGTGGTGGGGCAAGCGATCTCGGCCATGTCGGAAATTAATCGTTCGAGTAAGAAGATTGCCGATATTATTGGAGTGATAGACGAGATAGCCTTTCAAACCAATTTATTGGCTTTGAACGCAGCGGTAGAAGCGGCAAGAGCCGGAGAACAAGGGCGTGGATTTGCTGTTGTTGCTGGAGAGGTTCGAAACCTTGCGCAGCGTAGCGCAGCAGCGGCGAAAGAGATTAAAGGGCTGATTAAAGATAGTGTTGAGAAAGTCGAAGAGGGATCGCGTTTAGTTGATGAGTCAGGAGCAACATTGAATGAGATTGTGGACGCTGTAGCAAAAGTATCTGATCTCATCGCCCAAATTGCATCATCCAGTATTGAACAATCGACGGGCATTGACGAAATCAATCGTGCAATTACAGCCATGGATGAGATGACGCAGCAAAATGCCTCTCTTGTTGAACAAACCTCTGCGGCCAGCCAATCGTTGAAAGATGAAGGGAAAGAGCTGATTAGCTTGATGAGCTATTTCACCACCGATGACAACATCAAAACGTTCGAGCCCAAAAGAACAGCCATCTCCGCCCATCAACCCAAACCCAAGGTCAAGAAAGTGGCAGGCATTAAAGCCACCAATAACGTTGCCAATTCTGGGCTCAACCTCAATGAGGATGGAGATGAATGGGAAGAGTTCTAACAGATAGCCATCCAATCATGATGAACAATGACCAAGAATTTGAACTCACCGCAAAGGATTTCAAATTCATCCAGTGGTTTATGCACAAAACGGCCGGCATTTACTTGTCGGATGCGAAGCGAGCGATGGTTTACGGCCGTTTGAGCCGTCAGATGCGTCGACGGGGGATTCAGCGTTTCTGTGATTACAAGGAGCTTATTGAGCATAATGAGCAAGAGCGGATCCACTTTATCAATGCGTTAACGACTAACAAAACCCAGTTTTTTCGCGAGTATCACCACTTTGAGTTTTTAGAAAAAGTACTGCTTGATGAGTGGCGATCACAGGGCGTGCGTCATCCTAAAATTTGGTCTGCTGGCTGCTCTAGTGGTGAAGAGCCATACAGTTTTATTGCGTCGTTATACAGCAGCGGTTTATTTGATTTCGCAGACAATGTTGATATCTATGCAACAGATTTAGACACACAGGTTTTGGCACATGCGCAAGCGGGCATTTATACCGATGAGGCTGTGGTTACTATTCCACAGCACTATCTTAAAAAGTGCTTTGTAAAAGGGCGCGGTATCAAACAGGGAAAAATAAAAGTCGCCAGTCAATTACAACGTTTTGTCCATTTTCAGCAACTGAATTTATTATCTCCTTGGACGTTACCTAAGAATTTAGACCTCATTTCGTGCCGAAACGTGATGATCTACTTTGATAAACCCACTCAGGAGGCTTTGATCGAAAGGTTCTATGAATGGTTGAAACCGAATGGGATTTTATTTTTGGGTCATTCAGAAAGTGTGGGGCGCTGTGCTGATGTTTTTCATCATCTCGGCCACACCATTTACGTGAAAAAATGAGGAACAATTAATGACCTCGTTGGCGATGCATTTGGCAACCGACAATCGGAATTTCAGCCGATTTTATCATCCCCAACAAAAAGTGGATTGGGTAAAGGTTTTGCCCGGTGGGTTGTACTGTACGATGCGACAAGAGGTCATTTGTACCGGTTTAGGTTCTTGCGTTACCGCCTGTATGTGGGACCAAGCGGCCAAAGTTGGGGGGATGAACCATTTTTTATTGCCTTTTGATAATTATTCACAAATTGATCACTGGCATCCTGATGATATTGCTTCAACCGCCTCTCGTTATGGTTGCTATGCGATGGAGCTACTGATTAATCAGTTGATCAAAATGGGGGCTGAGCGTCAGCGCTTACGAGTAAAACTCTTTGGTGGAGCACAAATGCTGGGTTTTAAAGCCATGATTGGCCAGAAAAACATAGATTTCATCAAAAACTATGTTGAGCAAGAAAGGCTTATTGTCGAAGCCAGTGACTTGGGGGGGGACGAACCGAGAAAAGTCATTTTCGAACCCATGACAGGTAAAGTGTGGCTAAAAAGAATTCCATTGACCGAAGTGAGCCGGTTAAGTTTTCAAGAAAAGGTTTATGCCACACAGTTGGATCGTAAAGCGCATGAAGAGAGTGATGATGTGGAGCTATTTAAATGAAAAAAATCAAAGTGCTGATTGTCGATGATTCTCCCGTTTTTAGAGCACTGCTCTGCGAGCTGATTAATGCTGACCCTATGTTAGACGTCGTCGCAATGGCACAAGATCCTTACCAAGCCCGAGAGCTTATCAAGCAGCACAACCCTGATGTGCTAACGCTAGATATTGAAATGCCAAAAATGAATGGCGTGCAATTTTTAAAAAATATTATGCGGTTACGCCCTATGCCGGTAGTGATGATTTCAACCTTGACCCAGCATGGCGCTCAAGCCACGTTAGAAGCATTAGAGCTTGGTGCAGTGGATTACTTCCCTAAACCGTCGGTCGAAAACACGGCTGAAATGGCAAGTTATAGGGAGCTGGTGAACGACAAAATAAAAATGGCGGCAGGGGCAAATGTCGTTCAATCGCATCATTCTGCGGCGGTTAATCAGGTCGAACTGATAGCGGCTAGCCACCAAGAGGCGCGTTATCAGTTGATCGCGATTGGAGCCTCAACGGGCGGAACAGAAGCATTAAAAAGCATATTCTCTGTTTTACCAGCAGGGTTGCCACCGATCGTGATCACTCAACATATCAGTGCGATGTTTACTCGCCCCTTTGCAGAGCGTTTGAATCTTTGTAGCGCTGTAGAGGTAAGAGAGTTGTCCGCTAATCAAGCGCCTTTAGTGAATGGATGCGCTTATGTTGCTCCCGGAGATAAGCATCTGATGGTGATAAAAAAAGGCACTCACCTTTACTGTCAAGTTGACGATAGACCTGCGGTCAATCGTCATAAACCCTCAGTAGATGTGATGTTTGATACGGTTGCTGAAAATGTGGGAGACAAAGCCATCGGTATCCTCTTAACCGGAATGGGCAAAGATGGAGCACAAGGCATGCTCAAAATGAAGTTGTGTGGCGCATTGACTTTAGCTCAAGACGAAAAAACATCAGTGGTGTGGGGAATGCCCAAAGCGGCAGTAGAGATTGGCGCAACACAGAATATCAAAGCGTTAAATGCCATACCACAATGGATTTGTGATGAGCTCTATCGCTAGTGTTGTCTCATTAAATAAGCTCAACATAGAGAAGCAAGGAATGGGTGATGATAAATAAAACAGTGACACCAAAAGCAAAATATATTTTAGCTTTAGTTTTGCAGCTAATGGCCCTTTTTGCCGTCATGCTTCACTCCTCTAATTTATGGAGCATGGGGCTAATGATTTTTGCGGCAGCAATACCTTGGCTAGTATTGTCTATGAATTTTAGTGAACAAAACAAAGCTAAAGCCAACCAAAATAAGGTTGAAGAAGAGTCCACTCTTGAAACGCAGCAACATCTACAGAGTATTGAAAAACTGTTCAAAGAGACGCTACCCAAAGTGAGTAGCCCTTTAACCATGCAGCACACCGTGATTGAAGGTTCAGTAGAGACATTAAATAACGCATTTTTTGGCTTGCAAGATATCAGCCAAAAACAGAGTCACGTTTCAAGTACCTTGGTCAATAACTTATTGGCAAACCAAGGCAGCGAATATGATCTCACCACCGTACTACCAAAGACTGAGGCGATTATTGATGGCTTTGTGCAAATTCTGATTGATATTTCGGAGAAAAGTATTTCAGCGGTACACAGCATTCACGACATGTCAGAAAAATTGGATATGGTCTTTAAACTGTTAAATCAAGTGAGAAGCCTATCGGAACAGACCAACTTATTGGCGCTGAATGCGGCGATTGAAGCAGCGCGAGCGGGCGAGGCAGGGCGAGGCTTCGCGGTCGTGGCTCAAGAGGTGCGCGACTTGTCGGTTAAAGCAAGAACGCTGAATACTCAAATTGAATCAGAAATTAATGTTGCTCAACAAACAGTACAAAGAGCAAACAAAACCGTTGGCGAAATGGCATCGATAGATATGACTCACGTTATTGAGTCGAAAGAGAAAGTGGACCACATGCTGCGTGGTGTCCAACAAGTGAATATAGAAATAGAGCAAGAAGTGCAAAAAATTCAAGAATTAGGACAAGAATTAACCCAGCAAGTGAGTAATGGCGTCCGTGCCCTTCAATTTGCTGACATTGTGGTTCAACAAAGTGATTATGCGCATGCGTCTATTGATTATTTGCAAGAAGCAAATGAGTTATTGAACGCTTTACTAACACAAAGCATGACTAAAGCAGCATGGGCAGAACAACTTCACCAATTGACAGAGCGCCTGCACAATCGAAGTGGTCCCGCCGCAATCCAAACTAATATGGACGAAGGCGAAGTCGAGCTTTTCTAGGAGGGAGTACGATGAGTATAGAAACTGAAATAGATAGCAATGCGAAACACATTACTATCGCGATTGATGGTGCTTTTGGCTTTAACCTAGTTAAAGAATTTCGTAATAGTTATTCACCCTATCGAGGTTTTAGATTCACCATTGATTTACGCAAGGTGGATTATATTGACAGTGCTGGTCTTGGCATGCTGCTCAATATGCAGAAATATCTTGAGCAAAGTGATGGCATGATCCGAATTACCAATACCTTACCCCAAATAAGGAAAATCTTACTGATTTCTCGGTTTGATAAAAAATTTAGTATCGAATAATGCTTAAGGAGTGAGCCGATGCGCGTAACGATCGTTGATGACCATAAATCGAATAGGGAGCTGTGTCGGTTTATCTTATTGCCTATTGCCGAGCATATCGATACCTTCGAAAATGGCGCTGATGCTGTTGAGGCGATGCTCGTCATGGACGTCTTACCCGACGTTATTTTGTTGGATGTGATGATGCCAGTTAAAGATGGCTTCACCACCGCAAAAGAGATCCGCGACTCTTTTCCTAATCACCATATCCCTATTATATTTTTGACCGTGCTTGATGATCATGATTCGTTTGAACGCTGTTTATCGCTGGGCGATGATTTTATTCTTAAACCAGTAGAGCGAAGCGTACTGCTCGCTAAAGTGCAGGCTCATTACCGTATTGTGAAAATGCATAATGAAGTCACTCAACAGCGAGATAAACTCAATTATTTCAACGAACAAGTACAATATGACTATGCCATCGCCGAATCCATTTTCACCAACTTAATGGAGGAGATGAGTGCAAAAGTCAGCAATATCTATGGCATCAGTTATATCTCCACACCTTCGACCATTTTTAATGGTGATCTCATCATTGTGGCGAACCGGCCCTATGGTGGTGTCTACATCATGATCGCCGATGCCACTGGGCATGGATTACCTGCCGCGATTTCAACGATCCCTGCTACGCGTACTTTTTTTTCAATGGCAGAAAAAGGGATGTCGCTTGGCGAAATGGTCGCAGAACTTAATAGTGCGTTAGTAAAGTTTTTGCCTGTTGGCATGATGCTTGCCGCCAGTGTATTTGAGATACGAGCCAACGGCTTCGAGGTTTCGTGGTGGGGAGGTGGTTTGCCTGATGGTTATTTACTGGATGAAGAGAGCAACATCGTTCGTCGTCTCGTTTCTACACATATGCCGCTGGGAGTTCTGGATGCTGATGAATTTGAAGTAAATTTAGTTCATCTCAAATTAAAACCTAACCAAACTATCCTCTGTTATACCGACGGTATTACCGAAGCGATGAATGAAAACGGGGAACAATTTGGCCAGTTGCGACTCGAACAAGTTTTGCAACGGAACGGTAAGACTCAGATTTCAGATTTGTACGATGAAGTATGCCAGTTTTCCAATCGTGGCCATGGTGATGACCTCTCAATTCTTTCAATGACATTTCCAATTACCAATAATAATGAAATATTAGCGTCGCAAAAAAAACAGTTTCTTAGCCATATACCAATGCAAAGCCATCTCTTTTTTCCTGCTTCAATTCTTAAAAAGATTTCAATTATGGTCGAGATGCGTAACATTGTTCGCGGTTTTATCAGTGGTGGCGAGCATCTTGACCTCGTTTGCTCTGTATTGTCAGAACTGTTTGCCAATGCCATTGAGCATGGGTTATTAAAACTTAATTCTTCACTAAAAGATGACCCAGATGGATTTCTCACTTTTTACCAACGACGTGAAGAGTGTATGGATGAGTTAGATGAATCGTTATGGATTAAACTAGACATTGATTATGACCCAACGGTGGGACAATTGAGCTTTTCACTTGAGCATAATGGCGAAGGCTTTGACTACCAACATACGGTTGCAGACGGCAACTGTACACACGGTCGAGGGATTATGTTGGTCTCTAAATTGTGTGAGTCATTGGAATATTCAAAAGATGGTTGCACTGTTAAGGTGACTTACGCCTTTAACAGTAAACATGATTTTCCGATATTGTCTGAATACTGAACAGATTATTTACACTGTAAAATTTCGCGTAACTCATTCTTTCGTTTATTTTTAGGTTATGTGGTTCGTTTCGTCGTGACTAAGTGATGTAGCCCTTAATTTGGTTGCCTAAAGATTTAGTCCATACTGTAAATTGTATACACTGCCATACGAACGGAATCTAACCATATGGGTTAAGTAGTATGTGGAAACGCTTAATTTCGCTTTCAGAGGACAAAAAACAAGTCATTGCCCAGCTGCCTGGGACGGAGTCCATCGACAAAAATTTTGACCAAGCAGGCTTGAAAGAAGCATTGTTTGAGTTATCTGCATCGACATTTTTCTTAAATGAAACTGAAGTTACCCGCTTTATCAACTGTGCAAAAGAGGGTAAGGGTGAAGCATTCTCTGGAATCACCATTGCAGAGAAAAAGAACGCTTCGGTTGAGATTGAATTTAGTGATCGAGATATGTTAGCCAGCATGGTCGTGACGGGTGCATATGGTGGCAGAGCATTGCGCGGTAGTGAGTTGGTGTATGCATTGGCTCATTCCCACGTAACAAAAGGCATCAACAAACTGGCTTTAAAGAAAGTGTTAATGGTAAGTAATACCTTGAAGCCAGGGGAAGTATACACTCAACCTGTTGCGCAGGGGCGCGAACCCATTCAAGGTAAAGACGCACAATTTGTTCCTTTGGTTGAGGATGTCAGTAAGCGCGTGTTAGCACCGACCAAAAAGCAAGGACAGAACAAAATTGATATGCGCAACTTAGGTGAAACCATCACTGTTGGTCAAGATGATGAAGTGATGCGTCGAATTCCTGCAACAAAAGGAACGCCAGGCTATACCGTGCAAGGAAAAGTGCTGGATCCTAAACCAGGTAAAGACTCGGCCTTAGTTGCAGGAAAGGGGTCTTACATCTCACCCAATGACCCGAATGTGCTACTGGCCAGTCAAGCGGGCATGCCTATCCTGAAAAGTAAAACGGTTGATGTCGATAACGCTTTATGTTTAAACAACGTCAGTGTAGCCACTGGCCACGTGAAATTTAAAGGATGTGTTGTCATCACGGGCGATGTCGAGCCTGGGATGATCGTGAGAGCGACGGGCTCAATCACCATCGGTGGGTTTGTTGAGTCTGCTGATGTTCAAGCCCAAGGTAATATTGATGTTGGTAAAGGCATTATTGGCCATACGGTGTTTGATGATGAAGCAAGAACATGCATTATCAAATCAGGAGGCTCTATCACGGCTAACTATGCTCAATTTAGCGAACTGCAAGCGGCGGATGACATCAATTTAGCGGTTCACAGCATGAGCAATGAATTACGCTGTGGCAATGATCTAAAAGTATTAGATAGTAAAGAGAAGCAAGGCACACTCAGCGGTGGTCACGCGAAAGTTGGTGGTAAGATCGTTTGCTTCAATCTAGGCGTTGAAGGCGATACCGCCACGACTGTGCAGGCTTTTGCTCGTTATGCTGTGTATAAAGAACGGGTCGCGAAACACAAAGAGCATTATAAACAAGCGCAAGAAGCGACGATGGAAGTGATCCGCCGTGAGATTGAATTTAAGAAAAAGCCTAAAGCGGAGCGCTCGGAAGAGGAACTGCTAAAAATTGATGAATTTAAGAAACAGACTAATGATCGTTTAGAAAAAGCAAAATTGGCGTTGGATATGCTGGGAGAGGAGTTTGAGCAATTACTCGAAATGAATACGATCGAAGTCAAAAATAAAGTTTATACCCATGTTTCGGTGCAATTTGATGATGAGCGGATCATCACCAAGCGGGCTCATGGCGCTAGTATCTTCTCATTTAACCAGTATGAGATTAAATGTGCTTCGATGCTTGAAGATGAAGATGTCGGAGGGATCTAACATTCTTATCTCAGAGTGCTAAGCAAAAAACGAGGTATTTTGCCTCGTTTTTTGCTGATTATGCTATTTCTAGTAAGGTAGCTATTGCACTGATCTCACTTTGCCCTGTTTGAGATCGTTTAACACCATCGATTTAGGACCATCGGCAATGACACAGCCTTTCTCCATCACAATGACGCGATCAACCACATCGAGCATTGACGTTTTATGAGTAATTAATATTAACGTCTCACTTGGTGTCAATTGAGACAGTTGATGTTTGATGTGCATTTCAGAGCGATTGTCCATGGCGCTGGTGGGCTCATCAAGTAGCAAAACGGGTGGGCGTCCGAGCAGTGCACGAGCAATGGCTACCGCTTGCCTCTGACCACCAGACAACAACAAGCCGCCTTCACCCACTTGTCGTTCTAACCCCGCGGGGTCTTGCTGTGTGAACGCGGTAACTCCCGCTCGGTTGGCGGCATCCATCACATCTCTATCATCAACTAAGGGACGCCCGAGCGTGATGTTATCGCGAATTGAACCGTAAAATAGGTTGCTGTCTTGAGGTACGCAACCAATATTACGTCTCACATCAATGTGATGCAGTTGCGCGATATCGGTGTCATCAATACGAACATTCCCCTCGGTCGGTTGATATAACCCCATAATAAGGCGCTCTAAGGTGGTCTTCCCTGAGCCGATGCGGCCTATGATCGCTACTTTTTCACCCGGATGAATCGTTATACTTAAGTCACGTATTGATGCAACAGGCGCATTAGGGTAGTGAAAAGTGATTTTGTCTAGCTCAATTTTACCTTGCACAATCGGACGATGAATATAGCGTTTACCTTCTTCTTGCTCATCGGGCATTTGCATCACTTGCTCAATGATTTTTAAGGACGATTTGGCTTGGTTGTAGCGTGTTGAAAGTAATGATAGTTGTACCATTGGGCCAATCGCACGGCCGCTGAGCATGGTTGCGGCGATGAGCCCACCCATGGTTAAATCGCCGTTGGATATCAGATAGACGCCTAAGATGATCATGCCAACGTTCGCGGCTTGCTGAACAAAGCCGGCAGTATTTTGAATACCATCAGTAATTCGACGGCTTTTAATGTTCCAGTTCGCCATGTGCGCAACCGCTTCTTCCCAGCGATATTGAAACTGACTTTGAGCGCCAAAGAGTTTCACCGTTTCAAGTCCAGCTAAACTTTCAATCAGGTTGGCGTATTTTTGTGATGCCAGTCGAGAGCCCTCTTCAATCGCCCGTCGTAGAGGTGCTTGGATGAGCAGAGAATAGATAGCAATGATCAGTACACCGGCGATAGGTACCAGCACTAAGCTGCCCGCCATTAGCCAGATCAGCACTAAAAAGAGCAGTGCAAATGGCAGGTCAATCAATGATGAGATGGTTGCTGAGGTAAAGAATTCGCGTATGGATTCGAACTCTTGTAAATGTCGCGCAAACGCACCGACAGAAGGAGGACGAGACTCCATTCTGATCCCCATCACTTTACTAAAGAGCTTGGAAGAGATCAGAATGTCAGATTTTTTGCCCGCCACATCAATAAAATAACTGCGAAGTAGTTTGAGGAGCAGATCGAATAAGAAGATCACAAAAATCCCGCTCGCTAATACCCACAAGGTTTCAAACGCAAGGTTAGGCACGACTTTGTCATACACTAAACGGCTGAACATTGGTGCCGCAATGGCAAACAAATTGATTAAAATGGAAGCGATCAACACATCGCGATAAATGTGCTTTGACTGCCATAACGTACCCCAAAACCAGTGGCCATCACGGGTCTTTAATATTTCTGGTGATCGCTCGTCATAGCGAAACTGTTTTTTCACCATGAAGTAGCGGCCAATATAGCGTTCAGTCAGTTCCTCTAAGGGAATAGCTACGGGGATTAGACCAGACTCCGCAGTGACGACCTCAGCTTCTTGATTCGCTTCGTTGATGCTGCTGAGCACACAGGCCTCACCGCCTTTTAAAATTAAGATAACGGGGAAAACCAACTTTGGGATTTGATCCAATGCTGAGCGATTTTCCTTGGCGATTAACCCCGCTCTTTCGGCTGCTCGAGGAAAGAGAAAAGGCGTCAGTTTCCCATCTGATAAAGGTAGGCCGTTGATCAGTGCTTCTGGGGAATTCGCCAATCCATAATAACGACTCACATAGATAAGCGAATTGAGTAGCGTGTCTTGCATTACATCTGACCTTTTTTATTTATCCACAATAAAGCCTTGGAAGACTTCTATAAAATGCTCGGAAAGGAAATCAAGTTGAGTTTGCGTTTCTACCCTTGACGCAATTGTGGTGATTCCTAAATTGTGTGCTGTGCGAGAAATCGACGTTAAGGTGAACTTTTGCTTTTCATCGTCGAGATGGTGAGTAAATAGATAATCGAGTTTCACGTATTTTGGACGGTACTCGTTGATGTAGTCTAATGATTGGAAATTCCGGCCATAGTTATCGACACCAAAGTCTGCGCCGGCTGCTCTTATGGCATTACAAAATAGCGCCGTATGGTGAGGGGCGTTGAGGAATGCGTTTTCCGGTATTTCAAAGTGTAGGTTCTCACAGATAGAGCGATGCTTCGCCAGAGTCTGAGTGACCCAACGAATAAAACTGGGTTGAGAAAGGCTGCTTTGAGCGATATTAATGGCTAATGGTTCGGCTATCTCTCCCGTTTCGAGCTTGTGAATCATCGTTTCAATAACATATTCATCAAAAATATGGCTGGCATTGAGTTGGTCGAGTGCAAATAAGTATTGGTTAGCGCTGTAGCGTTTGCCATCGTGCTCAATCGCTGAAAAAACTTCGCGGTGGAAAGTTTGTCCCCAGCTATTATTGGCTGACTGCAAACGGAAACTGAACCAATCGTTATGGATAGCTTCTTCAACCAATGCTTTCCATTGCTGTTTACCCATCACAGTTTGTTTGGTTTCACTGCTGACAAAGCCGTAAATCAGCTCTGGATTTGCAGTTGCAATGGCTAACGCGTTGTCGAGCAAGGAAAGTAACTGTGTTGAAGATTTTGGTTCTTTATTATGAACAACACCTAAAGAGACTTTAGCTGATGCCATGCCAGTTGGGTCGGCTAGAGTGTCTTGCACAAAATTCATAATACTATCAGCGATGATTTTGAGTTCACTCTCTTCCATGTTGGGCAAAATAAAGCCAAACTCTTCGGTAGAAATGCGTGCCAGAGTCACATCAGGTGAAGTAATCGACACTTTTAGATGCTCAGCCAAATGGCGCACCATACCATCGCCTGCTTCATAACCCTTTTCTTCGTAAAGCTCTTTGATAAACTCTGCTTGCAAAATAGCAGCGCCACCTATGGCACTTTCTGATAGCCAACCACTGAGTTGACTCATGTAATAGGCGCGGTTGCCAAGTTGAGAAACTGGGTCAATATAAGCACGCTCACGCAGTTGCTGCGCTTCTTGCGCCTGAGCTTTGAACGCTTTTTCAACCTGCGCTGACATGCTATTGATACCATCAACTACATAAATCAGATCTTTGGTCGCTGGCCGCGGTAGCGGTTCACCAAAATGGTTGCGTGCGACTTGCTCCATTTTTTCGACAATCATCTGCAGCGGGCGTAAAGCGCGCTTCAGAATGAAAGCGATGGCGGCAAGGCCAATCACAAAAATAGCGCTAAACGCGATAAGTAGCCGAATCAGCGCCTTCCATAATTGCGCATAGGCCTCGCCAGGGTGGCTGACAATTTCGACTTCAGCAAGCTGCATCCAACCACTGGTTACAACGCGTTGATCATGGATCGGTGCAAACAGGTGTAAATTGGTAAACCATTGCGGAACGTTATTAGGTTTTACAGGGTAAGATCGCAGAATCTCTTCGTCATCGTCTAGAAAAATCAATCGTACGACTGAGTAAGAGCTGCCATCAAACAAGGCATTGATAACCGACTCAACCGCAATCTTATCTTTCTTCTCCAAATAAGGTGCCAGCGCCAAACCGACGGTGTTGATGGTGTTGTTGACTTCAGAGCGCTGCTGCTGCTCTAAGTTGTTGCGGGTCGTATTGAATTCAATAATAAAGACTGAAGTCATCAGCATAATGAAGACGGCAATCATTCCCGCGACAAGTTGTTTATATAGCGTCATATTACTTACTCATCGTAACTTACAATTGGTTTATTCAATTTTAGCGAGCGTTCCCGTTCACGTAAGTCATTCCAAAGACTTAATCGTGAAGAGTCTCCTGCAAGCTGGCCATTTTTGGATTTCATTAGCCATAAATTTTTACCGTTAAAGCTGTAGATCGGTAACAGATCACGGCGTGTTGATGCTGGCTTAATCTCAGGGTTTATATTGTCTAAAATTAAGGGCTCGGCATTGGGTGTTGAATAGTACGCAAGAACCATATGAAACTGATTTAATTCAATGGCTTTAACATACACGAGGCGCAACTTTTTATCATCGATACCCAGTTCAAGCAGGGAGAAGTACTTCGCAATTGTGAAATCTTCGCAATCCCCTGCGTTGCTTCCTAGAAACTCAAGTGGTGTCGCCCAGTAGTCATTTTTTCCCCATAAATCGATATCATTAACAAAGTACAGCTGATTGAAAAATCGATTTATTTCGGTCAATTTGTCACGTTCGGGAGCATTTTGGTGTTTGGCAATTTCTTTGCGCCATGTTTCGACGCGTTTTCCCGCTCTTGTGCCATAGGTAAGCGCGACCGCATCGACCCACTGCTGCTCTTTGGTGTTGAGCGCTTGGGGGGATGAGGGCATAAATAGCAATAAAACCAGTGGCAGCCAAAACTTCATCAAAAACCGTCAATCATGAATATATTAAAAAGCATAAGTGAACCTTACTCCCTTAGCGCATTTTTTTGTGCACTGAGTATGGGCTTTAGTAGATAATCCATCACGGTCCGTTTACCCGTAATAATATCAACAGAGGCCGTCATTCCTGAGATGATAGGCAGGTTAGCATCATGCCCTAAGCTGGTTTGATTGGTCCTTACTCGGACTAAATAATAGCTTTTGCCTTCTTCATCTTGAGTTGTGTCGGCACTGATATGCTCAAGTGTCCCTTCCAAGCCGCCATATTTGGTGAAATCATAGGCGCTGAATTTTACGATGGCAGGCAACTCTGGTCTTAAGAAGGCGATGTCTTGTGGGGCAATTTGCGCTTCAACAAGCAAGGTATCCTCTGTTGGGACTACTTCAACAATATCCATACCGGGCTGGATAACACCGCCAACAGTGTTGACGTAAAGCGTCTTAATTGTTCCTGTCACAGGCGATAGCACAACAGTGCGATTTACCTTATCTTCAAGCCCAACGGCTGATTCTGTGATTGCTGAAAGTCTATCTTGGGCTTCGTTCAGTTTGTCTTGCTGCTGTGAGCGAAACTTTTGAGCCGCATCAATACGGTTGAGCACCGCTTCGCGAATCGCTGATTTTAATACTGGGATGTTAAGCTCGCTGGTGGTCATTTCACGGCGAGTATCGTTTACTTGGCGCTGTAGTTTCAGCAGCTCAATTCGTGGCACGACACCTTCGTCTGCTAAAGGTCTAGTGATCTCAAGTTCTTTATTCGCAAAATCATAACTTTGGCGCAAATTTTTCACGCGCGCTTGTATTTCAACCAACTCTTGTAGTTTCTGTTTGACTTGTTGATCTAAAAGAGAAAGTTGGTTGCGTAAGTTATTAAGATCTTGTCGGTAGGCGGCCCTTTGTCTATTAACTAAATCGGGTTGGTTGTCTGTTAACAGCGGTGGAAAGGCGAGTTTGTTATAGTCAATTTTGACGCTATTTTGCCAGTTGTCATCATCAATTTCTTCGTTAATCATCACGCTAGTAATGGAAGCGGATAGCTGTAGAACACTGGCGGTAAGGTTAGCGACTTGTTGTTCACGTTCGCGGTAGTCTGAGCGGAAACGTGTGTCATCAATTAATAACAGTTGTTGGCCTTTTTGCACTCGTTCACCTTCGCGAACCAATATCTGTTTGACTAAGCCTCCTTCCAAGTTTTGAACCACTTGAACTTGCGATGACGGAACGACTTTGCCTTGTCCAACTGTCACTTTGTCGACCTGTGCCCATGAGGCCCAGACGATGGCTAAGAGAAAAAAACAGACCATAACCCAGAGCATCACGCGTGCACTGTTGGGCGTGTTCAGTAGCAGAGCCGCCGTTTTGTCGTCTACGTACTCCAATTCTGTCGAAGAGAGTTTGTTATAACTCTTGTTGCTCATCGCTTATCCTTTGCGCCTAATCGTAGTGTATTTCCCCTTTCTACTTAAAGCTGTAGAGGGAGGCTACAACTGTAAGTTGTTTGGGTATAGTTGCTTGATTTTATTACTTGTCTAGCAAAATGTTAAGGATTTGCCACTCATCATGAGATTACTATTCACCATTTGAATTGATTGTACTTCCTATTGCGTACGTTCTACAGAGTTTAGCTGTGAATTACTGATTTTGTTGAACCTTAGCACTCTTGAGTTATGACGATGATAGGCGCACAATCGTCAAAAATTTCATAAGGAGCAGAGATGGAACTTTCAGACATCCGCCGCGAATACATAAAAGGCGGTTTAAGACGCAAAGATTTGCTTTCAAATCCCATTGAGCAGTTTAACCTTTGGCTGCAACAGGCCATTGATGCCGGTCTTACCGATCCCACGGCGATGACAGTGGCAACGGTTGATGAAAATGGACAACCTTTCCAACGTATAGTGCTATTAAAAAATGTCGAAAAAGACAGTTTTGTTTTCTACACCAATTTAGGCAGTCGCAAAGCACAGCATATTGAACACAACAATAAAGTCAGCTTGCACTTTCCTTGGCACCCATTAGAGAGACAAGTGCACATCACAGGAACGGCTGAAAAATTGTCGGCTTTTGAAAACATGAAATATTTTACTTCTCGTCCTAAAGATAGCCAAATTGCCGCGATAGCGAGCCGCCAGAGCAGCCGTATCTCAGCTCGTGGTATTTTGGAAGGTAAGTACTTGGAGTTAAAAAAGAAATTTGAACAAGGTGAGATCCCAGTTCCGAGTTTTTGGGGAGGATATCGCGTTAAAGTTGAATCGATAGAATTTTGGCAAGGTGGTGAGCATCGTTTGCATGATCGCTTCTTGTTTACGCAACACGATCAACAGTGGGACGCTGAACGTTTAGCGCCATAAGGCTTACTTATTAAAAGTCAGTCGCAATGAATGCCTCATTTATATGGGGCATTCACTATTGAGTACCACGGATAATTGCGTTTTGAGCAAGGTCTTGGGGATGTTTGAGCCATAACCTTGGTCTAGAGCCATATCGATAAGTTGCTCTTTACTGTGGGCTGCAAATTTATGTCGCAATTTTGCTTCATAGCCTTCCACTGTTTTTATCGAAATCTTCATCACCCGAGCAATGTGTTTGGGCTTTTTTCCATAAAGCAGAAGAAAAAGAACCTCAGATTCTCTTGTGGTTAGGGGCCCGGAAATGGGCTCTAGAACACCCGCGGAATGCTGTGTGGTCGTTAAACCTGTTGCCCGACATATCCAATGGCCTACTTCCAAAATCGCGGTATCAGTTAGCTCTTGCCCGAAAAAAATTGTACCTTGAACCTCACCTTGTGCGTTGAACCATGGGGTTTTGGTGAAAATATGAGCGCGCCAAGAACCGTCAGCATAGGGGTGGATATCCAGCACTTTTAACGGTTTTTTTGTGGAGATTACACATCGATCTTGTTGCTGGAATTCTGCGGCGCAAGCGGTTGTCGGGCTTGGCATTTCAAAGTCAGTTAATCCAATGCACTGTTTTGCATCACTAACACCAATTAATTTGCCATAAGCATTGTTTGCGTAAACAAAAACCGAATTAAGATCTTTGCAACCCCAATATCCCGGAAGCTGTTGAAACAATGAAATTTGTTCTGCGCTGAGGAAATTGACCATAGCGGGTTCTCCTAACAATGATATTGATATAATACCAATGGCATGGCGGGTTGTAATCCATAGCGGCATTTGAACATAAAAAAAGCCAGCCTGAAGAAGGGCTGGCATAAATACAAGAATTGCTTCTTGTCGACGTGTAGAAGAGGTTCTATGAATGCTGCGAGGGTGTTGCAAATTCATAGGGATACCACATGGATATCAAATATCAAACGTGTTTGATATTCAACACCACTTTAGACGACGAGAGTGCAATAACAAAGGGGGGAATTCCCCCCTTTGTTATATAAATGGTTGGGCTAGTTCAGCTTACCTAAAGTTCCCTAATGACCCTGAAGCCAATATAATTTGCCGAAGTAGCAGGAGCAATAAACAAATTACCATAAGCCGCCGCCGTTGCAGGGGAGAAGCTCCATGCTCCACCTTTTGCTTGACCCCTTGAGTCATTTGTCCATTCCCACACGTTACCGACAACATCATAAAGGCCTAGGCCATTGGGAGCGAAAGACTTCACAGGAGAGGTACTTTTATTTGACCAAGGTGTACCACTCCAGCCAGTATTCGCTTTCCCAGTTCCGAAATCATCTCCCCACCAATAGTCTGTTTGTGTACCAGCGCGAGCGGCAATTTCCCACTCTTCTTCTGTCGGCAAACGGTATTTATAGCCAGTTTCCTTACTTAGCCAGCGAGTGTAGGCCTTCGCATCATTTTGGCTAATACACACCACTGGCGAGTTGCTCAACTGCTTAAAACCAGGGTCGCGCCAATAGCTACCTGCAATCGGAGTAATTTCAGATTCGGCGACTGCTGTGCACAGTTTTTGTAGCTCAGCATCAGTTTGGTAGGTGGTTTGATTCACAAAGGTTTCAAATTGACCCACAGTTACGGGGGTTGAACCAATTGCGAAAGCATGATCAAGGAAAACTTGTTTCGATGTGTGCTCGCCAATCAAATATTCGCCTGAGATCAAAGTGACTAACTCAGGAGCTTTAATATCCCCTTTGAGGGAATCAGCAAATTTATGTCCAGGTTTAAGTAGGTTGTCTTTTTCTCGTAGGTTCGCTCTTAATGTATGATCTGAGGTGATTTTCAGCTCTTGATTAAATGAGTAATACCCTTCTTTCTCAATCGTAATCATGTGCGGTCCCACTGGAAGCATCACTTCGACGGGAGTACTACCATAGTTTACATTGTCGATAGAGACTTTATCACTGTATTGGTTCGAGCGAATCGATAGGGTAACCCAAGCAATTTCTTTCTGTTTTTCTGTATTGGCTGAGTATTCGCCTGGGGCGAAACAGTATTGTGATTCGACATTCAGCAACCGACATGGTGTGTTTTCATCCGGTCTTGCATCAAGCTGAACATCTAGTACGGCTTTGTACTTATTGCCATTGTAGAAGCCGGAATCTACGGTTTTATGGCGCAGTACATGAATATTAAAAGAGACATTGGCCAGATGTTGTTGGACGAGCTTGGCCTCACTTGTGGCCTCTATTAACTTGGTTTGATACTGGTTTACCGCTTTCTGGAGCGCTAAGTCAGTGGTCTGTTTCGAGCATTGAGCCAATGTCATATCGGCACTACAAGCGTTAGTAAAGCTAACTTTCTCGGTGCTACTCTGTTTGAGTTCATCTCTTAAGCGCTCAACTCGCGCGCGTAATTTATGCTGTTCTAGCTCATTGATATTTTTGCTGACCGTGCTCTGCTCGGCCCTTTTTTGTGCCAGCAGTGCTTCTGACTCTTGGCGTTTTTGCTCAGCTTCTAAACGGTTTTTTTGATTCTGCTTTACATTAGCCCAAGCCGCTTGGTAGGCATTTTGTGAAGGCATGATGTCCAGTTCAGGATCATCAATCATTTTCATGTAATCGCGTTCTAAGTCAGTTTTTGCTTTTGCAAGTGCCTTATCAAAGAGTTGGGCTTGCTTTGTTAGTCTGTCTAACTCACTGTTGTGGTTGTTCACAACCACTTGTTGTTCATGGGTGGCCTTCTGGGCTGCCTGTAATTCGGACTGTTTAGTAAACAACGCATCATCAATGGCAATTACTGAGGAAGGCGTTCCTTCTGCCATCGTCGATGTTGCCACTAAGCAAGGCGAAAGTGCTAATAAGAGAGCGGGTAAACCTTGTCGCATTATTATCTACTTCAGTTAAGTTATTAGTTCATTGTGTCTATTCTAAACGAAAACACCATTTTGTCTGAAGTCATCTTTCAATAACTTAATGACAAAATGGCGTTTTAACCGCATCTTTGTGAATTACGACAGAAAAACAGAGTTTTTTTGAGGTAATTAACCCTCTTTATTCGGTCTTAGCTTTATCCAAACCGTATCATTGCCGTTAATTGTTAATACCCGGTTGTAGGTTTCGTAGCCATCTTTAGAGACGGTAACTTGGTGGCGGCCATTAGGCAAAACAATCTCAACAGGTGTACTGCCGTAGTTAATACCGTTGATGGTTACGGCATCGTTGTATTGATCCGACCTTACGGTCACATTTGCCCACTGTTTGTCATTTTTTTGCGTACCTTCAGACACGCCGCCTTTCAAACAGTATCGAGTTGACACGTTAAGCAGTTTACACGCAGCCACCGCTTCTGGTTTCGCTTGAAGCTGAGCTTGCATTTGGGTGAAGTATTCGTTGTTGCCTTCAAAACCACTGCGAATAATTTGGCTATCTTGTACATGGATATTAAGTTCCACGCCTTTCAGGTTTTGCTTGGCAATGACCGATTCGGTTAGGTCATCAAGCAACTTGGCCCGAAACGTTTTTACCGCTTTTTGTTTGGTAAGGTGCTGTCCCTGATTTGAACACTCACCGAGTGTCATTGTCGTTGAACAGGTGGTTTTATAGCCAGTTTCAAGAACACTACTTTCACGCAGTTCGGCTTCGAGACGTTTGACCCTAGCTTCAATGCGCGACTCTTCGAGGTTCGCATACTCATTACTGAGACGAGCTTGCTTCTGTTTGATTTGAGACAAGCGCATTTCAACTTCGGTCATCGCTTGATTATTCTCAAGGCCTTCAGCTTGGTTCTGCTTCACTGATGCCCATGTTTCTTGGTACTTCTTTTGAAACGAGGCTAAATCTGTGTCTGGATCATCTAAAAGACGGCTATATTGTTTGTCCAAAGCAGACTTGGCTCGATTGCGTTTAGCATCAAGTTCTTCACTTTCTCGTTTAATACGAACATGTTCATTTTTAAGTTGTTGAAGCTTGGCTCCCTCTGCTTCGTATTCTGCAGAAATCGCGTCGATTTCCGTCTGTTTAGTAGTCATTTTTTCATCGATAGCGGTGACAGGATCTACCTGAATAACTTCTTCCGCGTACACCGATGCAGATACCCAAAAAGGGCTTAGCGCAAGCAATAGCGCTGGGATGCGACGTGTGATCATAGGTCCCTGCAACAAATTAACGTTTAACCACAAAAGTGGGAAAGACAAACTTTTGACAGCTTTAATGGATAAGCTGTATTCATAATGCAAAATTTATTCCGAACAATAGCAAAATTCACTTAAATCTATTACTAGGTGACTGATTTTGTAAATTTTATAATTGTGCATCTTCATTTTGAGCCTAATAGCGAAATATGCAAGTCTCTATTTTCGATCTATTTAGGGGTTTTGGGATTGAACACACATTGACCGTAATTTATGTGCACTTGATCATTGTTCCGTTTTGAAAAATCGATCTCATTTCACCCCTAAGCTTAAGCTTCATATGCACTTTGATGTTTAATTTTTAAAAAAATACAGCTTTGTTTTCGCTCCTGATAGTTTTGTTATAACATCAGCTTCTAACCTCAACCATGATGCAGCAATATGAGTGACTTTTCTTCGGCTAAGCTATCTAACTATCAACAAAATGACAAAGTTTTGTCGCCTAGGCCGGCAGAGTTAGTGACATTACCCTCGTACATGGAGTGTCATGATCATAGTTATACCCAAGTCGTTATCGGATTAAAAGGCCAAGCTGAGTTTGAAGTACAAGGTGTAGGCAATTTGGTGGGGCCAGGGCAAGGTTGTGTCGTTACCTCTGGAACTGGCCATGCGTTTGGTGGTGTCGTTGAGCAGTCGGATATTTTAGTGCTTAACCTTCCAATCTCCTGTGGAGATGACCCTTTGCTTCTACAAAAAATGAATGAGTTGTCGAATGCGGATATTTACTTTCAGTTGGATGGGCAAATCCAAAAGCTGATCCAATTGCTAGTTAAAGAGATGCAATCGAGCCCTGATGATTTACTGTTGAGCCGTGCCTGCAATGACACCGTGATGGCATTACTGCAACGCCATATTTCTGTATTTGAAACGCATCGCAAAGAGTCTCGTTTTGATCTTGAAGCGATTGATCGTTATATCGATCTGCACCTTGGTCGTAAAATTTCAGTCGCTCAATTAGCGGGCCGCGTTTATTTAGGTGAAAGCCAATTTCATATGTTGTTCAAAGAACAAATGGGGATCACGCCTCATCAATATTTGTTAGGTAAACGAATTGATATGGCAAAAGATTTGATTGAGCAAGGTTGTTTGAGTTTTGGTCAAATTGCGGAATTAACGGGCTTTTCTGGACAAAGTACCTTCACTCATTCATTTACTCGCTTGCAAGGTATTTCTCCATCGCAATACCGAAAAATGTGTCGTCGCTAATTCTTTATATCCCTGCCTCTTTTTTGTTTGTAATTCCCACATCATTTTTATATTGCTTGCCTTGAACTATCGGCAACACGTGCACCTTTGGTTAAATTTTGGAAACAATGTTGCTATTTTCTGCTTTGTGCATGATGTCAATTGATGTGATTGTGTTTTTATTTTGTTAATAGCCAGAGTTTTTAGCAAAAAACTCGGAGTTTTTGACAAGTATTCTTCTCGCGCTCAAAATACACTGCCAGCCATTGCAGGAAACCCGACCTTTTTCGGGAGTGAGATTGAGGAAAACGCATGTTTACAGCAACAGATGTGTTGAATGCAGAGTTTATCGAGCAACCGCTTGATAAGCTGTGGTCGCTGATCTCTCCACTTTATATGGTGGACGAATCTCAATGGCTGAAGCAGTTATTACCGCTGGCAACAGCTACAGAATCAGAAAAATCGGCGATATTAAATAAAACAACCCAGTTAATCGAAGCGATCCGAGCCGACAAAAAAGCGGTGCAAATGATCGATGCCTTATTACTTGAGTACAGTTTAGATACGCAAGAAGGTATTTTGTTGATGTGTTTGGCTGAAGCTCTGATGCGCATTCCCGATGCGGAAACCGCGGATGCTTTTATTAAAGATCGCCTCAGCGTTGCGGATTGGAAATCTCATCTGAAAAATTCTGACTCTGTCTTTGTCAATGCGTCCACGTGGGGGTTGATGCTGACTGGTAAAGTGATTGGCCTTGCTGATGTGGATACGACTAGTCCAACGCAGGCGGTTAATCGTCTAGTGAATAAGCTTTCTGAGCCAGTGATTCGTAAGGCGATGCACCAAGCGATGAAGGTGATGGGCCACCAATTTGTGCTAGGCCGAACCATTGAAGAAGCACAAAAAAATGGCCGTCCTATGCGTGATAAAGGGTATACCTATTCATTTGATATGCTCGGTGAAGCAGCGTTAACCACAGCCGATGCCAATAAATATTTTAAAGATTATTTGATGGCGATTGAGGCGGTTGGCCGCGAGAAATATGGCTCATCAACCAGCCCGGCACCGTCCGTATCAATCAAGCTTTCTGCATTGCATCCGCGTTATGAAGTGGCTAATCAAGAGCGCGTGCTGAGCGAGCTTTATAGCACACTGCTACAGCTTTTAGCCCGTGCTATCGAGCTGGATGTGGCGATCACTATTGATGCAGAAGAAGCAGACCGTTTAGAGCTGTCATTAAAGCTATTTGAAAAGATATATCGCAGTGAACCCGTGAAAGGGTGGGGGAAATTTGGTTTAGTTGTACAAGCTTACTCTAAGCGCGCTTTACCCGTTTTAGTTTGGCTTAATGGGTTGGCGAAACAGCAAGGTGATGTGATCCCACTGCGTTTAGTCAAAGGGGCGTATTGGGATAGCGAGGTGAAGTGGTCTCAGCAAAGTGGCTACAGCAACTATCCGGTATACACACGTAAAGAAGCTACTGATGTCGCCTATTTGGCTTGCGCTCGTTTTCTTTTAAGCGAGGGTGTTCGTGGTCATATTTTCCCTCAATTTGCCAGTCATAATGCACAAACCGTGACCGCGATTGCGGTGATGTCACAACACAAAGATTTTGAGTTCCAGCGCCTGCATGGCATGGGTGATGCTCTTTATCATCATGCAATGAAAGCCTATCAACAATCGGTGCGAATTTATGCTCCAGTAGGTAGTCATAAAGACTTACTGCCTTATTTAGTTCGTAGATTGCTTGAAAATGGTGCGAACAGTTCGTTTGTGCATCGTTTAGTCGATGCTCGTTGTCCTATTGATACGTTAACGCAACATCCTGTCGATATGTTGCTCTCGTTTGATTCTTTACCAAATACCAAAATCCCTTTGCCACCGCGTATCTTTGCCGAGCGCGTTAATTCCTATGGCGTCAATATTGATATTGAAAGTGAGGCAACGCCTTTTGAAGCGAAAGTAGAATGTTGGCTCAGTAAACAGTGGCATGCTTCTCCTATCATCAATGGTGTTGCTCAGTTCGAAAGCATGATCAAGGCAGGGGCATCGCCGGAAGTTGTGACTGCGCCTTATGACCGTAGGAAGCATGTTGGACAAGTGGTATTTGCCAACCTTGATCATGTTTCCGAAGCTATCTCAATAGCGGAGCAATCCTTTGCTGCTTGGAAGCAAGAAGAGCACAGCGTTCGCGCGGGCAAACTTGATAAACTTGCTGATTTACTCGAAGAGAACTTGGCTGAACTGGTCGCCATTTGTCATCACGAAGCAGGGAAAACCATTCACGATAGCATTGATGAAGTCCGCGAAGCGGTAGATTTTTGTCGCTATTACGCCAAACAAGTTTCCGCGTTAACACCCTTTGAAGTGACGAGTTTTGATAATGAAAAGCGAAAAGTAAGCCGTGAAGGTCGCGGTGTTTTCGTGTGTATTAGCCCATGGAACTTCCCTCTTGCGATTTTTCTTGGGCAAATCACGGCAGCGTTAGTTGCGGGTAATACGGTCGTTGCCAAACCCGCAGAACAAACCAGTTTGATTGCTTCGCGTGCCGTGGAACTGATGCTGGAAGCTGGCTTTCCTGCTGGCGTTATCCAATTGTTACCTGGACGTGGTGCAGAAATTGGCAGTGCGCTGACTTCTCACCCTGCCATTGCAGGTGTCGCGTTCACTGGATCAACGGCGACCGCGCAACGCATCAATCAAGCTCTCGCTCAACGTGACGCCGCGCCAGTGCCGTTGATTGCAGAGACGGGTGGGCAAAATGCGATGATCGTTGATAGTACGGCTTTACCCGAGCAAGTGGTGAGAGATGTGATTCGTTCTGCCTTTGCTTCGGCCGGGCAGCGCTGCTCTGCATTACGAGTGCTATTTGTTCAACAGGATATTGCCGATCGCATCATCAGCTTGATTCATGGTGCGATGAATG
Organism: Vibrio sp. RM-69-4; assembly: GCF_024743775.1. Taxonomy (NCBI): domain Bacteria; kingdom Pseudomonadati; phylum Pseudomonadota; class Gammaproteobacteria; order Vibrionales; family Vibrionaceae; genus Vibrio; species Vibrio sp. RM-69-4. Next base: position 129,174 of record NZ_JAMQXI010000048.1, read on the forward strand.
AGCTCAAGATTGGTCTTCCTTACCTCCACAGTACAGATGTCGGCCCTGTTATTGATGAAAAAGCCAAACAAAAGTTGCTCTCTCACATTGAACAGATGACCAAGACACAGACCAAAGTTGCGCAATTAGAACTCAGTTCGGAGTGCCAACACGGCGATTTTGTACCGCCAGCGGCTTTTGAAATTTCAGATATTTACTGCTTAACCGAAGAACAATTTGGGCCGATCTTACATATCGTGCGTTTTAAAGCGCGTGAGCTGGCCGATGTCGTGCAGCAAATTAATCAAACTGGTTTTGGTTTAACCATGGGGATCCATAGCCGCAATGAAACGACGTATCGTTGGATAGAAAAACACGCCCGAGTAGGTAACTGTTACATCAACCGTGATCAAGTGGGTGCGGTGGTGGGCGTGCAACCATTTGGTGGGCAGGGGCTTTCTGGTACCGGACCAAAGGCAGGTGGCCCACATTACTTATACCGTTTTACTCAAACTGAATTTTCTCAGTAATAAAGGCTCAGGAGAATTAGCATGGTTCATCAAGTAACACGTTTTTCTGACGCTTTTTCAGCATGGGAAAATTGGAATATCACCGATTTTGATTCTAAATGTGAGTGCTTACTTTCATTTAAAAATCTACTAGAAAGCGCTATGCCACAACTGGCAACAGTGATTTCTTACCATCTTCATCAGGCATCGGCGCTGTTGGCGCATTCGCATCAATTGATCGGTCCTACTGGAGAAACCAATGAGCTATACACCGCAGGTCGGGGCGTGGCTGTGATCATCCAAGGTGAGCACAGTGATAAAGCGCAACAGGCGGTGGCAGCTCAGCTTTGTGCCGCTCTTGTGGCAGGCAATAGCGTCGTCTTATGTAGTGACGATGCGATGTTGATTCGAACACTGCAAGCGGCATTTGAGCAGTCGACACTCCCTACTAATCTCATTCAGTTTACGTCTTTTGATGCTTATCATCCGTTGATGGCGTCGGACGTTCGAAGTGTAGGTTACGTTGGGAACACTTCGGTTGAGCGTAGCCTCAACCGTCAGCTAGCTGATCGTAATGGTGCGATTGTCAGCCTAGTTTCTGAAACGGACTTGAGCGCGATCCCCGTGGCTCATGATCCTCACTTATCGTTGCGCTTTATTACCGAGCGTACTCGCACAATAAATATAACAGCAGTGGGTGGTAATGCGACCTTGCTTGAGCTTGGTAGCGAAACCCATTAATCCTTTCTGTTTTATCCTCTTCTTCGGAAGAGGACATGGAAGGCGATCTTTTAAAGAGGACAAACACAATGGAAAATAGCTTTGCTATTACAACCACCTTTATTCTGTATCTTATTTTGATGCTGGCTATTGGTGTGGTTGCATACCTTCGAACGAAGAACTCCGCAGATTATTTCTTAGGAGGGCGATCACTGGGCCCTTGGCCTGCGGCTTTATCGGCGGGTGCATCTGATATGAGCGGTTGGTTATTGCTCGGTTTACCTGGTTACGCGTACGCCGCTGGTATTGAGGCTTTCTGGCTAGCGGGTGGCTTATTATTGGGCACATGGGCGAACTGGTTAGTAAATGCTAAGCGCTTGCGCACTTATAGCATCACGACAGATTCATTAACATTACCTGAATTTTTATCACGCCGCTTTAATGATAAATCTAAACTGATTCAAACCATTTCAGCCTTCTTTATTTTGCTGTTCTTCCTCTTTTATACCAGTTCTGGCCTTGTGGCTGGCGGTAAACTATTTGAAACGGTATTTGGTTTAGATTATTCAACCGCAGTTATTATTGGCACCATTTGTGTGGTGTCTTATACACTGTTTGGTGGATTTTTAGCCGTTTCTTGGACTGACTTAGTGCAAGGCCTATTGATGGCAGCGGCATTAATGATTGTGCCCATCGCGGCAATCAACGGTGGTTTGGGTCAACTGAGTCAAGATCTATCCGCAATAAACCCAGAGCTACTAACGCTGTGGCATGATGTGAAAGGTGAGCCGTTAACGGGTGTTGCCATTATCTCATTAATGGCATGGGGGCTTGGTTATTTTGGTCAACCCCATATTTTGGCGCGCTTTAAAGCTTCCCGCTCAAATAAAGATCTCACCACTGCACGTCGTATTGCGGTCATTTGGACCGGTTTATCCATGGCGGGAGCCTTGTTGGTTGGCTTAGTTGGGCTTGTTTATGTGACGAACACAGGTTCGCTGGAGCTGGCAGATGGTGAAAAAATCTTCATGCTGCTAGTGAATGCGATTTTCCATCCAGTTATTGCAGGTATTTTGCTTGCGGCTATTCTTGCGGCAATTATGAGTACCGCTGACTCGCAATTATTAGTTTCTTCCTCTGCGTTAGCGGAAGATTTTTATAAGCAAGTCATCAAGCAAGATGCAACGTCGGAGGAGATAGTTCGTGTTGGCCGCTTTGCTGTGATTCTAATTTCTATCGTTGCGTTAGTGCTGGCCATGACACCAGATAGTTCCGTGCTCGGCTTAGTTTCGTATGCATGGGCGGGCTTTGGCGCCGCATTTGGCCCTGCAGTGGTATTGAGCCTTTATTGGTCTCGAATGAACCGCAATGGTGCACTAGCCGGCATTATTGTTGGTGGCGTGACCATTGTGGTTTGGAAACAACTGTCTGGCGGTTGGTTTGATGTGTATGAAATTGTTCCTGGGATCATTTTCTCTGTACTTGCGATCGTTGTGGTGAGCTTAGCGACAGCTGAACCCGAAGAGAGCGTGAGAGCACAGCACGTGACCTTTAAAAAGCAGCTGGTTGAACTAGATTGACATTCATACCGTTGTTCAATAACTAGCCCCTTTCTGAGGGGCTTTTTTGTACAGGTTAGATTGTGTAGTGTGCTTAGCAGAAAATAAGGAGATTGGGATGGACGTTTTTTGAAGATAGCTCACGAAACACACACTAAAGTTTGAGAAAAATGAACCTGTAGGCGCAAAATGTGTCAATTATCAATAATGATGCAAATTGTAGGGATTATTGGACCATGTCAAAAGCTTATTGCACCTGTTGTCGTAAAGAGACACCACATAAAGTCGTGATGAAGCGCTGTCAGTCAGAACCTTGTTCAACGTGGCAAGGTGTTCAAAAGTTTTTTGCGCTCATTATACAAGGTGAACCTCATTACAAAATGGAAAAGCAAGGTTTTTGCCGAGTATGTAATCACCCATCAACATTAAGCCACACTGACTTCTCACGCGTCCGCGTTCTCTAAATACTTCCAGCACTGCGCTAAGGTTTTTGGCGTAGTGCGCCTCTCGCTCAAAAGATAATTTTGCTTTTATTCGGCTGACTAAGTTTGATTTAGTGCACATTCACGTGCCGTTCTATTGCACGAGTGTCAAGTATTGGGAACTTAGGCAAAGTAATAATCCATAGTTGTAATACTCTCAAGCCCATTACTTTGGTGAACAAGCTTCAAGGAGCATTGCAATGCAATTGAGTTTAAAGAGAAAAATGGTGTTCTCTGTGGTTGCTGCTATTACATTGACAGCCGCTGCATTGGTTATGGTTGGCTATCAAACCTTTAAAACCGACAGCTGGAGAGCGATTGAGAGTGAAGCGCGTAATACATTACAGGCTCATGCAAAAGGGATTGGTGACTGGTTTAATGGCAAACAAAAAACGCTGCTAGGATTAAAAAACGAAATCGAGCGTAATCCACAATTAGACATTGTTCCTCACCTACGCCAAACCTTGGAGTCTGGTGAGTTTGGGCTGAGTTATTACGGTAATGAACAGGGCGATATGATCCGCAATGACGGATCGCGTAACCAAAATGGTTATGATCCCCGTGAGCGTGGTTGGTATAAAGAAGCCAAAGTCGCGGGTAAACCGATCACAACCGCCCCCTACGTCAGCGTTACCATGCAAACCTTAGTGGTGACATTGGCAGAACCTGTCCGTCAAAATGGCCAACTGATTGGCGTCGCCGCTTCCAATTTAGCTTTGGGTAAATTGATCAAGGACGTCTTAGCTATTGAGGTTCCCGGGAAGGGCAATGCTATTTTGGTGAATACCAAGGGGCTAATTGTTGCCCATCCCAATCAAGAGCTTATTTTAAAACCTACCCAAGAAATGGCCTCACAACTGACCATTCAAAGCATATCAGAGGCGGCAAATTCTCAATTACCACTCTTTGTTGATATTGATGGTCAGGCCAAAGTATTGATGGCGCAAAGTATTGAACATACTGACTGGCTGTTGGTTATGGTGATGGACAAAACGGTTCTTGAACAGCCACTCAATGACATGCTATTGAAACAGAGCTTGATTGGCTTGATGATTTTAGTGATCTTGGCATTAGCGACCTCATGGTTCGTCGCTCGTCAGTTGAATGAGTTGAGTAATATTGCTCAAGCTTTGTCAGATATCGCCGAAGGTGATGGCGATTTAACCCGTCGTTTAGCCGTTCGCAGTGACGATGAAGTCGGTATCTTAGCGGATAAGTTCAATAAATTTGTCGATCGCATTCATGTCATGGTGCAAAGCGTGCGTGATGTTTCCGTTTCCCTTAACCAAGGAGCGACACAGGCCGCGAGCTCAGCCAGTCAACGTAGTGAACGGATTCGTACTCAACAAGATGAAATTACTATGGTTGCAACTGCGGTAACTGAAATGGCGTCTGCGACCGCTGAAATCGCGGGCAATGCTGATAATACCGCTAAAAATGCCAATGAATCGGTTGAGCTTGGCGCACAAGGCTATCGCCAGATGCAGCAAAGCAAACAGTCAATCAATCAGTTAGCACAAGAGCTTAGCAGTGCTGTGGGCATCATTGGTGAATTAGAAGTGCACGCTAATGAGATTTCAACCATTCTGTCGACCATTCGCTCGATTGCAGAGCAGACAAATTTGTTGGCCTTGAATGCGGCGATTGAAGCGGCGCGCGCCGGAGAGCAAGGTCGTGGCTTTGCCGTTGTAGCTGATGAAGTCCGAGTGCTTTCTCAGCGCACTCATGCCTCTACCGAGGAGATCCAGTCTAAAATTTCCGGTTTGCAAAAGGTAACGACCAATGCTGTTTCTGTCATGACGGAAAGCCATAAACTGGTCGAAACAAGTGTGCAAGATGTGAACCATACAGGAGAAAGCTTACACGCAATCAGCGAAGCCATTCAGATGATCAGTGATATGGCGACACAAATTGCATCAGCAGCAGAAGAGCAATCTTTGGTGACAGCGGATATTAATGGCAACACCGAATCGGTACGTGAAGTCAGCGACCAACTCGCCAGTGATGCGCAAAATGCAGTGCAACAAGCTCATGAAATGCACCGTTTAGCGAATGAGTTAGATAAAGAAATTTCTCGTTTCAAACTGTAATCATCTCAACGTACTCAAAGTAAAGAGGCGATAAATAGATTACAACCAAGAAAGTGGGTGCTTGCTCACTTTCTTTTCCTTTTTTCTCCTCAGTCTTTTTATTCTAACGTTCCCCTATTCTATGTGATTTATATCACAATGCCTTGTGATGATAGGTTGGTTTAACGCTGTAAGCCATTATTGTATGCCATATCACTTTTTTTTGAGCGCCGTGCAAAACCATGAGCCTAGACCGCATCGACCAACAGATCTTACGTATTTTGCACAGTAAAGGACGGCTTCCCGTTGTTGAGCTAGCAAAGTTGGTGAATTTAACCACATCTCCTTGTTCTGATCGTGTCAAACGCTTAGAAAAGGAAGGGTATATCAAAGGCTACCATGCAGAACTGTGCCCAGAAAAGTTAGGTCTGGATGTACAAGTGTTCATTCATATTCGATTGGATCAAACCAGTTTCTCTATTTTTGAGCGTTTTTCACAAGCAGTGGCGGACATCCCAGAAATTGAAGCATGTTATTCATTGTCCGGTGATTTTGACACCATGATCAAAGTGAGAGTGAAAGATATGAAAGCCTACCAAAGTTTTATGTCTGGCAAGTTGGGTACATTGCCGGGAGTGATTCAAACGCGCAGTGAATTTGTGATTGAAGAACATAAAGCCAGCTTTGGCATTAATCCTGAGCTCATTTCCAAGACGCTGCCTTAGCTGCGAATGAGGTGAAATACGGTGCAAGAAACAGAACAGCAACAGCCCTTAACTAAAGACGTTACGACACTTTTTACTAGATTAAAACAGCAGACAATAGCAGAGCCGTATCCTAGCCTTGAGCAAAGACGTATTTGGTTGCAGCGCTTAAAAAACGCGTTACTCAGTGAACAGGCCGCGCTCGTTGAGGCCTTAAATCGGGATTATGGTTATCGAAGTCGCTTTGATAGTACGGTTTGCGATCTGCTACCGGCCGTTTCACACATTAATTACACGCTAAAACACCTCAAATCGTGGACAAAATCGCAATCGCGTCATGCAGGTTGGCTATTACTGCCGTCGACAGTGAGCGTTCACTATCAACCCTTGGGCCTTGTGGGGGTGATTGTACCTTGGAATTTTCCTATCGTGCTCAGTATGGCTCCATTAGTCACAGCATTGGCGGCAGGTAATCGCGCTATGGTCAAATTGAGCGAACATACGCCTTGCACCAACCAAGTGTTGATGCGTATTTTTGCGACGGTCGATGAAGCGGTTGATACTGTAGAAGGTGGGGCTGACGTTGCCGCACAGTTCAGTGCGTTACCCTTTGATCATCTGTTATTTACGGGGTCAACACCGGTAGGTAAATTGGTTGCCCAAGCGGCGGCGAAAAACCTAACACCAGTAACGTTAGAGCTTGGTGGAAAATCCCCCGTGATCATTGCACCTGATGCTGACCTTGCGCGCAGCGTTGATAACATCATGCTTGGCAAAGCCATCAATGCAGGGCAGATCTGTGTCGCTCCTGATTATGTTTTACTGCCGGAAGGCAAACAACAAGCCTTTGTGGAGCTCTATCTGCAACGCTTTAAGCGCTATTTTTCCACTAAAGATGGCTACGATACGTCACATATTATTAATCAAACCCAGTTTGATAGGCTGCAGCAATACTTAGACGATGCTAAACAAAAAGGGGCTACAGTGCATTCCGTAGAAGGCGATGCAAAAGCGGGCACGTATCAATTTTTGCCTTGCTTAGTGACGAATGTGAAGGTTGATATGTTGTTATCCCAACATGAGATATTTGGCCCCATACTGCCGATATTGAGCTATCACAGTTTGGATGAAGCGATAGCTTATATCAACGCTCGCCCACGTCCGTTAGCTTTATATTTAATGAGTGATGATCACGAGGTGATCAAACAGGTTAGTACACAAACGCATAGTGGTGGCCTAGCTGTGAACGATACTCTGTTACATGTGGCCGCCGATGATGCCCCCTTTGGCGGTATTGGCGATTCTGGGGTTGGGCACTACCACGGGATTGAAGGTTTTAAGACCTTTTCACACGCCAAAACCGTATTGTTTTCTAAGCGTTGGTTGCCACGTAGCCAGTGGATGCTGCGTTATCGTTTAGTGATGCTGGCAATATTACGCAGGCTATTTATTCGCTAATCAATGGACCACACATTTTTAATATCAGGCCATCCCCAGTTGGTCAGTGCAACGTCTTTGAGCACACCCTGAAAACGTAATGTTTGCTTATGGTGGAACAAAGGGACGAGGCAGTATTCGTTGATCAAACTCGATGCTAGCGGTTCCAACGCGATAAGGTAGTGTGTCAATGGTGTCGTTGATCGAATGTCGATTAACGCTTTGAGCAGCCATTGGCTCTCTGCGGGGCCAATGCAATGGTGCAACATTGGGTTGCCAAATAAATGGCTAAATGCACTGAAATGCCGATTGTCATCTAAATTAATATTGGTGATAACTATGGTTTCGTACAATTTGCCTTGCTGGGCCAGAAAATTCAATTCTCGGTAGGAGTAAATGTTGACGGCAGCAGCCAGCCCCATCTCCTCTAAAATATGTTTCACACCGAAGGCGCAATGAATCAGTACCGTGTAGTCATAGACGGCAATCGAGATTTGATTTGGCAGGCTTGCTTTGGGCGCTGGTGGTCGCACCACAGGTTGCCATACTGGCAGTAGGTTACTGGCAACGACTGCGTCAAACTTAGTTGGTTGTTGTGCTAAATAGTGCTCTAGTTTTTCTCCAGATATCTCGGTAGCTAGGTAGCGTTTCTGATTTTCATTGAGAGGTGAATGAGCACCTTGATTGAACAAAATAAACATGCAGCCATCTTCCACTCTTGATGACTGATTAGAGGTGATGATCGCCAGTTCTTCAACGTTACTCAGCTCTACATCGTGGTGGCAAGAGATGTTTTGTTGCTGATTTTTTTGTTTGATATGCATGCCTTGAGGGTACAACTCGTCTTCATTTAAAATCCAAATTGTGACGTGATCCGTTAAAGCTCGGCAGCCATAGAATTGGTCAAATGCGCTTAAAATGAGTTTGTGAGGTGAGTGATCTTGAACTTGAAATGGGCCACAACCTGTCACCATTGGGGAGTATGCATTGTTCACTTGGCTGGCTGGTTGAATTGAATATTTGACGCCAGAGAGCAACCCTGCAAATCCTAAATCAGATTGATTAAGAGAAAATACTACTTTTTGTGGTTGTGGTGCGCTTACATCAACCAAATGCGCGAGCTCTTTTTTGTACTCTTCCAAACTAGAGAGTTTGGCAAATAAACTCACGATCGTATTAGCATCAATCGGTGAGCCATCGTGAAACGCCAATCCGGGGCGAAGATAAAATACCCACTGAAAATGTTGTGCATCATACTCCCAGTGATGGGCTAATTCTGGATGAAAGCGTCCTTGTTCATCACACTGGATGAGGCAGCAATAGATTTGCCTGAGCAGAAATCGCTCACTACTACGTTGTATTTGATGGGGCACTAGCCGTTCAAATGGTCGTTTATACGTCAGTTGAATGTGTAAGCGACCTTCGCGAATAGATGCGCCGGAAGTACTTTGCAACAAACGCCCAAACACTACCTCATCATTATCCAGTATGGTTAAGGCTTTTTCATATTTCCCAGCCAAAATTTGCTCTTTCGCGAGCGTTTGTTTGATTGTGTCTAAATCGAGGTTCAGGCGCAGTATCGAGCGTTGGTTACGTCCGACTTTGGGTTGCCACTTGAGCCAACCTTGTTGCTGCATTTTAGCCACCAGATTTCGTGCATGACGCGGTGAGGTGAATAAACATTCTGCAACCTGTGTTAACGACACTTTAATCTCTTGACCCACACCAAGCACGGTCAGGCGTGTGTAATAACGTAATAAAGTAAGATCAGACACTCGCAAATCCTCTGGATGAAAGGGAAGAGATAGGCAGTTCAGTTCTTCGCACGGCCTTGCGCTTTGCCCTCCTTTATGGCCAAGTTGTTTGGGTATAGTAGCGAATTTATGAAGAACTAAATAAGAAATATTAATGATCATTTGTTCCTCATTTATTGATTTTTAGTTTTTAAATATCGTTTTAAGGCTAATTTCGATGATATGAGGAATTAAAAAATAAAAAATTCTCAGTTTTTGTATTCCTTGTTTTGATTGACAATCAACGCATCGATAGCTGAGGAGGTGAATGATGAACGACCCCATAACGACTGACACCAAACAGCCAACACCGCTGGCGATCTATTACCGCCAGCGTTTAGAAAAATCACGTAACCCTATAGAGGTAATGGCGATTTTAGCTCTGATTCATTTATGTCACTGGTGACCATGAATAAAGGCATCTTGCATACCCTAAACTCTTGAGTTAGCTATGCTCCTGTTACCCCCAATTGCATAATTGCAGGATGCCTTTCCTTTTCGATACACATCACTTTTTCTTCGTCCTACTTTTCATCTTTATCGTAAACGACTACCATGACATCGCTTTTTTAAAGCCAATTTATATTTTAAATTCTCAGGGCGGGGTGAAATTCCCCACCGGCGGTGTGTTTGTTTTTTCAGTTGAGAAGGCAGATGAGCCCGCGAGCGCTCGATGTATCGAGGTCAGCAGATCTGGTGAAAAACCAGAGCCGACGGTTATAGTCCGGATGAGAGAGAATGAAGAGACGCCAGTTAGTTCGCTAGCTGGTGCAATTTGTTTTGGATTTGATCCCTCATAGCAGCCCTGATTCTGGTGATTTTTTAGGAGTACAACCATGAATCAGCTATCTCTACTTGCCAAATTTGGCGACCCTATTACTCGTGTTGAAAACGCACTGTCTGCGCTTAAAGAAGGGCGAGGTGTGTTGTTGCTTGATGATGAAGATCGTGAAAATGAAGGCGATATCATTTATGCGGTTGAGTCACTGACCACACAACAAATGGCACTGATGATCCGTGAATGCAGTGGCATCGTCTGCCTATGTTTGACCGATGAACAGGCTAATCAACTGCAACTGCCCCCGATGGTAATGCATAACAATAGCGCAAACCAAACCGCTTTTACTGTCTCGATTGAAGCAAAAACAGGTGTAACTACGGGCGTTTCAGCGCAAGACCGAGTGACCACAATAAAAACCGCGGCCCGCTTTGATGCTAAAGCCGATGATCTTGCACGCCCTGGCCATGTCTTCCCACTTCGCGCTCGGGCGGGAGGTGTTTTGGCTCGTCGTGGGCATACAGAAGGGACGGTTGATCTTATGCAAATGGCGGGTTTAATGCCTGCGGGCGTATTGTGTGAACTCACCAATCCTGACGGTTCCATGGCCAAAACACCCGAGATCGTTGCGTTCGGGCAAAAGCACAATATGCCTGTATTGACGATTGAAGATATGGTGCTGTATCGAACAAGACTTGAACTCAAACAGGCTTAATGAATGTCGAAGGGGGCTAGGTGCGTCCCTTCACATTACTCCGATTTAATCTGCTTATTTTGAAATGAGAAGTGCATAAAATTATTAACGTTCGATTAAACTTATGTAGATTGACGATGTTATTTTTGCCGAGGTTGAGCATGCTATTTAATAAGAAAATGCAAAAAGAAAATGATGATTTGAAGGCTCAGATAGCTGCATTACAAGCACAGCAAAGACTTGAGCAACAAAAGTGGCAAGATGAAATTCAGCAGCTAAAAGAACAGCTGGCCTTATTGCGTACATCAACTCAATTAGAGTCTGATTTGATGGCCAGCCATTTGAGTGGTAGCCACATGCTAGAAGCCATCCGTTCTGGTCTGGCTCACAATGCTGAGAATTTATTGCGTGAGAACGAATCACTGAAGCAACTGAATAGTATTTTTGGTCAGACAAGCACAGCAATTAATCACTTATCTTCTCGAGCAGAAAAAATTGCAGAATACGCTCACGCTAGTATGGAGTCGGTGACTGTTCTAGATAAAACAACCATTTCGATTGGCCAGTTAGTCGGCACGATCCAAGAGATTTCGCAACAGACCAATTTATTGGCACTGAATGCAGCTATTGAAGCGGCACGCGCAGGTGAAGCGGGTCGAGGTTTCGCGGTCGTGGCCGATGAAGTACGGGCATTAGCTTCCAAAGCCAATGATGCCAGCACTAAGATTGAATCTTTAGTTGGGCAAGTTCAGAACCAAACGGAAAGTATTAAAGGTTCAGTGAATCAGAGTCAAGAATGTGCAATCGAAGTAGAAAATGCTTCAAATGAATTAAAACAGACGGTAACAATCGTTTTAGACAAATCAAAACAAATGCAAGAAGTTATTCGTATTGCGACGGCGTGTTCTTTCCTTGATACGGTGAAATTGGATCACGCAGTTTGGAAAAATGAAGTGTACGATCACATCCTCAATCGTCGGTTTGAACATGGGATGAATACTCATCAAGAGTGCCGTCTAGGTAAATGGTATTTTGAGGGTGATGGTGCGCGTGAATACAGCCAGCTTCCCAGCTTTGCTGGTTTGAATGCTCCTCATAAATTGGTGCATGATTCAGGAAAGAGTGCACTGAAGTCTGGTCAGAATGGTGATTGGACACAACTGATTAAGCAAGTTGATACTATGGAATTGGCCAGTAAATCGGTGGTTGATTCGATAGACCGATTACTAAAAGAGGTAGTAAACACACATTAAACTCAGACGGTATTACGTAAAATAGATAGGTGTCCGATCGCTCTTCTGCTACAGTGGCGCGCTATTTCTTCACAGTCTGTCATCTTGATGGCACTGGAAATCTAACCCTAGGATCTATTTTGACCAATAACGATATTTTACGCCGTATTCGCTACACTTTTGACTTTAAAGACTCAGCTATGGTTGAGATTTTTGCTGCGGCGGACGGCTGCGTTACTCAAGAGCAAGTGACTACTTGGCTAAACAAAGAGACGGAATCTGTGTTGAGTGATGTGGATCTAGCGATATTTCTCAATGGTTTAATCAATACAAAGCGTGGTAAACGCGATGGTGAACAACCTCAGCCTGAAACACGCTTAACCAATAATATGATTTTCATGAAATTGCGTATTGCGCTGGATATGAAAGCAGAAGATATTTTAGACACATTAGCTTTCATCGATTTTCGTTTAAGTAAGCACGAGCTCAATGCATTTTTCCGCAAGCCTGACAATAAACACTACCGTGAATGTAAAGATCAGATCCTGCGTAACTTTTTAATGGGTGTTCAGCGTCAGTTGCGTCCAGAAGATAAACGCGAATATCAAGAAAAAATCGATTAAACCAAAGAAATCTCCTGTAAGTCATTAGGGATCTCTTCATTGAAAAAAGCCATGTCGACATGGCTTTTTTACTTAGTGATCAACGATCTTCATTCTGACGCTTACGAATATCAGTTTTACCTCTTCTTGCTAAACTTTAAAGCGGTCTACCAACTCATAGAGTTCGTTGGCTCGGCTATTCAGCTGTTGGCTACCCGCTTGGTTCTGATTAGCCAGTTCAGCCGATTGACTACTTTGATCAGATATCACCACAATACGCTCTGATATCTCTTGCCCAACAATACTTTGCTCTTCTGTTGCCGTTGCGATCAGTGCGTTCATATCCATAATCGTGGCAATAGAGTCTTGAATTTTTTGTAATGCTGTCGATGCGGCATTGGCTTTTTCTACGGTGCTTAAGCTACGACTTTGGCTTGAATCCATCGCTTTAACTGCGGCATCAGAGGCATTTTTCAGTTGCCCGATCATGGCATGAATTTGCCCTGTACTGTCTTGGGTACGGCTGGCTAATTTTCGGACTTCATCCGCTACCACGGCAAATCCTCGTCCTTGCTCGCCTGCGCGAGCTGCTTCAATAGCTGCGTTTAACGCCAGTAGATTGGTTTGTTCCGCAATATCTTGGATAACCGCAAGTAGAGACGAAATGTTTTTCACATCGCCTTCCAGTTTTGAAATCACAAGGCTCGCTTCAGCGACCTCTTTGGCGAGATCCTGTACCGATTGTGCGGCTGAATCAACAATTTCATGGGCATCTTTGGCGTTGTCGTCAGCATCTTTTGCCGATTGAGCGGCATGGTGGGCGTTGTTCGAGATCTCTGTTGCAGTCGTGGTCATTTCTGTCATCGCTGTCGCTACTTGATCGGTCTCTTCACGTTGCCCTGATGCAATGGCGTCAACTTGTTGTGCTCGTTGTGTCATGTCATTGGTTTCATCCACAACCTGTTGCCCAACTTGGTGCACGCGCGCAATGATACTTTGCAAGCTGGAGACAAAGGCATTGAAGTTATCACTTAATCTTGCAAATTCAGGGGCGTTGAATTTTTCCATTCTTGCAGTTAAATCAGCGTCACCGCTTGCAAATGAACGAATCGATAAATCAAATAGCTCGAGAGGACGCATGATACTGCGATTTAAAATGATGGCGAAAAAACCGACGATGAGGATAATGATCAAGCTCATCAAACCGATATTGACTAAACTGCTTTGCATATTTTCCGCAGCGAGTGTTTCCATGTTGGCGATTACGGCATCAATGTCATCGGTGTAAAAGCCAGTGCCTATCGTTAGATCCCATTGTGGTAAATAGGTAGAATAGGCCAATTTAGGTAGTGGTGTCGTCTCTCCCGGCTTGGGGAAATAGTAGGTAGTGAACTTATCTACTTTGGCATTTTTGATTAAATCTTGGATTAAATAGTTGCCATGCGTATCTTGCATGTTCCAAAAGTTATCGCCTAAACCAGCATTACTTTGGCCCAGTAGTAGTCGATCCCCTTTGCTATTGTAGCCAAAGATATAGCCACTATTTTCAAATGCGATGTCACGCAGTATGGTGATGGCTTCGCTGAGGGGAGCGTTCTTTTGTTTGAGTGATTTGAGCGCTGTATCGGCAATTTGCAGATATGAACGCAGCTCATTTTGTTTCATCTCCATCATGCTAGCGCGGGTAGCAGCCATTTGTTCGTGATTCAGTTTTTGTGTTTCTGAAAAACTGAGATACATCATACTTAACGAAATAATCAGTAGCGGAACAATGGATAGCACGTAGAGTCTTTGGCGAATAGTCAGGCTCATGGTTATTTCCTGTTGTTATGTTATTGGCCTTGGTACTTTAACTGACGGTTGACATGCTCGTTGTTGTTATAAATATAGCTTAGCTAAGTTTGCGGCACCGCGTCTTACAAAGAGCATATTTTCATATGAAAAATGGGTGTTATGTCAAATTGGAATGCTAAGTAGAGTTGTTATGCCCTCTATGACTTGCCAGTGGCTTTCATTTCACTGGTTTAAGCTTAATTTCTATATAGAGTATAGATAGGCTGTGATATACTCCGCGCCCACTTTACTTTCGAAGAGCCAGTGACCATGAGCCTGAAAAATGAAATTCAACAACTCAATAACCGTTTAGATACGTGTCGCCATAAGCTCGATGCGGCTAAAGGTCGTGGCGATCAAGTAATGATCAGCAAATTTACCGATGAAGTAGAACAACTGACGAAAAAGCTCGCTCAAGCAAAACACAAGCAAAATTATACGGTGAGCAAAGAGCGTAAGAGTTTGCTCGATATGCCATTTTCTCGTGAGTTGACCAAAGCCGAACAGGCGGATTTAGGTCAATTGAAAAAGTCAGTTAAAGGTTTAATCGTGGTACACCCGATGACAACAATGGGCAAAGAACTGCGTTTAGAAGTGATGACTGGTTTCGCTCCAAAAACCTTCTAACCATCATTTTTTACGACAGAAAAGAGCCAGATTATCTGGCTCTTTTTGATCGTACCTGCGACTCAATAGCCCATAAGTTGCAATAAATTCTCGGCGGTGTGGATTGCCTCTTTGCGGTTAGCAATATTCAGTTTTTGGTATAGGTTGCGGATGTGGGTTTTGATGGTGGTTCCTGCGACATCCAGCTCTTGTGCAATTTGCTCATTGCTAAACCCAGAGTAGATAAGCCCCAAGACTTGCCATTCACGTTGAGTGAGTGGGCTGGTACGAACCAGCTCAGGAATATTTGGGTGATTAACCAGCTTCTCAACAAACTCTTCGTCGAAATGGACTGATCGGCTGCGCTGAGTGGTAGAGATCTCTTTCATTAACTGTTGTGCGCGGTGGCGTTCCAGATCTCCCAATTCGGATCGGCTAGAGAGTTTTTCCAACAAGTGGCCGATCTGCGAACCATCGATTAAAAAGTTACCCACCATACCCGTCTGATTGGTTAGCTGTAGCGCCTCTTTGAGTTTTTCTTTCGCCACTTCTTCGTTGTGCACTGTGGTGGCTAGAACGGCTTCGAGGATCAAATTACGGTTTAGGTCAGTAATCAACTGATAAGTTTGCGCTTCGTGCTGCATAAACGTCAAAGTTTGAGTCGCATCTTCCAAATGACCTAAGTGAATCTGAACTCGAGCAATATTGCGCCATTGAAGCTGTGAAAAGTGATTGCATGCTTTTTCTGGTCGAATGGTGGTCTTGAGCCACTGCAACATTGCTTCATCATTGCCACGAGCTTGCCAAAATAGAATCAGTGAGAGCGAAGCATTCGCCGTCCAGTCTACGTGATAAGTCGATTGTTTCAGTAAGTGCTGTATTTGTTCGATGAACTTACCCGCTTTATCGAGTTCACCACGGCCAATAGCAATACGTGCCAGCATCGAATAACTGTGCAGATGCTTGCTGGGAGAGTGGTTGCCCAATACGCGTAGTCCTTTATAAGCGCACTCTTCCGCTTCATCCAAGCGGTTCCAGCACCACAGGATTTGGGCACGTATCCGTAGTAAGAACTCATGCAATGGCACTTGCTGTAATTGCTGCTCTTCAATTAATTTGAAGGCAATATCTTGTACTTCAAAAGCGGCTTGCACATAACCTTGGGCAATCAAGATCTCGCTTTGCTGTAGTAATGCCCATAGCGCTTGGTGGTAAACCTGATACTGGCGTGCCAGCTTTTCGGTTTGTTGCATCATCGAGAGTGCGCGGCTTAATTGACCGAGCACGTGGTTCACTTCGCCGACGACTGAAGTGGCGACAATACGACTGCGGTAAACGGTGTGATCCAGTTGGCTTAGCGCTAATTCCGCCAGTTCTAAGGCTTTTTCTGGCTCATTTTGGTTGATCGCGACTTGAGCACGCAGGGCATTGAATTCGCCTTGTTCTTTGGTGCTGAGCTGAACATTAAGCGCTTTCATCTCGTTGGTCGATTTGGTCAGCAGATCCCCAACGTCAAAGTAGCGGTGCTGACTTTGAGCCAGCCAAGCTTGTAGCATACACAGTTTAGGCTCGCGATAGAGCTGAGTGGGGGAGAGTTGGTTAATGGCCTCTTCGAGAGCCAAAAGCTCGCCTTGGTTGAACATCTTCCAGCCAAATTGCGTCAAGATAGTAGCGAGTAAGTCAGTATCGTTAGCGAGCGTGGCGTGACGCAACGCTTGATGAGGTGTGGCTTCTTGCAACCAAGCGTGCGCGGCGGCACGGTGCAGATCGTGCTCCTGCTGCGGGATGCGCGCCAAGCGTTCATGAGAGAGGAATTCCGCAAATAAGTTGTGGAACCGGTACCAGTTGTGCTCACCTTCCAGTGGATAAATGAATAAACCATAGCGGTTGAGCGACTCAATCATGCTCAGCGCGTCGTCACGTTTGGTGAGTGCAGAGACTAACACGTCATTAAAGTGATCGAGCACCGAGCATTGCATCAAAAATTGGCGCGTTTCTTTATCCAGCAGATCAAACACTTCCTCAACTAAGTAATCCCATAAATGTGCATGATTAAACTGCGATACCGACTCCGCTGTTTGAGCCAACGTGCGCTTTTGGTGCTGTGCTTGTAAGGCAATCAATTGCAGTGCAGAGGGCCAGCCTTCGACATAGGTGCACAAGTTGTTGGCAGTATCATCATCCACGCCATCAGAGACCCGTTGATTAAAGAAGCGTGTTGTTTCTTCGGTATCAAAGGCGAGTAGCTCATTACCAATTTCGATCATCAAATCGCGTACGCGCAAGTTGGCCGTGCCTAATGGTGGTGTGGCACGGCTAGTGACGACCAGCGTTAGGTTGTCTGGCATGTGTTTGAGGAAAAAGCGCATCGCTTCGTGGATATCGTCATCGGCGATCAAATGGTAATCATCGAGAACCACATAGCACTCTTTGTTAAAGCCAGACATTTCCGAAAACACTTCACTAAATAGCGAGTGTAAAGAAGAGAACTGGCGTCGCTCGGCCAGTTTCTGGGCATTTGGACAACTTTGCTGAGTCGCTTTATTAATCGCTTGCAGTAAGTAGTTGATAAATCGGAACGCATCATTGTCGCTTTCATCGATGCTATACCAACCCACATTGGTCTTGTCTGATAACCATTGCGCTGCCATGGTGGTTTTTCCATAACCAGCAGGCGAGCGAAATAGCACGAGTTTGTAGCAAGGTGCTTGGGCAAGCAGCTCTAACACACGCGGGCGAACGATGGCGTTGTGTAGGCGGCCGGGACGAGTAAGCTTAGAAGGTATCCACATCTTCCAGATTCCATTTATTGTTCTTGTTACTGACTTAAAAGCTGATCGCAGCTTTGGAGGTGCTTAGTAAGAAGAGCATCATTATTTAGGAGTACACAAGTGAACTATCACTCATTTTGTGTGGATGTTACTTGATGTCGTGACGCACGTTTATTGATCCATCCCGAGATTCTTGCAGGATTCACATTTACTCATCATCTACGCCCTGTAATTGTGACTTTAATCACTAAAACTTCTTTGTTATGCGCTATATAAAAACTGAGCATGTACAAAATCTCATGTAATTTGTAAATGAAGCTCATTTTTTTTGAGAGCCAATTCTCATATTGAGAGATTGATATTCTTGATCGAAACCTTAGCGTCATGAGCGGTATTTAGGCTAGTGAGCAAGGTGATGTGATCACAATCACTGCTTATGAACCGCTATGTGCAACGAATGAGAGATAGATCACTGCGACTCTGGTGCTCGCCCTCTACGCCCTGAGCCCTCCTCCTAAACGAGGTCATTTTTAGGAGGATGCCGACCTTGCGTCGCTGATGCACGATATGCCGAAGATGAATTAAAACGACTAAGTGAGATTTCGCTAATGAAACCTACGCAACAGAAGAAGTTTGATAAAGCTTCGTTCCAAGACAACGTAAAGAAACACCTGACTGCCACCTACGCTACCACCATTGAAAATGCAGATAGCCGTTCATGGTATCTCGCAATGGGGCGCGCACTGGCTGAATTAACGATGTTTGATCTACTCGAAACTGAGCAAGACGAGCGCATTGTTAACGCTAAGGGTCTGAACTACTTATCACTTGAGTTCTTGATTGGCCGTTTAACAGGCAACAACCTCATCAGCATGGGCCTGTATGAGCAAATCACGGAAGCGATGGCTGATTTAGGTCAGAACCTAACGGATTTATTAGAAGAAGAACGTGATCCATCCTTAGGTAATGGTGGTTTAGGGCGACTTGCGGCATGTTTCATGGATTCGTGCGCTGCGCAAGAGTACCCAACCGTAGGTTATGGTTTACATTATGAATACGGTTTGTTTAAGCAATCTTTTAGTGAGGGCCACCAACAAGAAGCTCCTGATGAGTGGCGTTGTGTTGAAGGCTACCCGTGGGAAGTGGCACGACCACACCTAGCACAAGAGATTGGTTTTTACGGCCATGTTGACGTTATCAATGACAATGGTGTGGAAAAACGCCGTTGGATTCCGAGTATGTTTGTCCAAGCAATGCCTTGGGATTTACCGATCGTCGGCTATGAAAGCGACACGGTTTACCCACTTCGTTTATGGGAATGTCGCGCAATTGCGCCTTTCTCACTGGCTGATTTCAACAACGGTAACTACTTTGAAGCACAGCATGCCTTGATTGATGCAGGCAACATTACCAAAGTACTTTATCCAAACGATAACCACGAAAAAGGCAAGACACTGCGTTTGATGCAGCAATATTTCCATAGCGCGGCGTCAATGCGTGACATTTTGCGTCGTCATGCGGCGGCGGGTCATGACATTGCTGATCTTCCTAAATATCAAACCGTTCAGCTAAACGATACTCACCCAACGATTTCCATTCCTGAATTGATGCGTATCTTGATTGATGAGAAAGGCATGGGCTGGGATGAAGCATGGGCGATCAGCTCAAAAACGTTCGCCTATACCAACCATACGCTACTGCCTGAAGCACTCGAAACGTGGAGCGAGTCGTTGATCCAGCGTTTGCTTCCTCGCCATATGGAAATCATTTACGAAATCAACCACCGCTTCCTGCAAGAAGTACGAGCCAAGTGGCCGGGTGATGTGTCGAAACAGCAAAAACTCTCCATCATTCAAGATGGTTTCCACCGTGTAGTGCGTATGGCAAACCTTTGTGTGGTTGGCTCTTACGCTGTGAACGGTGTGGCGGCGCTGCACTCGGAGTTGGTAAAACGCGATCTTTTCCCAGAATTCCACGAGCTTTACCCAACACGTTTGCACAACGTAACAAACGGCATTACGCCGCGTCGCTGGTTGAAATTTTGTAACCCAGGTTTGTCGGCGCTTATTTCGGAAAAAATTGGCACTGAGTGGCCAGCGCACCTTGACCAGCTAGAAGCGATTGCGCAATACGCTGACGATGCGAAATTCCAAAAAGAGTTTATGGCGGTTAAGAAACACAACAAGCAGCGTCTGGCTGATTGGGTATCAGAGAACATGGGTATTGAGCTTGATACCAATGCCATCTTTGATGTGCAGATCAAACGCTTGCATGAATACAAACGTCAGCATTTGAATATGTTACATATTCTCTCTTTGTATCATCGTTTAGTGAATGACCCAACGTTCGATATGACGCCGCGCGTGGTGTTCTTCGCGGCTAAAGCGGCACCGGGTTACCACCTAGCTAAAGAGATCATCTACGCCATCAATAAAATTGCGGAAAAAGTAAATAACGATCCGCGCATTGGTAACAAGCTAAAAGTAGTTTTCATTCCTGATTACCGCGTGAGCATAGCTGAAATCATCATTCCTGCTGCCGATGTATCCGAGCAAATTTCTACCGCAGGTAAAGAAGCATCCGGTACCGGTAACATGAAAATGGCGCTAAATGGTGCTTTAACCATAGGTACGATGGATGGTGCAAACGTGGAAATTCGTGAGGAAGTGGGTGATGACAACATCTACATCTTCGGTTTGGAAGTGGACGGAGTCGAAGCGTTAAAAGCCAGTGGTTATAACCCATATGATTACTACAATGCGGATCCGCTGCTTAAGGCTTCACTGGATTTGTTGGTGGGTGAAGAATTTACCCCAGGCGCTCCGGGTAAATTGAAAGCCACGTTCGATAGCTTGCTTGATGGTGGTGATCCATACCTAGTGCTGGCTGACTTCGCTTCGTATGTACAAGCGCATCAGGCGATGGACAAACAGTACCGTGACCAGGCTGGCTGGGCGAAGAAAGCGATTCTTAACACCGCGTTGGTGGGTAAGTTCAGCTCTGACCGCAGTATCCGTGACTACGTTAACAACATCTGGAAATTAGAAACCGTTAAACGTTAATTTTCAAGTAAGCCAAGGCCTTAGAGCCTTGGCTCTATGATGACTCATTATAATAAAACCCTACCCATTTGAAGGGGAAAGAAGTCCCTTCGGAGAAAGCGATGAAACAACTAAACGCATTAAAACAAGTAGCGGCGATGGCGAACATTGCCGACAGCTACATAAGCGCGTGGGGCGACGAAGCGAAAGTGGAAGATGAAACCATTATCCGCTTATTGGCGTCTTTGGGCTATGACACAACCAATGATGAAACGCTGCTGAAATCAGCAGAAAAGAAACACAAGAAAGATGTATTAGATCCTGTTCTCGTTATTCGTGAAGGTGAAGCGGTGGAAGTGCCACTTTATCTAGGTGCCAGCGCACGTGAAAGCGAATTTAACTGGCGCTTAGAAACCGAGCAAGGAGAGGTACTTGAAGGCTATCTTCAATCGCAAGTCGTTCGTGATGAACGCGCTGAGGGTGGCCCTTTAGTGTTTGCATTGCCAAGCGATTTGGCATGGGGATATCACAAACTGTTGGTGACACGGAAACGCCGTAAAACACCGTATGAGCTCACGCTGATAGTGACGCCAAAAGCCTGTTACAAACAAGCACCTATTATTGAAGGTAAAAAATTGTGGGGCCCGAGTGTGCAGCTTTACACGCTGCGTACTCAGCACAACTGGGGTATTGGTGATTTTGGCGACTTAAAACAGTTAGTGGCGGATATTGCCTCTCGTGGCGGCGATTTTGTCGGCCTTAACCCGATTCATTCTCTCTTTCCTGCAAACCCTGAAGGGGCGAGTCCTTACAGCCCATCGTCACGCCGTTGGCTCAATATTTTATACATAGACGTGAGTTCAGTGCCTGAATTTGCTTTGAGTGCGGATGCGCAGCAAAAAGTAGGCAGTGCGGAGTTTCAGCAACGTCTTCAGAAAGTACGTGAAGCGCATTGGGTAAACTACACCGAAGTTGCAACATTAAAAATGAGTGTCTTGCCACTCCTGTTCACCGAATTTAAAAAACGCCATTTAGATAAAAATAGCGATCGCGCACAAGCCTTTTTGAATTTCGTTGAAGAAGGTGGTAAGAGCTTAGTGCACCAAGCGGCATTCGATGCGCTGCATGTCGATTTACATGCCCAAGATCCGAATGTATGGGGCTGGCCGGTTTTCCCTGAAAAATATCGTCGGTTTGAAAACAGCGCAGTACAGAAATTTATCGAAGACAATCAAGATAAAGTTCACCTATACATGTACTTGCAGTGGATTGCTGATGGCCAAATTAATGAAGCCCAAGCACTCGCGGAAGAAAAAGGCATGGCGGTCGGTTTATACCGCGACCTTGCGGTGGGTGTGGCTGATTCAGGCTCTGAAACTTGGGCTGATGCCGGTAACTTGATTTTAGACGCCAGCATTGGCGCACCGCCCGATATTCTTGGACCATTGGGTCAAAATTGGGGCTTACCACCGCTTAATCCACAAGTATTACAAGCAACCGCTTACGATGCTTATATCAAGCTGCTGCGCGCCAATATGAAACATTGTGGTGCGCTGCGCATTGACCATGTACTTGGTTTACTGCGTTTGTGGTGGGTACCAAAAGGTGAAAATGCCACTAAGGGTGCTTATATCTACTACCCAGTACAAGATATGCTCGCGATTTTAGCGTTGGAATCTCACCGCCATCAATGCAGCGTGATTGGCGAAGATTTGGGTACAGTACCCGATGAAATCGTCGATATTTTAGCCGATGCGGGTGTTCACTCTTATAAAGTGTTCTTTTTTGAAACCGCAGAAGATGGCGGCTTTATCTCACCGAAACATTACGCCGCTCAGTCGATGTCGGCACTGTGCACACATGATATGCCAACGTTGCGTGGTTTCTGGCATTGCGATGATCTCAAAATGGGGAGCGAAATTGGTTTGTACCCCGATCAAGCCCAGCTCGAAGCCTTGTTTGAGGACCGTTTGAAATGTAAACAAGGCATTTTGGATTCGGTGGCATGGCATGGTTATTTGCCTGAGGGTGTGGGGCGCGACGCAAGCCTTGTTCCAATGGATTCATATTTAAGTGAGGCGCTGCAACTGCACGTTGCATCTGGTGCATCGACCTTGTTAAGTATTCAGTTAGAAGATTGGTTGGAAATGGATAAACCCGTTAATATTCCGGGCACCGTTAATGAGTACCCTAACTGGCGTCGTAAACTTTCAATGAATTTGGATGAAGTATTTGCGCGTGATAATGTCAATCGCATTGCTGCACGTTTAACGGAAGTGCGAGCGAGTGTAAGTAAATAATCACTTACTGAATAAACCTTGATGTGGCTTAGTGTTATCTTTCTTAATCATGGCATGAAGAATTTTAGTCTAGGTCACTCAATGTAACAGCAGAGTTCGGTACACTGAACCTCGCTAGTATGCCCGCCATTTTAGCGGGCATTTTTATACGTTTAAAGAAAGTTAGGTTAGGAGTAGGGATATGAAAACAAAAAAGCTTTCAAAGCTAAAGCAGGCATATAGCCAACTTTCCCATGCATCATTTACAGATCCATTCTCATTTTTAGGCCCTTACCTCGCACCCGATCAAGGTGCGCTACGTGTTTGGATGCCGGGTGCCGAAAAAGTTGAGCTGGTGGTGGAAAATCAACCCCGCATTCTGCTTGGGCGTGAAGATGAGTCGGGTTTCATCCTAAAATCAGATATTGATTTACGTTTTACCCACTACCAATTGGCGGTCGATTGGGCAGGTGTCGAACAGCTCATCGATGACCCATATCAGTACCATGGTTTATACGCTGAATATGATGATTTACATACGCCGAAATCGATGTATCACCACATGGGTTCGCAGTTCGTGACCATGGAACGTGGTGGTAAACAAATCTCAGGTATCCGTTTTTTAGTCTACGCACCGCATGCCAAAGCGTGCAGTTTGATTGGCGCATTTAACCAATGGGATGGACGTCGTAACCCAATGCAGCGCCTTGATTACGGTATTTGGGGGATTTTCATGCCCAACTTACCCGAAGGTACGCAATACAAATTTGAATTGAAAGGGCCTCATGGTGAAGGGTTACCGCACAAAGCCGATCCTTGGGGTCACTATGCTGAGCAATACCCTTCGTTTGCTTCAGTGACGTATGATCATCGGCGTTATGAATGGCAAGACAGTACGTGGCAAGCTCGCCCCATCACCGAAAAGCGCAAGCAAGCGCTCTCTTTCTATGAGTTGCACGTGGGCTCTTGGCGTCGTAATTCGGCGGGTGAATTTTTAAATTATCGTGAGCTGGCTGATCAACTGGTGCCTTATTTGGTGGATTTAGGCTATACCCATGTAGAGCTTATGCCCGTTTCTGAACATCCATTTTATGGTTCTTGGGGCTATCAACCTGTTGGCTTATTTGCGCCAACGAGCCGTTTTGGTACGCCCGATGATTTTAAATATTTCGTTGATCAATGTCACCAAGCCGGCCTTGGTGTGGTGCTCGATTGGGTTCCCGCACATTTTCCTGCCGATAGTCATGGTTTAGCCAATTTTGATGGCACTCCTTTATTCCATGACCCTGATCCACGCCGTGGTTGGCATCAAGATTGGAGTTCGTATATTTACGACCTTGGCCGTGAACATGTGCGCCGTTTCTTAGTCTCGAATGCGTTATATTGGTTTGAACAGTTCCATATCGATGGCATTCGGGTCGACGCCGTTGCTTCGATGCTCTACCTCGACTACTCACGCAGCCATGATCAGTGGATCCCAAATGTGGATGGCGGCAGAGAAAATTACGATGCGATTGCCACCTTAAAGTGGATGAACGAAGAAGTGTACAAACACTTCCCGAATGCTATGACCATTGCTGAAGAATCAACAGCTTTTCCCGGCGTTTCAGCGCCAACCTTTATGGGCGGCTTAGGTTTTGGTTTCAAATGGAATATGGGCTGGATGCACGACAGTTTGGCCTATATAAAAGAAGATCCCGTCCATCGTAAATACCATCACAACGTCATCACCTTCCCGTTAGTCTATGCACACAGTGAAAACTATGTGTTGTCGCTATCACACGATGAAGTGGTGTACGGCAAGGGTTCGATCCACAACAAAATGCCCGGCGATGAGTGGCAACAAACGGCAAACTTGCGTGCTTATATGGGTTACATGTATGGCCAGCCGGGTAAAAAACTCAACTTCATGGGCACTGAATTTGGTCAAACGGCAGAATGGAATCATGATGACCAACTTCAGTGGTTCTTATTGCAGTTTGAACGCCATCAAGGAGTGCAGAATTTAACGCGAGATCTCAATAAGATGTATCAAGCCGAGCCTGCACTTTTTGAGTTAGACAGTGAGCCTCGTGGCTTTGAGTGGCGCTTACAAGATGCGGCCGATGCGAGCATTCTTGCGCATGAACGCATGAGTGACTGCGGTGAACGTATTTTAATTATCACCAATTTTACCCCTGTTCCTCACCAAGCTTTTCGTTTAGGTATGCCTGTCAAAGGTGAGTATCAATTACTGCTTAATACAGATGATAGACACTATGGCGGTAGTGGTTTTGAAGTCAAAAACCGTGTACTGACTGAAAACGTTGAGAGTGAGGGTTTAGACCAATCTATTTTGGTCTGTGTACCGCCACTGGCAACTCTCTACTATAAGCTAGAGACAAGGGTATAGTTGTCAACCCCATTGCAATTTAATGAGTTGAATGGTTCCTTGTGAAGTCTCAACATCAAAATCCCGATTTACAGTGTGAATCGGGATTTTTACATCTGGCTGTCTCAGAATGAGGGTAAGTTTTTACCCATCGAAGCAATATCTTGCTCATACTGGGCAGGTTTTTGCTCAATCAAAAATACATACAATATAAGTGTTTGATTTTAAATAGTAATAGAGTTGGCACTGACTTTGCTCTATGACGAGTGAACTTGTTTCATACCATTCATCATTAAAGTAAGGAATTTGCAATGCCAACTCCATGTTATATCTCTATCGAAGGCGAAACTCAGGGCCTGATCACTGCTGGTGCTCTGTCTACTGATTCAATCGGTGATGCGTTCGTTGAAGGTCATGAAGACCAAATGTTGGTTCAACAATTTGACCACGTTGTAACTGTACCGACTGATCCACAATCAGGTCAGCCTTCTGGTCAACGTGTTCACAAACCATTTAAATTCACCGTAGCGCTAAACAAAGCGGTTCCTCTTCTTTATAACGCACTGGCGTCTGGCGAGAAGATGAAATCGGTTGAGCTAAAATGGTACCGCACTTCTATCGAAGGTAAGCAAGAGAACTTCTTCACTACTACACTCGAAAGCGCGTCTATCGTGGACATTCACTGTGAAATGCCACACTGCCAAGATCCAGCGAACGGCGACTTCACACAAAACGTTACGGTTTCTATGTCTTACCGTAAAATCCTGTGGGATCACGTGAATGCGGGTACTTCAGGCTCTGACGACTGGCGCAAGCCTGTTGAAGCGTAATCACGCTTAGTTTTTGGGTCGCTCACTCGTGTTTCATGTCCTTGGGGTGAGTGGCCCACACCAAAACCTTAAGCTCAGTACGTAGCCTAGTTATGTATTGAGCTTAAGGTTTTTCGACATTCAAA
>NZ_JAMQXI010000049.1:0-12388 GCF_024743775.1 Vibrio sp. RM-69-4
CTTTCTGACGTTGCCAAAAGCAAAATCAGAGTAAAAGCAGCAGAATAAACACCTTATATACAAAAAGAGTAAAGCTCCGTCAGTTCAAATACATTGGGCTGACGTCTTTTAGTTTCCGTTGAGCCTGTAGAACTGCATAACGCCCAATTAAGTAGTGAGCAACGCAATACAAAAGCTACCGCATTGCGCCGTAAACACAAAACTCACTGCAAACCAAAATTGCCACGCGTTGCGAATCTGCTTGAATTGTTTGTTATATGTAAAACCCAAAACTAAAAGTAAGCTGGCATTGAACCATCAAAGTCAAAAGCATCCCTTGAGGCGTACATACAATCAGTACCCTTAACACTAACAAAACCAAGTCTGCTGTAGAACTTGTGGTTAATGTCACTATGTAAAAATACGGTTTTACAGTTGTGATTAGAAAACAATTCAATTTTCACAAGATTAACCAGATTAGAAGCATAACCTCGTCCACGAAGACTATTAGGTGTAGCGACAGAACCTATGCCAGCACAATCCTCTTTGAGACCAAACATATTCTTATAAACGATGAGTGACGATAAAATTTGCTCGTTGTCGATTAATACATACCAAGTTCCAGCTTGATACTTTTTACTATGATGACAGCCAACCAGATACTCTTCATAGGCAAGATCGTCACCCCACACATCGAAGCCCATAGAGTAAATAGCATCTAGCTCATGAGGCTTAGCTTTTCTTGCGAACACCCTTGTAACTCCCCAAATTGACCAAGACATATAACGCCCGGCTAAGGGGTTGACAACGCACCACCGAACTCAAAAAACACACTTAAACACTGAACTTCAATTTTGAACTAAAGCCGCCAAGCGTTGGCAATCCCTCTTGAGCCGTTTGTTAGCTGCTGCACTTTAGCCGGAGATTGACTACCCAACGGCCTAATTTAAAACACATTATTGTTTTCAAGCGACAAAGTAAAACGGACAACTTAGAAACTAAAACCTAATCCACGAAACGCACTTGGCAAAGAAGAAATAACAGGAAAACTGACGAGCTTCTAAGACTTAAATTTACAAAGAATTCTTTCGAAGAAGCCAACAACCAAGTGCTCGAAATCCATTTAAGCGCGAAAGAGCCTCAAAACCAAAGAAGCCACACCAAAGAAATAAACAAACACACCACTTCCCGTAAGAAGACTTCGGTTAGTTCAACCGCTTCACGAACAGTGCCACTGGCGAGATACGTGGAAAAGTGCTGACTTTCAGGTGTAAAGCTAGAGCCTCAGACTAAGAAAAATAAACGCTTAATTCTATGACTTTTCTTAACCTCAGCTAACGCCGCATTAAGTGGTGAACAACGCGACCACCCAAGTCTAAACCTTGCCACATGTAGCACTGAAGCCGACCTAGGCTGAAATTGCCAAGCGTTGAGAATCCCTCTTAAATTGCTTGTTATGCATTTATAAGCCACCACACAGGTCTAAGTAATTTCCTGTCGAGAACGATGATTTTTCCGATGAGAGCCAATAAATAGCTTCTGCCACTTCTTCTGGCTTACCACCACGCTGAAGAGGAATAATATTCTTTAACCTCTCAACCCTTTCAGGTTCGCCACCATCAGCATGCATTTCCGTATGTATCAGCCCCGGACGGACACAATTAACTCTGATGCCCTCTGAGGCAACTTCTAGTGACAAGCCTTTTGTTAGCGTATCAATTGCTCCTTTTGAAGCCGCATAATCAATGTACTCATTGGGCGAGCCAGAGCGAGCTGCTCCCGATGAAACATTTACGATTACGCCACCGTCGCCACCATGACGAGTAGACATACGTTTAACCGCCTCTCGGCAACAAAGAAAGTAGCTAGTCACATTGTTAGTCAAAATTGTATTGATTCTGTCGGCCGTCAGATCCTCAAGGCGAGACTGCTTACGCAAAATTCCCGCATTGTTCACGAGTACAGATAATGAGCCTAGCTCATCGTCAATTTGTTCGAACAGCCTCAATACGTCATTCTCAACGGAGACGTCTGCTTGAACTGTAATACAACGGCCACCCGCAGCTCTAATATCTTGA
This sequence comes from Vibrio sp. RM-69-4, assembly GCF_024743775.1. Lineage (NCBI taxonomy): Bacteria > Pseudomonadati > Pseudomonadota > Gammaproteobacteria > Vibrionales > Vibrionaceae > Vibrio > Vibrio sp. RM-69-4. The sequence continues at coordinate 2,058 of NZ_JAMQXI010000049.1, forward strand.
GCTAACGCTTCGGCCGAAGCTGAATTGGACTTGTAATTAATGCAAACAGCATAACCCTTTGACGCAAATAATTTGGAAGTCGCTGCGCCGATGCCTCGGCCGCCACCTGTGATTAAAACCACTTTTGAATCATTCATAAATCATCCTTGAATCGTAAAATTGGAGGAATGCATAACGCCCAATTAAGTGGTGAACAACGCACTGGCCAAGCCGCTGCATTGCACCGTAAAACACTTAACCTAACGCATAGTAAAACTGCCACGCGTTGAGAATCCACTTGAATTGCTTGTTATGTGAATTTTACCGTGAATTCAAAGTAAACCACCGTAGAAATAAAGAGATTTGAATAAGTTACGTACAAAGACGATGCTGACCAAAACCTAAATTTCACAGCGATCTTAGCCAAAGAGAGCCACTTACAGAATCAACAACAAAGAAAGCGCCCTTTCAGCCACAGCCAAACCTTTTGCGTCACCAGATTTTCAGAGCTAAATTTCAGAAAGTGAATCAGTCAAAAATGCATTTCAATTGAAGCGATTTGAAACCACCGAAACCCAACAAAAACCAGATCCGAAACTTAATTGAGGCAACCCAAGAACCTTAAAAACGATCAATCTCAAGTTGTTCAAGAATCTAGCTCGACCAAGCCAACTTGCCGAAAACACGGAACGAATTCTCAATGAAATCGTAGATTTGACCTCAAAAACTCATCCAACACATAACGCCCAATTAAGTGGTGAACAACGCACTGGTCAAGCCGCTGCATTACACCGTAAACACTTTGCCTGACGCATAGTAAAACTGCCACGCGTTGAGAATCCACTTGAATTGTTTGTTATGTGAATTTTACCGTGAATTCAAAGTAAATCACCGTAGAAATTTAGATATTTGAATAATTTACGTACAAAAACGATGCTGACCAAAACCTAAATTTCACAGCGATCTTAGCCAAAGAGAGCCACTTGCAGAATCAACAACAAAGAAAGCGCCCTTTCAGCAACCGCTAAATTTTTTGCGTCACCAGATTTTCAGAGCTGGATGTCAGCAAATGAATCAGTCAAAAAAGCATTTCAATTAAAGCGATTTGAAACTGACGAAACTCAACACAAGCCAGATCCAAAACTTAATTGAGGCAACCCAAGAACCTTGAAAACGATCAATCTCAGGTTGCTCAAGAATCCAGCTCGACTAGGCCAACTTGCCGAAAGCACGGAACGAATTCTCAATGAAATCGTAGAATTAACCTCAAAAACTCATCCAACACATAACGCCGCATTAAGGTGTGAGCGGCGCTTGGCTATACTTGAGCGAAGCGAAACTGCCAAGCGTTGCGAATCACTCTTAAATGCTTTGTTAGCACTATGAGCGCTGGAGTAACTTTTCTACTTTATCGGCAATTTCTTCAATATTGTTGTTAAAGTTTACAAACAGTTTGTCGCCTAGTAACGGGATTTCTTTTAACAGTTCTTCACCGTCACCCACCATTAAAGGTAATAGCTTTGTTTCTTTTGAGCTAATTTCTGCTGCAAGAACTGTATTTAACTCTTTCATCGGCCATGATTTCTTAACAGATTCATCCGACACAATAGCAATAACATACTTTGACTTTTTCAATGCAGTGTTGATTTTTGATACTAAAGAGTCCCCCCAATCGATAGCATCGTTGTCAATAAACACTTTGATCTCACGCTTAGCTAAAGCTTCAAAAAGTGGTGTAGCTACCACTTCTTTATCCTCACTAGCGTGACAAATGAATACATCATACATATCAAATACACCTTTTAATTTTTTTATGAACTCTGGAGGCTTGCTATCTAAAGCAAGGACTTGCTCACATAGTTTTAAATAAGGGGAGTGTTCTTCCCCTTTGACCATACGTATAAAACTCAGATGCCCGTACACTGCTCGCTTGAATATAGAACCATCGAGCCCATCAGTCTTAATATCACTATCAGCCAAGTGATAACGTTGCTTTAAAAATCGGACCTCGGCTTGGGCAAGCCCCTTACTCCAGTCATTTATCATTGCACGAGTTTTTCGAATAAATTTCCTATTTACATTAACACCTTCATTTACCACTAAGCCCGTAACTTCTTGCCTTTGTGATTTATGCTGTAACCGGGTTTTATGATGACTAACTTCGAAACCACTATCTTTTATCGCTTGTTCAAGTAAACGACCTACTTTATGTATTTCTTTGCCGTTTTCATCAATTTCTCGCTCAACTAAAATAGTTGGAAAAGGCTTATTGCTAGAAAAAGTCAAATCATCGGCATAACGTGTGTAAGTTAAATGGAACTTTTTGGCTATTTGAACCAACTTTTTGTCCAACGAGGTCGAAGCTAGGTTAGATAAAACTGGAGAAGTACTAGCACCTTGTGGCAAGCGGCCATTATGAGTACAAAGTTGAGCTAAAACTGTAGCCGCAGGGATGTCCATATTAAACGGGGTATTTCGGAATATACCTTGTACTCGACCAAAATTCACAGAGTGGAAAAAGTCTTGAAGATCTATATTAAGCACATAATTTTTCTTTTTATGCTGAAAAGCATTTGTAATTATGCCTTTACCATCGCCAACAAAACCATGCACAGGCTTTTTTACGCGATAGTGTGCTTCAATAAGGGGCTTAACTTTATCCTGTAAAATTTTAATCGATGCTTTTGGGCTATCAATTAGACGAGTTTTCCCCGATTTTTTCTTTATTGTAAAAGAATTATAGTTTTGCTTTTGATAATAAAGAATGTGTAATAATTGGCCGACTGGAACTTCTAATATATTAGCGACATCATTATCTGTTTTTAGTCCAACAAAATGAGTTTTTGCACCCTCTAAGTCTCTTGTAAGAGTTGGCGATAGTTTAGGGTTTTTCCAACTATACGTCTTTTTATTGGGGATTTTTTCTGGCTCGAAAGACTCTAGGTTGAAGAGTAAACTGCTTAATGGTGTGATCATTTTAATTCTCAACTATGAATTAATGGTTTCAACCCAATCACCTTGCGCCAGCTGATCAAATCGAGCAAATCGATAACATCAGATAAAGTAGTATCCAGGGGGCATATGTTACCCTGAGTTCCAAGTCCGAAGCAGTAACAACTTCAGACATTTTGGGTTGAAACCTCGCGTATACTACATTATGCACTAAGACTTTGGTACTAAATTTTAGATAGTGCTAACGCCCGGCTAAGGGGTTGACAACGCACCGCCGAACTCAAAAAATACACCTTAAACACTGAACTTCAATTTTAAACTAAAGTCGCCACGCGTTGACAATCCCTCTTGAGCCGTTTGTTATGCAGTTTTTTAACCAATACTCAGTATAAAGAACGAATTGCTTAGCCAAACTTATCTTTAGCTGCCACAATTCGCACCGTCATTTACTACCAACTGGTTCATCATGAAACTTTTAGTTCGCAATCTATCTCGCTCTACAACTGAACAAGAACTTCGTGTTTTATTCTCAGCTCATGGCTCCGTAGCCGAATGTACGCTTGTTTTAGACCAAGTAACGGGTCAATCAAAAGGCTTTGCTTTTGTCGAAATGCCAAACGAAAACGAAGCTAATGCTGCAATTTCTAGCCTAAACCTTTCTGACGTTGCCAAAAGCAAAATCAGAGTAAAAGCCGCAGAATAAACACCTTATAGACAAAAAGAGTAAAGCTCCGTCAGTTCAAATACATTGGGCTGACGTCTTTTAGTTTCCGTTGAACCTGTAGAACTGCATAACGCCCTGTTAAGGTGTGAGCAACGCAATACCGAAGCTCCCGCATACCACCTTAAACACCAAACGCAACGCATAGTAAAAATGCCATGCGTTGCGAATCACTCTTAAACAGATTGTTAAATTTTAATAGCTTCCACGATAGTGAGCAGTAAGATCACCATCTAGTTTCGAGAGTTTCTCAATGGTATGTAAACCTTTTGATAACACAAATTCCACTCGTTCTGGGTCATCCCAACTCTTGTGCCCGAACTTCCCTCCGTGAAATAGGTTATTTCGCATAGTTTTTAGAGCGAATACTAGATTATTTAGCTCTGTGGACTCCTCAGGAAACTCGAAATCCACCCAACTAATTTGTTCATTACGGTAAACTTGCCTCAAAGGTGGTTTAGACATCAGTTCTTTTTCAAGTTTATCGAGAGCATACGAATCAGAGTACTGTTCAATAAATCGTTTCCAGTCAGGCTCTGCGGAATCTCTAAAACCAGCTTTAACATAACCAGATTCTTTTAGTGCAAACTCTAATCGTGAAAACTGTAAGAAAAAAGCATATACCAACTGCTGCGTTTCTCCAGTGTAGAAATTTTTCATGTTACCTCTTAAAATTTAACGCCCGGCTAAGGGGTTGACAACGCACCGCCAAACTTAAAAAACACACCGTAAACACTGAACTTCAATTTTGCACTAAAGTCGCCACGCGTTGACAATCCCTCTTGAGCCGTTTGTTATGCAAATTCAATGAGATAAACTGAATTTACACGGCCAAAAGCCACAATTGCAATGGTTGAGTGATTCAAGAATCAACCCAAGCAAGAACTGTGATAAATGAGCCGCCAAAACAAAGTCCACCTTTCAGCAACAAACCAAGCTTTTGTGTCAGGAAAACTCAACGAGCGAAAACTTCAGCAAGTACAAAATGCTCGATAAACTTGCCCTTTCCACACTTTGTGCCCACTGAATTTACAACGCGCCAGCGCTAAAACTCATTGAGGCAAACAAAGAAATTTGCCTGTTTTACGGTTTGAGTTGACCACGAATTTTAGGGTAAAAATGCTCATTTGCCGACAACACAAAACGAATAGCCGGAGAAATCCCAAAAGTTTGAGCCCCTAAATTTACCTGAGTTGCATAACGCTCAATTAAGTGGTGAACAACGCACTGACCAAGCCGCTGCATTGCACCGTAAAACACTTTACCTGACGCATAGTAAAACTGCCACGCGTTGAGAATCCACTTGAATTGCTTGTTATGTGAATTTTACCGTGAATTCAAAGTAAACCACCGTAAAAATTAAGATATTTGAATAAGTTACGTGCAAAAACGATGCTTACCAAAACCTAAATTTCACAGCGATCTGAGCCAAAGAGAGCCACTTACAGAATCGACAACAAAGAAAGCGCCCTTTCAGCCATAACCAAACCTTTTTCTTCACCAGATTTTCAGAGCTGAATGTCAGCAAGAAAATCAGTCAAAAGGACATTTCAATTAAAGCGATTTGAAACTGACAAAACTCAACACAAGCCAGATCCAAAACTTAATTGAGGCAACCCAAGAACCTTGAAAACGATCAATCTCAGGTTGTTCAAGAATCCAGTTCGACCAGGCCAACTTGCCGAAAGCACGGAACGAATTCTCAATGAAATCGTAGAATTAACCTCAAAAACTCATCCAACACATAACGCCCGGTTAAGGGGCAGCCAACGCCATAACCAAGCTTCCGCATAACACCGTAACCACAAAAACCAACGCATGGTAAAAATGCCACGCGTTGGCTGTCCCTCTTGAACCGTTTGTTATGCTTAAGCTTCAATGACTTACGTTTTACCAAAACCAAGATTAACTCAGCTTTGATGCACAAACAAAACCCAAAAACCAAAAAAACTGAAATGACTCATCATTTTGAAAATCAGACTTGGAACTTTGGCCGCTAAAACGAAAAAACCTAAGATCAAATTTCTGATTGAGCCAACCGACCTAACCTCGTGCTTGCCCAAAAATTGATTGAGGCAATTCTCTGAATTTCCAGCGCCAAAGAACAAGTGTCCGGAAAACCGCGCCCACTGAAGCAAACTTGCCGACAAACTCAAAACCAACCAGCCGAGGGAACAAAGAGAAACCATAAACCACTGACTTTGCGTGATTAAGCATAACGCCCTGTTAAGGGGTGAGCACAACGCAATACCGAAGCCGCCGCAAACCACCTTAATCACTAAAGCCAACGCATAGTAAAAATGCCACGCGTTGCGAATCCCTCTTGAACAGTTTGTTAGGTACACTTATTAAGATAGATTGGAGACTTATCTTCTTGAGGTTTCGGGTGCTTGTACTCTTCTCTTGAAGAAGCTGCATACAGTACCCAAAACAAAATTCCAAACACAAAACTAACGGGAGATGCGTAGAAACAAAGCGTTTTTATTGAGTCAATCAATTCAACCATTGCTTGGCTTGTTTCAATTGCAGCATCAGACGCTTCTTGTTTTGCGATGGCAATTTTTAACTTTAGCTGCTGATCATCAGTTAGTTTTAATTGTTGATTATAAAAGTCAACTTCTGCTTTAGCGACAAAATTTGTTTCCCTAGCTGCTCCCTCAAAAGACGCCAAATTAAACATTTGAGATAAAAACAAAGTGATCCAAAACAATGCTATGGCAATTGCAGATTTAAAGAAAAAGCGATGAAGTTCTTGCTGGGAAAAAATTTCCTGCATACGGTTTACCTATTTGTCTTAACAAGCAACAATTCAGCCGTTGCTTATAGAGTTATTACTAAAACTTGATTATACAAATTACAACTACTCATCCCAAATAGCTTTAAGCCTAATGTGACTGTGACGAGAATATTTAATTTCTTTCATTGTTCGTGGACCTAACGCCCGCCTAAGGGGCTGGCAACGCATACCACTAAACCCAAACACAACAACCGTAACCACCGCGGCTCAATGGGACTGGAAACGCCGCGCGTTGACAGTCCCTCTTGAGGCGTTTGTTATGTGTGTGTTTCTGATGCCCACCCTTCCATTTAAAGGGGTAGCGAAAGGCATTTATGCCAAACAGCATTCGATAAAAAGCCATCATATGCACAAGACTAAGATGCTTCATATCGATATATTTCGGCTCTGAACTCTAGCTACGCTATTGATTAATATCTCTTGTTTTTCGCTATTTGTTGCACTACTCCAACGACATATCTCGTCAAGAGTCCTACCACAACCTATGCAGATGTCTTTGTCATCTAAACAACAATGACGAACACAAGGACTTTTATATGAACACGTTTCAATTGGTTCAGCTCTTTTAACGTTTTGATTTTCAGACATAGTGCACCTCACGTCTGAATTATAAGCGCAGGGCTGTGAAAAACTTCCAGAAAAACACATAACGCCCGCTTAAGGGGCAGCCAACGCTACTACCAACTTACTGCATAACACCGTAACCACAAAAACCAATGCATAGTAAAAACGCCACGCGTTGGCTGTCCCTCTTGAAGCGTTTGTTATGTGAATTTTTCACACGCCCAAAAGAGGCAGGTTTTTACGCTGATGATAGGTTAAAGCTAACTCTAGACAGGACTTGATGACCGTTTCTGGTAGCGGTTTAGATAAGGTCAGGACTATTGCTCTATTTCCCTGAAACACCAACTCGTCACCATACAACTCCCGAAATGTATCGACTAGCTTAGTTTGGCAATTAAAGAATAGGTAATAATTATTAGGAGACTTAAGCTTCCAGTCCATTCTTAACGGACTGCCCGTTTTTACACTGTAGCTTGGCTCACCCCATTTTAGAGTTTCATCGACTTCACCCAGTTTCAACTCAGATGCGACTTGAAAGACTAAATTTCGCAGCTCTTCTAACCTAACACGAGCATTTTCCGGATACTCATCAAACCGATCTTTGACTACCTTGTCCATTGGAATCTCCTATTCACATAACGCCCGGCTAAGGGGTTGACAACGCACCGCCGAACTCAAAAAACACACCGTAAACACTGAACTGCAATTTTGCACTAAAGTCGCCACGCGTTGGCAATCCCTCTTGAGCCGTTTGTTATGCAAATTCAATAAGATAAACCGACTTTACACGACCAAAAGCCACAATTGCAATGGTTGAGTGATTCAAGAATCAACCCAAGCAAGAACTATGATAAATGAGCCGCCAAAACAAAGTCCACCTTTCAGCAAGCAACCAAGCTTTTGAAGGAAACAAACTCAACGAGCGAAATCTTCAGCAAGTACAAAATGCTCGATAAACTTGCCCTTTCCACACTTTGCGCCCACTAATTTGACAACGCGCCAACGCTAAAACTGATTGAGGCAAACAAAGAACATTGCCTGTTTTACGGCTTGAGTAAACCTCGAATTTTAGGGTAAAAATGCTCATTTGCCGACAACACAAAACGAATGGCCGGAGAAATCCAAAAGATTGAACCCCTAAATTTACCTGAGTTGCATAACGCCGTATTAAGGTGTGAGCAACGCTACTACAAAACTTAACCATACCACCGTAAACACGAAACCCAACGATGGAATGAAAAGTGCCAAGCGTTGGGAATCACTCTTAAATGCTTTGTTATATGAATGTATTACAGACCAAAGTCTCTTTTTATAGACATAGCTAAGCCATCAAAATCTGGAAAAAGAAACTGATGAGTGATACCCAATGTTTTCAATTGCTTTCTCAATACTGGCTTATGCTCTTTAGGGATTTCATACTTCCTTAGGTAGTCAACAGAAAGATTATTTTCTTCAACTTCCACAAATTTTCCCCAACCATCAGGTATAGGAGTCAATGTAAAACAACCTTCCTGAGCGGCTACTCTTTTGTTTAAACTAGAAGAATGAAAACCAATAATTTTATTGTGTTGATTGATTTCAACATATTTATCCATTACAAAATTAGTCACCACCGATGCACCAAAAACCACCCCGTCCAAGTGATCTAAGGCGGGATTCTCAACAGCAAAAAATAGAGCTTTTAACGGATTAGAGCTCCAATCAAGTAACCTAGTAGGCAAGCCATGATGCTGCGCATGAATCAGCCATTCCAACTGATTCCTAGGTGGAGTTTCAATAATAGAGCACCCATGCTTTTCAAAAGCACGCAATATCTCTACTTCTAGATCAGCCCACTGTGAGCAATTCCAAACATCAATTGAAGATGCTTGCGTTCTAGCAAGTGATGGAATAAGTTTCCAGTTCACATCTGCATGACCACGATAGTAATTAACATAACCAAAACTATCGATTGCCTTTAAAAACTCAGTAATTTCAATCATAACTACCCAAAATGCATATAACGCCGCATTAAGGGGCAGCCAACGCTACTACCAACTTTCCGCATAACACCGTAATCACAAAAACCAACGCATAATAAAAATGCCACGCGTTGGCTGTCCCTCTTAAATGCTTTGTTAGGTGCAAGACACCTTGATCAGTTTAGTCGCACAGGCTGTACGGCCTGAACCAATGCTGGAATATTTACATTGTTCAAGCCACCTTTTTTGGCTTTATTGGTCAAGTATGCACCAAATTTTGCTGTAACGTAGACATCGTCCATCCAGCGACGGAACTCACCTAAGGCCTCGACAGGATAAATCCATGCCATTGGATCTTTCTGCGGAAAATCCTCAGGGAATACATGCAGATGTTTTCTACGAAGACCATATTTTTCATCAAGATTGCTTCCACTCCAGTGTTTACCCCAAGCCTGGCCAACACTAATATCGGGCATTGTGCTGCTATCAAACGTCATTCCGTTTCTAATGACAGAGATCACCAGATTCGCAATTTCAGAAAAGACGCTAAAGTAACCAGAAGGCAATTCATTAAGGGTGATACGTTCATGAAATGTTTTCCAAGATTCGGGCAGAGAATCGGATGGATTGTAGCCTGTTCGCTCATAAATGAATGTTCGAAGAGTTAGTTTAGCGAGACTACGGTAGTTGAGTTTGGCTTGTTCCTGAGGTGTTTGTGAATCAAAGGCGTAATACTCAAGAATTGCCATACAATTAACATCATTTATTGCATGGTAAGTTTTACCTTCGATATTAATCGGGACATATAAAATATTAGGGTCACCACCTTGCTCAATAATTAGCTTCTCGATCGCCTGCCCACGAGGTTTAAAGCGCAAATCTGTCTGCCAATCTTTCACAAGTGTAATGATTACACTTGGTGCGACCCCACATAAAGCGGCTAAACCACGAGCACCAAGGTATGGAGTACCATTATTCATTACTCCCATTTCGATTCCATCTGGTGCTGTATGTTTTACTGAAGATAATTGAAGGCTGTATTGTTCCATGTAATGTCCTTACGATTAAATATCCATATCTAAGATGCAGGCTTATATGCAAGAAAACAAGTATGCTATGCGATATTTTGCACCTAACGCCCGGCTAAGGGGTTGACAACGCACCGCCGGACTCAAAAAATACACCGTAAACACTGAACTTCAATTTTGCACCAAAGTCGCCATGCGTTGGCAATCCCTCTTGAGCCGTTTGTTAGCATGCTGTTCCCGCTGCAAAAGAACCAACCTGCAAACGTGATGTAAAACGCACTTTAGTACCAGAAAAATTGCTGAAAAGATAATCATGGAACTGTCTTGAA
>NZ_JAMQXI010000004.1:0-3092 GCF_024743775.1 Vibrio sp. RM-69-4
AAAAGTGCTCATTTGCCGACAACATAAAACGAATGGCCGGAGAAACCTAAAAAGATTGAACTCCTAAATTTACCTGAGTTGCATAACGCCCGCCTAAGGGGCTGGCAACGCATAACACAAAACTCAAACACAACAACCGTAACCACCGCGGCTCAATGGGACTGGAAACGCCACGCGTTGACAGTCCCTCTTGAGGCGTTTGTTATGTTTCTGGCCACGATGTACGATCTAAGCCATAAACCGCATGATCTACGATGCGACCATTTAAGTTTTCTGCACGAGTAATTGTCCCCTCAAGCACGAATCCTAAACGCTCACACACGTTTCGACTTGGCTGATTTCCCGTTGCAGCCGATATTTGAACTTTTTCCATGTCCAAGTCGGTAAATGCAACGTCTATCAGTTTCAGCACTGACCTACTAACGATCCCTTTACCTTGATAGTCAGAGCTTAACCAATAACCCATTTCCACTTTTTTCAGTTGATAGCTAATGCTGTTAAAACTTATGTTTCCGACCAATTTGTCTTTATAAATCATGCCACAAACAAGCGATTTACCATCGGCATAATCATGTAATGAGCGTTTGATAAAACTTAGGAAGAACTCTTCGCTGTTTGCATGAGGAGGCCACGCTAACCATTGGCTCAAATACTCACGCTCTCTACTAACAATTTCGAGATATTGAGGCGCAAATTTAGGATCAACCAAAGCAAGCTTTAGGTCTGTATCAACATCCAATGTAAACATGATTTCCTCTTATGAAACATAACGCCCGGCTAAGGGGTTGACAACGCACCGCCGAACTCAAAAAACACACTGTAAACGCTGAACTTCAATTTTGCACCAAAGCCGCCACGCGTTGGCAATCCCTCTTGAGCCGTTTGTTAGCTGCTGCACTTTAGCCTGAGATTTGCTACCCAACGGCCTAATTTAAAACACATTATTGTTTTCAAGCGACAAAGTAAAACGGACAACTGAGAAACTAAAACCTAACCCACGAAACGCACTTGGCAAAGAAGAAATAACAGCAAAACTTGACGAGTTTCTAGAGCTTAAATTTACAAAGAATCCTTTCGAAGAAGCCAACAACCAAGTGCGCGAAATCCATTTAAGCGCGAAAGAGCTTCAAAACCAAAGAAGCCACACCAAAGAAATAAACAAGCACATCACTTCCCGTAAGAAGGCTTCGGTTAGTTCAAACACTTCACGAACAGTGCCACTGGCGAGATACATGGAAAAGTGCTGACTTTCAGGTGTAAAGCTAGAGCCTCTGACTAAGAAAAATAAGCGCTTAATTTTATGGTTTTTCTTAACCTCAGCTAACGCCCGCTTAAGGGGCAGACAACGCTACTACCAACTTACCGCATAACACCGTAATCACCAAAACCAACGCATAGTAAAAATGCCGCGCGTTGGCAGTCCCTCTTGAAGCGTTTGTTATGCCTTAGACACAGCCTCAAAATCGACTTTTTTACCATTCACATTCTTTGATAACGCTTTACTTAATTCCATAATATTTTCCATCAATTTAGGATCGAAATCTGAAGTGTTCTTTTTTGTAAATGCGCTATCTGTACTAATATTCCAATGTTGAAACGCTTCTTTTACTTGATCCCAACTAGCATTTGCACCATATGCCTCTAAATAAAACTTCCCAAAGTTAATAGCATGCCTACGCTCAGAATTTTTCAACGATTCATGCATATAAGAATTGCTAAAAATAAAGGCATAGCGAGCAAGTGCAATAAACATTGTAATGACAACTAACCCTCTAAATAAAATATAAAGGAAGTATGTCCAACTAAATATCTGTACATTATGAAAGTTTTCCAGCCCATAAAATGTCGAAACAACCATAAATAGGACACCACATACAATAGATATAGCACCAATAAAAGACCACATCTTAGCTAGCCAGTGAAAACTATTTTCTTTTGATTCCAAACCAGTTAAAGCAGTAATTACATAATCTTGAGATTTAATCTCAATTTGTTTTCTATTTTCTTCTGTATATTTTTCTTTTTCCTGCTGTAGTTCAATATACGCTATTTCTAGACGATTCTCTTTTTCAGCAATTTCTTTTTCTTTATGCTCCATGAATGCATTTAATTCATTTTTCTGGTCTCGTAATTGAGCCTCTAAATTCTGTCTCCGTAAAAGTAACTCCCTTTCACGTTCCTCATAAATGCTTTCCCGCTCACGAGCTTCAATCATGAGCTCCTTCTCGTGTCTCATTTGCTCTTGCTTCAAACGTTGCCGATTGTCGTTTAATTCTTTTTCTTGTGCATGCAATAGAGCCTGTTGCTGAGCAATTTGCTGCTGAAGCATATGTTGCCTTTCATTTAACTCTTCATATGCCAAGTAATATTCTCTATTCTTACGCTTTTCATCCTCTCCGTGTACATTACGGAGTATCTCTTCATTTGCCATATTTCTTTCCTATGTATAACTGAGGCATAACGCCCGGCTAAGGGGTTGACAACGCACCGCCGAACTCAAAAAACACACCGTAAGCACTGAATTTCAATTTTGCACTAAAGTCGCCACGCGTTGGCAATCCCTCTTGAGCCGTTTGTTATGCAAATTCAATGAGATAAACAGAATTTACACGGCCAAAAGCCACAATTGCAATGGTTGAGTGATTCAAGAATCAACCCAAGCAAGAACTGTGATAAATGAGCCGCCAAAACAAAGTCCACCTTTCAGCACCAAACCAAGCTTTTGTGTCAGGAAAACTCAACGAGCGAAACCTTCAGCAAAAGCAAAATGCTCGATTAACTTGCCCTTTCCACTTTAAGCACGCTGAATTGGCAACAAACCAGCACTAAAACTGATTGAGGCAAACAAAGAACCTTGCCTGTTTTACGGTTTGAGTTAACCACGAATTTGAGGGTGAAAGTGCTCATTTGCCGACAACACAAAACGAATGGCCGGAGAAATCCCACAAGATTGAACCCCTAATTTTACCTGAGTTGCATAACGCCGCGTTAAGTAGTGAGCAACGCTACCACGAAACCTAACCATACCACCTTAAACACAAGACCCAACGATGGAATGAAAAATGCCAAGCGTTGGGAATCTGTCTTAAACG
>NZ_JAMQXI010000050.1:0-17509 GCF_024743775.1 Vibrio sp. RM-69-4
GAAGGTAAATTCTCTGATAATGCAGTGAAGTAGTCTACCTGTATTCCATTAGAAGAATGGAAATTCATACCAAAACCGGTAACTGGATTCTCACTAGGATCGAAGTAATAGTTCCACATAGCAAGATCCTCGTTAATGTATTCAATGGTATTTTTACCGTACTTTTCGTTTATAAAGGTATCAATATCAGACAGGCTACCAGTAAGAAACATATTATATTCGTCGCTGGAGATTTCCACAGATGAATCAGTCAGCACACTAGAGAGTAATGCCATGCGCATAATTGGAGAGACATCGCCTATGCCATTAGTCCAGTTAGAATACCATTCACTAGCAGTACCCCAATTATCCTGAAATTGCGTTACTAAAGCCCCAGGGCAACCAGAATTATTTTTCATAGAATCAGTAATTGTATAAGCAAAACTGTCCTTGGGTACGTGGTCATGAATTTTGTTAAAAAGTCCAGGTAGGTCAGCAACAAATTCATTTTGATTTTCGCTACAAAACCTGTTAAACAGAACATCGCTGAAAGCACCAAAACTCGAGAATATACGCTACCCACTTGCTCGTTGGTGAGCATTTGGATGATATCCCGGCGAAGTCTGGTAGAACACCAGCCTTCCAAAAACCACATGATATTTACAATTCCATCGCGTGTGCGCTAAGCTCTCTTCGTCCCGATTGGGACCCCCTTTCAATTCTTAATTAACTCTTGCAGTTGCCAGACCACAAGACGTTTTTATCAAATTGAAAGGGATTATATAACTGGCTTATAGCTGTAAGCTTTACGGACCCCCCAGCCTAGCTGGGGGTTTTCTCGATACAAAAAAGCGTCCACTAATGAGTGAACGCTCTTATGCAATGGAAATAGTTAGGTTGAGAATTAATTCGTTTTATCTGCAGATTTTTCTGCTCTAATTTGGGATGCAACGATTTTTATGGCTTCTGCGGTACTGATACCTTGAGCCATTAGTTGTTGAATTTTCTCAACAGCTTCTTGCTGTTCTTGGTGAGATAAAGTAGGAATATCATCAAACATTTAAAAAGGCTCCGGTTGATTAGGAGCCTGACTATAGAGATCGAGTTAATAACTAGCAAGGAAATTTATGTAAGCTCCCATCGCATTATCGTTTGTATAGCTTGCTCCAATGTCCAGTTGGAAGAGATTGAGAGGTGAGATCCCTACCCCTGCTGTGATTGTTCCATCAACATTATCGTATGCTAAGTTCTTCTTATATCCTGCTCTTAATTTTAACTGACGCATGATATCGATTTCACCACCTACTCGAATCATCTGTGTATTGTCATTAAAATTAGTGTAGCGCTCTTCTTCATTAAGATCATAATCCACGCTTAATGTGGCATAGTCTGCAACAATACCTACGCCTACTGTATAAAGTGGCCTCATTTGGTATGCGTAGCCAAGATTGATGTCTCGTGTTTTACCGAATTGGCTCTTAAGACTCTTAGTGTAAGATTGAGTTTGAATGTCTCTCTTGACTAAATTGGTTGCAGAAAATCCAACTCTTAAAGGTCCATAAAACCACAATGCGCCGGCATCAAGGTTGAACATGGTTTCACCTTGGCCATTATCTCGTGCATCTTTGATATCGTAATCGGTTACGCTTGCTGAATATACATAGGTGTAGATGCGTTGAAGTTTAGGTGTTACACCAAAGGCAATATGTTGGCCTAAAAATGTTTGGTACTTGGCTAGCGAGAAACCCACTTCTGTTACCCCAACGGAAACAGCGTTCACTGCGCTGAGCTCTGCGTTTTCGACAGTTTGTAGCTCAGGAGTTAATGACGCAGTATTTTCGCCGCTGTAAATATCAGGAGTGACAAACGTTTCGGTATAGGCTTTGGCGAATAAATTAGCCGCTATAAATTGGTTAGGAATGGCAAAGGCGACAACACCGCCAATTTCGGCTTTTAGTTTATCATTTTGTAAATTATCTAAACTTTTCTGCAGCTGTTCAGTATTTGTGTAATCTTTTTTTTCTATGAAGCTTGAAATGCTGTCTAAATCATCGACCATGTGGTCTTCATCATTATAAGAAATCCCGAAACTGGGAACGATCATACCTACGTCATCGTTACGACGATAAATAGCCACAAGTGCAGGGTTATAAAATGGAGCAGTGAGAAAGTTCGCAGATACAACCCCTACACCACCCATCGCATCCCCTCGCGCCTCTATTGCATAATTGGCTGCGAAGCTGAAAGAGGGTGTAAGTACGACTGCAAGTGGGAGTATTTTAATGAAATTTTTCATAATGTTATAAACGTGTCGTTTCCTTTGTGTCTATAACGGCACATTGTCTATTATCTTTAATTATTCATCTACTGAAACATCGTAGGTTTTACTGATTACTTGAGATTGCTCAATGATAATCGGCCCTTGCCAACGTTGTTGAGTCATTGATACCGCTAGTACATAACGGTCTGCAGCTAAATTAGTGATTTCAAGTTCATTAGGATACTCAGACTCGTAGCGTTGACTCCATATTTCAGAGTATTTTCCATCGATATAATCATACAGCGATACATTGAGTTCAGGTAAAGGACAATATGGATTAAGTAGCGCTTTTTTTTCAATTTGCCATTGATCTTTTGAAGCCCAACGTACAATTTGCTTTGCTTTGGGTTCACCAAGCACAATCCATGCGCTCCAAGATTGCTGATCTTTGGCTGTTATATCAAGACGGTATAAACCCATTGTAATTTTACTATTGAGATTATAACGCTTTAAGTAATGTGCCTTTCCAGTGACGCTGTCACTCGAAGTGGTCGTTAACAAGCTATCGGTTGATAAACTTTTATCAACCCACTGCGCCAGCCTGATATCAGCAAGTGGTTTTTCAGCGTCCACTTCTATATCAACATGAAATGCATCTCTTCCTGGGCTCTGGATCTCTTGCCTATTAATGGTGATTGATTTAAGCCATTCAGGGAGTGGTTTTTTGTCTAAACTTTTACCGCAATCAACGGTTAATGATTGTAATAATAATTCATTGAGATGGCTCTGAATGTTTTTGTTATGTTCAAGCTGCCACACTTCGACAAGTGAGTTAAACATTGCTTCTAAATTATTATTTAAAAGATTCTGATGCGCTTGGGTAAGCGGTGTGATTTGATCAAACCACTCAACATTTTGTGCTTTGGTAGGAATAGTCACAAATGCTATGCCTACCAATAGTAAACGAGATTTCTGCATCACGCTTTCATCTTGTATCCAACACCGCGTAAGGTTTCAATCTCTAAGCCTGGAAGTTTTTGGCGCAATTGCAACACGTGGGTATCTACGGTTCTTGTCGTTGGAAAGTGGTTATAACCCCATACATGATCAAGCAATTCGTCACGCGTAAACACTCTCCCAAGATTGCTTGCTAAAAATAAGAGTAAGTCAAATTCAGTACGTGTTAAGGTAATTGAATCTTCTTTAAAAAAAACTTCTCTTGTGGCTTTATCAATAACAAGATTGGGTGTAACCACTTTCGTGTCATCCTGCCCTTCTGATTCTGGTGAACGAAGTTGGGCTCGAATTCGTGCAAATAATTCAGCCTCGGCAAAAGGCTTGGTTAAGTAATCATTTGCCCCTGCGTCCAATCCGGCCACTTTGTCTTTGACCGTAACAAGTGCGGTTAAAAGAATTACTGGCAACTCTTTTATTTTACGCCATTCTGGCAAATGCTGAACAGAATCGCCATCGGGTAATTGGCGATCGAGGATGACTAAGTCTGCACTGTCCCAATGCTGTTTAACATCTGCAATAGTTTCTGCATGTAAACAGTCATACCCTGCTTGTTCAAGGCTTACTAATAAGCCATCGGCAAGGTTTTTATCATCTTCAACGAGAAGCAATGTCTGTTTCACAGGGGATCTCCAATATAAATGTGGTTGGCGGTCCTGCGAGTGTCATCTTACCACCCATCCGACCTACCATTGATTCTACAATAGTCAAACCTAAACCTAAGCCACTTTTGCTGACAAAAGGTTTACGTAAATTTCTCCAATCTCGATGATTTAACAGACCTTGATCTGTAACTTTGATCGTGATTGAATTTTGTTTAGTTGTTACCTCTAACGTAACTGGAGCAACACCGTATTTTACTGCGTTTCTAATTAAGTTATCGATGCATGTCCCAAGCCAATAAACATTCAGTTTAGCTGCAATATCTTTGTTTATAACAAGATCTATGCTTTCACGAAACTCTTCTTCCACTTTGTATTGTAACCATTCTTCAACGGAAGGTACCCAGTCTGTTGCAAGCGGCCTGCTCTCTGACTGTAAATAATCCTTACTGGCTTCGGCCAGTTGCCGTAAACGTCTGGAATCTTCGCATAGGCGTCTAAACTCATCGTAAACAGTTGATGGTAACCTTTCAAATTCGCGCCTAAATCCTTCAACGGTTAGCGATAGACTTGCAATGGGTGTTCTGAGCTCGTGAGTAAGAATCTGCAGCACCAACATACGACTTTTCATTTCCTGTCGTTTTGAATTCCAACGATAAAGGGACCAGCCTAATACAAGTATTATGTTAGCTAGGACAAGAATTACCATACTTATCCGTAACACGTTGGAATGATCTTCAACATTCCAACAAATGTTGCCTCTTTGAATAAAACAGGTCGAATTTTCCGAGGCCATGCTATAGCTGAGTCCTGCTTTACTCGCGTTGTCTAACCATACGTCTTCGTTAAAAACGTAATACATATCCCCTTTTCTCAGCCAAAGATCGCTGTTCTCTACAAACATGGTTGCACCTGATATAAGTGCTAAGATCGTATCTTCATTCATGTTTTGGATGCGGCCAAGCAAAGAATCCACACTTGCTTTGGTGCGCTCTCGTATGTGCATATATTGTTGCAACTCGACAAATTTCTCAGGGTATTTTTTCACATAACGAGCCGCATATGTCCCACCTCCAGGGTGAATCAAAGCGCTTCTCGCAAACCATTTCGACGGTAATTGAGATCCTTTACAGATAGCTCTCGTGAAGACTAATGGCTCTGTTATGAGTGGGCTCAGCGGCAACTTACCTGTACAGCTTTGAGATAATTTGTATAACAACTGTAGATCTTTTAAAGGGTATTCAGCCGTTTGCGGTAACATTGATTCGGGAGTCAATAAGCGAGTTGGATAATCAACCTGCAAAGTACGGATATCATAACTTACATCAGCGGTACTATAATCAAAAAGCGACGCAAAAAGGTCGATGCGTTCTGGCAACGAATCGGCATAGGTTTGAATAGGTATTAGAACTAAAATAGTCCAAAAGTAGGTCTTAATCGCTTTAAACAAGTTTTATTTTCATTAATGGTTTAGATTAAAAACTATATAACATTATTAACTAATAATACATTGCACGTGTTATATCCATGTCAATAATGATTGCTCAAAAACAGAAGAAGCCAGCATTTTGCTGGCTTCTTCATTATCCTAATCGTAGATGCTATAACGCTTTTGAGATGGCGTCTACACTCTCTTTTGCATCACCAAAAAGCATATAGGTATTATCTTTAAAGAAAAGAGGGTTTTGTACACCTGCATAGCCAGTATTCATTGAACGCTTGAATACAATGACATTTTGCGCTTTCCATACTTCCAACACTGGCATTCCGGCGATCGGACTGTTCGGATCTTCTAATGCTGCTGGGTTTACTGTGTCATTTGCACCGATCACCAAAACCGTATCCGTTTCAGTAAAATCATCGTTTATTTCGTCCATTTCTAACACAATGTCATAAGGCACTTTTGCTTCAGCAAGCAGTACGTTCATATGGCCAGGCAAACGTCCCGCTACTGGGTGAATACCAAAGCGAACTTTAATGCCTTGTGCACGTAACTTCTCCGTGATTTCGTGAACAGGATACTGTGCTTGAGCTACTGCCATGCCATACCCTGGAGTGATGATCACTGACTTAGAGTTTTTCAGCATTTCGGCTACTTCTTCAGCGTTTATTTCACGGTGTTCACCGTATTCAACGTCTGCGCTGATAGTCACATCCTGACCAAAGCCCCCGGCAATCACACTAACAAAAGAGCGGTTCATCGCTTTACACATAATGTAAGAAAGAATGGCACCTGAAGAACCAACCAGTGCTCCGGTTACGATCAGCAAATCATTCGCTAACATAAAGCCAGCCG
Organism: Vibrio sp. RM-69-4; assembly: GCF_024743775.1. Taxonomy (NCBI): domain Bacteria; kingdom Pseudomonadati; phylum Pseudomonadota; class Gammaproteobacteria; order Vibrionales; family Vibrionaceae; genus Vibrio; species Vibrio sp. RM-69-4. The sequence continues at coordinate 6,152 of NZ_JAMQXI010000050.1, forward strand.
CTGCCGCTGCCCAACCTGAATAGGAGTTAAGCATCGATACCACAACGGGCATGTCTGCACCACCAATCGAAGCCACCAAATGGTAGCCAAACGCGAACGCTATCAGAGTCATAATAATCAATGCAAACATGCTGCCACCATTATTAACAAAGTAAATCATTAATAATGTGGAGACAACAATGGCCGCGAGGTTGAGCTTATGCTTATGAGGGAGATTGAGCGACGACGACGAAATGATTCCACGCAGTTTACCAAAGGCGACGATAGATCCTGTAAAGGTGACGGCACCAATAAATACCCCAATGAACACTTCAACCAAATGAATCACGTGTTCAGCGTGATCGAGTACAATTGGCGCATCGATATAGCTGTTATAACCCACTAATACCGCAGCCATGCCCACAAAACTGTGGAGAATAGCCACAAGTTCGGGCATTTCGGTCATTTCTACTTTTTTAGCATAATGAATACCGATACCGCCCCCAATTACCATCGCCAGCAATACCCAAGCTAAGCCCTGCGCATCTGGACGAAAAATAGTGGCGATGAGTGCGATAGCCATACCCGCTATACCATAGTAGTTACCAGCTCTTGCTGATTCCTGCTTTGATAATCCAGCAAGGCTCATGATGAAGAAGATAGCAGCAATAATATATGCGGCTTGTACTAATCCTGCAGACATATATTACTCCCTTAGTCTTTACGGAACATTTCAAGCATACGTTTGGTGACTGTAAAACCACCAAAGATGTTAATGCTTGCAATTAAAACAGCGATAAACGCGAGGAAAGTGACCACACCACTCCCTTGACCTATCTGCAATAAAGCTCCGACCACAATAATGCCGGAAATTGCATTGGTAACGGACATCAAAGGAGTATGTAAAGCATGAGTAACATTCCAAACGACGTAGTAACCCACAACACACGCTAAAACAAAAACGGTGAAATGGCTTAAGAAAGCCGCAGGTGCGACCGATGCGATCCAAGCAAAAGCGCCAACGGCAGCAACTAAGCCAGTAATTTTTTTCGTCGCAGAAACGGGTTCTTGTTTTTTGGGTTCAGGTCTAGTTGGTGCGGTCTTGACTTGCGGTTGAGCAGAGACTTGGATCGGTGGTGCTGGCCACGTTATTTCGCCTTCTTTCACGACCGTCACACCACGTAAAACAACGTCTTCAAAGTCAATATTGATAGATCCATCTTTTTCCTTGCATAACAATTTCAGCAAGTTAACGATGTTTGTTGAATATAATTGAGAGGATTGTGTTGGTAAGCGGCCAACCATATCAGTATAACCGACCACTTTCACACCATTGGCGGTTGTAATCACCTTATCGGCAACCGTGTATTCACAGTTCCCCCCGTTTGCAGCTGCAAGATCGACGATCACGCTACCAGCGCTCATACTGTCGACCATCTCTTTGGTGATCAGCTTAGGGGCTGGACGTCCAGGGATCAAAGCCGTCGTGATAATGATGTCGACATCTTTAGCTTGCGCTGCATACAGTTCAGCGGCCTTTTTATTAAAGTCGTCAGACATCTCTTTGGCGTAACCATCGCCTGAACCAGCCGTTTCTTGGAAATCGACTTCCAAAAACTCTGCACCCATTGATTGAACTTGTTCTTTTACTTCTGGGCGAACATCAAAAGCTCGTACAATTGCCCCCAAACTTCCTGCGGCACCGATAGCAGCGAGGCCAGCAACGCCAGCTCCAGCAACCAGTACTTTTGCCGGCGGGACTTTGCCCGCTGCGGTAATTTGCCCAGTAAAGAAGCGGCCAAATTCATGTGCAGCTTCAACAACAGCGCGGTAGCCAGCAATGTTAGCCATTGATGACAAAGCGTCTAAAGCTTGTGCTCTGGATATTCTCGGCACTGAGTCCATCGCCAGCACGTTGATTTTTTTACTTGATAACTGTTCCATCAATTCTGGGTTTTGTGCAGGCCAGATAAAACTGATTAGGCTTGCCCCTTCTTTGATTAAAGCAACCTCATCAATCGATTGTTTTTCATCAACAATCGGCGCATTGACCTTCAAGATAATGTCTGAATTCCAAACATCTTGTGTCGAAACAATCGTGGCACCAGCCGCCTCAAAAGCCGCATCATCAAAACTGGCTAAAACCCCAGCTTGAGTTTCAATGGAGACGTCGAAGCCTAGTTTGATTAATTGCGCTACCGAACTCGGTGAAGCTGCAACCCGTGTTTCACCCGTAAGGGTCTCTTTTGGTACACCAATTTGCATAGTTATTCCTTGACTATTGGCACAATGATTATTCTGTTTTTATCTAACCACCAGCATAACTGCAAGCAGTTTGTAATAAAAATACAAAATGCTATTACATATAAGGTTAAGTAATGAGTGATTGTCATAGGTGAAAGACAAAAACACAACGACATCCAAACAAAGCAGAGGTCGAACCACTTATCACAAAGCTCTATAAAAACAGGATATTAGCCATGTATTTTACTCAATGAATAAGGGTATCGACTAATGAGGATATTCATTATGATTTTTATCAAGTTGGACGATGTTAGGAAAAGATTTTCTCGCCCATCTGATCGATGAGCATTTTTGCTTTTTTAAGCATAAGCTCATCAGCGTCGCTTTTACTAGCTACGACATCGGAGCGGATAAAACGGTGAGTACATATTTCACCATTAACATCTTTACTAATTTTACCAGCGACACGATATTGCCCTGATTCAGACATTGCATCTTGGTAAATTAAAAAACCTTTATATTCAATGGGATCCAAAAGCTTCATTTTTGAGTCATTGCCTGACCCTTGATTAAATAAACGAGAAAAAAATCCCACAAGAGCTCCTTTAAGACTTGTTTGTTTCAATAATCGGCTTCTCGAACCACTCTAGTTCTAAGTTATCGTCAAAGCGCAATTGGCCTAGAATGATAGGAATATCATCTTCTCTGTGTCTACGTCGATCATTAACGATCATGCTTTCCGCCGATTCAACGGCAACTTGTGCATTCTCTTTAAGTATGACCAATTTTTCTTCAGGTAGCGCAGAGAGAAAATCTATGTCGTATCGAATATAGATCGGTCTCAATTGAGCAAGGGATAAGCAAGCGAGATCGGCAAGCTGCTCATTATCATAGTGATTTACATACTTATCTTCAGCCAATACGCGTCCGACAAGTGTTTCCATGTAATTATGTACATCAACACTGATTTGCATCCTTACACTCCTTCCTCTTCGTACTAATCAAAATATTTAGATAGAACTTAGCAGTAACAACTTAGCGTACCTTGGTGATTTTATACAACTTTTAGATGCGTTGTCGTCTAAACTTTGTTCAAGTGCTCGCTTTCATTTAGTAAGTCTAGCAAAAAGCTTGGCAATCTATTAAATAAAAGTATGCTATGGGCCTTATTATCAATTTTAATTTTAAATGCCACAAAGGTCATATTTGTATTATTAATGCCGACAAGTTTTGTATCATCTCATTGGTTTCGATTCTTATTCCCAATAGGGTTGCTAATAGCCATTATGTTGGGGATGGAAAACGTCATTCTGATCACTAGCGCCAATATTGGCTTCGCTAGTAACCTGCCTTATATTCTTTTCACGGTAGCAATCGCATTAGGACACATTTTTAAGCAAGGGCGTTTGGCTATGATCTCGACAGCGATGATGGTGGCCTACGCAATCATCCAGTGGCGCTTACAGATGCCCCTTTCTACGGGAACAACCTTGCTAGAGCTTTCGTTATTAAGTTTGTTATTACCCGTTTTGTGTTTAGTACCTTATGCATTAGGAAGTAATGCTACTGTATTGAGTAAAACTTATGGCTTATACATCGCTATTTTGCTGCTGTTAATGTTTTGGGCCGTTGTTACTTTGATGTACGTCAGTGATGGCGGATTTGAGAATTTTAGCCAGGTTTTGTTAGTAACTATACCGAAAATATCGAAATTGCCATTTTTGTTGGTGATGTACCTCTTGGCATTAATTGGGGTCTCCGCAATATTTGTGCTCACGCGAAACCAGATCTTAGACACCAGCATTTACGCCAGTATTTTACTCTCCTCCGTCACCTTTATTTTTTTCCACGTGAGTTATATCTCAAGCACACTTTTCTCTCTAGCCGGGGTTTTATTGATCTTATATCTAATTTCGGCGGGTCATAAAATGGCGTTTATTGATCGCTTAACGGGTATCCCAGGTCGCCACGCCTTAGATCTTGACATCAAATACTTAGGCAAAAAATATGCGATAGCGATGCTAGATATAGACCATTTTAAGCAGTTCAATGATCGCTATGGTCATGACACTGGTGATGATGTGCTTAAGTTGATTGCTAGCCGTTTATTGCTGACTCAAGGAAACGCACGTGTTTATCGCTACGGTGGTGAAGAGTTTACCATCCTATTTAAAGGAAAAAATGCACAGCAAGCTGCAATCTACTTAGATTTGCTTCGCAAAGATATTGAACAGTACCAAATGGTCATTAGGAACGCAGAAGACAGACCAAAAGACGATAAGCTCGGTTCCAAGAAGCGTGAGCAGAAAACACCATCAAATCTTGTCTCTATTACGGTTAGTATTGGCGTGGCTGATAGCTACGCCTCAGAAAAACCTGAAGCAGTGTTAAAAATTGCGGATCAAGCGCTCTATAAAGCTAAACAAAACGGCAGAAATAGAGTTGAAGTATGAACAGTTACCTTGAGTTAATGCATCACATTTTGGTATAGAAATCGCAAAATGTGATACTCAACAAGGCGTACATCACATTCACAGAAACTTCATTAGATTGTGCAAAATACTTTGGTTAAGTTATTCATGTTGCAACTGTTTCGCAACGTCAAAACAACATAGCAAGAGTAAGATTATGAGTGAAAAAGTAAACGGAATTGTAAAGTGGTTCAACCAAGATAAAGGTTTTGGCTTTATTACCCCAGATAATGGCAGCAAAGATGTATTTGTACATTTTTCCGCTATTACGGGTGAAGGGCGCCGCAACTTAGTCGATGGCCAAAAGGTGAGTTTTGTAATCACTGATGGTCAAAAAGGGCCACAAGCAGAAAGCGTCAGTCCCGTTTAAATTTTTAAAAAGAACGACTCTAATCCACTCTTTCTAGGGTGGATTTTTTGTTTCTAGTAGACTGGATAAAGACGAGAATATTGGAGCGGGCAGCGGGAATCGAACCCGCATCATCAGCTTGGAAGGCTGAGGTAATAGCCATTATACGATGCCCGCGCACCGAATTGACGCTGTCACTATGCCACAGTTAGCAAAAAAGAAAACCCATTTTTTATCAAAACCCGTTCAAGCGAACAGTAAATAAACAAAGTAAATTCAATTGGTTGAGATTTGTGTGCTTTTGGTTATTTTTAACTCAATTGAATATCTACTCTTGCGTTTAAATTTTGAACTTTTCCATTTCTTGATTGAGTACAGTGACATTATCTTTTACTTGCGCTGACGTTTGGTTTGAGATTTGGCTAATACTTGCCACACTTTCCACCGAATTGACAACCTCTTGCATGAATTGAGTCATTTGGTGTGTTGATTGTTGTTGCAGATCGGCCGCCGAGGATAACTGGTGCATTTCCTTATCTAACGCCGTTATTTTTCCTTGTACGTCCATCATTTTGTTGAAGGCGTGGGTGGTCTGCGCCGCACCCTCATTGGCAAGGTTCTGACTCATGTTAATTTCATTGACCACAGCCGCAGTCGCTGACTGTATGGCGTTTATAATAGTGTTAATTTCTGTGGTTGATTGAGTGGTTCGAGTCGCCAGCAGCCTAACTTCATCCGCTACCACAGCAAAGCCTCGTCCATATTCTCCGGCTCTTGCGGCCTCAATCGCCGCATTTAAGGCCAGAAGGTTAGTTTGTTCCGCTAATCCCTCTATTACTTCGGTCACACGCCCAATCGATTCGCTTTCTCGACTAAGATCGAGCACCAATTGCGTTGCCTTTTGTATGGTTTGATCAAGCTTATCAATACTTTTTCTATTTTGTTCTAGCGCCGAGGCTCCCTCTTTGAGCTCATTTTGTGATAACAAAAGAGATTGCGTAGATTGTTCAGCTTTTTCTGCGGTCGCCATAGAATACTGCGCCACATCGCTCAAACGTACTGTAACCTGCTCAATACTTGCTCGCTGCTGCTGTACTTGCTGCCGAGTGTTTGAGTTATAGTTCAGAAGCTCATCCATGTTTTGACTGACCTGTTGCGCTTTGGTACTGACTCCCTGAACGATCGTTCGCAGTGAGTTGTTCATATTGTTTATCGCGGCGGTAAGCTGAGATAGCTCGTCGCTACCTTCACACAAAAGTGCTGGTTGAGAGACATCTCCTGCCGCAATAATTTCGGCTCTCTTTCCAATTCGACTCACTCTGCGGCCGATATTCTTACCTAAGTAATTGGAAAGCAAAACAGCAACTGAAACAGTCACGGCAATCATGATAAATAACACGTTAATCACATTACTAATGCTACGACTCATCCTTTCGCCACTTTGCTCTGCTTTTGATTGTTGAGTGGCGATAACATCTTCAAGACGGTTAGTCATTTTATCTACGGCAGGCATAAGTTGTGTGGCCATTTTTTGATTGACGCCGTTCCATAGCTCAGATTGGCGTATTGCAATCACCTGCTGTGCGAGTGGGAAATAAAGCTGCTGCATCTCATTAAATAATGACCAAAGACTCTGTTCATCATCCGATAGCAAAGAGGACTTTTCCACAATTTCAGCAACAGATTGGTTATGAGAGTTAATCAGGTCTTGATATTTTTCGAGATGTTCAGGCTTCGCATACAGTAAGAAATCTCGCAACGATGCCAGTGCATTAGCTAACGAATTATAGCTGTCAGCATACAATTTAAAGAGACGTTTCCGCTCCCCTCCTTCTTTGTTAGTCGACTCGTCGTTAATCAGCCCTTGTAACTGGTCAAGGGCAACTTCTGCTATGGGGGCGGCCTCGTTAATGAATAATGTGTGGGCAGGTAAATTATCCTCACTTTGGCTCAGTAATACGATGCCTTGGATATGCGCTTTGATTGCTGCCCATTCGCTTATGATCGCGGTGTATTGCTCACTGAGAATCAGCGTTTCTAACACCGGTACCGTTTTGTCCATCTGTCCAATAATAGTTTCAAGTTTTGTCAGTTGCGTTGCACTGATCTGCTTTAATCCAACAGGACACTTTGATAAAGGAATATAATCCTACTATTGAGGTGACTATGACAAAACGAAATTTGAAGCTGAAAAATCTGGTTCAGTGCTCTCTCCTGACGAACGAGCAGAGTTAATACGACTACGTAAAGAAAACAAAGAGTTAAGGATGGAAAAGGACATCCTAAAAAAGGCCAGCGCCCTGTTGCTAAAGGAAACCAAGTAGCCTTTGAGACGATTAAACAACTGAGCTCTGATTATCCTGTTACTCGTTTATGTAACAGCTTGAATGTGAGTCGCTCAGCCTATTATGCGTGGTTGAAAAGGCCAGCTCAGCGAATAACACAAGAGCAGTTACATCTATATCGTAGAGCAAAGGTGATATTCAAAGAAAGTCGACGTAGTTTGGGTTATCGAGAGCTGCGAAAACGGTTATGCAATGAGGGCTTTAAAGTCAGTGACTATGGCACACAAAAGCTGATGAACCAGCTGGGCCTTGTTGTCACACAACGTATGGCGTACAAAGTGACCACAAAACGTAAGCATAGTGATACGGTCGCCGATAATCTGCTTAACCAAAACTTTAATCCATTAGCACCAAACCAAGTGTGGGCTGGCGATGTGACGTATTTAAAGACGGGCGAAGGTTGGATGTATCTAGCCATCGTTATGGATTTATATTCACGGCGCATTGTGGGATGGCACCTTGATAAACGTATGACCACGGATTTGGTAAGCAAAGCGATGATGAAAGCCTATAACCTACGCCAACCACGTAAAGGTTTGGTGTTTCACTCAGACAGAGGGTCGCAATATACCAGTAAACGATATCGCAATTTACTGGCGAACTATGGAATAAGAGCCAGCATGGGTGATGTTGGAGCGTGTTGGGACAATGCGGTAGTTGAACGGTTCTTTGGTAGCCTGAAGCATGACTGGTTGTTAAAAGTACCGCAACCAACGCGAGAGAACATGAAAAATGATGTGTCAGCTTATATGCGATATTACAATTTAGATCGGCTACATACGACTAACGGCGATATGTCACCGATCGATTATGAAAAGTCCTTTAGAAAAGTGTCCTGAAAAAGTTGCGCAGAACATTAGCTCTAGTACCCCGCAAGGGTTGCCAAAGGCCGATTCGCCAATAAACACATCATAAATATCAATTTTGATAATCCACCATTCTTGACTGCAATTTAACGCCCGGCTAAGGGGTTGACAACGCACCGCCGAACTTAAAAAACACACTTAAACACTGAACTTCAATTTTGCACTAAAGTCGCCACGCGTTGGCAATCCCTCTTGAGCCGTTTGTTATGCAAATTCAATGAGATAAACCGAATTTACACGATCAAAAGCCACCATTGCAATGGTTGAGTGATTCAAGAACCAACCGAAGCCAGAGCCGTGATAAATAAGCCGCCAAAACAAAGCCCACCTTTCAACAACAAACCAAGCTTTTGAATCAGACAAACTCAACGAGCGAAAACTTCAGCAAAAGCAAAATGATCGATTAACTTGCCCTTTCCACACTTTACGCGCGCTAAATTCACAACAAACCAGCACCAAAACTCATTGAGGCAAACAAAGAACTTTGCCTGTTTTACGGCTTGAGTTAACCAAGAATTTGAGGGTAAAAAAGCTCATTTGCCGACAACACAAAACGAATGGTCGGAGAAATCCCAAAAGATTGAACCCCTAAATTTGCCTGAGTTGCATAACGCCCGGTTAAGGGGTTGACAACGCATAGCCGAACTCAAAAAACACACTGTAAACACTGAACTTCAATTTTGCACTAAAGTCGCCAAGCGTTGGCAATCCCTCTTGAGCCGTTTGTTAGGCCAACCAATTGACACCGACACTTTCACAACCAAAGAACGAGCTTTTTTGTAAACTTGAAACAAACTAACCGATTCATTTATAAACCAAAATGCTAAATCAGCAAAGAAACCAAAAAACTCAAATTTAGCGATTTGGAAGAAAAGTGACGAGCGTAGCATGCTCGGCGGACGTTTGGATGCTGAAGGTTATTTTGCCGCTGAATTCACAGCGAAAAACAACCCAACACGATCAAGAAACAACAAATATGTGATGACGATTTATTGCTTAAGTCCAGCCATTAAAACATGGAATTCACCATTCAATTCAAACCCGATTTAGCTGATAAAAACTCACTTTGCCTAACGCCCGGCTAAGGGGTTGACAACGCACCGCCGAACTCAAAAAACACACTGTAAACATTGAACTTCAATTTTGCGCTAAAGTCGCCACGCGTTGGCAATCCCTCTTGAGCCGTTTGTTAGCTATTTTTTCCCAGTGACTGATTTGAATGATTCAAAAATGAATGTCGCCAATCCACCTGCAACATTTGAATTTGCATAATCCTTCAAAGGCTCACAAAAATTTGATTTAAATTTATCAATAGCCTCTTCTGGAGAAGAAGCATAAATCGTATCACCTTCCACTTCTAACCCCGAGCTCAAGAGTTCTTCCTTTTCAAAAAGATAAGTTTCTGAACTCATATCCAGATAAGTAAATTCATTACGATTTGAATTTGGTTTACAGAAAAATTGATACTTTGACATCTTTAATTTCCTTGCTGCTGAATAAAACAATAGCTAACGCCCGGCTAAGGGGTTGACAACGCACCGCCGAACTCAAAAAACACACCGTAAACACTGAACTTCAATTTTGCACTAAAGTCGCCACGCGTTGGCAATCCCTCTTGAGCCGTTTGTTATGCAAATTCAATGAGATAAACCGAATTTATACGACCAAAAGCCACGATTGCAATGGTTGAGTGATTCAAGAATCAACCCAAGCAAGAACTGTGATAAATAAGCCGCCAAAACAAAGTCCACCTTTCAACAACAAACCAAGCTTTTGAATGAGACAAACTCAACAAGCAAGACTTTCAGCAAGTGCAAAATGCTCGATAAACTTGCCCTTTCCACACTTTGCGCCCACTAATTTGACAACGCGCCAACGCTAAAACTGATTGAGGCAAACAAAGAACTTTGCCTGTTTTACGGTTTAAGTTAACCACGAATTTGAGGGTAAAAAAGCTCATTTGCCGACAATACCAAACGAATGGCCGGAGAAATCCTAAAAGATTGAAACCCTAAATTTACCTGAGTTGCATAACGCCGCGTTAAGGGGCAGCCAACGCAACTGCCAAGCTTCCGCATAACACCGTAACCACAAAAACCAACGCATAATAAAAATGCCACGCGTTGGCTGCCCCTCTTGAGCCGTTTGTTATAAGCAAATAAAACCTTGATTTAATTGATGTTCAGCTGTTCAGAACTAGACAAAACCCATGCACTATTAAGAGCTTCAAAACCAATTTTCGGATAATAACCTTGTGCTTTCGGTGCTGACAGTAAAACCAATTTACAGCTTGGGCTCAGCTCTTCTTTGGTCACTAAGATCAGATATTTACCTATACCATTGGATTGAACACTTTCATCAACAGCTAAATCAGATAGATAGCAGCAATAATGGAAATCTGTCACTGAACGAGCAACACCGACAAGTTGATCGTTCAGCCATGCGGTCACAATTAAATTAGAGTTATCGAGCATACCCTGAATAGTTGACTTATTATCCAAAGGACGCCGCTCACCCAATGATGTTTTCTTCAGTAAACTCACGAATTGTTCAACTGAGATTGGATGGTTTACTTTGTACTCGATTTCCATTTTTCATCCTCTGGAGCTGAATTTGCTTATAACGCCCGGCTAAGGGGTTGACAACGCATAGCCGAACTCAAAAAACACACTGTAAACACTGAACTTCAATTTTGCACTAAAGTCGCCACGCGTTGGCAATCCCTCTTGAGCCGTTTGTTATGCAAATTCAATAAGATAAACTGACTTTACACGACCCAAAGCCACGATTGCAATGGTTGAGTGATTCAAGAATCAACCGAAGCCAGAGCCGTGATAAATAAGCCGCCAAAACAAAGCCCACCGTTCAACAACAAACCAAGCTTTTGAATGAGACAAACTCAACAAGCAAGACTTTCAGCAAATGCGAAATACTCGATAAACTTGCCCTTTCCACACTTTGCGCACGCTGAATTGACAACAAACCAACGCCAAAAACTCATTGAGGCAAGCAAAGAACCTTGCCTGTTTTACGGTTTGAGTTAACCACGAATCTGAGGGTGAAAGTGCTCATTTGCCGACAACACAAAACGAATGGCCGGAGAA
>NZ_JAMQXI010000051.1:0-48359 GCF_024743775.1 Vibrio sp. RM-69-4
GAAGTTGCGATCATTGGTATCAAAGACACAATCACAACGACTTGTACAGGTGTTGAGATGTTCCGTAAGCTGCTTGACGAAGGTCGTGCAGGTGAGAACGTTGGTGCACTTCTACGTGGTACTAAGCGTGATGAAGTAGAACGTGGTCAAGTACTAGCGAAACCAGGTTCAATCACTCCACACACTAAGTTCGAGTCAGAAGTGTATGTACTGTCTAAAGATGAAGGCGGCCGTCATACTCCGTTCTTCAAAGGCTACCGTCCACAGTTCTACTTCCGTACAACGGACGTAACAGGCGATATCTCTCTACCAGAAGGCGTAGAGATGGTAATGCCAGGTGACAACATCCAAATGGTTGTAGAGCTAATCGCTCCAATCGCGATGGATGAAGGTCTACGTTTCGCGATCCGTGAAGGCGGTCGTACAGTAGGTGCTGGTGTTGTTGCTAAAGTTATCGCTTAATTGCTGATTTAGCCGTTTAAATACGAATAGTATTTGACTAACGACTACCAAAAAGGGCATCATTTGATGCCCTTTTTCTGCACTAAATTTGGCCGTTGTCGATTTGTTGGTCGATAAAGCCAGTGCAAAGGATTTAAGATAGAGACATTTCTATCTTGATGAGTATGTATAGGTAGCTTTACCTGTGCTATGGATTTGCCCTGCAACAGCGGGGTTGTTGTCGTCTATGTTAAGACTTGTAACAGGTTGGTTTATGAAAGCAAACAATGCTGAAATTCCTGATAGCTCAAGTGCAGCAGACACATTTAAGTGGATTGTCACTTTTGCTCTGTTAGCTGCCGCTGTTGTGGGTAATTACCTGTATGGTGAAATGTCTGTAGTGCTTCGCGCTGCAGGTGTGGTTGCGCTGATTATTGCAGCACTCGGTGTTGCTGCGACAACCACAAAAGGAAAAGCGGCGATTGCGTTTGCGCGTGAATCTCGTATGGAAGTTCGCAAAGTGGTATGGCCTACACGTCAAGAAACCATGCAAACAACATTAATCGTTTTAGCTGTAAGTATCGTAATGGCTCTAGCACTTTGGGGCATCGACGGCATTATGGTTCGTCTTGTCGCTTTCGTGACTGGGGTATAGAGGGTTTAATACATGAGTGAAGCTCCTAAAAAACGCTGGTATGTAGTTCAAGCCTTCTCTGGATTTGAAGGCCGCGTAGCGCAATCGCTGCGTGAGCATATCAAGATGCACGCAATGGAAGAATTCTTCGGTGAAGTTCTTGTTCCAACCGAAGAAGTTGTTGAAATGCGTGCAGGTCAACGCCGTAAAAGTGAGCGCAAGTTCTTCCCAGGCTATGTATTGGTACAGATGCTCATGAATGATGAGTCCTGGCACTTAGTTCGTAGTGTTCCTCGTGTAATGGGTTTCATTGGTGGAACCTCCGATCGTCCTGCACCTATCACTGACAAAGAAGCCGATGCGATTCTTAATCGTCTAGAGAAAGCGAGCGAAGCTCCGCGTCCTAAGACGATGTTTGAAGCAGGTGAAGTGGTTCGTGTTAATGAAGGTCCATTTGCTGATTTCAACGGCACCGTTGAAGAAGTGGATTACGAGAAGAGCCGCATTAAAGTGTCAGTATCTATCTTTGGTCGTGCAACTCCTGTTGAACTTGAGTTTGGCCAAGTCGATAAGCTTGATTAAAAAAACATCTTTTAGGGTTGTTAAGGGCGTGAAATGTGATTATAATTTCGCGCCTTATTTACACGTCTTTATGACAAAGTAACCGGGGAGCTGATCAGCTGATTGGCGTTTGTACCCACATTTAGGAAATATCATGGCTAAGAAAGTTGAAGCTTATATCAAGTTGCAAGTTGCATCTGGTATGGCGAACCCAAGTCCACCAGTTGGTCCTGCACTAGGTCAACGTGGCGTTAACATCATGGAATTCTGTAAAGCGTTCAACGCAAGAACAGAATCAATGGAGAAAGGCTTGCCTACTCCAGTTGTTATCACTGTATACAGCGACCGTTCTTTCACGTTCGTAACTAAGACTGCTCCAGCTGCTGTTCTTCTGAAGAAAGCTGCAGGCATCAAGTCTGGTTCAGGCCGTCCAAACACTGAAAAAGTGGGCACGGTTACTGATGCTCAAATCCAAGAAATTGCAGAAGCGAAAGCGGCTGATATGACTGGTGCTGACATTGAAGCGATGAAACGTTCTATTGCGGGTACTGCTCGTTCAATGGGCTTAGTGGTAGAGGGTTAATATCATGGCAAAACTAACTAAGCGTATGCGCACTATCCGTGAGAAAGTTGACGCAACTAAAGAATACGAAATCAACGAAGCTGTAGCTCTTCTTAAAGAACTTGCAACGGCTAAATTCGTTGAGTCTGTAGACGTTGCTGTGAACCTTGGCATTGATGCTCGTAAATCTGACCAAAACGTACGTGGTGCAACTGTTCTGCCACACGGTACTGGTCGTGAAGTACGTGTTGCAGTGTTCACTCAAGGTGCAAACGCTGAAGCGGCTAAAGCTGCTGGTGCAGATTTAGTGGGTATGGAAGATCTAGCTGAGCTAGTGAAGAAAGGCGAAATGAACTTTGACGTTGTTGTTGCTTCTCCAGATGCAATGCGCGTTGTAGGTCAACTAGGTACCATTCTTGGTCCTCGCGGTCTAATGCCAAACCCTAAAGTTGGTACTGTAACTCCTAACGTTGCTGAAGCGGTTAAGAACGCTAAAGCAGGTCAGGTTCGTTACCGTAACGACAAAAACGGCATCATCCACACAACTATCGGTAAAGTTTCTTTCGAAACTAACCAACTTCAAGAGAACTTAGAAGCTCTTCTAGTTGCACTTAAGAAAGCGAAACCTTCTTCTGCTAAGGGTACTTACCTGAAGAAAGTAAGCATTTCTACTACGATGGGTGCTGGTGTTGCTGTTGATCAGAACACGCTAAACGCTCAAGCGTAATAATACATTTGATTAGGTGTGGAATTTGTGTATAATTCTGCGCCTAATATTTGTGGTTGGGGCTGATTTTAGTTCTTAGAACTATGACCCAGTCTCCGTCCAAGACCGTAGGCGTTATTTGTCTGTTTGATAAATGACTTAATCGTACCTACGTAGATGGTGCCCGAACTGACAGAAAGCATAATTTATTTTTTGAATAGATAAACTTTCTTCTGGGACTGCACCGAAATAACTCTCACTGTTGTGATAATAGTGAGTGGTGTAACGACAACCAGGAGTAAATCCAAGATGGCTTTAAACCTTCAAGACAAACAAGCAATTGTTGCTGAAGTCAACGAAGCGGCCAGTGGTGCACTTTCTGCAGTTGTTGCTGACTCTCGTGGCGTTCAAGTAGGCGCGATGACTTCTCTACGTAAACAAGCTCGTGAAGCGGGTGTTTACATGAGAGTTGTTCGTAATACTCTAGCACGTCGCGCAGTGGAAGGCACAGCTTACGAATGTCTACAAGACGTATTCGTAGGTCCTACTTTGATCGCATTCTCTAACGAGCATCCAGGTGCTGCAGCGCGTCTTTTTAAAGACTTCGCTAGAGAGAACAAGCACTTTGAAATCAAAGCAGCTGCATTTGAAGGCGCATTAACTGACGCTGAACTACTAGCGACACTACCAACTTACGACGAAGCAATCGCACGCCTAATGATGTGCATGAAAGAAGCTTCTGCTGGCAAGCTGGTACGTACTATCGCTGCTGTCCGCGATCAAAAAGAAGCTGCGTAATTCGCATTGCTTTTTATTGTTTGCTAAATAAACTTATTGTTGACTTAAAAGAGAATTGTTATGTCTATTACTAACGAGCAAATCCTAGATGCAGTTGCAGAAATGTCTGTAATGCAAGTTGTTGAACTTATCTCTGCTATGGAAGAGAAGTTCGGTGTTTCTGCTGCAGCTGCAGTAGTTGCAGGTGGCCCAGCAGCAGCAGCTGTTGAAGAGCAAACTGAATTCGACGTAATCCTAACTGCTGCTGGCGCAAACAAAGTATCTGTAATCAAAGCAGTACGTGGCGCAACTGGCCTAGGTCTTAAAGAAGCTAAAGCTCTAGTTGACGGCGCTCCAGCTGCAATTAAAGAAGCAGTTTCTCAAGCAGAAGCTGACGCACTTAAGAAAGAGCTAGAAGAAGCTGGTGCGACTGTTGAAGTTAAGTAATTATTACTTAATTTCTTAGCCGCAAGGCTAATGGCTGGTGGTTTATTGACCACCGGCCTTTTTGCGCTGTAGGGTATGGGTGAATTTTCCCGCTGTTTAGACGCTTATACTCGTGCAAAAGCACACAAACTATCATTTTTGAGTGATGTTGTGTTACTACAGTAAACAGCTGTTAGTCACTGTCCTATGACCCTTTATTTTTGAATAATTGGTGGGCAGTTTGGGTCACTTATCAGCGAGCTGAGGAACCCCATGGTTTACTCTTATACCGAGAAAAAGCGCATCCGTAAGGACTTTGGTACTCGTCCACAAGTGTTGGACATTCCATACCTGCTATCGATCCAGCTCGATTCGTTCGACAAGTTTATCGAACAGGATCCTGAAGGACAATACGGTCTTGAGGCTGCTTTTCGTTCTGTATTTCCTATTCAGAGCTATAACGGCAATTCTGAGCTGCAATACGTTAGCTATCGTCTTGGTGAGCCAGTTTTTGACGTTAAAGAATGTCAAATTCGTGGTGTAACTTATTCTAAGCCACTACGCGTAAAACTACGCCTAGTGATCTTTGATAAAGACGCGCCAGCAGGTACTGTAAAAGATATTAAAGAACAAGAAGTCTACATGGGTGAAATTCCACTCATGACAGACAATGGTACCTTCGTAATTAATGGTACTGAGAGGGTTATCGTATCCCAGCTGCACCGAAGCCCAGGCGTATTCTTCGACAGCGATAAGGGTAAAACTCACTCATCAGGTAAAGTTCTTTATAACGCACGTATTATCCCTTACCGTGGTTCATGGTTAGATTTTGAGTTTGATCCAAAAGATAACCTATACGTGCGTATTGACCGTCGTCGTAAACTGCCTGCATCGATCATTCTTCGTGCACTTGGTAAATCGACAGAAGAGATCTTGGATCTGTTCTTCGAAAAAGTGAAGTTTGAAGTCAAAGACCAAACTCTTCTTATGGAGTTGGTACCTGAGCGCCTGCGTGGCGAAACAGCGTCATTTGATATTGAAGCAAATGGTACCGTTTATGTCGAAAAAGGTCGTCGTGTAACGGCTCGTCATATTCGTCAACTAGAAAAAGATAACGTTGATTTTATCGAAGTACCCGTTGAGTACATCGTTGGTAAAGTCGCTTCTAAAGATTATGTCAATGAAGCAACTGGTGAAGTCATCGTTAGCGCAAACCAAGAAATTAGCTTGGAAGCATTAGCGAATCTTTCACAAGCGGGCTATAAGAAACTTGAAGTTCTATTTACGAACGATCTTGATCATGGTCCATTTGTGTCTGAGACGCTCCGCATCGACAGTACGGTTGATCGTATTTCTGCACTAGTAGAAATCTACCGCATGATGCGCCCTGGCGAGCCACCAACAAAAGAAGCAGCCGAATCGCTGTTTGAAAGCCTATTCTTCTCAGAAGAACGCTATGACCTATCAACAGTAGGCCGTATGAAGTTCAACAGCTCAATTGAGCGTGAAGATGCCGGCGAGCTTGGTACGCTTGACGAAACTGATATCATCGAAGTGATGAAGAAGTTGATCGCCATTCGTAACGGCATTGGCGAAGTGGACGATATCGACCACCTTGGCAACCGTCGTATTCGCTCTGTTGGTGAAATGGCTGAAAACCAATTCCGCGTAGGTCTTGTGCGTGTTGAACGTGCAGTGAAAGAGCGCTTAAGCCTTGGCGATCTTGATGCGATCATGCCTCAAGATTTGATCAATGCGAAGCCTATCTCTGCGGCCGTTAAAGAATTCTTCGGTTCTTCACAGCTTTCTCAGTTTATGGACCAGAACAACCCACTTTCAGAAGTGACGCACAAACGTCGTATTTCTGCATTGGGTCCTGGCGGTCTAACTCGTGAGCGTGCTGGCTTTGAGGTACGTGACGTACACGTAACTCACTACGGTCGTCTATGTCCGATCGAAACGCCAGAAGGTCCGAACATCGGTCTGATTAACTCATTGTCAGCATTTGCACGTTGTAACGAATACGGTTTCCTAGAAACTCCGTACCGTCGTGTTGTTGATGGTGTGGTGACTGATGAAGTTGATTACTTGTCAGCTATCCAAGAAGGTCAATTTGTTATCGCGCAGGCAAACGCCATTCTGACTGAAGAAGGTACGTTTGCAGATGAGCTGATCACAGCTCGTCAAAAAGGTGAATCTGGTCTTCACCCTCGTGAACATGTTGACTACATGGACGTTGCGACCAACCAGGTCGTATCAATCGCCGCTTCGCTTATCCCGTTCCTAGAACACGATGATGCGAACCGTGCATTGATGGGTGCGAACATGCAACGTCAAGCGGTTCCAACGCTACGTGCTGAGAAGCCGTTGGTTGGTACTGGTATCGAACGTAATGTAGCGGTTGACTCTGGTGTAACTGCCGTTGCCAAACGTGGCGGTATGGTGCAGTCAGTTGATGCGTCTCGTATCGTAGTTAAAGTTAATGAAGATGAACTTGTATCTGGTGAAGCGGGTATCGACATCTACAACCTAACTAAATACACACGTTCGAACCAAAACACATGTATTAACCAACGTCCTACTGTGATGCCAGGTGAACCTGTAGCTCGCGGTGATGTCCTTGCTGATGGTCCTTCAACAGACCTTGGTGAGCTAGCGCTTGGCCAAAACATGCGTATCGCATTCATGCCTTGGAATGGTTATAACTTCGAAGACTCGATCTTAGTATCTGAGCGCGTCGTTCAAGAAGACCGTTTCACGACTATCCACATCCAAGAACTTTCTTGTGTGGCTCGTGATACTAAGCTGGGCTCTGAAGAGATCACAGCGGATATTCCAAACGTAGGTGAATCGGCTCTGTCTAAACTAGACGAGTCAGGTATCGTTTACATTGGTGCTGAAGTTAAGGGTGGTGACATCCTAGTTGGTAAAGTAACGCCGAAAGGCGAAACTCAGCTAACTCCAGAAGAGAAGCTACTACGTGCAATCTTCGGTGAAAAAGCCTCTGATGTTAAAGATACGTCACTGCGTGTACCAAACTCTGTTTCAGGTACCATTATCGATGTTCAAGTTTTCACTCGCGATGGCGTAGAGAAAGACAAGCGTGCGCTTGAAATTGAACACATGCAGCTAAAAGAAGCGAAGAAAGACCTTACTGAAGAGTTCCAAATTCTTGAAGGTGGTCTACTAGCGCGTGTGAAAGCTGTACTGATCAATGGTGGCTATTCTGAAGCGAAGCTTGATGCGATCGATCGTAAGAAATGGCTAGAACAAACACTAGAAAACGACGAGCTACAATCTCAACTTGAACAGCTTGCTGAGCAGTGGGATGAGCTAAAAGCTGACTTCGATAAGAAGTTCGAAGCGAAACGTCGCAAAATCACTCAAGGTGATGATCTAGCGCCTGGCGTTCTGAAGATTGTTAAAGTTTACCTAGCGGTGAAACGTCGTATCCAGCCTGGTGATAAGATGGCAGGTCGTCACGGTAACAAGGGTGTAATCTCTAAGATCAACCCTGTTGAAGACATGCCTTACGATGAAAACGGTCAGCCGGTTGATATCGTATTAAACCCACTAGGTGTACCGTCACGTATGAACATCGGTCAGATCCTTGAAGTTCACTTAGGTCTGGCTGCAAAAGGTATTGGTGACAAGATCAACCAAATGGTTAAAGAACAACAAGAGCTGTCTAAGCAGCGTGAGTTCTTACAGAAGGTTTATGATCTTGGCGATACGCGTCAGAAAGTAGATATTGCTGCTCTGTCTGATGGTGATGTTCGTACTCTTGTGAACAACCTTCGTGGTGGTTTACCGATTGCAACTCCAGTATTTGATGGTGCGTCAGAAGCATCAATCAAAGAACTATTAAGCCTAGCCGACCTACCAACTTCTGGTCAGCTAACACTGTTTGATGGTCGTACTGGTGATGCATTCGAGCGCCCTGTAACTGTCGGTTACATGTACATGCTCAAACTGAACCACCTTGTTGATGACAAGATGCACGCTCGTTCAACAGGTTCGTACAGCCTAGTAACTCAGCAACCACTTGGTGGTAAAGCTCAGTTCGGTGGTCAGCGTTTCGGTGAGATGGAAGTGTGGGCACTAGAAGCATACGGTGCTGCATATACACTACAAGAAATGCTTACTGTTAAGTCAGATGACGTTAACGGTCGTACCAAGATGTATAAGAACATCGTTGATGGTAACCATAGCATGGAACCTGGCATGCCAGAGTCTTTCAACGTATTGCTGAAAGAGATCCGCTCGCTAGGTATCAACATCGAGCTAGAAGACGAAGAGTAATCTTGGCGGTAAACCCTCTGGATTATCCTGGTAGAAAGGCGCTCGCCGAGCGCCTTTTAACTCCTTACAGGAGCTGATTGTGAAAGACTTATTAAACTTTCTAAAAGCACAGCATAAGACCGAAGAATTTGATGCAATCAAAATCGGTCTATCTTCACCTGACATGATTCGTTCATGGTCTTTTGGTGAAGTTAAAAAACCTGAAACGATCAACTATCGTACGTTCAAGCCTGAACGTGATGGTCTGTTCTGTGCGCGTATTTTTGGTCCAGTCAAAGACTACGAATGTCTTTGTGGTAAATATAAGCGTCTGAAACACCGTGGCGTGATCTGTGAAAAATGTGGCGTTGAAGTTACACAAACTAAAGTTCGTCGTGACCGTATGGGCCACATCGAGCTTGCATCACCGGTTGCTCACATCTGGTTCCTAAAATCGCTACCGTCTCGTATCGGTCTGCTAATGGATATCCCTCTACGTGATATCGAACGTGTTCTTTACTTCGAAATGTATGTAGTAACAGAGCCGGGTATGACGGATCTAGAAAAGAGTCAGATGCTTACTGAAGAAGAGTATCTTGACCGTCTAGAAGAGTGGGGCGATGAGTTCACGGCGAAGATGGGCGCAGAAGCGATCAAAGACCTATTGGGTTCAATGGATCTTGTCGCTGAAACAGAGATGATGCGTGAGGAGTTACAAACCACTAACTCTGAAACTAAACGCAAAAAACTGACTAAGCGTCTGAAGCTTGTTGAAGCGTTTATCAGCTCAGGTAATAACCCTGAGTGGATGATCCTGACTGTGCTTCCGGTACTTCCGCCAGATCTACGTCCTCTAGTACCACTAGATGGCGGTCGTTTTGCGACATCTGATCTGAACGATTTGTACCGCCGTGTGATCAACCGTAACAACCGTTTGAAGCGTCTTCTAGAGCTAGCAGCTCCGGACATCATCGTACGCAACGAAAAGCGTATGCTGCAAGAGTCTGTTGATGCGCTACTTGATAACGGTCGTCGCGGTCGTGCGATCACAGGTTCTAACAAGCGTCCTCTGAAATCTCTTGCTGATATGATCAAGGGTAAACAAGGTCGTTTCCGTCAGAACCTACTTGGTAAACGTGTAGACTACTCAGGCCGTTCTGTAATCACAGTAGGTCCATATTTACGTCTGCACCAGTGTGGTCTTCCTAAGAAGATGGCACTTGAGCTATTTAAACCATTTATCTACAGCAAGTTAGAAACTCGCGGCATGGCCACGACGATCAAAGCAGCTAAGAAAATGGTTGAGCGTGAAGAAGCGGTTGTTTGGGATATCCTAGACGAAGTGATTCGTGAACACCCAGTACTACTAAACCGTGCACCAACACTGCACCGTCTTGGTATTCAAGCGTTCGAACCTGTACTGATTGAAGGTAAAGCGATTCAACTGCACCCACTTGTGTGTGCGGCGTATAACGCGGACTTCGATGGTGACCAAATGGCGGTTCACGTGCCTCTAACTTTAGAAGCACAGCTTGAAGCTCGTACACTGATGATGTCGACGAACAACATTCTGTCGCCAGCATCGGGCGACCCTATCATCGTACCTTCACAGGACGTGGTCTTGGGTCTGTACTACATGACTCGCGAAAAAATCAACGCACAAGGTGAAGGTATGTACCTGGCTGGCCCTAAAGAGGCTGAGAAGGCATACCGTACTAAGACAGCGGCGCTACACGCACGCGTTAAAGTACGTATCACTGAAACCGTTGTTGATGAAGATGGTTACAGCACAACTGAGACTAAGATGGTCGATACGACTGTCGGTCGTGCCATGCTATGGCAAATCGTGCCTAAAGGCCTGCCATACAGCATCGTGAACCAGAAGCTTGGTAAGAAACAGATCTCAAATCTATTAAACGAAGCGTATCGTAAGCTTGGTTTGAAAGATACGGTCGTATTTGCTGACCAAATCATGTACACCGGTTTTGCTTATGCAGCACTGTCAGGCGTGTCAGTTGGTATCGACGACATGGTTGTACCAGCAGCGAAATACACTGAAATTGCTGAAGCTGAAGAAGAAGTACGTGAAATCCAAGAACAGTTCCAATCAGGTCTTGTTACGGCGGGTGAGCGTTACAACAAAGTTATCGATATCTGGGCGTCTACCAACGACCGTGTTGCGAAAGCGATGATGGATAACCTATCTTCTGAAACTGTGATCAACCGTGATGGCGTAGAAGAACAACAAGAATCGTTTAACAGCATCTATATGATGGCTGACTCGGGTGCTCGTGGTTCTGCTGCTCAGATTCGTCAGCTTGCAGGTATGCGTGGTCTGATGGCGCGTCCAGATGGTTCAATCATCGAAACGCCTATCACAGCAAACTTTAAAGAAGGCCTGAACGTACTACAGTACTTTATCTCTACCCACGGTGCACGTAAGGGTCTAGCCGATACTGCACTTAAAACAGCGAACTCAGGTTACCTGACTCGTCGTTTAGTAGACGTTGCACAAGACGTTGTGGTGACAGAGCATGACTGTGGCACTCAAGAAGGTGTCGACATGATGCCTCATATCGAGGGTGGTGATGTTAAAGTTTCTTTAACTGAACTGGCTCTTGGTCGTGTTGTGGCTGAGGATGTGATGAAGCCAGGCACTGAAGAAGTACTTATTCCACGTAATACTCTGATTGATGAGAAGTGGTGTCAGATTATCGATGAGAACTCTGTCGATAATATGAAAGTACGTTCAGTGGTAACATGTGATGCGGACTTCGGCTGTTGTGCGCTATGTTACGGTCGTGACCTTGCTCGTGGTCACCTAGTGAACCAAGGTGAGGCAGTCGGTGTTATTGCTGCTCAATCTATCGGTGAGCCGGGTACACAGTTAACGATGCGTACGTTCCACATCGGTGGTGCGGCTTCTACTGCTGCGGCAGAGAACAGCATCCAAGCGAAGAACAAAGGTTCTGTGAAACTTCACAACGCTAAGTTCGTTATCAACAAAGATAAGAAGCTGGTTATCACATCTCGTGCATCAGAGCTGACTATCATTGACGAATTTGGTCGCACGAAAGAAAAACACAAACTGCCTTACGGCTCTGTGTTGAGTAAAGGTGATAACGACGCGGTTGAAGCTGGTCAAACAGTGGCTAACTGGGAAGCGCACACCATGCCAATCATCACTGAAGTGGCTGGTCGCATCCAATTCGTTGATATGATTGATGGTGTAACGGTTTCTCGCCAAACAGATGACCTAACGGGTCTATCTTCAAGCGAAGTAACCGAAGCTGCCGCTCGTCCAGCAGCAGGTAAAGATATGCGTCCAGCTATCAAACTTGTTGATGCGAAAGGTAAAGATGTCATGATCCCTGGTACTGATATGCCAGCTCAATACTTCTTACCGGGTAAAGCGATCGTTAACATCGAAGATGGTGCTGAAGTTGGTATTGGTGACACATTAGCGCGTATTCCACAAAAATCTGGCGGTAACCGAGACATCACGGGTGGTCTACCTCGCGTAGCTGACTTGTTTGAAGCTCGTCGACCAAAAGAGCCTGCGATTCTTGCTGAGCACACAGGTACTGTGAGCTTTGGTAAAGAAACCAAAGGTAAACGTCGTCTAATCATCACTCGTGAGGGTGACGAAACTTATGAAGAAATGATTCCTAAGCATCGTCAACTTAACGTGTTTGAAGGTGAAAAGATCGAACGTGGTGACGTTATTGCTGATGGTCCTGAGACTCCGCACGATATCCTACGTTTACGTGGTATCCATGCTGTAACGTCTTACATCGCTAACGAAGTTCAAGAAGTTTACCGTCTGCAAGGCGTTAAGATTAACGATAAGCACATTGAAACTATCGTTCGTCAAATGCTACGTAAGTGTACGATTACTCATGCTGGCGACTCTGAGTTCCTAGCGGGTGAGCAAGTTGAATACTCACAAGTGAAAGTTGCAAACCGTAACCTAGAAGCCGAAGGCAAACAGCCTGCTCGTTTCGAGCGTGAGCTACTAGGTATTACTAAAGCATCTCTAGCGACTGAATCGTTCATCTCTGCGGCATCGTTCCAAGAGACAACTCGCGTACTAACAGAAGCGGCTGTTTCTGGTAAACGTGATGATCTTCGCGGTCTGAAAGAAAACGTAATCGTTGGTCGTCTGATCCCAGCGGGTACAGGTTTCGCTTACCACCAAGAACGTCAAGCTAAACGTGCGGCACAGCTAAAAGGCCCGTCTGCTGAACAAGCGACAGATAACCTAGCGGCACTGCTAAACGCAGGTTTCTCTTCTGAAGAGTAATCTCAGCGCTGATTAAAAAAGGCACCTTCGGGTGCCTTTTTTGTTGCGCTTAATTAATCTACGCGAATGATTACAGCAAAATATTCAATATTAAGCACCAGGAGGGATAGCCAAGCTGTCCGCGATAAGTTGAATCAAACTATCTTCCACTCCAAAACGCACCTCAATAATTTCACCAATTAGCGAAAGGTCGTTGTCAAAGTTTTCGAGATCATCCTCATCACTCACTGCCGCGTATTTATCTGTAAAATTGAGTAACGGCTCGGTAGTAACAATAATTTTTCCATAAGTCTGATTAATTTCATCGGTGGCTTCAAAGCCGGTTGCACGCCACTTATCCATCACCATATCGTAGATTTTGAAGTGACCTTCGGAAATATAATCGACCAGTTGCTGGCAAAAACGTTGCAGCTCTTCTGGCGAGGGAAGCCCGTTAACATTCGTTTTGGCGGTGCAAGGTTGCAGCGCGGCTAATTTGCAATACTCTACAATTAAGGTTTGTCGCGTGTTTAACCAGTGATCAATAACGTCACTGTAACCGCCCCATTGCTCTTGTGTGCGTTTTAGTTTTTTTAGCATGACCATGCCCTCATGATCGGGTCACAAAGCTGGTGACCGTTTCCTTTGCGTAGGGTTGCACTTCGTAGATACAACTCATTGTCCTTACTAGAATTTATAGAACTAAATTTGGAACGTTACAAATTCTGGTATGAATTTAGATTGCCAGTAAAATGGGGTAACTGCAAGAAGAGAGGTCGCAACATGTTGAAAAATAGTGATACAAAAATCGCTTATTGGTGTGTAGTTTCCGGAAGTGAGATCTGGACCATAAATGGTGAGTTACCGCTAGGATCTGCGGGCGAACATTCCCTGCCTTTAGAAAAAGCGGTGGTGGTAGATAGTTGTGATGGTTATCCAGTGATGTGGGTTAATGATGCCGATCTTGATGGCGAGCGAGAAATGACTTCATTACGCGAATTGTTGCATTTCAAACCAGAACTGTTTTTGGCGATCAGCAAAGCGCTTCAATATGGTCACATGAGCCAAACGTTACGTTTTTGCCCACAATGTGGTGGGCGAAATTACCTAAACCATAACCAATTGGCGATGCAATGTTCTGAGTGTCGAACGTTACATTATCCGCGTATCTTTCCTTGCATTATTGTCGCGGTACGAAATCAGGATAAAATTTTATTGGCCCAGCACCCAAGGCATCGTAACGGCATGTATACCGTTATTGCTGGTTTTTTAGAGGTCGGGGAGACGTTAGAGCAGTGCGTGGCACGTGAAGTGCTTGAAGAAACGGGGATTCATGTGAAAAATATTCACTATTTTGGTAGCCAGCCTTGGGCATTTCCATCGAGTATGATGATGGGCTTTGTGGCGGAATATGACTCTGGCACGATAAAACCCGACTATAGTGAATTGAGTGATGCGCAATGGTTTTTAGCAAGTGCTTTGCCTCCTGTTGCGCCCGAAGGGACGATAGCCAGAGCATTAATAGAGCACACGTTAAGCGAAATCGAGAAAGATTCACTGCCGCATTGCTAAAAAAAACCCTCCGGTGAAGGAGGGGGTAAGTAAGATGTCGTTATGAGATGCCGAGTACAGAGTACTCAGTTTATAATTATAGTTTTCGCTAGCGAACAAATTTTTAACACCGTTAAAGGTTGCTTGCAAATTAACCATTGATTTAAAAGTTAATAACATGATCTCGCTTGCAAAGCACACCGTTTTTGGCGCTTATTCAGTGCTAGAATAACGCCACAAAAAATAACAAGCTTTAAATTGGAAGACGGAATGACTGAATTAAAAAATGATCGCTACTTGCGTGCACTGTTAAAACAACCTGTCGATTGCACCCCTGTATGGATGATGCGCCAAGCAGGACGTTACCTGCCAGAGTATCGCGCAACGCGTGCCGAAGCAGGCGATTTTATGGCGCTGTGTAAAAATGCTGAGCTAGCTTCTGAAGTGACATTACAGCCATTACGTCGCTTTCCATTAGATGCCGCTATTTTATTTTCTGATATTTTAACCATTCCTGACGCCATGGGATTGGGTTTGTATTTTGAAGCGGGAGAAGGGCCAAAGTTTGAACGCCCGATCAC
Organism: Vibrio sp. RM-69-4; assembly: GCF_024743775.1. Taxonomy (NCBI): domain Bacteria; kingdom Pseudomonadati; phylum Pseudomonadota; class Gammaproteobacteria; order Vibrionales; family Vibrionaceae; genus Vibrio; species Vibrio sp. RM-69-4. Next base: position 14,803 of record NZ_JAMQXI010000051.1, read on the forward strand.
TTGTAAAGCCGATGTCGATAAAATTGGCTTACCGGATCCGGAAGGCGAACTGCAATATGTGATGAATGCCGTACGCCAGATCCGCAAAGATCTACAAGGTGAAGTTCCATTGATCGGTTTTTCAGGCAGCCCATGGACACTCGCGACTTATATGGTGGAAGGTGGCAGCTCAAAAGCCTTCACTAAGATCAAAAAAATGATGTACGCCGATCCTAGCGTGCTGCACGCCTTGCTCGATAAACTGGCAGACAGTGTTATTGAATACCTTAACGCACAAATCAAAGCGGGTGCTCAGTCTGTTATGATTTTTGATACTTGGGGCGGAGTACTGACGCCGCGCGACTACAACCTCTTTTCACTACAGTATATGCACAAAATTGTGGATGGTTTAATTCGTGAAAATGAAGGTCGCCGCGTGCCCGTCACTCTGTTTACCAAAAACGGTGGCATGTGGCTGGAGCAGATTGCTGCAACGGGTTGTGATGCTGTAGGGCTTGATTGGACCATCAATATTGCCGACGCCAAAGCGCGTATCGGTGACAAGGTGGCGCTGCAAGGTAATATGGACCCATCTATGCTTTATGCTCCGCATGATCGTATTCGCCAAGAAGTGGCGACCATTCTTGAAGGGTTCGGTCATGGTGGAACGGGCCATGTCTTTAACCTCGGACACGGTATCCATTTAGATGTGCCACCGGAAAATGCGGGCATATTTGTTGATGCGGTGCACGCCTTGTCTAAACCGTACCATCAATAATAGGTTTGCGGTGCCTTATCGCCGATAATGCACCGTTTCTCACTCTCATCCTGTTATTTGATAGGAGCAGGTTCACAGAGGTAAAGAGGTAATAAGACAAGATGAAGACCAAAGATAAGATCGTTTATGCTGCATTAGCGCTGTTTAATGAACATGGTGAAAGAACGGTGACCACTAACCATATCGCAGCACATATCGAAATCAGCCCAGGTAATTTGTATTATCACTTTCGTAATAAACAAGAAATTGTTCGTGATATTTTTGCTCTCTATTCAGCAGAGTTACTCGAACGTTTTCAGCCGATTGCGGCACAGCGCGAAAGCTTAACTCTGTTAAAGCATTATCTTGATTCGATCTTCACTTTGATGTGGAAATACCGTTTTTTCTATGCCAATTTACCGGAAATCCTGCAGCGTGATGAAGTACTACATGGTGAGTACATTCAAGTACAAGAAAAGCTGCAAACTAATCTCATTAATATTATGCACGCTTTTGTTGAGCTGAAATTGCTGTCTGTCGGGAAAGAAGAGATGCAATCTTTAGTGACCACTCTCCATATGACGGCTTCGTGTTGGTTGAGTTATCAGTCAGCGATGTTTTCCAAAACGCAGATCACCGAGCAAGTGATTCATCAAGGCATGCTACAGATGATCGCAGTCGTTAAACCCAAAGCAACGGAACAAGGTCTTGAACAGCTTCTATTATTAGAGGAAGGTGTGCGGGCGATGCACGCATCATAATCTGTGCTTAGTTATAACCTTTGAGTATTGTTCTTAATCCTTTGAAGCTGTTAGCTTCTTAGCTATACATCTCTAAGGGTGGTGTTGATATGCACTATGACGTTTTTAACGGTGATGCTGATGGCATCATCTCTCTTCTTCAGCTGCGGCTTGCTTACCCTCGCACGACGACCCTAGTTACTGGGGTTAAGCGTGATATCAAATTGCTCCAGCGTCTTAATCTTCAATCCCGAGATAGTCTGACCGTGTTAGATATTTCGATGGAGAAGAATCAGCAACCTTTACAGCAGGCTCTTGCGGCGGGGGTGACGGTGTTTTATGCCGATCATCACTATGTAGGCTCAATCCCCGAGACTCCGCTGCTTGACGCCCATATTGATTTGGACCCTAATACTTGTACGGCATTAATTATTGATCAGTGGTTAGGTGGTCCGTTCCATGAGTGGGCGATTGTGGCAGCTTATGGCGATAATTTGATTGCTAAAGCGGATACTTTAGCGCGCAACGCGGGGCTAACTACCACTCAAGCTGAACAACTAAAAAACTTAGGCACCTTGATTAACTATAACGGTTATGGAGAGACGATAGAGCAGCTTCATTATCACCCCGCTGATTTGTACCAAGCCTTGCTAGTTTATCCTTCACCGTTTGATTTAATGAAGGATGACAACTCCCCTTTTTATCATTTGCAGCACGCTTATGAGCAAGATATGCAGCTCGCTCAGTCGTTAGAGCCTATCTATAAAAGTGCCTGTTTGAGCGTATACGAGCTGCCAGACTGTGCATCATCACAGCGAGTGAGTGGTGTTTTTAGTAATTGGCTAGCCAATCAAGCACCTGCCGCGGCACATATGGTTTTAACGGTAAATTCATCGGGTGGTTATACCGTTTCGCTACGTGCTCCATTAGCCAATAAACAGGGAGCGGATAGGTTATGCAGCGCCTTTGCAACCGGAGGCGGGCGAGAAGCGGCGGCGGGTATTAATTCGTTGGATAAAAGACAATTGACCCAATTCATTACTCAAGTAGAAGCGTACTATTCATCACACTAACGCTCGTTCGGATTAACAGGGTGATGGATGTGTTTTGCTAGCGACTGAGCCAGCGTGTTGGGTCTTCGGCTTTACTGTTGCGACGAATTTCGAAATAGAGCGCTGGCTGAGATTGACCGCCAGTGTCTCCCGCTAAAGCAATGGTTTCACCGGCGGTGACTTTATCGCCCTCTTTTTTGAGCAAACTTTGGTTAAAGCCGTATAAGGTCATATCGCCTTTGCCATGATCGAGCAAAACCACCAGCCCATAACCACGTAGATATTCAGCAAACACGACCGTGCCAGAATAAACCGCTTTGACGTTTTGACCATAATTGGCGTCAATGACTAGACCTTTCCAGTCAATTTGTCCACTTTGACGTGTACCAAAAGCATGCAGGATTTTGCCTTTGACTGGCCAAGGTAGCTTGCCTTTTTGCGGCGCTAACCCATCCATTAGTACAGCGTTACGTTTTGCTGCTTTGGCGATTTCCGCTTGTAATCGCGTTTCATTGCGTTGCAATTCCGCTAAGTAGACTTTATCACCGGAAATACTTTTTTGAATTTTACCCACCGTACTGCGTCGTTCTGACTGCGTTTTTGCCAATGTAGCGCGCTTTTGGGTCTGCTGTTCTAATAGAGAAGCGATTTGGTCTCGTTCAAGTCGCAGCTGTTTTTCACTTTCATTGAGTTCTTTTTGCGTAAGTTCAAGCTGTTGGATGGTTTGGCTGCGTGCCTTAGCTAAGTGTTGGTAATACTGGCTGATGCGATCTTCTTCCACGCCATTATTGAGTATGTTGGATGAGGCTGTCGCTCGCTGAGTGGCGTAATAGGTTTTGATCAGTTGAGCTAATTTGGCGGTTTGTTGTGTTTGTTGTGTTTCTAAGGCCGTGATCTTTTGCTTGAGTTTAGCGATATTAGCGTTGGCCACTACTAATTCTGATTTGGTGTTTTTGATCTGATTTTCTAGACTTGAAATACCCACTTCTTGCTTTTTAAGCGCATTTTGCAACGAATCGAGCTCTTTTTGTCGATTATTTAACGCTTGCTGCTGACGAGAAATTTCGCCTTTCACCCCTTTTAGCTCTTGTTGTGTGGCAGCCATTAACGGTGAGCTGGAGAGGCAAGCTAGCCCTAACACCATCACTAGGCTAAGTGCATGCCACCAAGTCGTTATAGTAAGTGGGTGTGGTGAAGGCTTGTTTCTCATCCGTTTTCAAGTCTCTATCGACAAATTAGTGAGTCAGTATACTCAAAGCCATCCGCGAGGCGAAAGCCCTATGTCAAAACTTGCAATCAAATCGAGTTCTTGGGCGAAAAAAAGCCTCGATATTTATCGAGGCTCAATAGCACGTGGTTGGTGAGTTATTTAAACAACACTTGACCAGACATTTCTGCCGGAATGTCCATGTTCGATAGAGCAAGCATCGTTGGTGCTAGGTCAGAAAGCTTACCACCATCTTTTAGCTTAAGATCTTTGCTACCGACGTAGATAAGCGGCACTGGCAGATTGGTATGTGCGGTATGAATGCCCCCTGTTTCTGGGTTCACCATCATTTCTGCATTGCCGTGGTCTGCTGTGATCAGTAGCTGGCCATCGACTTCTTTAATCGCTTCAACCACTTTTCCGATACACTCATCAAGCGCTTCGCATGCTTTCACGGCCGCTTCGTAAATACCAGTATGACCAACCATATCGCCGTTCGGGTAGTTACAGATAATCGCATCGTATTTACCCGATTTGATTGCCGCAACGAGTTTTTCAGTCAGTTCAGGCGCGCTCATTTCCGGTTGCAGATCGTAAGTTGCCACTTTAGGTGAAGCAACCAATTGGCGCTCTTCGCCTGGGAATTCGTTCTCAACACCACCGTTAAAGAAGAAGGTGACGTGCGCGTATTTTTCTGTTTCAGAGATGCGCAACTGAGTTTTACCCGCCTTTGATAGCCACTCACCGTAGGTGTTTTCTAGTGATGCTGGTGGAAATGCGCACAGCAGAGGAATGTCGGCGGCGTATTGGGTTAGCATCACAAAGTCAATTGCTGGGAACTTTGCACGTTCAAACCCGTTGAAATCTGGTATGAAGGCACGAGTAATTTCACGTGCACGGTCGGCGCGGTAGTTCATGAAAATCACGGCATCGCCATCTTCAATCGCAGCAGAGTCTTGGCCTTCAGCTTTGATTTCTGTCGCTTTAACAAATTCATCATTTTCTTCACGTGCGTAAGCGGCTTCAAGGCCTGCCACGGCGGAAGCAAAAGTAAATTCTGCTTTGGCTTCAACCAATAGGTCGTAAGCTTTTTGTACGCGTTCCCAGTTGTTATCGCGATCCATGGCGTAGTAACGACCAATCAGTGAGGCGATACGACCTTTACCTAATTTAGAAAATAGGTCTTGGAAGCGTTGCAATGAGGCTTCGGCACTGCGTGGTGGCGTATCACGGCCATCAAGGAAGCAGTGGAGGTAGATTTTCTCAGCGCCACGGGCAGCAGCCATTTCAACGGCAGCGTAGATATGATCTTCATGCGAGTGAACACCACCTGGCGACATTAGCCCCAATAGGTGAACCGCTTTGCCCGCTTTGATGGCTTTATCCATCGCGTTGACTAACACTTCGTTTTGTTGGAATTCACCATCAAGAATTGATTTAGTAATGCGTGTCAGGTCTTGGTAAACAATACGACCAGCACCGATATTGGTGTGACCGACTTCTGAGTTACCCATTTGACCATCCGGTAAACCTACATCCATACCAGAAGCAGAAATCAGAGTGTTTGGGTTGTTTGCAATTAAGCTATCCATGACTGGAGTATGTGCATTGCTGATTGCGTTGTGTGCGTTATCTTCACGGTAACCCCAACCGTCAAGAATTACTAAAGCCATTGGCTTCTTAGCTGACATAGTTATGACCTCGTCAAATTCAAAGTAACTTAAACAGAAATTAGCGTAATTTTACTACACTTTGAAGCGATTGCAGTAGGTTAAGATCAATGATTCTCCCTATCAATGCCTATAAAGGTGGCCTATTGATCAACATCGGTGCCTTTTTAGCGCCATTTAATAAACTAAAATTCCCGTCCCAAGCACGGCAAACAGTGCGCCGCACCAAGCGAAGCGGTTGGGCCGCTGTTTGGTATACATCCATAAAATAGGCAACAACATGATGGGCGTGGTTGAGGAGAGCAAGGCCACCATACCCACGTTGCCTTCACGCAGTGCGTAGAGAATTAACGTCATTCCGACCGCCATCGCAAGAAAACCGTTGATGGCGGTAATGGTAAAAATGGGCAGCGTAATGGCTTGAGTGGCGCGTGCTAATTTTGCACCAGTAGCCAACAGTAAGCAGTGTGCGGTGAAGGCGGTGAGCATTCGAATTGCGGAAGCGGCGATGGGGTCGATCCCCGTTTGCATCACAGGTTTGGCGATGATCCCACCCAATGCTTGGCATAGAGCCGCGATAAGGCCAAGTGCAATGCCAACCCATACTCGGCCTTTAATTGCTTCCAATGCATTATGATTTTGCCCTCGGCGGCCAAAAAAGATGGCCGTTAGAACGCCTGAAAAGACAAAAGTCGCGCCCACTAGCTCTGCATGGCTCATGCTTTCGCTGAATAAAAAATAGCCGAGAATGGCCGAAAAAACGGCATGGCAGGAAAAGAGTAAACCGGCTTGTCTTGGCCCCATGCGATTTAAACACGCAAACAGCGCCGTATCGCCAATGAATATGCCAATCAACCCCGAATACATCATGGGTGTTACCATCTCGCTGTTTACCGTTGCCCAGCCGCCAGTTGCCAACGCCATGCTCACTAAAATGAGAGAAGTACAGCCCATCCGCCAACGGCTATAAGCAAAGGTTCCTAAATGGCGAGCGGGAGTAACAGACAGTAAACTGGCTACTGCCCAAAGAAACGCGGCAGCAAGCGCGAGCCATTCGTAGCCCATGTAAACATCCTTGAACGAGGGAAGGATCTCAATATGCCTTAAGCGCTAGGGGAAAACAAAGGGAATTTATGGGCTTGCCTCAATGTGATTAAAAGAGGCAAGCCAAGAGGATTTACACTTTGAAGCGGCGAATATCGTTACGCATGGCTTCTGCCGATAAATGCATTTCATGAGCGCTGTGGCTGCTCTGCTGAGTTTGACTAGCAAGGTCATCAGAAGCGTCTTTGATACCTTGTGTATTGCGGCTAATGTCTTCGCTGACGGCTCGTTGCTCTTCAGCGGCACTGGCAATTTGCAAGGCCATATCATTGATCTCGGTAATGGCTTGCGTGATCCGCACTAAACTGTCGTGAGCTTGTTCGGCATAGTCAACACTGTGGTCGGCCAGTTTGGTGCTGGCTTCCATATTCTCGACCGCATGTTGAGTATTGCGCTGCAAGGTTTCAATCATGGTGCGGATCTCTTCCGTTGAGCCATGTGTACGTTGGCTGAGCACGCGAACTTCGTCGGCGACCACAGCAAAACCACGGCCTTGGTCACCTGCGCGGGCCGCTTCAATCGCTGCGTTGAGTGCTAACAGATTGGTTTGTTCGGCAATACTTTGAATGGTGGATAGGATCTGGTTGATACTTTGAGCATTGCTCTCCAACTCTCGGATCACTTTGGCCGCACTATCGACCTGATTGGCTAAGTGAGTAATGGAATCTCGATTCTTTTTGATAACCGCCTGCCCGTCATCACAAGCTGAGGCCGATGCTTGTGACGCGCTAGCGGTCAGTTCGGCATGGCTAGCCACCTCAGCGGCGGTAGCCGACATCTCATGAATCGCGGTGGCTATTTGGTTGACATCATTTTGTTGGTGCTCAACTCGCATGGAAGCTTGAGCAGAAAGGTCATTGGCATCTTGTGCTTGCTGGGAAAGTTGTTGGCTACGGCTGACGATCCCTTTCAGCATCTCCTGCATTTGACTTAAAAAGAGATTCACTTTCTCGGCCAATTCACCGATTTCATCCATGCGTCGAATGTCGATGCGTTGGGTGAGGTCGCCTTCTCCTTGCGCTAATTGCGCTAAAGCGTTCGACAATACCTGCAGTGGTTGCAGTAAGCGGGTTACAACCCAAGTGCTGATGCTGGCGATAATAATGTAGAGCACTAAAGAGGCAATGGCGGTAAAGGTTATTTGCTCAGAAACCGAGGCGTAGGCCATCTCTTTGTCTACCACAATGCCCAGTAACCAATCGGTATTTGGTATTTGTGAGACGTAAATTAATTTGTTGCCTTGCTTTGGCCAAGCGATGGTATCCACGCGATTTTCTCGGGCTAAGCTGGCCATGTGCTGGGAATCTAATTCGTTGTTTAAATTGGTTAAAGGTTTTTGGCTTAAAGCTTCATCTTGGTAGGCAACAATGTTGTTATTACCATCAACCAAAAACGCAAAACCTTGATTGTTCAGTTTAACATTCAGCACTTCTTTAATGAGATTGGTTACCGTTAAATCGGCGGCGAGTACGCCTTGTTTTTGACCTTTAAAAGCTTTGGCGAAGCTAACTACGATGCTGCCATCAAAATCTTGGTAGGGTTCGGTAATTATAAGCCCCGATTGTGCCATTGCATCTTTATACCAAGGGCGCGTTCTTGGATCATAATCACTTGGCCAATCTTCGGTTTTATCACCATAAGCAATGCTGCCATCACTAAAACCAGCATAAACAGAAAGAAAATCACCGCTCTTTTTAGTCACCAGCAACGCTTGGTCAGCATTGTTATTATTGGCAATAAAAGGTTCATTGGCCAACATCATATTGCTGCGGATCCCAAGCCAATCACTGATGTAATGGCGAGTAGCAAGACTGGTGTTTTCCATTTCACTATTAATGGCATAGGTCGTTTCTTGCTGTAATTGACTGACGGAGATCCAAGCTTGGACGCCACTGACGATTGCGATGATGATGGCGATAGCGACTTGAATTTTAAATTTGATGGTATGTCTCATGGGTTATGTCCCTAGAACGGTTTGACAACCGCGTGTCGATAGCTCAGATCAGGAAAAGATGAATTAACGGCTCCTACGCTTAGTTGCAGCGAAATGATGAGGCCGTTTCATGTTTCTTCAGATAAATGAATAAGTAAATCAGAGTAATCCTACGAGAATGTAGCTTTGATTAATATGATCGTGCTCGATTATTGTTCATCTCGTTGATTTGCTTTTACTTAGTTTTAGGCTGGAATGATTCATCTTTGCGACCTGCATTCAGTCTTGACGCTCAATGCAAGTCGCAGTAACCCAAGGTTAGGTCAGTAACAGCGCGGCAGTATAGACAATGCACAAGCCAACAACGCCAATAATCAGACCTGTTTTGGCCATGTCTTTACTCTCAATAAGCCCGGTAGAATAGGCCAGTGAGTTCGGCGGTGTTGAGACAGGCAAAATCATACCCAGTGAGGCAGAAAAGGCGACAACCACTAACAAACTTTGTATACCACCAATACTGGCCAAGCTTTCCATGGATGTGCCAATCGCGGCGGCGATCGGCATTAATAAGTTCGCGGTCGCGGTATTGGACATGAAGTTTGCCATGATCCAACAAACGAGCGACAGGGTGATGACGACCGAGATAGGCGATAGAGAACTGTAATCAATCGCGTGAGCTAATGCTGAAGCGAGCCCTGTTTTATCTAGCCCAATTCCAATCGCTATCCCGCCAGCCACTAGCCACAAGACGTCCCAGTTGATCTGTTTCAGTTCCTCTTTGCCCATAATGCCGGTGAGTGTAAAAACCGCCAAAGGAATAATAGAAACCACATAGGTGTTCATGCCGTGTAGAGAGGTGCTCATCCACAGCACTATGGTGGCGGCAAAAGTAATGTAGACCACGATTGCACGCCAATTTTTTTGGAATGTTCCGTTTAGTTTCAGCACCATCTGTTTTTCTGAAGAGGGAAACAGTTTTTGTAGCAAAAACCAAGCTAACGTGAGCTGAATAATCACAAACGGCAAGCCCATCATCATCCAAGAAAAGAAATCAATGCTATTGCTTCCGGTGAGATATTGCAGCGCGATCGCATTGGGCGGCGTACCGATAGGCGTGGCAATACCACCGGTGTTCGCTGCAATCGGAATGCAGAGCACTAAGGCCTTGATGCCTAAATCCCCTTTTGGAGCTGAAGCGACGATCGGCCCGAGCAGCGCCAGCATCATCACAGTAGTCGCGGTATTGGACATAAACATAGAAAATACCGCAGTGATCAACATTAGCCCCAGCATAATAAAGCGGGGTTGAGTACCAAAAGGTTTGAGTAAAACTCGGGCTAAGTTGTTGTCCAATTCATATTTAGAAGCAGCAATCGCCAGTGCAAAGCCGCCCATGAACAAGATAATAATCGGTGAAGAGAAAGCGCTGAAAATATCGGTGTACTTCATCAGCTCGCCGATATCATGCCCAGCGGGGGGCGAACGAAAGAGATGCAAGCCTTTATCTGAAATCATCACCAATTCGAGCGCAATGATCAAAATGGAGGTGGCAAATACAGGAACTGGCTCCAATACCCAAAGCAGAGCAGCCAATAAAAAAATAGCCAGTAATCGATGTTGAATTAAGGTTAAGTCATCAATCGGTATTGCATCAATGGGCATCAGTAAAACACCGATGGGCAGCAAAAAGCAGATCGCAAGCTTTATCAGCATTCCCGTATTCATGGTAGGCATATCACATGACCTTCATTAGGTTAACTTGAAGTAACTAGCGTAAATGATATGTGAATGAAGGTCTTAGACGCGGCTTGAAATTTTGAGTTTTAGCGAAGGAATATGCAGCAGCTTTGTTTTTTATCAATAAAGAAAAAAAGCGAAATATCTAGAGGCGTTAGCTCTGAACATGCAGAGCTAACGCATTTTGCAGGGAACATTAAGAGATGGCGATTAACGTTGCTGTGCGTATGGAGTACCCATAACCGTTGTAGCATTGTGTTGCATAGACTCATCAAAGCGAATTTTGTCTTTTGCAAACAGATTGATCACCGTAGAACCTAACTTAAAGCGACCCATCTCTTGTCCTTTTTTCAGTACAACAGAGGTATTGCCTTGGGCTGGATAATCCCAGCGATAAACGGTATTGCCGCGCGGAGGCGTGACGGTACCTGACCAAACTAGCTCAATACTGCCAACAATGGTCGCTCCGACAAGCACTTGTGCCACTGGGCCAAACTCAGTATCAAAAATACACACCACGCGCTCATTGCGAGCAAACAGGTTCGGTACATTTTCGGCGGTTAGTGGGTTAACCGAGAAAAGATCGCCCGGAACATAAATCATTTGACGTAACACGCCATCGCAAGGCATGTGTACGCGGTGGTAGTCGCGAGGTGATAAATAAAGCGTGGCAAATTCGCCATCTTCAAACTCTTGCGCCAGTTTGGCATCACCACCGAGCAATTCTACCGCTGTAAAATGGTGGCCTTTCGCTTGAATAAGCTTGCCATCTTGAATCGGCCCGAATTGACTAACGCAAGCATCGGCCGGATGGGTGATTAAGCTATCACCGTCACTGATTGGCCGAGCATCGGCTTTCAATTCACGAACAAAGAATTCATTGAATGTTTTGAAATGGCTAGGATCTGAATGCAGAGCTTCATCCATGTTGACATTATATTGTTTAATAAACCAACGAATGACTGCAGTGGTTAGACCGCCAGCTTTCGCTGATGCGAGTTTACCCATCAGGCGTGTTAAGCCATGTTGTGGGATCCAGTATTGCAGTCCAACTTTAATTTTATCCATTGTCTCTGATTCCAATGTTAACTGTATGTTCTTCACTTTGGGCGCGAGATGTTACTGAAAAACTCTCACCATGTCAGCAGTTAGTCACCATTGCTTACGGATTATTCGATGGCGACAGATAAAAAATTTATCGATCAAGTTTGCGGACATTTGCCGGGGTAAAACTCGATGCTATTTATAAATCCGCTTTTTTGTTACGCGAATATTGGCGGTTAGCTTTGTTTTCCGACATGCTTTCTAAAATTCGGTGGTAGTTCTCAAAGCGCGTGTTACTAATATCACCTTTTTCCACGGCTTCACGTAGTAAGCAACCCGGATCGTCAGCGTGTTTACAGTCTCTAAACTTACAGCCGCCTAAGAAGGGACGAAATTCGACAAAGGCTTCGGTGATCGCTTCAGCTTCCAAATGCCATAAACCAAATTCACGCACTCCCGGCGAGTCGATCAAATCACCGCCTGTAGGGATATGATACAAGCGAGCCGCAGTGGTGGTATGTTGACCAAGTCCAGATGCTTGAGAAACTTCACCTTCTTCAATTTCATCTTCCAAATTTGGCATTAATGCGTTCACTAGGCTGGATTTACCAACGCCAGATTGACCAACAAATATGTTGATCCGTCCGCCAAGTTCCGCTTCTAACTCAGCAATCCCTTCACCGCTTTTTTTGCTGACAAAAAGCACTTTGTAGCCAATGCGTTCGTAAACACGTAACGACTCTTGATATTGGTTACGCAATTCATCGCTGAGTAAATCAATCTTATTCAGTACCACTAGCGGCGCAATATTCACGGTTTCTGAAGCGATCAAATAACGGTCGATGATATTGAGTGACAGTTCCGGCAGTACGGATGACACAATGACCATCTGATCAATATTTGCCGCTACTGGTTTCAAACCGTCGTAATAATCTGGACGAGTCAGAACCGATTTGCGCGGTTCAACCGCTTCGACAACGCCAGAAATACCCGCCATCGATTCGAGTCCAGGTCGCCAAATAACACGATCTCCTGAGACCAGCGTTTCAATGCCTCGGCGTAAATTACAGCGGTGGATGGTGTGAGTCTCTAAATCTTCAACATCGGCATGTTGGCCAAAACGAGTAATCACTAACCCAGTTTTTGCGGTGCCGAGCATGGCTTCATCCCACGAAACTGTGTCCTCTTTTTTGAGTCGTTTACTCTGATTATTACGAACGCGTCGTACTTGACCTTTCGTCAGCTTCTTTTTCTTTGCCACGATTATCTACTTCATGATTATGATACGTTTTGATCCAACGTTGAGATTTTACTCAAAATCATACCGTTTGGATCCAATGTCCAAAGGTATCTTGGGGATCTGAATTTGGGTATAGTACCTTTTTTATCTGCAAACCAATATAGGCAACGTATTTATGTCTTTTAGCGATCAAAACTTGATTTGGGTTGATCTTGAGATGACAGGCTTAGACCCTGAAACTCACAAAATTATCGAGATTGCCACCATTGTAACTGATAGTGAGTTGAACATTTTGGCTGAAGGCCCAGTGTTGGCTGTTCATCAATCAGAAGCTGAATTGGCTAAAATGGATGAATGGTGCACCACCACACATACCAAAAGCGGTTTGGTCGAGCGAGTACGTCATGACTCAGTGACACAACAAGAAGCGGTTGAACAGACCATTACGTTTTTGGAAAAGTGGGTGCCTAAAGGTAAATCTCCGATTTGTGGCAACAGTATTGGGCAAGATCGCCGCTTCCTTTATAAACATATGCCTGAGCTGGAAGCCTACTTCCATTACCGTTATGTGGATGTCAGTACGCTAAAAGAGCTGACTCGCCGTTGGAAGCCAGAAGTATTGGATGGCTTTTCTAAGCAAGGTAGCCACCTGGCTTTAGATGATATTCGTGAGTCTATTGCTGAGCTTCAGTACTACCGTAAGACCATATTCAGTATTTAATTTTCAGAACGGCATTTTTTGGTGATGGCGTGTTAACCAGTTTTTGTGATTAATACGCCATATTTGCGTTCTTTTTCGTCAAAAAAAAAAAAAAAAGATTTTTTGCCAGTAAGGGCTTGCATCATAAGAAAATGCTCTTATAATTCGCAGCCCTGAACAACGGAAACGTTGTGAATGCGACACTAGCTCAGTTGGTAGAGCGCAACCTTGCCAAGGTTGAGGTCACGAGTTCGAACCTCGTGTGTCGCTCCAGCTTCTTTTGTTAGAAAGCTTAAAGCGCTCATCATGCTTTGAATGATGAAACACGGACGCGGGGTGGAGCAGCTTGGTAGCTCGTCGGGCTCATAACCCGAAGGTCGTTGGTTCAAATCCAGCCCCCGCAACCAAATTTAGATTAAGCGTAAATACGATTAATCATTGCGACACTAGCTCAGTTGGTAGAGCGCAACCTTGCCAAGGTTGAGGTCACGAGTTCGAACCTCGTGTGTCGCTCCAAATTCTTTTCGAAGAAAAGAATAGCGCCGCACAACCTAGTTAAGGTTGAGGTCACGACTCTTTGTTTAAAGAAAGTGAACCTCGTGTGTCGCTGCACTTTCTCTTATTAGAAAGTGAACAGGTTTAAGTTTTCACCGTACTTAACGGTGACACAATACGGACGCGGGGTGGAGCAGCTTGGTAGCTCGTCGGGCTCATAACCCGAAGGTCGTTGGTTCAAATCCAGCCCCCGCAACCAAATTTAGATTAAGCGTGAATACGATTAATCATTGCGACACTAGCTCAGTTGGTAGAGCGCAACCTTGCCAAGGTTGAGGTCACGAGTTCGAACCTCGTGTGTCGCTCCAAATTCTTTTCGAAGAAAAGAATAGCGCCGCACAACCTAGTTAAGGTTGAGGTCACGACTCTTTGTTTAAAGAAAGTGAACCTCGTGTGTCGCTACAAATTCTCTTGTTAGAGAGTGTAAGTTTTCATCGTACTTAACGGTGACACAATACGGACGCGGGGTGGAGCAGCTTGGTAGCTCGTCGGGCTCATAACCCGAAGGTCGTTGGTTCAAATCCAGCCCCCGCAACCAAATTCAGATTAAGCGTAAATACGATTAATCATTGCGACACTAGCTCAGTTGGTAGAGCGCAACCTTGCCAAGGTTGAGGTCACGAGTTCGAACCTCGTGTGTCGCTCCAAATTCTTTTCGAAGAAAAGAATAGCGCAGCACAACCTAGTTAAGGTTGAGGTCACGCCTCTTTGTTTAAAGAAAGTGAACCTCGTGTGTCGCTACAAATTCTCTTGTTAGAGAGTGTAAGTTTTCATCGTACTTAACGGTGACACAATACGGACGCGGGGTGGAGCAGCTTGGTAGCTCGTCGGGCTCATAACCCGAAGGTCGTCGGTTCAAATCCGGCCCCCGCAACCAAATTCAGATTAAGCGTGAATGCGATTAATCATTGCGACACTAGCTCAGTTGGTAGAGCGCAATCTTACCAAGGTTGAGGTAACGGTTATGTGTCGCTCCAGCTTCTTTCAGAGTACTCTCTGAACTCAAACCAGTATTTGGTTTATGCTCTTTCTTTAATGCTGTGAAGCATAACTCCCTAAAATAAAAATAATCTGCAGTTCTAAGCGGATTTATTGCCGTCTTGATAACTTACGTGCTGAATTTCAATACACAGGTTAGTCTCTGTAGAATCTGGCTTTTCGTCGCTATTTATTCTTATTCATTAACAGAGTTATCCACAAAAATTAATTGTGGATAAGTTGGTGTATAACGTGTTTTTAGTGAAGTGCTGGTAAGTGTCAGTGAAAGATCTTTTAATGCGGCTCTGTTCTCTAATCTTGCTGTCTTTCTGTGTAACTAATTGTTTTTAAATTGATTTTTGTTATTTTGTCACCATTGTGTCAACTAACTGTATGATCATTAATATCAAGATCTTTGATCCTTGTCATTAATTGCTGATGTGGCTAACTTTTCTTAATTATAGAAAACAGTGTCGTGTTTAAAATTTTGTCCACAAATTGGTATTTTGAGATACATATCAAAGTCTGTGTTCATTAGTTATGCAATTACCTCATTTTTTACGCATCACGCGGTAACCCTTTCTCGACAATTCGAATTAAGCGCTGCTGCTTCTTATTGCTAGAGCATGCACTCGCTGGCTCCGATGATTTTCGTTTTTGTTCTACTAGCGCCCAATGTATATGTTCGTCTAATAAATCAGACAAGCCTAACCTCGTGTTTAGCGCTGCGATAATGCGTTGTGAATATGGCGCGTTTCCTAAAGCGATGGAAAGATTACGCAACCATTGCTGGTGGCCAATTCGGCGAATAGCCGAACCTTCCATATAACGTAAGAAGGTGGCCTCATCCCAAGCAAACAGTTCAACTAAGTCTGGTTCATCCAGTGCTTGACGGCGATGAAAATCATTTTGTTGAGTGAGGTCGGAAAAGCGATTCCAAGGGCAGACCAACTGGCAATCATCACAGCCGTAAATGCGGTTACCCATTGCCTTGCGAAACTCTTCAGCAATTACGCCATCATATTCTATGGTGAGGTAAGAGATGCATCGGCGAGCATCAACAACACCGTCTTCTACGATGGCTTGTGTAGGGCATGAGGTGATGCAGGCTGTGCATTTGCCACATTGATTACTGCTTGGTGTATCGACCGGCAGCGGCAAATCAATCAGTAGTTCACCAAGAAAAAACCAAGAACCACTCTCTTTATCAAGGATAAGCGAATGCTTGCCAGTCCAACCAAGCCCAGCTTTTTGTGCTAAAGGCCGCTCTAGTATTGGGGCGGAGTCCACAAAAGGGCGATAACCGAGTGCCCCCACTTCTTGTTCAATCTTTTCGCCGAGTTTTTTTAGCTGGTTGCGTACCAGTTTATGGTAGTCACGCCCCAGAGCGTAGCGGCTGATATAAGCGTAATTGGGATTATTCAAATCACTGGCAAACCGAGCATCTGGGGGTAAGTAATTCATGCGGGCGCTGATCACACGGACGGTGCCGGGAAGGAGTTCATGTGGCCTAGCTCGCATCATTCCATGGCGCGCCATCCAGTCCATCTCACCGTGAAATCCAGCATCCAACCATTTCTGCAAAGGCTCTTCGTGCTCACTGAGATCGATATCGCAGATCCCGACCTTTTCGAAGCCAAGTTCACGTGCCCAGATTTTAATTTTGTCTGCCAGTACTTGGTAGTCCATTATCGATGAGCTCGTTGCAAAAAGGGGCGAGGATCTTAACGGATCCTTTATTGAGGATCTAGGAAATGATCGTCTGTGATGTGGATTAAACTGACATAAAAAGCGAGTTTTTTCCTTTTACTTACAGAAGAGAGCTTGTCTCTCAATTCCAACCCAGTTTACTATTCGAGTTCTTTTGATTTTTATATAGTCAATTTTCGACACTTGAGAGCGGTAATTCATGAGTACTAAGATCTTTACCTTAAAAGACGAACAGCAAACGGTAAAATTAGGCGCAGCTTTGGCTAAGCGATGCTCTGCGCAAACCACGCTTTATTTGCATGGTGATCTCGGTGCTGGAAAAACAACCTTCAGCCGTGGCTTCATCCGCGCATTAGGCCATGTTGGCAACGTTAAGAGCCCGACTTATACCTTAGTTGAACCTTATCAACTAGCCGATTGGCAAGTATACCATTTTGATCTTTATCGATTGGCCGATCCGGAAGAGTTGGAATTTATGGGTATTCGTGATTATTTCACACCGGATGCGATCTGCCTTGTTGAGTGGCCAGAAAAAGGCAGCGGTCTACTTCCAACCGCAGATATTGATGTTGAGCTACGCTACGATGGCGAACAAAGGCAAGCTTTTCTGAGTGCAAACAGCCCCTATGGATCCTCATTGCTGAGTCAGTTGGAGTTATGTTGAACATCATCCATTTGTTACGAACGATAACTCTATCGCTTGCGGTTTGGGGCTGTGCTTTATTTACTTCAACGACGCACGCGAATGCATTAGAAGGCGTGCGCGTTTGGCCTTCTCCAGATGAAACTCGAGTGGTTATCGATCTCAAAACTGAAGCGGATTATAGCTATTTCACTTTAAGCAGCCCCGAGCGTTTGGTGGTGGATTTAAAAAACACCACGCTTAATACAAAATTGCCGCTTAAAGTCACGGATAGTCCTGTTCTCAAGCAAATTCGTAATAGCTCGCCTCCGGAGAAAGGGACGTATCGCTTGGTGTTTGAGTTACAGCGCAAAGTGAACCCTCAGCCATTTAAACTTGCGCCAACGCCGGGTGGTCAGTATGGGCATCGTTTGGTGGTTGATTTACCCCACAATTTGGATAGTGACAAGGCGACAGTAAAACCGGCCAGCCAAACTAAAGTGAGCCGCGACGCTTCGCAGTTATTAGGAACCGAGGATATCGTGGTGGCTATTGATGCTGGTCATGGCGGAGAAGATCCCGGCTCGATTGGCCCGACCAAAAAATATGAAAAAAATGCCACCTTAAGTATCTCCAAGAAGATCGCAGATCAAATTAACGCCGTACCGGGAATGAAGGCGGTCATGACACGCAGTGGCGATTACTTTGTCAATCTCAATAAACGTTCTGAAATTGCGCGTCGTAATAAGTCACACCTACTTGTCTCCATTCACGCCGATGCCTTTCATACCCCGCAACCCAGGGGGGGCTCGGTGTTTGTGTTAAATACCAAGCGTGCGAATACGGAAATTGCTCGCTGGGTTGAGAACCACGAACAGCAATCAGAACTGTTAGGTGGGGCAGGTGAAGTGCTGGCAAAAAACAATAGCGATCGAAACGTTAGCCAAACCTTGCTGGACTTGCAATTTAGTCACTCACAAAAAGAGGGTTACAAGGTGGCAACTCATCTGCTAGGCGAAATGGGAAAAGTAGCCCACTTACATAAAGCAGAGCCAGTCAACGCAAGTTTGGCGGTACTTAAGTCGCCCGATATTCCTTCGGTGTTGGTTGAAACGGGTTTTATTTCTAACCCTACCGAGGAACAATTGCTATTTCAGCGCTCGCATCAAGATAAATTGGCTCGCGCATTGGCAACCGCCATCGTCAAGTATTTTGAAGAAAACCCACCCGAGGGCACTCTGTTTGCTAATCGCGGTAAGACGCAAAAGCACAAAGTGCAGCGTGGGGAATCACTCTCGGTTATCGCTAATAAATATGGCACTTCGACTCAAGCATTAATCGCAACCAACAAACTAAAAAATGCCAATTTGTCGATTGGTCAAATCTTAACGATTCCGGCCACGTCAGCTCCGATTCGCGTTCCTGTGGTCAGCAACCCAGTAGAAACGGAAATTGTTACGCATGTGGTGAAATCTGGCGAGTATTTGGGCAAGATAGCGAGCACGTATAAAGTGAGTGTGGATGCGATTAAACGCGAGAATAACTTGCGTTCAGACACCTTAACGCTGGGGCAGAAACTGAAGATAACGGTGAGTTTGAAGGATAAGCCGCTGCGTAAGCATAAAGTTGAAAAAGGCGAGTTTTTGAGCAAAATTGCCAGCCAATATCAAGTGAGTCTGAATAGTATTCGCCAAGTAAACCAACTTCGGTCTGATCAGCTCGCCATAGGGCAAGTGTTGATCATTCCCAATAAGTAGTAATGAGTATGACGATTAAGATTCTACCTGCACGTCTTGCTAACCAAATTGCCGCAGGTGAAGTGGTTGAAAGGCCGGCTTCTGTCGTTAAAGAGCTGGTGGAGAATAGCTTGGATTCGGGCGCCTCTCGTATCGATATCGATATCGAAAAGGGAGGTACGAAGCTTATCCGTGTGCGCGATAACGGACAAGGGATAGTAAAAGAGGAATTGGCGCTCGCTTTAAGCCGCCATGCAACTTCTAAAATTCACACCTTGGATGATTTAGAGGCGATCGTTAGCTTAGGTTTTCGTGGAGAAGCGCTCGCGAGTATTAGCTCAGTCTCTCGGCTTACATTGACGTCCCGTCCAGCCACGCAAGAACAAGCTTGGGCAGCATACAGTGAAGGTCGAGATATGGCGGTTAATTTGCAGCCAACCGCACACCCGATTGGAACGTCTGTTGAAGTTCTCGATCTGTTCTTTAATACGCCCGCTCGGCGCAAATTTTTACGCACAGAGAAAACAGAATTTACTCACATTGATGAGCTACTAAAACGTATTGCTTTGAGCCGGTTTGATGTCACCATCAATGTGCGCCATAACGGCAAGATGGTACGTCAATATCGAGCGGCTAAAACGGCCGCTCAAGAGGAAAAAAGAATCGCGGCTGTGTGTGGCAACGCTTTTGTTCGCCATATGCTAAGCATTGAGTTGGAACATCAAGGGCTTCGCTTGCATGGTTGGATAACGACTCCAGAAGGCGCGCGCCAGCAGAGTGATTTGCAATACTGTTACGTTAATGGGCGGATGATGCGTGACAAGCTGATTAATCATGCTATCCGGCAAAGTTATGAAACCAGCCTGAGAGGCGATCAGTTCGCCACTTATGTACTCTTCATTGAGCTCGATCCCCATCAAGTGGATGTGAATGTCCATCCCGCGAAACACGAGGTGCGTTTCCATCAAGCGCGATTAGTGCATGATTTTATCTATCAAGCACTCAGTAGTGCACTGGCTGAAAGCAAGCACATTGAGAAGCCGCAGCTCAAACCATCGGCTTTTCATCAGCCCGATGCGGCGACTGTGGATCGCATTGAGAATGACACTGCAATTGATAGTGTGTGCCAAGACACTGAGGGGCATAACACCGTTCCAGAGCAAGTGTGGCAAGCGATTGACAACACTCCCGCTTATCCACGAAAAGCTGAGCGAGAAAGTACAACCGCGCACGGCATAGCTGAAACGCCAAAGCGTAGCCATTGGCAGCAAAACGGCTCTCCATCTTCTTCTCGGGCGAAAGCTGAGCGCCAGCCAACGGGCTCACCTTCGAGCGGGGAAGTGAAGCTCTATCAAGAGCTGATGGCAACTCAACCGCCAGCTTCAGCAGTCGAACTTTCTCCTATCGCACATCAAGCTCAAGGTGAAATGCTGCAGCTCGAACAGTTGGGTAAAGCTATTGCGGTAATCAAAGGGCAGTACCTGTTAATGGGGTCCAAACAGGGCGTTGTATTGCTTTCTCTTATCAAAGGAGCATGGCTGAAAACTCGCGGCCAGTTGCATACCGAACAAGGCGGCTTGAAAAGCCAACCTTTACTCGTGCCGCTCTCCATCAAGCTCTCAGCACAAGAACATCAAGCGTTAACGCATTGCCAGCCGATGTTGAATACGCTAGGGATTGAGCTTAAAGAACGTCATGGTTCAAGCATCATGGTGATGGGCGTACCTCAACCGTTGAGGCAACAAAACCTGCAAAACTTAATCCCAGATCTGCTATCTTACGTGTCCGCTAATTTTACGGCTGATGATGAACCTATTACGGTGGATCTTGTTGCCGATTGGCTGGCTGAACACATCACTGTGGTGAAAAGTGACTACACTTTGTCTGAAGCCATCCAAATGATTTCGGAACTTGAACAGCTTTGGCAAGGGCAGCTTCCTCTTCATGATGCGAGTTTTGTCCGCCCCGTTGATTTTTCCACCACCATAGCGGCCTTGTTGGCATAACGAATTAAAAGAATGATGAATCAAACACAACCATTGGCTCTGTTTTTAATGGGCCCGACCGCATCAGGTAAAACAGATTTGGCGATTCGTTTGCGCCAAAAATACCCAGTGGAAATCATCAGTGTCGACTCGGCGCTGATCTACAAAGGCATGGATATTGGCACCGCCAAACCTAATGCACATGAACTGGCACTCGCACCTCATCGTCTGATCGATATTTTGGATCCAAGTGAAGCCTATTCGGCGGCGGATTTTCGTCGCGATGCATTACTTGCAATGCATGATATTACCGCGCAAGGTAAAATTCCTCTGCTCGTTGGGGGAACTATGTTGTATTACAAGGCTCTACTTGAAGGGCTTTCGCCACTTCCTGCGGCTAACCCTGAGATACGGCAACAAATTGAGCAAGAGGCTTTGGAGCATGGTTGGGGTCAGTTACACGATCAATTACAAACGATTGATCCGGTTTCGGCGGCAAGAATTCATCCTAATGATCCACAAAGATTGTCACGAGCATTGGAAGTTTACCGAATTTCAGGTAAAACTCTTACAGAGTTAACTCAAACGAAAGGTGAAAGCCTGCCATTTCGAGTTAAGCAGTTTGCTATAGCTCCCAAGGAAAGGGCTGAGCTCCACCGTCGAATCGAACTCAGGTTTGAAAAGATGATCGAAGCTGGATTTGAAGAAGAAATGAAAGCACTTTATGCTCGAAACGATCTTCATCCGGATTTGCCATCGATTCGCTGTGTTGGTTATCGACAGATGTGGGACTATTTGGATGGGAATTGTACGTTAGAGGAAGCGGTATATCGTGGAATCTGTGCAACCCGTCAATTGGCCAAGCGTCAGATCACCTGGTTACGCAGCTGGGATGATTTAACTTGGTTAGATAGCGAAAACATTGATCATGCAGTAGAAACTCTCTCAAATGCCATAGCATCTGATGGAGTTAGCTGTGTATAATGTGATCGCTTTTGCGTGATGTACCCTGTAAAGGATCCGTTACTTGATATTTGGCATTATCGCCGTCATAACAAGTAGCAACGGGGTTTTTATTCATTTAGCTCAGATGCAAAGGCCGCACCAATAATGCAGTGCACCACTAGCTAAATAACTACAACAAAATACAAATAAGGAAAATAAAATGGCTAAGGGGCAATCTCTACAAGACCCATTCTTAAATGCACTACGTCGTGAGCGCATTCCAGTATCCATCTACCTTGTGAACGGAATTAAGCTTCAAGGTCAGATTGAATCCTTTGATCAATTTGTGATCTTACTGAAAAACACAGTCAATCAAATGGTGTATAAGCATGCGATTTCAACGGTTGTTCCTGCACGTGCAGTGAGCCACCATACTGCTGAGCCACGCACTGGGTCTGATCGTCCATCAGACAAATCAGAAGAGTAATTCTCTGATTAGTATTATTTACTTACAAAGGAGTTGGTTGCTTGTTTGACCGTTACGAAGCCGGTGAGCGAGCGGTACTTGTTCATATCAACTTCACGCAAAAGGGTGAGTGGGATGATCTCAGCGAGTGTGAAATGCTGGTTTCTTCTGCTGGAGTGTCGACACTGCAAATTATTACTGGCAGCCGTCAAACTCCACACCCTAAATATTATGTCGGTGAGGGTAAAGCCCAAGAGATAGCGCATGCGGTTCAACTTGTTGAAGCGGATGTGGTGATCTTCAACCACGCCCTTTCTCCTGCCCAAGAACGTAATCTTGAACAACTATGCCAATGTCGAGTGATTGACCGTACTGGCCTCATCCTCGATATTTTTGCCCAACGAGCACGAACCCATGAAGGGAAGTTGCAAGTAGAGCTGGCACAATTGCGCCACATCTCTACGCGATTAATTCGTGGTTGGACGCACCTTGAGCGACAAAAAGGCGGTATAGGCTTACGTGGACCTGGTGAAACGCAGCTAGAAACCGACAGACGTTTATTGCGTGAACGTATTAAAGCGATATTACGCCGCTTAGAGAAAGTCGCTAAGCAGCGAGAACAAGGACGCCGAGCTCGAAATCGAGCTGAGATTCCCACCATATCGCTAGTGGGTTATACCAATGCGGGGAAATCAACGTTATTTAATCGCATTACTGAAGCTGGGGTTTATGCAGCCGATCAACTGTTTGCAACCCTAGATCCTACCTTGCGGAAAATCGAATTGGCGGACGTTGGTACTGCCGTTCTCGCTGACACCGTAGGATTTATTCGTCATCTGCCGCACGATTTAGTTGCAGCATTTAAAGCCACGTTACAAGAAACTCAAGAAGCTGACATTTTGTTACATGTTGTTGATGCCAGTGATGAGCGTTTTCGTGAGAATATCAAAGCCGTCCATGATGTATTAGAAGAGATTGACGCCCATGAGGTGCCAACGCTTGTCGTCATGAACAAGATCGATAATCTAGAAGGCCAACAACCTCGCATCGAAAAAGATGATGAGGGAATACCGAGAACCGTGTGGTTATCAGCCATGGATGGACAAGGTATTGATCTGCTTTTCGAAGCATTGACAGAGCGATTAGCGAGTCAAGTCATTCAATATCAATTGTGTATTCCACCACTGCACCAAGGTCGCATTCGTAGTGCATTTTCACAAATGAAATGTATTCAACAAGAAGAATATGATCCAGATGGTAATTTGTTGATTAACATTCGTATGCAGCAAGTTGATTGGTTTAGACTAGAAAAAAGAGAAGAAGCAGTTTTGCGTGACTTTATAGTTACTTAAAGGACTGCTACAGTATAACGTCATATCAAATGATGGAGCTTTCTAATGGCGTGGAATGAGCCCGGTAATAACAACGGCAACAATGGCCGCGATAATGACCCTTGGGGTAATAATCGTGGTGACAAAAATAAAGGTGGCCGTGATCAAGGACCGCCAGATTTGGATGAGGTTTTCAATAAACTGAGCCAGAAACTGGGCGGACGATTTGGTAAGAAAGGCGGTAAAGGCCCTTCATTCTCTGGTGGTAGCGCAATTGGCTTTGGAGTCATTGCTGCAATCGCAGTTGCGGTGTGGTTCTTTTCTGGTTTCTATACGATTGGTGAAGCTGAGCGTGGCGTCGTGCTGCGTTTAGGTAAGTATGATCGCATCGTTGATCCAGGTTTGAACTGGCGTCCTCGCTTTGTTGATGAGGTGACGGCCGTTAACGTACAAGCGATTCGCTCACTACGTGCATCGGGTTTGATGCTAACCAAAGATGAAAACGTGGTCACTGTTGGCATGGATGTACAATATCGCGTGTCTGATCCATACAAGTACTTGTATCGTGTGACTAATGCTGACGATAGCTTACGCCAAGCAACTGATTCAGCATTACGTGCCGTGGTTGGTGATTCTTTGATGGACAGTATCTTAACCAGTGGCCGTCAGCAAATTCGTCAAAGTACCCAAACGACCTTGAATCAAATCATTGATAGCTATGATATGGGCTTAATGATTGTCGATGTCAACTTCCAGTCGGCTCGTCCGCCAGAGCAAGTGAAAGATGCGTTCGATGATGCGATTGCGGCGCGAGAAGATGAAGAGCGTTTCATTCGTGAATCTGAAGCGTATAAGAACGAAATTCTGCCTAAAGCAACAGGCCGAGCAGAACGTTTGAAGAAAGAAGCGCAAGGTTATACAGAACGCACGATTAACGAAGCATTGGGTCAAGTGGCACAGTTTGAAAAACTGCTCCCTGAGTATCAAGCCGCGCCAGATGTGACACGTAATCGTCTCTACCTAGATACCATGGAAGAGGTGTATTCAAACACATCTAAAGTGCTAATTGATTCAGAATCCAGTGGCAATATGCTTTATCTACCGTTGGATCGAATTACAGGCCAAGACAGTAAGAATGACACCAAACGTCAAGATAAATCATCATCAACCTATGATCAGATAGAGCTTGATTCACCAACCAGCAGTGATACAGGTAATACACCGTCTCGCTCTAGCAATACACGTCAAGGGAGATACTAGTAATGCGTAAGTTAATGATCCCAGTATTAGTGATTGCACTGGTATTGATGTTGATGTCGCTGTTTGTGATTCCTGAAGGTGAGCGCGGTATTGTTGTCCGTTTCGGTCGTATTCTGAAAGATAACAATGAAATTGCTCGAATCTACGAACCGGGTTTGCATTTTAAAATGCCACTGTTTGATCGAGTAAGAACGTTAGATGCGCGCATCCAAACAATGGATGGCCGCTCTGACCGTTTCGTGACTTCAGAGAAAAAAGATGTGATCATCGATACCTATGTCAAATGGCGTATTGAAGACTTTGGTCAATACTACTTGGCAACGGGTGGTGGCAATGCATTGACGGCACAAGCACTGTTAGAGCGTAAAGTGACAGACATTCTTCGTTCTGAAATCGGTTCTCGTGAAATCAAACAAATTGTTTCAGGCCCACGTAATAAAGATGTCTTGCCGGAAAGTGCTGATGATGAAGTCGTCACGACTGAGGCTGCGAAACAAGCATTGGAAATCGATGGTCAGCGTGACCAAGTGATGGAAAATGTGTTGGAAGATACGCGTAAAGGCGCACTGAAAGATTTAGGCGTGAGAGTGGTTGATTTCCGTATTAAGAAAATCAACCTCCCAGATGAGATCAGTGAGTCTATCTATCGTCGTATGCGTGCTGAACGTGAGTCAGTAGCTCGTAAACACCGCTCTCAAGGTCGTGAAAAAGCCGAAGTCATTCGTGCTCAAGCTGAACTTGAAGTGGCGACTATCTTAGCGGAAGCGGATAAAACGGCTCGCGTAACTCGCGGTGATGCTGATGCTAAAGCAGCGAAGATTTACTCAGATGTGTACAGTAAAGATCCTGAGTTTTACGGGTTCTTACGTTCGCTGAAAGCCTATGAGAAATCATTTAGCGAGAAGAGTGATATCTTGGTGCTTGATCCTAAGAGTGATTTCTTCAAGTACATGAATAACACCAAAGGTTTGACAACGAAATAATTGACCGTTGTTTATTCAAAGGCTCCTTCAGGGAGCCTTTGTCGTTTATTGGCTTTAAGAGAGAAGGCACTATGTCGAATTCAATCTGGCTTGCTGTGGGGCTGGTGTTAATTGCAGAAGGTATTGGACCGTTAATCGCCCCTAATGGCTGGAGAAAGATGGTGTCGGAGCTCAGCCAGCAGCCCGATCATCAACTGCGCCGCATCGGTGGTTGTCTCGTCGTTGCTGGGGGCATCATTGCGTACTACTTCGCACGATAGTGATGCACAATAGCGTGGTAACCGATTTATTATGATCAGTTTATCACTATCAGTATCATCACTATCAATAGTGAGGTGGTGGAGTCTCTTCTGATGGATCCGCTAAATGTGAGGCATCCATATTTTTGACTTTACCAGCCACATATTTCATTTGGTCTTGCATTTTCGTCAGCATGAGCTGCTGTGTTGATAATGCTTGATTGAGTTCATCAATGGTTTGTTCTTGGAAAGCAAGTTGGCATTCCAAGTCACTAACACGCTGTTCTAATTGCTGAATATACTTATCGTTCATAACTAATCGTCGAGTTTCCAAGCTTGAGCAATACCTGCAGAGCTTCCGGTAATAATTCGTTGCTGATGATCAAAGGCCGCATCATACACCACCGCAGTGGGTGGGCGAGCATCTTTTAGCGGTTCTACTTCGAATCCTTGCTGTTTTTTACCACTTTGAGTATCCCAAACCGCGACTTGGCTTGAAGGATTCCCTGTCACAAGCAATCTGCCATCATCGGAAAAACGCGCCGTAGAGAAAATCAATTGTCGTGAAAAACTGCGCAATTTCGCCTGTTCCTTACCCGAGGAGAGATCCCAAATAATGGATTGATTACCACCATCGGAGGTAAAGGCTAATTTTCCCTCTCGCTGCAGCGCTACTCGATTCACCCGCTGCTCATGTTCAAACGATCGTAAAATTTGCCCACTTTGCGTATCCCAAAGGTAGGCAAAATAATCATTACCTCCCGTCAGAGCAAAGCGGCCATTGGGCGATAGGGCGACAGAATTCACTTTTTCTCGATGAGCAAGGAACTCTAGTCGACGTCCAGTGACTAAATCGACGTAAATCGCTTTACCATTGGATAAACCGAGTAGAACTTGTTTTCCGTTATTGGCAATGTCAATGTCTCGGATCAGCCCATCGGAGATGGACCACAAACCTTGAGCTTGTGTCCAACCTAAGTCCCATACAGCAAAGTTAATTTGGCTAGCGGTCACGGCAAAACGGCCATTATCGGAGAGTCGAATATGAGAAACGGTATTGGCTTGTGGGTCTTGAGGTCCCAATTCGGCTAAGGTTTTGTTTTGTTCAAGATCCCATAGAACGAGTTGTCTTTGTTTGGAATAGAGTAGCGCAAAACGACCATCGCGGCTTAAACCGAAACTGGTCGAACCGTTTGGTTCTATATCCCAACGTTGTACATCGCTGTTAGAGAAAAAACAGCCATTTAACATCAAGATGACAATGCAACCTAGGATTGAATGAGAAATTATTCGCATCAAGTCTAATTATCCGCTTTGAGTGTAAAGACAATCTATCAACATATCGCTATATTGGTACAACTCTGTTTAGCGCACCAGTTTTTCACTGAAATTTGTGCGTAATAACAAAAGGTTTGCCTACAAATTGGAGAAATAAATGAAATCATTGTTTAAAGTGTCACTGCTTGCGGCAACCGTCATGCTTGCAGTTGGCTGCCAGAAAGATGAAGCCCCGAAAACTGAAGCAGCACCTGCAGCAGAACAAGTACAAACGGAAGCGGGAAAAACGGTTCACTTTAAAACAGAAGATGACAAAGCGGCTTACGCGATTGGCGTCTCTTTTGCAAATTACCTCAGCACCAGCATTGAAAAACCAGCCGAAATTGGTATCAATCTGAATAAAGATCTGGTTCTAAAAGGGATTGAACATGTCTTCGCGGGCAATGCTGAGTTGAGTGAAGAAGAGACACGCGCAGCGCTAGAAGCTCTAGATAAACGCGTTTCTGAAACCATGCAAGCGAAAGCCGCTGAAAAAGCGGCTGCTGCTGAAAAAGCTGGTGACGAATTCCGCGCTGAATTTGAAAAACAAGATGGCGTAAAGAAAACTGAATCTGGTTTACTGTACCAAGTACTGACGCCAGCAAAAGGTGAGTCACCAAAAGAGACCGATACTGTTCAAGTTCATTACAAAGGGACACTGGCTGACGGTACTCAATTTGATAGCTCGTATGATCGTGGTGAGCCAGCGACATTTCCACTCAATCGGGTTATTCCTGGTTGGACAGAAGGTGTGCAACTGATGCAAGTGGGAGCAAAATACAAGTTTGTTATCCCGCCGCAACTGGCTTACGGCGAGCAAGATACGCCGACTATTCCAGCAAACTCAACACTTGTGTTTGAAGTGGAGTTACTAAAAATTGATAACGGTAGCGATGCGGCTAAATAATATCAGCCATTGTTGAACCGTTGTAACCAGCTCAAAGGCCTGATGAATCAGGCCTTTTCTGTCTCTAACGACTCACTAATTAGTTGTTCTAAATCACTTGTTAGTGACTTAACAGAGTTTTCGATTAAAATTTTCTGATAAACTTACGTCAATTTGTTGATTTTTCGCTCTAAGGCTAGATAACAGTGACAACGACAGAAACTCTAAACGCGGATATGTTGCTTGAAATGGAATCCGTGCACGTGATGCCATTTAGTGATCACGATAAAATCATTCTTCGATCTTATGAAGCTGTGGTTGACGGTATCGCCAGCCTGATTGGTCCTTTTTGTGAGATCGTTCTGCACTCATTGGAAGATCTCAATACCTCGGCGATTAAAATTGCCAATGGTGAAAACACGGGACGTCAAGTGGGTTCCCCGATCACCGATCTTGCACTGCGTATGTTGAAAGATATTGAAGGATCGGAGCGTAACTTCTCACGATCGTATTTCTCTCGCGCCAAGGGTGGTGTGTTGATGAAATCGATTACGGTCGCGATTCGTAATGGTGATAACCGAGTCATTGGCTTACTTTGTATCAACGTCAATTTAGATGCTCCGTTCTCACAAGTTCTGCAATCATTCATGCCGACTCAGGAAGCTCAGGAAGCCGCCTCATCGGTTAACTTTGCCAGTGATGTTGAAGAGCTGGTGGATCAGACGGTAGAGCGTACAATTGAAGAGATCAACGCCGATAAATCAGTGTCTAACAATACCAAGAACCGTCAGATCGTGATGGAGCTGTATGACAAAGGCATTTTTGACATCAAAGATGCGATTAACCGCGTAGCTGATCGGCTCAATATCTCTAAACATACTGTCTATCTCTACATTCGCCAACGCAAGACCGGAGATGAATGTTAGTGGAGCCAGTATTGAGTTACACATTATTGGTCAATGGCTCAGTGTATGGCACACAGGCAGCGCGTAGTGCTTATCTGTTTGCCTGTGCATTGTTAGAAAAAGGGCATTCACTCAAGCAAGTATTTTTTTATCAAGATGGTGTTTTCAATGGCTCTGCGATCACCGCGCCTGCGAACGATGAGTTTGATCTTGTGAAAGCATGGCAGAAGCTGTCTACTGAACACCATGTACGCTTAGAAACCTGTGTTGCTGCAGCGTTACGTCGTGGCATTATCAGTGAAAATGAAGCTCAGCAACACCAGCTCACTGCGCATAATTTGGCACAAGGTTTTGCACAAACTGGGTTAGGAAGCTTAGCTGAAGCGTTATTAACTCAAGATCGAGTGGTACAGTTTTGAAAAAAATCGGTTTTGTTTTTCATTCTTCGCCTCATTCTAGTTCGGCTGGAAGAGAAGGGCTGGATGCTGTACTGGCAGCCTCTGCCTATTGTGATGCGATCTCACTCTTTTTTGTTGGGCTTGGCGTGACGCAAATCGTCGCCAACCAATCACCGCAACAACTGCTTAGCCGTGATTATATCAGTGCGTTTAAACTGCTTGAGTTATACGATATTGAACACCTTTATCTGTGTGAGCAAAGCGTTGAAGAGTTGGGGTTAGCATCGGCTCAATGGGTAATTGATGTTGAAAAAAAATCGCCTCAGCAAATCGCTCAGTTACTTCACGAGTGCGATCAAGTACTAACTTTCTAAGGTGTACCTATGCTGCATATTGTAAAAGACACGGCAAAACTGGCCTTAGCGCAGCGTTATTGTTTGGCTGAGGATAGTATTATCTTGGTTGAAGAAGCAGTTTATATGAGTAACCCTAGTGCGGGCTCTTTTTTACTACTCAACGATCTGAACAGGGTTTATGTCTTACTTGAGGATCTCTGCGCGCGTGGGGTGCAGGATCTCTGCTCAGTACAAATTACCAAAGTGGATTTCTCTGGTTTGGTTGAACTTACTACTAACCATGAAAAATCAATCACTTGGTAGATTTTCTTATCACTATTACCCCTCTATTACCCACCCTTTACTTATGGTGGTTAAAAAAGATCTGTATATTTCTTGACACACCTCTCACTGCTGCATAGAATTTTGCGTCCCTATTTGTACTAAGTGCACTAGGGACTAGATTTTTCACAAAGCTTACTTTAAGTAAATTCAGGAGCTAGTTAATGGCAACTATTAACCAGTTGGTCCGCAATCCTCGTGTAAAGCAAGTTGTTAAAAGCAACGTGCCAGCACTAGAAGCGTGCCCACAAAAACGTGGTGTATGTACACGTGTTTACACTACTACACCTAAAAAACCTAACTCAGCACTTCGTAAAGTATGTCGTGTTCGTCTAACGAACGGCTTCGAAGTGACTTCGTACATCGGCGGTGAAGGTCACAACCTTCAAGAGCACTCAGTTGTTCTTATCCGTGGCGGTCGTGTAAAAGACCTTCCAGGTGTGCGTTACCACACAATCCGTGGTGCACTTGACTGTGCAGGCGTAAACGACCGTAAACAAGCTCGTTCTAAATACGGTGTGAAACGTCCTAAATCTTAATGGATTTCCGTTAAGTAAGGCCAAACACTAAATTATTTAATTTTTGAAGAAACTGAAAAGTTTTGGATAACCTGAAAAAGACAACGGAGAATATCCATGCCACGTCGTCGCGTTATTGGTCAGCGTAAGATCCTTCCAGATCCAAAGTTCAAGTCTGAACTGCTGGCAAAATTCGTTAACATTCTTATGGTTGACGGTAAAAAATCTACTGCAGAGAAAATTGTTTACACTGCACTAGACACTATGGCTGAGAAATCTGGCAAAGGTCACTTAGCTGTATTTGAAGAAGCTCTTGAAAACGTACGTCCAGCGGTCGAAGTTAAATCTCGCCGCGTGGGTGGTTCAACTTACCAAGTGCCAGTAGAAGTACGTCCGGTTCGCCGTAACGCACTTGCTATGCGTTGGGTAGTTGATGCTGCGCGTAAGCGTGGTGAAAAATCTATGGCTGCTCGCCTAGCTGCTGAAATGCTAGACGCGTCAGAAAATAAAGGTACTGCTGTTAAGAAACGTGAAGACGTTCACCGTATGGCAGAAGCGAACAAAGCATTCGCTCATTACCGCTGGTAATACCTTCTGTGCTGCGAGGTTCTCTCGCAGCACATTTTCATACTCTAAGGATTACCTTAGTAAGAGGATACAATCGTGGCTCGGAAAACTCCTATTGAGCGCTACCGCAACATCGGTATCTGTGCTCACGTAGATGCAGGTAAAACAACCACTACTGAGCGTATTCTGTTCTACACTGGCCTTTCTCACAAAATCGGCGAAGTTCACGATGGTGCTGCAACCATGGACTGGATGGAGCAGGAGCAAGAACGTGGTATCACTATCACTTCTGCTGCTACGACAACCTTCTGGCGTGGTATGGAAGCACAGTTCCAAGATCATCGCGTAAACATCATTGATACCCCAGGACACGTTGACTTTACAATTGAAGTAGAGCGTTCACTTCGTGTGCTTGATGGTGCTGTGGTTGTATTCTGTGGCTCATCTGGTGTTGAACCCCAGTCTGAAACTGTATGGCGTCAAGCTGACAAATACGGTGTTCCTCGCATGGTGTTCGTTAATAAAATGGACCGTGCTGGCGCAGACTTTTTACGCGTTGTAAACCAAATTAAACATCGTCTTGGTGCGACTCCTGTTCCTATTCAATTAAATATTGGTGCGGAAGAAGAGTTCAAAGGTGTCATCGACCTTATCAAGATGAAAGCCATCAACTGGAATGAAGCCGATCAAGGCATGACGTTTACTTACGAAGACATTCCAGAAGATATGCTTGAGTTGGCCGAAGAATGGCACAACAACCTAGTAGAAGCGGCAGCGGAAGCTAGTGAAGAGTTAATGGAAAAGTATCTTGAAGACGGCGAGCTGACAGAAGCGGAAATCAAACAAGCGCTACGGACTCGTACCATTAACAATGAAATCGTATTGGCCACTTGTGGTAGTGCCTTTAAAAATAAAGGCGTACAAGCGGTATTGGATGCAGTTGTTGAATATTTGCCTTCACCGGTAGATGTACCAGCCATTAAAGGCGTGGATGAAAACGAGAACGAAGTAGAACGTCACGCTGACGACAACGAACCTTTCTCGGCACTTGCATTTAAGATTGCCACTGACCCATTTGTTGGGACATTGACTTTCATGCGTGTTTACTCTGGTGTGGTGAACTCTGGCGATGCCGTTTACAACTCAGTGAAACAGAAAAAAGAACGTTTTGGTCGTATCGTACAGATGCATGCCAACAAACGTGAAGAGATTAAAGAAGTTCGTGCTGGCGATATTGCGGCTGCGATCGGCTTAAAAGATGTCACGACAGGCGATACGCTGTGTAACCCAGACCACAAAGTGGTTCTTGAGCGCATGGAATTCCCTGAGCCAGTGATTCAAATTGCGGTAGAGCCTCGCTCTAAAGCTGACCAAGAAAAAATGGGTATTGCGCTAGGTAAACTGGCGGCGGAAGACCCATCTTTCCGTGTCGAAACCGATAAGGAAACAGGTCAAACGTTGATCTCTGGTATGGGTGAGCTTCACCTAGACATCATTGTTGATCGCATGAAGCGTGAGTTCAGTGTGGACTGTAACGTTGGTAAACCACAAGTGGCTTACCGCGAAACTATCCGTGGAAAAGCGGAAGTAGAAGGCAAGTTCGTTCGTCAATCTGGTGGTCGTGGTCAATATGGTCACGTTTGGCTTAAGATTGAACCTGCGGAACTCGGTGAAGGCTTTGTCTTTGTCGACGAAATCGTTGGTGGTGTGATTCCTAAGGAATACATCAGCTCGGTTGCGAAAGGTATCGAAGAGCAAATGAACAACGGTGTGTTAGCTGGTTATCCGATTCTGGATGTGAAAGCGACATTATTCGATGGTTCATATCATGATGTCGACTCAAGCGAGATGGCGTTTAAGATTGCTGGTTCGATGGCGTTCAAGAAAGGTGCTTTAGAAGCGCAGCCTGTTCTTCTTGAACCAATGATGAAAGTTGAAGTAACTACTCCAGAAGATTGGATGGGTGATGTTGTGGGTGACTTAAACCGTCGTCGCGGCATGATTGAAGGTATGGATGAAGGCCATGCAGGCCTTAAGATTATCCATGCTAGAGTCCCTCTATCGGAAATGTTTGGTTATGCAACAGACTTACGGTCTGCCACTCAGGGTCGCGCCTCTTACTCCATGGAGTTTGCAGAGTACGCTGATGTGCCAAAAAATGTTGCAGAAGCAATCATTGCAGAACGTGGTTAACTGTTATTTGTTTAATAACGAATCTATTGCGCTGATGAGAGTTGGCGCATAAAATAGCAATTTCTGGCGCGTCTTGAGCTATATGTGACTCAAGACGAATCATAACTAGGAAGGAACACGATC
>NZ_JAMQXI010000052.1:0-93679 GCF_024743775.1 Vibrio sp. RM-69-4
GAATATTGTCTAACCAGACACGCTGCGGAGCGGTAGTTCAGTTGGTTAGAATACCGGCCTGTCACGCCGGGGGTCGCGGGTTCGAGTCCCGTCCGCTCCGCCACTTATTAAGAAGCCCTGCTAGTAATAGCAGGGCTTTTTTCGTTTGAGCAAAAGAGCATTTTATTTTTTATCACTCTCACTGCCGTCTTCTAAAAATCAATTCCACACATACTTACATATTCACTCCTTGTAATCCGTAACACTCTGATTAGCTAGGGCTCGCTTACCGGTCCGTAATTTTACTTGGCGCCCTTCTTCAATAATCATTGAACCTGTTTGTTCAAACTTGTTCGGTTGACTTTAAGCTATTGTGTGATTATTTGTGTATGTGAATGACTTTCTTTGGGGTGTGCGAGAGCCATCATCACACCTTCATTTGAATAGGGTTCGCCAGCTTTTTAAATAGGTGTTACTAAAGCTATTCATAGTGATATTTCACCATAGTTCAACAGCCTTAATTAGATCATATTTTTTGAATTGGTATTACAGTAGATATAGAGAGGAGCAACAAAGTAAAGATAGCAAAAGCCGATGTTCTAGAACATCGGCTAGGGATAAAATTGATTTGATCAGTTATTACTGACAGTTTTCTTTCTACACTGACGACTTTTCAGCTTGTTTTGCTTTGTCTATCAATGGGGTAATTGTTGAACCTTGAATAAGTATTGAGAACACCACGACAGCGTATGTCATAACAAGGATTATCTCTTTTACATCAATAAGCTTGTCTGGGATAACTAATATGCCAGATGGGATAGAAAGTGCCATTGCTAGTGCTAGCCCACCTCGTAGCCCTCCCCAAGTTAGTATCTTTATTGACCATGGGTTGTAGGAGCGGTAACGCTTGAAGCCGATGTAAGAGAAAAAAACGCTTAGATAGCGAGCAGATAAGACAAGAGGAATGGCGAAAGCCATCAATATCCAGTCCTCTTCATGGAATTTGAAGAGTAGCATCGACATACCGATAAGTAGAAAGAGCACACCATTCAAAAATTCGTCAACCAATTCCCAAAAGTGGTCAAGGTGTTCTTCACTTTCTTTTGAAAAGCCAATGAAGCGTGTCCAGTTGCCGATCATTATCCCTGATACAACCATAGCTAAAGGCCCGGAAACATGAATAACATCTGCAAAAACATAGCCAGCAGTCGGTATACCAATGGTTAAAAGCAGTTCCATTGAGTGATCATCGGTGGCGCTGATGAGGTAGTGGAATAATAGCCCAAGAGCTAGGCCATACAGGATGCCCCCCATTGCCTCTTGAATAAACAACATAGTTACACTACCTATGGTTGGTGCTTCTGTACCAAATGCAATAGTGAAAATAGTGACAAAGATAACCAAACCAAAACCATCATTAAAGAGCGATTCTCCCTCGATTTGGGTTGAAATACGTTTTGGTGCATTTAACTTTTTAACAATAGCTAATACGGCTATTGGGTCTGTTGGTGATATGAGTGCACCAAATAGTAGACAGTAAACGAGATCGAAGTGAATACCGATAAATTGACAGAAGGCGTATAGCCCAAAACCGATGAAGAAGGTTGAAAATAGCGTTGCGCCTAGCGCAAGAACCGCGATTTCCCATTTCTGATCTTTTAGGTTGGGTAATTTGATGCCTAGGCCGCCAGCGAAAAGTAGAAAACCGAGTATTCCTTTGAGCAGAAAATTTTCAAAGTTAATACTGTTGACGGTTTCTGTCGCTATTTGAGTTAGATGAAACCAATCATTTTGACCTGCAACTAAGATCAATAATGACAACATCATCGATCCTGCTGTAATGGCGATAGTGGTTTGCATATTGCCTATCTTACTGTTTAGAAAGGCAATCAACATTGCTGCTCCTGATAGGAAGCATAAAGTGTAATAGACAGACATTGTTTTCTCGTCGTGTAACAAAATATGAATGAAATTCTCCTTGGATGATGTACAAATAGCAAACACTTTTTGGCCATGATTGTAGATGTATCAAACGATAATTAAAGTGAAGTTTAGACGTCTAGATTTCTAATGGTTATATGATAGGATGAGCGAATAACCAAAAGGAATGAGGCTGTACTGTGGGAAGAGAAGTTAAAAGTCAAATTGAAGCTCAATTGCAACAGAGAATATTATTGATTGATGGTGGCATGGGCACCATGATTCAGAGCTATAAATTGGAAGAGCAAGATTATCGCGGAGATCGCTTTGCCCATTGGCCAAGCGATCTGAAAGGAAATAATGACCTTCTCGTCTTGACGCAGCCTCAGTTAATCAAAGAAATTCATAGTGCTTACTTGGAGGCCGGTGCTGATATTCTCGAGACGAATACCTTCAACGCGACGAGCATCGCAATGGCCGACTACGATATGCAAGCCATTAGCGATGAGATCAATTTCGCTGCTGCAAAACTTGCACGCCAAGCTGCTGACGAATGGACGGCGAAAACGCCTGATAAACCTCGTTACGTGGCGGGAGTGCTAGGGCCAACAAACCGCACTTGCTCGCTCTCCCCTGACGTGAATGACCCTGGTTTTCGAAATATCAGCTTTGAGCAATTAGTTGAAGCTTACTCAGAATCAACACGTGCTTTAATTCGTGGTGGCAGCGACTTAATTTTGATTGAAACCATTTTCGATACTTTAAATGCTAAAGCCTGTGCCTTTGCGGTAGATTGTGTGTTTGAAGAGTTGGGTTACAAACTGCCCGTGATGATCTCGGGGACAATCACCGATGCCTCTGGTCGAACGCTTTCTGGGCAAACAACCGAAGCCTTTTATAATGCACTGCGACACGTTGAGCCTATCTCATTTGGTTTGAACTGTGCACTCGGTCCGGATGAATTGCGCCAATACGTTGAAGAGCTATCACGTATTTCCGAATGTTATGTCTCGGCTCATCCCAATGCGGGGTTGCCTAACGCATTCGGTGAGTATGATCTTGAAGCCGATGAGATGGCGCAGCACATCGGGGAATGGGCGCGAGCAGGATTCTTGAACCTTGTTGGTGGTTGTTGTGGAACCACTCCTGAGCACATTAGACAAATGGCAAAAGTGGTCGAAGGTGTGAAACCAAGAGCGTTACCCGATATTCCAGTGGCTTGTCGTCTATCCGGTCTAGAGCCGCTGACGATTACCAAAGAGAGCTTATTCATCAACGTAGGTGAGCGAACTAACGTCACTGGTTCTGCGCGTTTTAAGCGTTTAATCAAAGATGAGCAGTATGATGAGGCGCTGCATGTTGCTCGAGAGCAGGTCGAAAACGGTGCACAAATCATCGATATCAATATGGATGAAGGGATGTTGGATGCGCAAGCTTGCATGGTCCGCTTTCTCAATTTATGCGCTTCTGAGCCGGATATTTCCAAAGTACCAATCATGGTTGATTCTTCTAAGTGGGAGGTAATTGAAGCAGGTCTCAAATGCATTCAAGGCAAAGGGATTGTGAACTCGATTTCCCTCAAGGAGGGAAAAGAGAAGTTTGTTGAACAAGCTAAACTCATTCGCCGCTATGGTGCTGCTGTGATCGTGATGGCGTTTGATGAAGTAGGCCAAGCGGATACCCGTGAGCGAAAACTTGAAATTTGTACCAAAGCTTATCGAATTTTGGTTGATGAGGTTGGTTTCCCTGCTGAAGATATCATTTTTGATCCGAATATTTTCGCGGTTGCGACTGGTATTGATGAGCATAATAATTATGCTGTGGACTTTATCGAAGCCGTGGCTGATATCAAACGTAATTTACCCCATGCGATGATTTCCGGCGGGGTTTCCAACGTCTCTTTCTCTTTTCGCGGTAACAACTATGTGCGTGAAGCGATCCATGCTGTATTCCTTTATCACTGTTTTAAAAACGGCATGGACATGGGTATCGTCAATGCCGGTCAGCTTGAGATTTACGATAACGTGCCAGAGAAACTGCGTGAAGCAGTCGAAGATATCATTCTCAATCGCCGCAGCGATGGCACTGAACGCTTACTGGATATTGCGGCTGAATATGCGAACAAAGGTGTCGGTAAGGAAGAGGATGCCAGTGCGCTTGAATGGCGTTCATGGCCAGTCGCAAAACGTTTAGAGCATGCGTTGGTCAAAGGTATCACCGAGTATATTGTTGAAGATACGGAAGAAGCTCGTCAAAATGCCACTCGCCCATTGGATGTGATCGAAGGGCCTCTAATGGATGGAATGAACGTGGTCGGCGACCTCTTTGGCGAAGGGAAAATGTTCCTGCCGCAAGTAGTGAAATCGGCGCGCGTTATGAAGCAAGCCGTTGCGCATTTAGAGCCCTACATCAACGCGCTTAAGCAAGCGGGTTCCAATAATGGCAAAATCCTTCTTGCCACAGTTAAAGGGGATGTACACGACATCGGCAAAAATATCGTTGGCGTCGTTTTGCAGTGTAATAACTACGAAATCATTGACCTCGGCGTTATGGTGCCATGCGAGCAGATCCTCAAAGTCGCGAAAGAACAGAATGTCGACATCATTGGGTTATCCGGCCTCATCACTCCCTCTTTAGATGAAATGGTGCACGTCGCCAAAGAAATGGAGCGACAAGGGTTTAAATTACCGCTTTTGATTGGCGGAGCAACCACCTCTAAAGCACATACCGCAGTTAAAATTGAGCAAAATTATCACCAGCCTGTTGTGTATGTGAACAATGCTTCGCGCGCAGTAGGCGTTTGTTCTTCGCTTCTTTCTGATGAGTTACGTCCTGCTTTTGTTGAAAAATTAAACCTCGATTATGAACGCACGCGTGATCAACATCACCGTAAAACCCCCCGTACTAAACCCGTCTCATTAGAAGTGGCAAGGGCAAATAAAGCGGTTATCGATTGGGATAACTATACGCCGCCAGTTCCGGCTAAATTGGGCGTACATGTGTTTGATGATTTTGATGTGGCTACCCTTCGTCGTTACATCGACTGGACACCATTTTTCATGACATGGTCATTGATGGGTAAATATCCGACGATTTTTGAACACGAAGAGGTGGGAGAGGAAGCACAAAGTTTATTCCATGATGCTAATGCATTGCTTGATAGAGTTGAGCGAGAAGGGCTACTCAAGGCTCGCGGTATTTGCGCTTTATTCCCAGCCGCGAGTGTGGGGGATGATATCGAAGTGTATCGCGATGAATCGCGCACCGAGGTTGCTCATGTTCTGCATCACTTACGCCAACAAACCGAAAAGCCCAAAGGTTATAACTACTGCTTGTCCGATTACATTGCACCAAAGGAGAGTGGTAAACGAGATTGGATCGGCGCATTTGCCGTGACAGGCGGAATTGGTGAGCGAGAATTAGCAGACCAATATAAAGCGCAAGGCGATGACTACAACGCCATCATGATCCAAGCGGTAGCTGATCGTCTTGCTGAGGCTTTTGCGGAATATTTGCATCAGCAAGTTCGTAAAGAAATTTGGGGCTATGCTGCTGACGAAGAGTTGTCGAACGATGATTTGATCCGTGAGAAATACCAAGGTATACGCCCAGCGCCGGGCTATCCAGCGTGTCCTGAGCATACGGAAAAAGGCACCTTGTGGGAGATGTTACAAGTTGAGCAAACCATCGATATGTCTTTAACCACCAGTTACGCTATGTGGCCGGGTGCTTCGGTGTCGGGTTGGTACTTCTCGCATCCTGACTCTCGTTATTTTGCCATTGCACAAATTCAACAAGATCAGATGCAAGATTACGCACAACGTAAAGGCTGGAATGCGCAAGAAGCGGAAAAATGGCTTGGGCCGAATTTAGATTAAGTAATAAAAAACAGGTTGGCTAAGCCAACCTGTTTTTTATTCAGCGTGTTACTACTCAATGTGGTTTTATCGTTCAAACAAGTCTTGATGAAGTTTCTGAATTGCCGCTTTAGAAACCGACTCGTGTAATAAAAAGCAGAGGTTGTGCGGGCTGGCACCATAGCAAATCATACGCAAATTGAAATCTTCTAAGGTGCTAAAAACTTGTTTTGCATAGCCTTTGCTTTCACTCATGTTATTGCCGATCAGCGCAACTAAACACAGATTATGTTCGACTTCAACTTTACACAGCTCTTCTAATTCTAAGCGCACCGCTTGAGGCAGTTCAGGCGCTCCACCTGAGGTATCGGTTTTATCTAATGTTAATGAGACGCTGATTTCAGAGGTGGTGATCAGATCCACCGAAATTTTGTGTTTGGCTAAAATTTCAAACACCTTCGAAAGAAAGCCGTATGCGTGA
Source organism: Vibrio sp. RM-69-4 (assembly GCF_024743775.1). Taxonomy (NCBI): domain Bacteria; kingdom Pseudomonadati; phylum Pseudomonadota; class Gammaproteobacteria; order Vibrionales; family Vibrionaceae; genus Vibrio; species Vibrio sp. RM-69-4. Next base: position 6,238 of record NZ_JAMQXI010000052.1, read on the forward strand.
AACATGCTAGCGCTGCGTAGCGTAACCATGGTTTGATTGCAGCGTAGGGTCAAGGCTCTAAATAGAGGTGAGCTTTCCACACGTTTACGGATCCAAGTGCCGCCTTTTTCAGGCTCTTTTGAGGAGCCGACAAACACAGGGATATCGTGGCGAAGCGCGGGCAGCAACGTCGATGGATGCAAAATCTTAGCGCCAAAGTTTGCCATCTCCGATGCTTCGCTAAAGCTTATTTCCGCAATCGGAGCGGCTTTAGGCGCAATGCGTGGGTCGGTCGTATAAATCCCCGGTACATCAGTCCAAATTTCTAAGCCAGAAGCTTGTACTGCTTCGGCGATCAAGGCCGCAGAATAATCACTGCCGCCTCGGCCCAATGTGGTTGTATTCCCTTGTTCATCAGCGCCGATGAAACCTTGAGTTACCACTACGTGTTGCAGGCAAAGTGGTGTTAACTTCTCTTGGGCTAATTGCTGGATCTGCTCTAATTGCGGTTCCGCCCGACCGTAGTGGTCATCAGTACGCAGCACTTCTCGAATATCAAAACGGATCGCATCCATGCCACGTTCACGCAGTAATTGCGTCAGAATGAAGGTCGACATTAACTCGCCACAAGCAACTAAGTGATCGGTCAGCTTTTTACTCGCTTGAAAAGAGGCCGCTTCTGCGACACTGGCCACCATATCTAAAATTGAGTGTACCTCTTTTTCAACTTGTAGCGGGTCGGCAAGTTTATCAATAATCGCATGATGAATATCAGCTAACTGTTTGATAATACTTAAGCGTTGATTGGCATCTTGTACGCCATTGGCTAATTCAACCAATAAATTCGTCACGCCAGAGCAGGCACTGCTCACGACTAATTTGGTCTCTGGATTATTTTCGATCACAGCGGCACAAAGGCTCATTGCTTCAAAGTTAGCAACGCTTGTTCCGCCAAATTTGGCGACATTGAATGCGCTCACGGCATTTCTCCCACGACTTCCTGAAATAAAAATAGTGTTGGTGTACCAACGTCCAATGTTTGAAGAGAGTTTTTCTAGAGCAAATAAAGAGGTGTTTTTATGATTGGTTTACCTCAGAAGCTCTTCATCAGGGTTGCTGATGACAGTTGAAGGGATTCAGCCCATTCAACCGATAAACCAAATCCACAACCTTGGTTTATCTCGGCACTGCTCCCCATTAATGTTTTGTATTGGAGTTGAGGCTCCACAAAACATCTGCCTGGGCAGTGCTCCTCTTCTGCTAGATAGCTCATTCATTGAACGTTTTTGAACTGTTAATGTCAATCGCTAATTAAGTCCAAATGTAAAATAAAATTAACCAGAGTGTGACACTGGTTTGACCTCTAGACTTCGGTCGAATTGTTGCTTCAGCGGATTTGTTTTACTCTGGGTATTCTATTCGCATTTGGCCACAAGCAAGGAGCAACTATGTCCATTACCAGTTTTAACCCACCTCAGCGAATTTTGATGGGGCCAGGCCCGTCAGATATTTACCCCCAAGTATTACAAGCGCTGAGCAGGCCGACCGTTGGCCACTTAGATCCGCTTTTTATCCAGATGATGGATGAGCTAAAGCAGCTGCTTAAATACGCTTTTCAAACGGAAAATGAGTTTACCATCGCGGTTTCGGCGCCGGGCAGCGCTGGTATGGAGGCGTGCTTTGTCAACCTGATTGAGCCAGGAGATAAGGTCATCGTGTGTCGCAATGGCGTTTTTGGCGAGCGTATGCGCGAGAATGTAGTGCGCTGTGGCGGAGAAGTGGTGCTGGTGGATGATGAGTGGGGAGCCCCCGTTTCGCTCGATAAAGTCGAGCAAGCCATACAGGCTAACCCTGATGCTAAAATTCTCGCATTTGTCCATGCAGAAACGTCAACTGGTGCATTGAGTGATGCGCAAGCATTAGGTTTGCTGGCTAAGCAAAACAACATGCTGAGTATTGTAGATGCGGTGACATCCTTAGGCGGCGTGCCACTTTATGTGGATCAATGGCAGCTCGATGCCGTCTATTCTGGGAGCCAAAAGTGCTTATCGTGCCCTCCGGGTTTATCGCCACTGACTTTTTCAGCGCAAGCGATTGAAAAAATTCAATCTCGCACAACCCCCGTTCAAAGCTGGTTTTTAGATCAAAGCTTAGTGCTTGGTTATTGGAGCGGCGCAGGCAAGCGCAGTTATCACCACACTGCGCCAGTTAACAGTTTGTACGCATTGCATGAAGCCTTGCTGGTGTTGAAAAACGAAGGTCTAGAGCAGGCGTGGGCACGTCATCGTGTGATGCATGACAAATTAAAGCAGGGCCTAGAAAAATTAGGATTTGAATTTGTCGTTGCTGAAGATTGTCGTTTACCGCAATTGAATGCGATCTATATTCCAGAGGGGGTTGATGAGGCTAAAGTGCGAGCGCATTTGCTCAATCAATACAACTTGGAGATCGGCGCAGGTCTTGGCACTTTAGCGGGTAAAGCGTGGCGTATTGGTTTAATGGGGTATGGGGCGCGCAGTGAAAACGTGGCCTTATGTTTGCGGGCGTTAGAAGAGTCATTAACAAATTAGCAAAAAAAACACATAAGGGAGCATTTGCTCCTTTTTTTGTGGTGCTGATGCCGAACGTTGTTCGTCTCAGCATCAATCATAAAATTCATTTTTATTGTTAGCTCTTCCCTAGCGTGAGTGGAATACTCGTGATTGATATCTTAAGATAAATTTTGTCGTTAATGGTTTAATTACTCGTATGAATAATAAGTGGCATTTTGTGTATTTATAATAAATATACGATGAAAAAGTTTGTGGCCTAAATATTAGAACCGGTTTGGATGCTACTTTTTATTGTCATGGTATTGTAAAAAATGAACATTGTTCGATTGTTTTTGTTGACCATTATTTTATCTGCGTTAGGATAACCGCGCTGAGAAAGCATACTTATTATTAACTTTTTAGAGGTGCAATAGAAATCTATGGACTCGTCGAGTAGTCGATTATCCAAGTGTGGTATTTTCTGGTTAGTAGAAAAGCCTACGTTTTGTTGCCAACTTTTCATTTAAAGCCTCGCTTTTGCTAAGTTGGTATTCATACTAACGAAGCTCCTTTTCTTGTTCTCTCCTGTCAATATCACACTCTTTTTATAGAGTATCGTGTTTGTTTAAGTCGATCATATGATTTATTCAATACAGCGTTTCTACTGGCTAGAGCGTGAATGCTTTTGAATTTCTTGCGTGTCATTTGTACACCGCTAGAACTTTCGCAAGTACACGGCTTCTCTATTTGACTGACTTTATCTTCTCCTAACTTGCTTGTTCAAGGCGGGGAATGCTTGAGCTTGATGGTATAAGCTTATTGCAGTTCAGTTTCGTGGATTTTCTGCATAATTTGGTTTCTTTGCCTTGATAGTTTCAAGGAGATACAAAGATGGTTATGTACAATACATCATTAGCTATGGGCAACCGGCTACCTGCTGCTCACTCTATTCAAACCGAAATGGATAACAACTTTATTTGTGTAGGCGCATCGCTATCTGTAGAAGCAGTGATTGCGATTCTACGCTCATCGTCCTTAACCGATAAGCGCTTAAACCTTATCTTTATCTCTGGTGATGCAGGTGAATACTTAGGATTTGTTTATTTAAGCAAGGTGGTGGTATCACAGATGAATATCATCATGAAAGATATTATGCACAAAAGCGATATTGCCATATCGGCCTTAATGGATAAGGTTCAAGCTAGAAAGTTATTATTAGACAGTCATTTGCCTATGATTCCTATCATAGATACTCGGAATCGAGTGATTGGCGCCTATTCTATATAATAAATATTAACAAACTTTAAAATAAGTCGCTCAACTTCACTAAATGAAATTTTAGTGAGATTGGAACAGTGTGCTTAAAATTTAAGTCATTCATTGAATACATTGATTATAGAAATAAGCTTTAAAATTATTATGTTTATTTTTAAAGTTAAATATCGGCTGAGATATGATAATGAAATTACAAAAAATAGCGTTAGAACTCGCTGCGATTAATTTTAATCGTGACCCATTAAACTTAAATCAATTAATGGAACAGTATCCCATCGCTGATATTGCTCAAGTCTTCGCTGAGCAGTTGGCTAATCAGACCTTGAGCGAAGAGGATGTCTTTGAGCTGGTGCAATTGATGCCAATCGCTCGTCAAGCGGCGCTATTGGGGTATTTTTCTGAGCCTATCAGAGAAAAAGTGGTGGAGAGAATGCCGCTCGAAGCGCTTGCGAAAGTGCTTCAAGTTATGCCCCATGATGAAAGGGCTGACTTATATGCTCACTTGGATGAGACGCGCCAACCGCCGCTACTTGCTCTACTGGATCAACAAGAGCGGCAAGATGTACAACAACTTGCAGCCTACCCTCAAGGCTCGGTCGGCTCTATCATGACGACAGATTATGCGACGTTAAACGCCGATGATGATGTGCAGCAGGCGATTGCGCGTTTACGTGAAATGGCCAACGAGAGGGAAACCATCTATCAAGCGTATGTGATTGATAAACAGAATCGCTTACTTGGTACACTTTCGCTTAAGGATTTAGTGCTGGCGCAACCGACCTCGCTTGTCTCTGATATCATGACCAAAGAGACAGTGTTTGTTCGAGCCGATGAAGATCAAGAGTGTGCAGCGCAAGCCATCAGTAAATACGATTTACTTGCGGTACCTGTTTTTGATGAGCAATTTCGTTTGGTCGGTATAGTGACTTATGACGATGCGATGGACGTGGCCGAGCAGCAAGCGGATATGGATTTTCATAAAGTCGCTGCGGTTGGTTTTACCGGTAACCTTAAAGAAGCCAGCGTATGGCTAATGTACAAGAAACGTGTGTTTTGGCTGGTGTTGTTAGTCTTTGGTAATCTTTTTTCTGGTGCCGGAATTGCGTACTTTGAGGAGACGATTCAAACCTATGTCGCCTTGGTCTTCTTCTTACCACTGTTGATTGATAGCGGCGGTAATGCAGGATCCCAGTCAGCAACGTTGATGGTTCGAGCCTTAGCCACTGGTGAAGTGGTGATGAAAGATTGGCTATCCATGTTGGTGCGAGAGTTAGGGATTGCGGCGTTATTAGGGGCAACAATGGCCATTGCTGTCTCTTTATTGGGTTTTTGGCGAGGCGGCAGTGATATCGCTTTTGTCGTTGCGGTAACGATGCAAATTGTGGTGATTATTGGCTGTATTGTTGGAATGCTCCTTCCGTTCATTCTGAATAAGTTTAAGCTCGATCCTGCGTCAGCCAGTGCTCCGTTGATCACGACCATTGCGGATTCTATCGGGGTGATCATCTATTTCAGCGTTGCTACCATGGTGTTGGATTTTCCACCAGTGACGTAAGCCACTCATCCGGTAGTGAGATCTACGGGTTGGAGTGTGAAATAAGCCCAACGGTCAGAAGCTTTCTCTATTTTTGGGAAAGCTTTTTTTATGAATAAGGCTCATATGCTCGATTTAATTGGCAGACGAACGATCAGCCGAACTGGTTGGCGGGCTATATTGCACCTCACTGAAATCCATATTGGGGAACAAAAATGCGGCTTCGGAGCGAATTTGCTCGGCGCGGCTTTCGTCACCAATGCCTTGGTAAGCCAAGATCAGATTATTGTAAAAAGCAGGACGCGGTTTATGTTTTATGATGGCCAATGACCAGTCGATGTATGGCGTAATCAATTTAGGATCTTGATTATACAGGCCAATGTTGAGGTAAGTGCTGTAGACATCCCAATCAAAACGGTCTTTCCAAACCACAGGGTTCGTCACCTTTTGTAGGATATCCGGGTTCTTGGGTTGAGATTTCTCAAATTGGGTAAGCACGTAATTACTGTGCAGTGCGCTGAGCATATAAAAGCCAGTCAAAATCGGCACTACTAAACTCAATACTCGAAACAGGGATTTACTGATAAGGCCAAAAGGGGCCGAACGGTATTTAGCCACGCGTTGATCAACCCAAAAAAGCAGAATAATGAAGGTTATCCAATGAATGGCAGAATGGTAAAATGGGTATTCGAGTTGGCTGTGCAACACGATAGGAATGAAAAGGGCGAACATCGCAAGCCTAGTCCCTTTCTTTGCCGAATACATCCGCATGAGCACGAAAAGCATGGCCAGTGTGATCCCTAGCACAGGTAACAAACCGCCTTCCACCGCCCAGAATAGTAATTCATTATGAGGATGATCCATCGACGCCAACCCCGGTTGGTAGCTAGGGTTTAATTGGTGTTGCCTTGCGGTATAAAGCAAATATTCAGATTCAAACTTGCCATAGCCATAACCCGTGAAGGGTTTTTCTATGACCATATCGATGGTTTGAGGAAAGGTATAACGACGAGGGCTCTCTAAATCAGCCTTATTCTCTAGAAAATCGCCCGAGCCTTGGGAATAGACAGCGACAAACCCTAAAGCAATACCCAATAGCGTTGCAGCGCTCCATCCCCAAAACCGTTTAGGCGTCGAAAATTTAAATAGGTAAGGCAGAACAAAAAGCGTGCCGAGTACCGCGCCAATCCAGCCAGTGCGCGAGGCTAATATCACCAGCAACGGTGCAGTGAGCAGTGGAGTGACATAAAGTAGGCTCACTTCGCTAACATGCTGATTGTACTTTTTCGGTTGACGAGCCAGTAAATAGCCGGACATAACCAGCCCTGTCGCGAGAAAGCTTGCCATCACATTCGGTTGCTGAAAAATGCCGTAAGGGCGGTTGATGAGGGTGTTGTAGCCAAAAATATTATCGGGTGAAAGCAAAAAGTATTGGTACAGACCAAATAGAGTTTCAATCAATACCGCGAGTACGATAAACCAGAGTAATCGCTGCTTATGTTTGTTACTAAAACGAAATTGTTGCAGCAATACAAAAAAAAGCAGCCCAGTCCATAGTCCTAACATTCGACTCAACGACGACTCAATTTGAGCATTCGTATAAAGCAGCGGAATCGTCATGATGGTACAACTGATGAAAAGACCGATGGTCAGTTTGGAATAGCGTAACCTACGGTTAGATGCGAGTTGATACAGACCTAATGAGAGCGTAAAACTAAGGGCAAGCCAAGTGGTTGGATTAAAAGATAAAGCTAGACCTGAGCCACCAGGGTTGGGCATAAAAAAATGCATTGCCAGTAAATAGAGAATGCCAATCGAAAGCAAAAAGGGTTTGTTTAAGGGGATGGCGGGTGTTTGTGCTTCAAGTTGTGTACCGCTTAGATGCAATGTTGCCATAGGTCTCGCGTTCCAATTAAAAGAAACCAGCAACCACTTGCTGGTTTCTTTACTTTACCGTTTTTTTCTATTTCAACATAGGCTTAAGAAAGCGTGCTGTGTGTGAACCTTCGATCTGCGCCACATCTTCGGGCGTTCCTTGAGCAATAATTTCGCCGCCGCCTTGTCCACCTTCTGGCCCTAAGTCGATCACCCAGTCTGCGGTTTTAATCACATCTAAGTTGTGTTCAATCACCACCACGGTATTGCCGTGGTCGCGTAGGCGATGCAGTACGGTCAAGAGCTGTTGGATATCATGGAAGTGTAAGCCTGTCGTTGGCTCATCCAAAATGTACAAGGTTTTTCCTGTATCGCGTTTTGATAGTTCACGAGCCAGTTTGACGCGTTGAGCTTCGCCCCCTGACAATGTCGTCGCCGCTTGTCCGAGGCGTATGTAGGATAAACCCACGTCAATCAAAGTTTTGAGTTTGCGAGCGATCATCGGTACGGGCTCAAAAAAAGCGTAAGCATCTTCGACGGTCATCTCCAACACTTCATCAATCGCTTTGCCTTTGTAGCGGACTTCCAATGTTTCACGATTATAGCGTTTGCCCTTACACACATCGCATGGCACGTAAACATCGGGTAAAAAGTGCATTTCAACCTTAATCACACCATCACCTTGGCATGCTTCGCAGCGTCCACCGCGAACGTTAAAGCTAAAACGACCCGGTTTATAGCCTCGAGAGCGAGACTCTTGAGTGCCCGAGAATAGCTCACGGATCGGTGTGAAAATGCCCGTATAGGTGGCCGGGTTTGAGCGGGGAGTTCGGCCTATCGGGCTCTGGTCAATGTCGATGACCTTATCAAAATGCTCTAACCCTTTGATTTTTTGATATGGAGCAGGCGTTGCTGTGGTGGCTCCATTTAAGGCCGTATGAGCAATTTTAAAAAAGGTATCATTAATTAAGGTTGATTTACCGGAGCCTGAAACTCCGGTTACGCAGCTAAATAAGCCAACAGGAATTGATAAATCAACCGTCTTGAGGTTGTTACCCGACGCGCCGATAAGCTCCACCGTTTTCTTGGGATCTCTCGGGGTACGCACGGTAGGAATCGCAATTTTTTTCGCGCCGCTCAGGTACTGTCCTGTGAGCGAATTAGGGTTGGAAATTATGTCATTCACATTCCCTTCTGCGACGACTTGCCCACCATGCACACCAGCGCCAGGGCCAATATCAATTACATGATCGGCCATACGAATGGCGTCTTCGTCATGCTCTACAACTAATACCGTGTTGCCTAGATCGCGCAAATGCGTGAGCGTTTTTAATAGCCGTTCGTTATCACGCTGGTGGAGCCCAATCGATGGCTCATCTAAGACGTACATTACCCCAACGAGTCCAGCGCCAATTTGGCTCGCTAAGCGAATCCGTTGTGCTTCGCCTCCTGACAGGGTTTCAGCACTCCGAGAAAGGTTGAGATAATTCAACCCAACGTTGACGAGAAAATGCAAACGGTCATTGATCTCTTTCATTACTTTGTCAGCAATTTGTGCTCGTTGGCCTTCTAAATCAAGAGATTGGAAAAATTGCAAGGCATCGGCAATGCTCAGTTCCACCACTTCCGGGAGCGCGGTGTCATTGATAAATACGTTGCGAGCTTCGATGCGTAAACGGGTGCCATTACAACTGGTACAAGGTTTGGTCGAGATGTATTTCACCAAATCTTCACGGACAGAGTTAGATTCTGTATCGCGATAACGCCGTTCAAGTGTATTGAGAATGCCTTCAAACGGATGGCGTTTAACCCGAATATCACCACGATCGTTAATGTAGTTAAACTCAATCTCAGTTTTCCCCGAGCCTTTCAAGATGATTTCCTGAACCTTTTTGGGCAGTTTGTTAAATGGGGTATGTAAATCAAAATCATAATGCGCAGCGAGTGACGTGAGCATCTGGAAGTAGTAGTAATTTTTCTGATCCCAGCCACGAATCGCTCCTTGCGCGAGGCTGAGTTGGCTATCTTGGATAACGCGTTCAGGGTCAAAATATTGTTGTACGCCTAAACCATCACAGGTGTGGCATGCGCCCGCTGGGTTATTAAATGAGAACAGCCGAGGCTCTAACTCCTGCATACTGTAGCCACAGTGTGGACAAGCAAAATTGGCTGAGAATACAATCTGTTCGCCTTCACCATCCATATCAGTAACCACAGCAATACCGCCTGACAACTCGAGCGCTGTCTCAAAGGATTCGGCTAGGCGCTGCTGTAGGTCAGGACGAACTTTAAAGCGATCAACCACCACTTCAATGGTGTGCTTTTTGTGCAGCTCAAGGGTTGGTGGATCAGTCAGATCGCACGTTTCACCATCAATGCGGGCACGGATAAAACCTTGCGCGGCCAAGTTTTCCAGCGTTTTAACGTGTTCACCTTTGCGCTCTTTCACAATCGGTGCAAGCAGCATCAGTTTTGAGCCTTCAGCTAATTCCAACACCTTATCAACCATTTGGCTGATGGTTTGAGCGCGAAGTGGAACTTTGTGCTCTGGGCAGCGCGGCTCACCGACTCGCGCATAAAGCAGACGCAAGTAGTCATAAACTTCAGTAATGGTGCCAACCGTAGAGCGAGGGTTATGCGAGGTTGATTTTTGTTCAATAGAGATAGCCGGTGAAAGACCTTCAATATGGTCAACATCCGGTTTTTCCATCAAAGATAAAAATTGGCGTGCATAGGCAGACAGCGATTCAACATAGCGGCGTTGGCCCTCTGCGTAGAGTGTATCAAAGGCGAGAGACGACTTCCCCGAGCCTGATAGCCCTGTAATCACCGTTAATTTATCGCGTGGAATGGTCAGGTTGATATTTTTCAGGTTGTGGGTTCGAGCGCCCCTAACTTCAATTTTGTCCATCATCTAGGCTCTATGTAACACAAGTTAAGCAAGTATTGCATAGTGTGAGTTTTGTGCAAATAGGTACTGGATAAAAAAACAGTAAATAAAAACCACGGGACTTGCCGTGGTTTTTATTGGGGAGGCGCTAGGTTACTAAGGCTAGGTGACTAACGCATTCGGTTACTTAAGCTTTATGAGTCGAATGTTTATCCAACGCGACTTTTTGTTCGTTCTTTTTGTACATGTTTTCAAAGCAGTAGTTAGTGGCTTCGATATAGCCTTCTACGCTACCGCAGTCAAAGCGTTGGCCTTTGAATTTATACGCCAATACACAGCCTGATTGCGCTTGTTTGAGTAGCGCATCGGTAATTTGAATTTCGCCACCTTTACCCGGCTCGGTTTGCTCAATCAGATCAAAAATATCTGGGGTTAAAATGTAGCGACCAATGATGGCTAAATTGCTTGGTGCGGTGCCTGGTTCTGGTTTTTCAACCATGTCATCCACTCGGAACAGATCGTCTTTGATCATTTCACCGGAAATAACACCGTATTTATGTGTTTCATTTTCAGGCACTTCTTGAACGGCAACAATTGAGCAGCGGAACTGTTTATACAGAGCGACCATTTGTGCCAAAACCCCTTTTTCTTGATTGACACATAAGTCATCGGCCAGCACCACCGCAAAAGGTTCATCGCCGACTAACTCTCGACCCGTTAAAATTGCATGGCCTAAACCTTTCATTTCACGTTGGCGAATGTAGGTGAAGTTGGCGGTATCAATGATTTCACGAATATCAACCAGTAGCTCTTCTTTGTTGGTACCACTAATTTGATGCTCTAACTCATAGTTTTTATCGAAGTGATCCATGATCGAGTGTTTTCCACGCCCAGTCACAATACACATCCCGGTCATTCCAGCTTGAATCGCCTCTTCAACACCATATTCGATCAAGGGTTTATTGACGACTGGCATCATCTCTTTAGGCATTGATTTGGTCGCTGGAAGAAAACGTGTACCGTAGCCAGCGGCTGGGAATAGGCATTTTTTGATCATGCTATAACCTTATTTTTATTTGAATTGTTAATTGATGGCGCAACCTTATCATGCTTTATGAAACGCTATCACCACTAAAGCGGTGAACTCAGTTAAATTCTGCGTGAAAGCACATAATTAAGACAGAATATTTTGATTGGCCCACGCAATCGCTTGGACCCTATTTTTGACCGATAGCTTTTTGAATATTTGGTAGAGATGTGATTTGACCGTGAATTCACTGATGAATAAATCTTCCGACATTTGGTTATTCGATGCGCCAGTTTGTAAGCAGCGGAGGATCTGTATTTCGCGGGCGGTTAAGTCTGTAATCACTTGAGCAGTATGGGATTCAAACGCGTAGCGATAGTAGTGCAGTAACTGGCTTACAGCGTGTCTGGGTAGCCAATTTTGTCCGTTAATGATTTCACCAAGCCCAAATGCAATTTTATCTAGGGTGTCATTTTTATAAAATAGCCCCTTTAAATGCCCAAAGGTTAATAAGTCATTCGTGGTTAATCTTTGCAACACATTGATAAGGATCGTTTCATGGTGCTGACTGCTTAATGGGCAGTTTCCCAAGCGTTGCTGCAGTAGCGCATAATCGGCATGGTCAATCATCAATATTTTGTGTTTATCTGGACAATACGTTTGGCGCAGGATTTCAGGCTCAATTTTCGGAATGGGCAGTCCAAGCCGATCGGTTAAATGGTCAATATAAGGGTGCTCTTGCTCTTTATCTAAGCAAAGAAAGTAAATGGTGCGGGTATAGTTTGCTTTTCTCATGGTCACTTCCTGTTGACGAGAATGTTAGACAACTGTCTAGAAAATGACGGAAATTAGGTTATAAAGCCAACGAGATAAATAAAATTGCGCTTAGTTTCATATAGTAAGGTAACTGAGTGTTTTGTCATCCTTAAATTAGAGGTAGTGGTTCTAAAAAATAGGAAATTGAGCAAGATTGTGAGATGAATTTTGACAACTATTTCTGTGAAGATTTGTGCCTCGCATAAAGCGTGGTATCCTAGTCAGCTATTTAAAGAACACTCATGATGGAAGACGGAGCAAAACATGGCAAGCCGTGGAGTAAATAAAGTTATTTTAGTGGGTAACCTAGGTAACGACCCAGAAATTCGTTATATGCCTGGTGGCGCTGCTGTGGCAAATATCACCATTGCAACGTCAGATTCATGGCGTGATAAAGCAACTGGCGAGCAACGCGAAAAAACCGAATGGCACCGTGTTGCGCTGTTTGGCAAATTAGCCGAAGTTGCTGGTGAATACTTACGTAAAGGTTCACAAGTGTACATTGAAGGTCAGCTACAAACTCGTAAGTGGCAAGATCAAAGCGGACAAGATCGTTACACCACCGAAGTTGTCGTACAAGGGTTTAATGGTGTGATGCAAATGTTGGGTGGCCGTGCTCAAGGTGGTGCTCCAGCACAAGGTGGAATGCCACAACAACAGCAACAAGGTGGCGGATGGGGGCAACCTCAGCAGCCTGCGATGCAAAAGCAACCACAGCAACAGCAGCAGTCAGCTCCTCAACAGGCTCAACCTCAGTATAATGAACCACCAATGGATTTTGATGACGACATCCCATTCTAAACGTTCGAATGTCGAAAAAAGCCGCGAAAACCGCGGCTTTTTTATATAGTTATCACTATTAGCATTTTCTTATTTGTCAGCACAGCTTAGTGATCGACAAAGTTTACGTTGAAAAGGAATTCAGCATTCATGCGGTATACACCAACACTGAAACTGAGTACTCGGTTAGTAGCTTTTGTTACGCTCATCGTAACCAGTGCAATGTTCATTTTGTTTATTGGTGGAACTTTGTCTTTTCAACGGCTTGGACAAGAATATCTCAATCACTACCTAGCAGGAATTGTGGAGGTAGTCGATAAAGAAATAGAAGATCCTGATGCCGCTTATTCATTGCAACGTTGGATGCCCAAAATGTTGCAAGCCAGTAGCATTGTTGAAATGCAGCTCTCTTCACCAGCTGGCGTTATTTACCGTTTTAAAGATACCTCGTCCAAAGTCGACCCTGCCCGTTTGTACCATATTGATATTATCCTTGAACGTAATCCAGGCTACAGCATCAGCTTTAAAGCAGTTCCTCCCTATCTCAGTTATAGCTACTCATTGGGTGCCATGTGGTCTATTACGTTGGCAGTTGGTCTCATCGTGTTTTGTTTGATTCGTGGGGTAAAGTGGCTTAAAGAGCAATTGCTTGGAACTGAATTGTTGGAGGAGCGAGGGCGAATGATTCTCGCCGGTCGAGTGGAGCAGTACGCCAAAGGTGATCACCGCGAGTGGCCTTATACGGCGAGTGAGGCGCTTGATGTCCTGATTGATGAGCTGCAAGATGCTCGTCAAGAGCGTAGCCGCTTTGATACTTTTATCCGGACCCAAACCTTCTTAGATAAGTTGACGGGTACGGCCAACCGTGTCCTTTTTGATAGCAAATTGGAATCAGCCTTGTTAGAGAATGGCGCGCGTGGTGGCGTTTTGTTAGTGCGTATCGATGATTGGGATTCTCTGTGCGAAGAAAATGATAAAAAAGCAGCGGATGATCTCGTTGTGGAAGTCGGAGAGAACATCTCCAACGTCATACAGCGTTATCCAGATGTGATTTTATCGCGTTATTACGATAGCGATTTTGCCATTTTTGTGCCGCACCAAGGGGTAAAAGAGGTCGCTTCTATTGCTACACAATGTTTGAAGCTTTTAGCGCGCATATCGCCTCCTGAGCCGCTCGATAAAGAAAACTGGTGCCATATAGGTATCAGTATGTACAGCGAAGGCGAGCGGCGTGGTCGAGTGTTGGATGAGGCAGAAACGGCTTTAAAAAGTGCTCAGTTACAGCGAGTGAACACGTGGAGCCGCTTTAAAAAGAGTACCTTTTTCCAAGAGGAACGGGGCAGTGTGCGTTGGAGAACTTTGTTTGATCAGGTGCTGACGCCTGAGAAAATAATTTTATTCCGTCAACCTTGCTATTTGCTTGAAAAGACGAATGATTTAGTATGGCTGCACGATGAGTTGTTTGCGCGTATTGATGATCCAGAACAAGGTGTTATAAAAGCCTCTCGCTTTCATTCTGCTTTAGAAACTGTAGGTTATGAAATGGTGATGGATCGAGCCGTGTTGCTGCAGGTGGTTCGTTTGCTCAAACGCTCTGAAGTTAAGGTCAATGTGTCAGTGAACTTGCATGTCGTCCCATTCGCCGATAAGTCGTATTTTAAGTGGTTTCGACATGAATTGCTGCAACTTACCTCGAGTAGCCGATCGCAGCTCTCTTTTGAGTTTCCTGAAGGTCGGTTAGTACAGCATCTCGATTATATGCGCCCCGTTATTAAGATGATCTCCGGCCTCGGTGCTAAGGCAATCGTAGGGCAGGCTGGCAGAACGATTGTCAGCACTCACTACATAAAAGATCTTAAGATTGATTTCCTTAAGTTACACCGCAGTTTGATGAAGAAAATAGACCAACGGCATGAAAATCAGCTGTTTGTTCGTAGCATGATCGGTGCTTGTGGCGGTACTCAGACTCAAGTTATTGCGGTCGGTGTCGAAACAGAGCAAGAGTGGCAAACGCTAAAAAACCTAGGCATTCATGGTGGGCAAGGCCGACTGTTTGAAGAAGAACAGCCTTTGTTACCTGAGAAAATAATTAGCCCTAGCGTGACCTTAGGGCGAAGAAATCGTTGGCGTAAAAAATAAAAGCGAACCTATATGAATCTTCAGTCACTGATTGATAAATTAACACCATCTAAAGCGACGTTGCGGCAATTGTTCGTTGTCGTAAGACCTGATGCTCTCTATTTCTCGGCTTTGGATGATGCGACTTTGCCGGCAGAGATCCCGCTTGATGGTGCAACGTGGCAACAGGTACTCTTTCACGCACTCAAACCGCTCAACATCAAGGGTACGGTAATTAACCTTGTCCTCCACGCTCATTTTTATCAAACTTATCAAATAGAAAAACCGCAGTTACCCAAAGAAGAGTGGTCAGTCGCCCTGCCATTTTTATTGAAAGATCTGGTGACAGAGAAAGTCACTGACATCATCGCTGATGCTTTTCCGTTACCCGCAGATAATAAAATTCAAGCCTACGTGGTCTCAAAACGCACGGTATTGGAAGTGGCGTCGCAACTGAGTGCGATGGGTTTAGAGTTAGGCAAAGTCATTCCCGAAGATGAAGTGTGGGCGAGAAGTGCCGGTGATCTTGAGCATTTTTTTCTGCTACAGCGCAGTAAAAACAGCAGTTTTAAGTTTGACGCATTTGTGGATCGAAAATGCTGTTTTCAACGAACTATGAGAGGTGTTGTCTCTCCCATTACTGGCGTCGCCAGCTCGGTTTTACAGCTCGATGGCTTAGCGTTAGAACTGCAACGTTCGATCGATTACCTTTCCTCGCAGCTTAAAGGGGCCTCATTACATCAGCTAAAAGTGCTGTGTGATGAAGAAGCGCAGCAAGAGTTGGTCGATGCATTAAATGAACGTCTAAATGTCAAAGTTTCCCTGCTTGATGAGCGGTTACCGAGTTCGGCTCATCTGCTGGTGGAGCAAGTGACTCGCATTGACGATTCAATGCTCAACTTATACCCGGCGCATCTTAAGCCGAAGAAAGAGTATTTTTCACTCTCCATGGTCTGCGCGATTTGGGGCATTGTCGCTTTAGTGATGCTATTGGCCTATGCCAGTTATCAATGGCAAAATAGTCAATTGAAACAGCAGCTACAAGCTAAACAAGCGCAAAATAAAGTCCTTGCTGCTGAATTAGAAACGACCAAACAGAAAGTTGATAAGCATAAGCCATCGGTTGAAAAAATGGCGGCGATTGAGCGTTTGAAGCAGCAAATTAAGGGCAAACAAGCCACATTGGATTCGATTAATGAGTTTGATCAATCACAACAGGTCGGTTACTCAGGAGTCATGCGTTCGCTAGCCACACTCAGCCGTGATGATATTTCATTAACGACCATTACCATCCATCATGAGCAGCTCGATTTGCAAGGCTTGGCTAGAGAGGCGAAAGATATTCCAAACTGGTTAAGTCAGTTTAAAAGCGAACTGAACCTAGTGGGACGTAGTTTTGAAAAGTTAAAAATTGCGCGCAATGAGCAAGGCATTCTCATCTTTGAGCTTAAAACTAAAGCGGAGGATAGCCAATGAATTGGCAGAGCATCAGCAACAAATTTTTAGCCATCAGTTCGCGTGAAAAAATGTTGATCGCCCTGTGTGGCTTAGTGGTGATTATACTGCTCTTGTTTAGCTTGTTACTTGAACCCGCGATGAAATCGGTGGCGGCTAATCGGTTGCAGCTTCAGTCTGTTGAGCAGATAAACCAGCGAATGCAAGGTGAAATTCTGTTATTGACTGCTAAGCTTAATAAAGATCCTAATCAAGAGATTAATCTAGAATTCAAACAGTTAATGGCGCAGAGCCAAACTCTCTCGCTTGAGCTGGCAGCATTGGTTGATTCACTGATTACACCCGCAAAGATGGCGCAATTGCTTGAAAGTGTTTTGGCAACCAGCCCAGAGTTGACTTTGGTCTCCATGGAGTCATTAGCAGCAGAGCCGATTGCAAATAACAACCAATCATCTGAATATTCAGGCTATTATGTTCATCCTGTGAGATTGGAGTTCACCGGTAATTACTTCGCGATATTGAATTATTTGACCAATTTAGAAAGTTTACCGATGAAGTATTATTGGCGTCATTTCCAATACAAGGTAGAAAATTACCCCCAAGCCAGAGTCATTATGGAAGTGTACACATTAGGCATTAGACAGGAGTTTATTGGTGGTTAGATCCGTTTTTTCACTGCTGTTGATGTGTTTTGTATGCAGTAGTTGGGCAGCGCAAGATCCTACCGCGCCATTAGGTTGGGCGAGTGAGAGCGCATCACCTGTCAATAAGATAGAGAGTTACCCGCTACCTAGGTTGCAAAGTATTGTATGCCAACAAACCATACCTTGTGTGGCAGTGCTTAACGATCAAGTGGTTGGCATCGGAGAGTCGCTATTTGGCTACACAGTAGAAGCCATTGAACCACAGCAAGTGACCCTTTCTCGCAGAGGAAAGATGTGGGATTTAGGCCTCTTTTCTCTGGACATCAAGCAGTAAGGTATAGAAATCGTATGCGTAAAATCGTATTAGGCGTAGTCATCGTATCCTTAATGGGCTGTTCTATGGGACATCGCGATCCAGTTGAGATGAAACAGTCTTTGAATCAGGCGATTAATGAAGCCAACAGCCGAAATCTAGCCGTTCTACCGGCCTCCGTAGAAGCTGACTTGATGCCTGACATTGAGGGAATCACAGCGCGCAGTCAAGAAACGGTTAAACGCTTTCGTATCCAAGCTGATAATGTGGATGCAAGGGTATTTTTTGCCAGTTTAGTGAAAGGAACTGAGTTTAGTGCCGCCATCCACCCTGAAGTTACTGGAAGTGTAACGGTAAATCTAACCGACGTGACTTTGGATGATGTATTGGCCGTCGTTCGTGACATGTATGGCTATGAAATTATCAAAAAGGGTAAAGTGATTCAGGTTTACCCATCAGGCCTGCGTACGGTGACTATCCCGGTCGATTATTTACAACTTAAACGTACGGGCCGTTCTTTAACTTCCATCACCACCGGTACGATCACTAATACGGATACCGGTTCTAGTTCTTCGAGTAGTTCTAGCTCAAATTCCAGTTCTAATTCCAATTCGAGTAACTCATCCAGTAATTCGAAAGGTGGGACTGAAATTGAAACCACCAGTGAAAGCGATTTCTGGCCGCAGCTTGAAAAAGCCGTTGCACAGCTGATTGGCTCGGGCAAAGGTCAAGGCGTTGTTGTCACGCCACAAGCGAGCGTAATCACTGTTCGAGCCTACCCAGATGAAATTCGCGAAGTGCGTAACTTCCTTGGCATTTCTCAGCAACGTCTACAGCGACAAGTGATCCTTGAAGCGAAAATTTTAGAAGTCACCTTGAGTGACGGTTACCAGCAAGGGATCAATTGGTCAAATATGTCCTTTGGCAATGGTGATGTTGTGATTAATAAGGTCGGTAGTGCGGCTTCGTTACTGCCGGGGATGGATGCGATTGGCACTCTGCTGCAAGGCCAAACCAATGTCACCATTTCAGATGGCAGTTTTAAAGCAGTGCTTAATTTTATGGGAACTCAGGGTGATTTGAATGTCCTATCCAGCCCAAGAGTTACCGCTGCTAACAACCAAAAAGCGGTGATCAAAGTCGGCACTGATGAATACTATGTCACTGACGTGACGGGTGTGGTTGGTAATGGCGATAACTCCAATGTTGCACCAGATATCCAACTAACGCCATTTTTCTCGGGTATCTCGCTTGACGTGACGCCACAAATTGATGACCAAGGCAATGTGCTATTGCACGTGCACCCCGCTGTGATTGAAGTCGACGAGCAGACGAAACAAATTGAATATGCAGGCAAGCAAATTGTGTTGCCATTAGCGCGCAGTACGATCCGCGAATCAGACTCGGTAATCCGCGCACAAGATGGTGACGTGGTGGTGATTGGCGGATTAATGAAATCCAACACCTCCAATCAAGTATCTAAAGTCCCTTTTTTGGGGGATTTACCCGGGTTAGGATATCTGTTTCGTAACACCTCTGAGCTGACTGAAAAAACCGAATTGGTGATTTTGCTGAAACCAACGGTTGTGGGTGTTAATACCTGGCAAAAAGAGCTCGAACGCTCGCGTGAACTACTACAGGAGTGGTTCCCAGACGAAGAATAAACATCATGTATCTTGAGCACTTTGGTTTTGAGCAACTGCCTTTTCATCTCACGCCTAATACATCACTGTTTTTAGGCTTAGCGCCACATTACGAGGCGATTCAAACCGTGAGTGCCGCCATTGATTTAGGCGAAGGGGTGATCAAGATAACCGGAGAAGTCGGAACCGGAAAAACCATGGTGTGTCGTATGTTGATCAATCATTTACATGATCATATTGCACTGATTTATTTACCCAACCCAGCGCTTAATGGTCGAGAACTTCGCCAAGCTGTCGCCAGCGAACTAGGCCTTAGTAAGCAAGATGATGCGGATATTGTTGATCGTATTCAGCAACAATTGATTGTGCTAAAGCAGCAGGGGAAACGAGTAGTCGCGATTGTTGATGAAGCACAAGCGTTACCAGACGATGCATTAGAAGTGCTACGTTTATTCGGCAATTTAGAAACAGAATACACAAAGTTGTTGCAACTGGTGTTGATCGGCCAACCAGAGCTCGATGAGCGTTTAGCGCAGCACCATCTGCGCCAATTTCGCCAACGAATTACTTTTAGCGCTTATCTGCGGCCGCTCTCTTTAGATGAAACAGTCGCTTATATCGAGAGCCGCTTGAGCAAAGCCGGAGGTGATGCGCAACTGTTTAATCTTGAACAGAAAAAAGCGTTGTGGCGAGCCAGTTATGGTACCCCTCGTTTGATTAACCAAGTGTGTCACAAAGCTCTGTTGCTGGCTTTTACGCAAAACGACAGCACAATTCGCAATCAGCACCTATTTACAGCGATTCACGATACGTTTGATACCTGTAAGCCTAAGTTTAAACGCCCTTTTATGTGGGGATGGAGTCAATCATGAGTGCGATGAACGATGCACTATCAAAACTGGCACAAGCGCAACGCCAATCGGTGGTGAACTTGCAACCAGCGCAAGTTGCGAAAGTAAAACGCAGCCGCGCTTGGTTGTGGATGGTAGCCGGGTTTGCTGCCAGCTTAGCGGTCGGTGGATGGGCGGTGTCACAGCAGCAAGCTATGGTTGACCAAGCTACGGTTAACCAAGCTGCGGTTGACCAAACTATGGTCAGCCAAACAGTAGCCAGTCAAACACTGGCCAATCAAGCGATAGTGAATGAACCTAAGAGCCTGTTGTTAGAGGTTGATGAGCGAAGCTCTTCGCCTGCGCTTGTTTCTCCGACCACCAAAATTGTCCCAGTTCATCGTCCCGTTTATCAAACTGCCGTTGTTGCAGTGGACAAAAAAACGGCAAATTCAGCAACGCCCACAGTGACGGTTAAACAGGATTCGGCCTTAGCCAATCAACAGCCGTTGCATTCTAACCGTGCGGTCGCGCTCGGTGCTGAAAGTGGCCAAAAAATCTCAAGTGTTTTGATTGAACAAGTGGATTTGACGCCAGAGCAACTGGCGGTAAAAGCAATGAGCCGCGCTGATAAAGCCGTGGACAGCAATGAGCTCAAAGAGGCATTGGATGCCTACAGTGAAGTGCTACGCTTTACTCCAGATAATGAACTTGCCCGTCAAAAATTATCCGCGCTCTATTACGGCAAAGGTGATGCACGCAAAGCTTTTGAAATTTTACAAAGCGGTATAAAGCTCAATCATAATGGAGAAAGCTTGCGGATCGCGTTAGCTAAATTGCTGATTAAAGAGAAGCAGAGTGAAGCGGCGTTAACCCCGTTAGTTCATTTACCTGACAATGCTTCGATCGATTATCTCTCGCTAAGGGCCGCCTTGGCACAAAAAGCCAAGCAAGATTCACTCGCATTAG
Source organism: Vibrio sp. RM-69-4 (assembly GCF_024743775.1). NCBI lineage: Bacteria > Pseudomonadati > Pseudomonadota > Gammaproteobacteria > Vibrionales > Vibrionaceae > Vibrio > Vibrio sp. RM-69-4. The sequence goes on from NZ_JAMQXI010000052.1 coordinate 26,917, forward strand.
AAAGCTATCAACGCTTAGTCAAGCTTGATGCTGAGAACGCACGCTGGTGGTTAGGGCTTGCGATAGCACAAGAGCGTACGATGGATTTTCAGGCGGCTAAATATACCTACCAACAAGCGCTTGCGAAAGTTGGCCTCTCGAGTCAGTCACAACTGTTTATTCGTGATCGCCTAGTCGTACTAAGCAGTTTAGAGGAGAGTGCGAGTGCAAATTAAGCTACGAAAACGCTTAGGTGATCTGCTGGTTGAAGAAGGGATCATCACTGAAAATCAAGTTGAACAAGCGCTCGCTGCGCAAAAACGCAGTGGACGTAAACTGGGTGACACGCTGATCGAACTCGGCTTTTTGTCAGAGCAGCAGATGCTTAGCTTCTTATCGCAGCAACTTTCGCTGCCGCTGATCGATCTCAGCCGAGCCAATGTCGATATTGATGCAGTGCAGATCCTCCCGGAGGTACATGCACGCCGTTTACGCGCCTTAATCATTGGCAAAAATGGCGACACGCTGCGCATCGCAATGAGTGATCCGGCGGATCTGTTTGCGCAAGAATCTCTGCTCACTCAATTACCCCAATACAGTTTTGAATTTGTTATTGCTCCAGAAAAACAATTGGTTGAAGGGTTTGATCGTTACTATCGCCGCACCAAAGAGATTGCGTCCTTTGCCGAGCAGCTACAACTGGAACACCAAGGCAATACCGCCTTTGATTTCGATATCGGTGATGATGATAGCGATGAAGTGACCGTTGTTAAGCTCATCAACTCTCTATTTGAAGATGCGATTCAGGTTGGGGCGTCTGATATTCATATCGAACCTGATGCCAACGTATTGCGTTTGCGCCAGCGGATTGATGGGGTATTACACGAAACCCTACTCAATGAAACCAACATCGCTTCGGCTTTAGTGCTGCGTTTAAAATTGATGGCCAATCTTGATATCTCAGAAAAACGCCTCCCACAAGATGGCCGTTTTAATATCCGAGCCAAAGGCCAATCGGTCGATATTCGTATGTCGACCATGCCAGTACAATACGGTGAGTCGGTGGTGATGCGTTTGCTCAACCAATCATCCGGAGTTCGTAAACTGGAAGAGTCAGGTATTCCCGATGATATTTTACAGCGTTTACGTCATCAACTTAAACGTCCACACGGCATGATCTTAGTGACCGGCCCAACCGGCTCAGGGAAAACGACGACGCTGTACGGCGCGTTATCAGAGCTCAATGTTCCCGGTAAAAAAATCATTACCGCAGAAGATCCGGTTGAGTACCGATTGCCACGCATCAGCCAAGTGCAGATCAACCCTAAAATTGACCTTGATTTTTCAACGGTGCTGAGAACCTTTTTGCGTCAAGACCCGGACATTATTCTAGTCGGCGAGATGCGTGATCAAGAAACGGTTGAAATTGGTTTGCGCGCGGCCTTAACCGGCCACTTAGTGTTGAGCACCTTACACACCAATGATGCTGTTGATAGTGCCTTGCGCATGATGGACATGGGCGCGCCAGGTTATTTAGTGGCCAGCGCCGTGCGGGCGGTGGTTGCCCAACGTTTAGTGCGTAAAGTTTGCCCCGATTGTAAAGCGGTGGATGAGGTTGATGAAGCGCGCAAACAGTGGCTGACGGTGCGTTTCCCAAATCAAGTTGAAGCGGCTTTTACACGTGGGCGTGGGTGCCAGAACTGCAATTTGACGGGGTACCGTGGGCGAATTGGGGTTTTTGAAATGCTCGAACTTGAACACGAGATGATGGATGCGCTGCGCGCCAACGATGCGGTTAGTTTTGCGCAAGCCGCTCGTCAGTCGAAGCAGTACAAACCGCTGCTAGCTTCGGCGATGGAGTTGGCGCTACAAGGGGTTGTCAGTTTAGATGAAGTGATGAGCTTAGGTGAAGGTGATTCATCCGGCATCATTCAAGCCATCTATCTATAGTTAAGGTTACTCATGCCAACGTATCGTTATCAGGGTCGAAATTTAGATGGTAGCAAAACCTCTGGGCATGTTGATGCCCCGACAGAAGAGCTCGCGGCGGAAGCGCTATTTAACAAGGGTGTGATTCCGACCTTAATTTCGTCAGACCAAGGGGCTGATTTTTCGATTGATTGGAAATCGCTGTTTACCCCCAGTGTGCCACTTGAGGTGTTGGTAATCTTCTGTCGTCAGCTTTACAGCTTGACCAAGGCGGGTGTGCCGCTGCTGCGCTCGATGAAAGGACTTATCCAAAATTGTGCCAATAAACAGCTTAAAGAAGCATTGGAAGCGGTTAGTAATGAGCTAACCAACGGGCGCAGTTTATCGAGCTCAATGCAGATGTACCCGAAAGTCTTTAGCCCGTTGTTTGTGTCGATGATCCACGTCGGTGAGAACACAGGGCGGCTTGATGAAGCCTTGTTGCAATTGTCTCATTACTACGAGCAAGAAGTCGAAACTCGTAAACGGATTAAAACGGCGATGCGTTATCCGAGTTTTGTTATCAGCTTTATTTTGGTCGCGATGTTCATTCTCAACGTTAAAGTGATCCCACAATTTACTAGCATGTTTAGCCGTTTCGGGGTTGATTTACCGCTGCCAACTCGCATTTTAATTGGTATGTCAGATTTCTTTGTCAACTACTGGCCGATGATGATAGGCGTATTGCTTGGGTGTTTATTTGCTTTCAGAGCTTGGTTGAGCACAGCCGCAGGGCGTCAAAAGTGGGATAAGTTTCGCTTAAGAATGCCTATTGTCGGCGGCATAGTGAACCGAGCGCAATTGGCGCGTTTTTCTCGAACTTTTGCCTTGATGTTGAAAGCGGGGGTGCCGTTAAACCAATCGATAGCATTATCTGCCGAAGCGTTGGATAACAAATTTCTAGAATCTCGCCTGTTAGAAATGAAAGCTGCCATTGAAGCGGGAACAAGCGTATCCACCACCGCCGTAAACGCCAATATTTTTACGCCATTAGTTATTCAGATGATTTCGGTGGGTGAAGAGACAGGGCGCATTGATGAGTTGCTACTTGAAGTCGCGGACTTCTATGATAGAGAGGTGGATTACGATCTCAAAACCCTCACCGCGCGCATAGAGCCGATTTTATTGGTGATTGTTGCCGCTATGGTGTTGGTGCTGGCACTTGGCATCTTTTTGCCAATGTGGGGAATGCTCGACGCGATCAAAGGATAAAGGTTGTCAGATGAAAACGGCGATAGAGCGTTCTCAGTTCGTAATTTGGGGGTTGATTGTCTTTGTTCTTTTGATGGCTTTGCTATCAGCATGGCAGTCGATAGAAAAAGAAGCCAATCAAACCGCATTAGCGATGGCGAGCAGTAAAATCGTAGAAAGTGCCAATTTTTATAAGCAAGATTGGTTATTAAAGGGGCGGCCCTCAACTTTAATCGCGAATGGTCGATTACTCAATATGAGTACAACGGGCTGGGTATTACCATTGGCTGAGAATGAATCAAGTATAGATTGTCGTTATTGGTTAAGCCTGCTATACCCAGATGAACAACTACTTGAAAGCAAAGTGATTTCAATTGAGTCGGCACATCAAGCAAATCAGTATCAATGTCGCTATGTTTACAGTCAAAAACAGGTGATAACCATTGAACTTTTAAGGGATAAGTTTACAGTAAGCGTCGATTTTTCAGCATGAGTTTTCGACATAAGCAGTGAAATGGGCACTCGCCCCGTAGCGATGCGAGAACAAGTGCGTATAATACACGGTAATAACAAAGAGATAGGTAGAGCATGGATAACAAACAAACGGGCTTTTCCTTAGTTGAATTAGTCGTAGTGATTGTGGTTGTCGGCTTATTAGCCGTTGCAGCGCTACCCCGCTTTTTAGATGTCACCGATGAAGCGAAAAAAGCCAGCATCGAAGGGGTTGCCGGTGGTTTTGCTACTGGTGTTCTATCGGCGCGTGCTCAGTGGGAAGCTCAGGCAAGAACCTCTGTGACTTTGGGCTCGGAAAAACAAAACACCGTCAACTATGATGGTGTCAATTTCTGGTTGACCCGCTCTACAGATAGTAGCGGCGCCGCGACCGGTTTTAGGGACGGTTATCCGTTGGCGCTCAATACCGATAATACCAGTTATCCAGCGGCGATTACGGATCAGTCATGTATTGATTTAATGGATAATTTGCTGCAAAACCCACCAAAAGTTGACACAGTCGCTAATGCAGCCAATAACGCTAATGTAAAATATTCAGCACAAGCCGATGACGGTCAAGCCACTTGTACTTATGTGCAAAAAGAGGGCGGAACCGCGCACCAGTTTGTGTATGAGATAAAAACTGGTCGTGTGACCGTCACTTTGCAGTAAGTCTGCGCATTGATTAAAACATAGAGAGAAAGTAACTATGAAAAGACAAAACGGTTTCACCCTAATCGAACTTGTGGTTGTGATTGTTATTCTCGGCATTCTCGCCGTCACCGCAGCACCACGTTTTTTGAATTTACAAAATGATGCTCGTGAAGCTACATTGCAAGGTTTAGCCGGTGCAATTCAAGGTGCTGCAGGCATCGTTTATGGAAAAGCAGCTATAGAAGGCATTGAAGCAACTTCTGGAGCGGTTAGCATCAGCGGCCAGGCTATCAATACAACATTTGGTTACCCGAATGCCACCAAAGATGATATTACTAATATCGTACAAGGTATTGGTGATAATGCCGATTTCCGTTTTATTCAAGAAGTTTCTGCTGCAACTCCTGCTGCTACATTTGGTATTCCAAACTATACAACACAATGTGTTACCTACACACAAGCAGCTGATGCGAATACTCCGGCAACGGCAGTGGTTGGTACTACAAACTGTACAATACCTTAATATTTCATTTAAAGGCCAGCATTGCTGGCCTTTACTTTATCTATAACGAGAGTTATTTCTCATCCACAAAAGTCAGTAAAACTTAAGCCCACTACGGAAATTTCTTATATACTTTAAGCACTTGTTTTTTCGCTAGAGGTATAAAATGCAGCAACATTTAGCAGCACGGCGTGGTTTTACGTTGATCGAACTGGTCGTGGTGATTGTGCTGCTGGGCATTGTGGCTGTGTACGCAGCAAGCCGTTATACCGGCATATCCTCCTTTTCAAGCGTGACCACACAAAGCGAAGTATTAGCCTCACTGCGTTTGACCCAAAACCGCGCCATGCAGCGCACCGACCTCTGTAATCGCTGGTTGGTCAGCAATAATCAAGCGCAGCAAGTTTTCCCTCAAACTATTTCTTCTGCTGTCTGTACTACTTCACTGTCTAACCCTGCAACCGACAGCAGTTTTGTTGACGCGGCGGCGAACGATATCACCCTGACGTTAACCAATAATGATGGTAGTCATTTTTTAGATTTTGATAGTTTAGGTCGCGCCGCGCAGTGCTTAACGGCAAACTGCACCGTTACCTTAAATAATCTGCAATCGGGTGAATCTCGCCAAGTGTGCATCAATAGCGAGGGGTACATTTATGCGTGTTAACGCGCCGCGCGGGTTTACTCTCATTGAGATGATCATCGTTATCACGGTAACGGCAATAGCCATGACAGGCATCACGGCCGCGCTTTATCCTCGCTCGCAACAAAGCGCTGAACAGGTGCTAGCAGTAAAAGCCGCCGAGTTAGGTCGCGCGGTTATGGATGAAGTGATGGGTCGAGCCTTTGACGAAAACTCCGGCCCCAATGGTGGAGTGCCAGAGTGTTTACTTAGCGGAGCTGTAGAGGAAATGTGCACTGCCCACGACGATCTGGGTAAAGATGGCGAAGCGAGCATTAACCAATACAACGATGTCGATGATTTTATCACGGCTCAGCCAAGGCCAATTGAAGATGTGCTCGGCACACTGTTAGATACGACCAGTTATCGAGGCTTTGCTGCGGCGATCAATGTATTTTATGAACAGGACAGTGGTGGGCAACTAAGCGGAGTGAACGCTAACCAACTGACTCACTATAAACGCGTATCTGTGGTGATCATTGACCCGAAGGGTAATCGTTACCCGTTTGCGGCGATTAAGGGCAATTTCTGATGCGTGGTTTTACCCTGATTGAAATGGTGATTACGATTATTCTGTTGTCGGTGGTCGGGCTATTTTTAGGCTCTGTGATCCGCCAAAGTATGGGTATTTATGTTGATACCACCGCCCGCGAAGCTTTGATCCAACAAGGGCGCTTTATTACTGAGCGGCTGAGCCGAGAACTGCGTGAAGCGGTGCCAAACAGCGTGTTGGTGGAAAATGGTTGCATTGAGTTTTTACCGATCACTGACAGCGCGATCTACAGCGAGCTGCCAACCGTGCAATCGCCTTCGGCTGCGGTGCGTTTATTGCCGATCGACAAAAAGGTACTCAATGGCGATCGTCTGGTCGTGTTTCCAACCAACGCCGCTTCGCTACGCCAAACGCCAAGTGCCAGCGGGCAAACAGCGCAAGTAAACGCAGATGTTGATTTTACGCCACCCAACGACGCGATCATGGTTGATGTTGCCTTGGCACAACCGACTGGGTTTGTAATTCAATCGCCAGCTAAGCGAGTCTATTTTTATCGCACGCCAGTGGCTTTTTGTTATCAGAACAACCGGATCTATCGTTACGCTGATTACGAACTGGATCGCGAGGCTCTAGAGCCTCGCGAGCTCGGCACCGGAATATTAATGGCGGAAAACCTTAGCCAAGCTAATTTTTACGTCACACAGCCAGAGCTACAACGCAACGGCTTAGTGAAAATTGAACTGACATTTTCCGACCGCGGCGAGGAGGTAAAGTTTGACCATGATGCGCTTATCTACAACACGCCGTAAACAGCAAGGCAGCGGCTTAGTATTGGTCATCTTTATCATTGTGGTGGTCGGCTTTGTTGCATCGGTCGCTAACCGTAATCAACAGCGCAATAGCCAGCAATTGGTTTCGATGGTGTTAGGGACAAGAGCTGAAATGGCGGCGCGATCGGCAGCTAACATTGCTATTAGTCGCTACTACCAAAATGACGCCAATAGTAGCTGTCGCGGGGTTGAGCAAAATGTTCAGCTTGTTCCACCGGATTACACACCGGTAACAAGGAACTTCGTTTTTCAAGGCGATGGGTTGGACCAATGTAGCGTGACGCTTAGCTGCCGATTTATTGGTAAAGTGGATGATGCTGGCGCTGTCTATCAACTGACTTCAACCGGGCGTTGTCAGGCTGGCGATTGGACGTTGCAGCGAGTTATTGAAGTGGGGGTAAAAAAGTGATCCACTATAAATGGCTGATTAGCTTACTGATCATGAGCGGTGGGGTTTGTGCCCAACAATATAATTTATCCAATAATCAATATCCTCCTTGTAATACCTCGTGGCAAAAATCTGGCAACAGTTATACCTGTAGCGGTAATGGTCAAGTGACGTTAAATGATGGTGATGTGATTGTCGCCGATGTTGACTCAACACTGATCGCCAATGACGGTTTTTATTTGATTAATAACCAAGTGGGTAACGCATCAAATAGTATAAGTCTGCAAGCGAACTACGGAGCGATAGCCAGCCAAGGCTCTCAAAATACGATTTATGGGGATGTTTCAGCCAACAGCAGCAACGTAACTTTCAATAACACCAATTTAATTGGTAATGTTACGACGGGAGGAAACGTCACTATCAACGGTGGTAGCGTGCAGGGTAATTTAACCAGTAATGATCGAACGGTTGTTATTACTGGAGCAAACGTGGTTGGTAATATTACGGCGCAATCAGGCATTGTCATTACAGGAAGTGTGTATAGCGGTAATATTACGATGACCTCTAATAACTCTGTGACCTTTAATTCGGTGGATATGACTTCCGGTTCAGTATCTGGGGCAAGTCATTTCACGGCAAACAATAGCCAGCTAGGAAGGCCTGATTCTCAGGTCAGTATTAGTACTACCTCTAACGATATCACCTTAAATGACTCAACGGCTTATGGTGATTTTAATGCGGCAATTAATAATGCTGGTGGCCAAGTTAATGTCAACAATAGTTCAATTACTGGTACATGTTCCCCCATATCTAATCCATTGAATGCTTGTGATCCCTCTCCTGTAGCGCGCTATCATTTTGATGAAGTGCAATGGAGTGGGGCTGTCAATGAAGTCAAGAATGCGTTTGGCTCTTCTCTTAACGGCCGCGCAATGAATGGTGCGCTTACCAGCTCTCAATCACCGGCGCTACCCGCCAATATTAATAATTACGGTACTTGTGGTTATGGCGAGTTTGTTGCCAACCAAAACCAATATGTACAAGTGGCTCATGATAGCCAGTTATCCTTCTCGGACCAGCTAACGATATCTGCGTGGGTGTACCCCGTCAGTCGCCCGGCGAATGGTGGCTTGCATACCATAGTGGCGAAAGATACTAACTACGAATTCCACCTTGATAGCCAAGGGCGAGTTTTTTGGTATTGGGAGAGAAGTTCTGGCGGTGCCAATACACTAACCACATCCAATGTTATTCCGCTAAATACTTGGACTCATATCACCATTCGCTATAACCGCTCAGCAAGTAGTAATGAGAGACAAAAAATCTATATTAATGGTGTGGTTGCGGCGACAAACAGCGATAACCAACCACTCAAAACCAATACAGTGAATTTGGAGATTGGTCGAGATTACAATTCCGACAACAGAACTTTCTCCGGAAGGCTTGATGAGGTGGCTATTTATAATAAAGCTCTCACTGATATTCAGATTGTCAATCTGTATAACGAACGTCATCTGTGCCAAAGTTCAGGGCTGCAATGTTTTAGCGATGATTTCCAAAGTCAGCCATTGGATGAGCAGTGGCGAGTATTCAGTAGCAGTGGCAACTTTACGCCTTCAATCATCAATAATCGTATGCGACTAACACAAGCTGCGCAAAACCAAGCCACAGCCTCAACATTCCAACGTATTTTTCCCGCCGCAGGGAACCGTGTAGAGGTTGAATTTGACTATTTTGCCTATGGCGGTAATGGTGCTGATGGGGTGGCGATTGTCTTTTCTGATGCCTCTGTCACCCCTCAAGTTGGAGCATTTGGTGGTCCTTTAGGTTTTGGTTATAAAGTCAATGAGCAAAAACCCGGGTTTGCGGGCGGCTGGCTAGGCATTGGATTGGATGAATATGGTAACTATTCGATCGAAGGTGGCGGGAATGGCCCAGGTCGTAGGCGGCAAGCTGTTGTATTAAGAGGTTCTGGTTCCGGCTATAGCGGTTATAACTATTTAGCAGGCACGTGTAATAACGGCACAACCAATACCAATGGAGATTGCCTAAATCCGAGGGTAGATAATACCAATGGTAATCCTCAGCACCGCTACCGAATTGTTATTGACTCAACTCAAGCTTCAACGTCGCTGGTGACCGTAAGCCGTAAAGTTGGCACTGCCAGTTGGAAAACTTTAATTGGGCCAGTTGATGTGATGTCATTTGCGGCGCAACAAAATGTTCCTACGGATCTGTTTATGTCCATTACAGGTTCTACAGGCTCTTCGACTAATAACCATGAAATTGATAATTTCGAAGTCTGTGCGCTCAATTCTCGTCCAGTTGGCGAGCAAATTAATCACTTTCGCATCTCTTTGCCTGCACAAGGTTTAACTTGTGCAGCTTCTGACGTGTCTGTGACGGCGTGTGCCGATGAAAGTTGCAATAACTTATTTACCGATCCGGTTATTGCTTATTTAGTCCCTAACTCTCTACCTAGTGCAACGGGCGGTTGGGTGAATGGTTCAACTATCTCATTTAGTAATGGGGTTGGTAACACCCAACTTAGGCGTAACAGCGCAGGTAATGTCACCGTTGATGTTTCTGGTTCCGTTCCCACGGCTATGTCTTTCAATAACACTTTATGCAGCCACAATGGGAATGCTGGCCCCTTTTTGACCAGTAACTGCACGATGAACTTTGCTGACAGTGGCTTCATTTTGGATGTACCCAATTCCTACGCCAATCAATCGGTAACTGGGACCATTAAAGCGGTACGAAAAGATAACGCTTCACAACTGTGTTTGCCTAGTTTTCAAAATGTACAGAAACCCATTTCCTTTTGGAGTGATTACTTGAGCCCTAATGGGGGACAAGGTTTTAGCGCTTTATCGGTTGGAGTGAATAGTGTGGCGGTAGGGCAGTCATCCAATACTGCGACGCCAGTGGTGCTCAATTTCAACCAAAATGGTGAGGCGAGCATTAACGTATCCTATCGTGAGGCTGGTAGCCTTGCTTTGAATGCTCGTTTAACGGGGAGTGGTGATGAGCAGGATTTGCAACTAACAGGTCAAACGACTTTTATACGAGTTCCTCGTGCTTTAGTACTCAGCGCGACCAGTTATTATGGTGTTAGTGGAGCGTGTCCTAATGCCGATATTAGCTGTGATATTTTTGCTAGGGCGGATGAAAACTTTAATCTCAATATCAAAGCGGTTGCGGAGGCACCGATTGAGGATAATGATTTCACTAACAATTTAGTAGTGACAAATTATCAACAAGCAAACATTGAGCTTAAACATACTCTAATCGCACCAGCGACAGGCGTGCCGGGTAATCTTGGCGAGGCGGAATATAGTCATCAAATGGGCAGTTTGACGACTGTACAACAAAGAGTGAGTGAGGTTGGGGTGTTTGATTTCTCGCTGAACGCGCCAACGACGTATCTTGGACTCGATTTAGCGAGTGAGAATCTGCCGATTGCCGTTGCCTCAACGGGCCAGATAGGTCGTTTTATCCCAGCCTATTTTTCTCCTTCTTCGGTGGTGACCAGCTTACAGGCTGAGTGTGAGGTGACTTCTCCGAATGACGAATCGTTCAGTTATTTAGGACAACCGTTTGGATATAAAGACAATCCGGGTATTTACTTACACCCAAGATCCGCGTCAGGCAGTGAAACGATCAATTATTTCGACAGTGCTTGGTGGCGTTATGATCGGCAGTGGGACAACCGAATATATAACGATACTGTGAATAGTTTACCAATCAGCTTTGATAGCGATTTGACGAGTGTGAACCGAGTCAATGGCGTTGATTCTCGCATTGAACTCTCTGGGGAGATATTGATCTACCAAAAGCCACCACAACCAATAGTGCCTTTTAACAGCAAGTTAGATCTTACCCTCTTGGTATCCGATCTTACAGACCTTGATGGAGTTTGCTACCGAGAAACGGCCAGTGATCCTTGCCTAAACTATACGATTACAGATATTGATGATGAGATGAAATTGCGCTGGGGAAAACTGGTGATCCACGACACTTACGGCCCAGAAACGAGTGCGTTAAGTCAGCCAATTACGAGCGAATACTTCACTGCCAATGGCTTTGTTACCAATAGCTTTGATCGCTGTACAAGGTTACCAGATCTTGCGAATTTCACTTTAACGCCGACCGATCTAACTTTAGGTTCCGGTGGGGCTCCTGAAGTTTATCCTACTTTAGTCAGTCAAACGCTCACTTTGGGTACCGCGAATATCAACTTTACGGCTCCGGGAGCGGGTCATCAAGGATTCATTGATACTTTGCTTGATCTCAATGCTCATGGGTTGCCTTGGTTGCGTCTCTACAATGATCAAAATAGCGCGTTTGAAAATGAAGTCTCAGGCCGAGTACAGTTTGGATTGTACCGAGGCAGCGACCGGGTAATCTGGTGGCGTGAAAAAAATTAACCGGATAATTCACACAAATTCATAGAGATTTTTCTACCTAAGTTAGGAATCTGTTAGAAATTGCGTGTTTCAGTCCATGTTTATGCGTCAACGCCTTGCTGTGATCGCAAGGCATTGGTACATTTAGTGCAATTTTCTATCTTCTAATTCTTGCAGGACGAGCGAAGAATATGTTCAAAAAACTGCGTGGCATGTTTTCCAACGATCTATCGATCGATTTAGGTACCGCCAATACTCTTATATACGTTAAAGGACAAGGTATTGTCCTCGACGAGCCTTCCGTTGTTGCTATTCGCCAAGATAAAGGTCGTGGTGGAAAAAGCGTTGCTGCTGTCGGTCATGCCGCTAAGCAGATGCTTGGTCGTACGCCGGGGAATATTTCTGCAATTCGTCCTATGAAAGACGGCGTGATTGCGGATTTCTACGTGACCGAAAAAATGTTGCAACACTTCATCAAGCAGGTGCATGACAACAGTGTACTCAAACCAAGCCCTCGCGTTCTGGTGTGTGTGCCTTGTGGCTCCACCCAAGTTGAACGCCGTGCGATTCGTGAATCAGCACTCGGTGCTGGTGCGCGTGAAGTGTATTTGATTGATGAGCCTATGGCGGCGGCCATCGGTGCTGGTCTGCGTGTTTCTGAACCAACGGGTTCAATGGTGGTCGATATCGGTGGCGGTACGACTGAAGTTGCCGTTATTTCCTTGAACGGTGTGGTTTACTCTTCCTCTGTGCGTATCGGCGGTGACCGTTTTGATGAAGCGATCATCAATTATGTGCGTCGTAACTACGGCAGCTTAATCGGTGAAGCGACCGCAGAGAAAATCAAACATGAAATTGGCTCGGCTTACCCCGGCGATGAAGTGATGGAGATTGAAGTTCGTGGTCGTAACCTTGCTGAAGGGGTTCCTCGTAGCTTTACTCTTAACTCCAATGAAATCTTAGAAGCACTGCAAGAACCGCTTTCCGGTATTGTTTCTGCGGTGATGGTTGCGCTTGAACAGTGTCCGCCAGAGCTTGCTTCTGATATCTCAGAAAATGGTATGGTATTAACCGGTGGTGGAGCGCTGCTCAAAGATATCGACCGCCTCTTGACCGAAGAAACGGGAATACCAGTCGTGGTTGCCGATAATCCTCTAACCTGTGTTGCCCTTGGTGGCGGTAAAGCGTTGGAAATGATCGATATGCACGGTGGCGACCTATTTAGCGAAGAATAATGGCTTTGGGAGCCGTAAAGCTCCCATCATGACATCTAGGATTTTTATAGAATGAAGCCAATATTTGGTCGAGGACCATCTCTTCAGCTACGTCTCTTTTTTGCCGTGATTTTATCAGCCAGTCTTATGCTGGCTGATAGTCGTTTAGGTGCTTTTTCCAACGTTCGTTTTTTTCTTAATAGCTTAGTGGCTCCCATTCAATACATGGCGGATTTACCGCGCAGCATGTTTGATGATCTGTATGAGCGATTCGCCACTCATCAAAAACTGATTGAATCGAATCAACGTTTAAAACGAGAAGCGATCACCTTGAAAAGTGATTTGATCTTGTTTGATCAATACCGCGAAGAGAACCAACGGTTACGTAAATTGCTTGGATCTTCTTTTGTTCGTGATGAAAAGAAGGTTGTCACTGAGGTGATGGCGGTCGATACCTCACCTTATCGTCACCAAGTTGTGATTGATAAAGGGCGAACGGATGGCGTTTACGAAGGGCAACCCGTTATCAACGACAAAGGTATTGTTGGCCAAGTGACTTTTGTTGCGGCTCATAACAGCCGGGTGTTGTTGCTGACTGACACCAATAGTGCGATTCCAGTGCAAATTATCCGTAATGATATTCGAGTGATTGCTTCAGGGAATGGCCAGGTGGATCGTATTCAATTGGAACACATTCCCACCAGCACCGATATTGAAGTGGGTGACTTGCTCGTCACATCAGGTTTAGGGGGCGTATATCCTGAAGGTTACCCTGTCGCACACGTTTCGGTGGTCGACAAAGATACTCAGCGTGAATTTGCGTCGATCACCGCCGATCCCGTGGTGGATTTTGATCGTCTACGCTATTTGTTGTTGATCTGGCCTAACGAAGATAGGCAGCAGAAAGTATTGCAAGTTACGCCAGAGAAAATGTTAGAGGAAGCAACCGATGGCCAGTAGTGTCGTGAAAAGTAAATTGGTGATTGGTGCATCATTTCTCTTTGCTCTGGTTTTACAAACTATCCCTTGGCCGGGTGAGCTGGATCTATTGCGCCCATCGTGGTTACTGCTGGTGACATGCTATTGGGTTTTAGCGTTGCCGCATCGAGTCAACGTAGGGTCGGCTTTGATCCTTGGTTTGTTATGGGATCTGCTGCTTGGTTCAACATTGGGCATTCGTGGCATGATGATGGCCATTGTTGTCTACTTAGTGGCGATTAACTTCTTAGTGCTGCGTAATATGGCGTTATGGCAACAAGCTGTAATCATTGGCGTGTTATCTATGTTGCTTGAAGTGCTGATCTTCTGCGGCGAATATTTAATTCAAGATGTGACATTTAACCCGCTCTCGCTATGGGTTGGTATGATCAATTGCATATTATGGCCTTGGATGTTCCTACTGCTTCGTCGTGTGCGACGCCACTGGCACCTTAGATGATGAATAAAAAAATTGTATTAGCTTCTGGCTCGCCAAGAAGACGAGAGTTACTGACTCAACTGGGTTATCAGTTTGATATTGTGGTGCCCAACGTTGAAGAGTGCCGTAATAAGCATGAAGCCCCAGCAGCCTATGTTGAACGTTTATCACGTGATAAGGCACTGGCTGGTGTTGCTTTATCCAACCCTGCTTCGATAGTTATTGGGTCTGATACCATAGTCGTGCAAGGTGAAACAGTACTTGAAAAACCTGCTGATTTTGCTCAAGCACAACAGATGTTACGCAGCCTATCTGGTACAAAACATCAAGTGATGACGGCCGTAACCGTAGCAACACATGATCATTCTAAATCCGTCGTGGTAACGACGGATGTATGGTTTAAACCTTTGTCAGATGAAGAAATAGAACAATATTGGCAATCGGGTGAACCTTGCGATAAGGCTGGCAGTTATGGCATTCAAGGATTGGGTGGACGATTTGTAACGAAGATCGAAGGCAGTTATTACGCTGTTGTAGGATTACCATTATTCGAAACTGACCAGCTCTTGCACGAATTTATATAATTAAAAACATTGAGGTGTACTCATGAGTGCAGAGTTGCTACTAAACGTCACCCCGAGTGAAACTCGAGTGGCGATGATTGAAGGCGGAGTTCTTCAAGAGGTCCACATTGAGCGAGAAGCGAAACGCGGCATTGTGGGCAATATTTACAAAGGAAAAGTCAGCCGAGTTCTTCCCGGAATGCAGGCCGCTTTTGTCGATATTGGTTTAGACAAGGCCGCTTTTCTTCACGCTTCTGACATTGTTCCTCATACTGAATGTGTGGCTGAGAACGAAAAACAGCAGTTTCAAGTTCGTGATATTTCAGAGCTAGTTCGTCAAGGCCAAGATATCGTGGTGCAAGTGGTCAAAGATCCATTAGGCACTAAAGGCGCCCGTTTAACGACAGATATTACCCTACCTTCGCGCTATCTCGTTTTTATGCCCGGCGCAAGTCATGTTGGTGTCTCACAACGCATTGAAAGTGAATCAGAGCGTGATCGTCTCAAAAAAGTCGTGTCTCATTATTGTGATGAGCACGGTGGGTTCATTATTCGTACCGCTGCTGAAGGGGCTGATGAGAAAGAGCTTTCACAAGATGCCGCCTTTCTTAAACGGCTATGGCTGAAAGTGTTGGAGCGTCGAGTTAAATACAAAACACGCTCGACACTGTATGGCGAATTGGGTTTAGCTCAGCGTATTTTACGAGATTTTGTCGGCACCGATTTGACGCGGATCTTAGTCGATTCGCGCCTTGAATTTGAGAACCTCAAAGAGTTCACCTCAGAGTTTGTGCCTGAGTTGACCGATAAGCTTGAACTGTATGAAGGTGACAAGCCTATCTTTGATATGTACGACACCGAAAACGAGGTTCAGCGTTCTCTCGAGCGTAAAGTGGAGCTCAAGTCTGGTGGATACCTTATCATCGACCAAACCGAAGCCATGACCACGATTGATATCAATACTGGCGCGTTTGTTGGCCGTCGTAACCTCGAAGAAACCATTTTTAATACCAATGTTGAAGCGACCCAAGCCATTGCCCGTCAGTTACGTTTGCGCAACTTAGGGGGCATCATCATTATTGATTTTATCGATATGATGTCTGAAGAGCACCGTAAGCGAGTGCTCAACTCCTTAGATGCGGCCCTGGTTAAAGATCGCGTCAAAACGAATATTAATGGTTTTACGCAGTTAGGCTTGGTGGAGATGACGCGTAAGCGCACCCGTGAAAGTATTGAACACGTGTTATGTTCGAGTTGTCCAACCTGTGAAGGGCGCGGCAGTGTGAAAACCGTTGAAACCGTCTGTTTCGAAATCTTACGTGAAATCACGCGTGTCAACCGCGCTTACGATGCGGATAAATTTGTGGTTTACGCATCCCCTGCGGTGGCAGAAACCTTGCAAGGTGATGAGTCTCATGCTCTTGCTGAGTTGGAAGTGTTTATTGGAAAAGAAGTGCGCATCCAAGCGGAGCCACTTTATATTCAAGAACAATTTGACGTTGTGATGATGTAGTAGGGCTTTTGTGATCTCAACTTTTACGCGCCTTTGGCGAATAGTATTGTGGTTTATCGTTAGCGTGCTAGTGGTGCTGGCTGTTGCTGTCACCACCTTGCGTGTGTTTTTGCCACAAATGAATCGTTTCCAAGGCGAAATACAAACGTTGATCAACCAAAATTCAGGTTTTGAATTTGAATTAAGTGAGGTCACTGGTTTTTGGCGTAATACTCACCCGTCAATTGCACTTAAGGGGCTAAAAGCAAAGCTACCTGATGGATCGCAAATTCACTTTTCTGCGCAGCAAATCGATGTTGAATTTGACCTCATTCAGTCAATACTGCAAATGCAACCTGTGGTCGCGGATCTCAGTATTCATCAACTCAAATTGGATATTCGCTCGGTAAACTGGCTTGAGCTACAGGCTGAAGATAACCAACAGAGCCGCACTCAAGGCAATGTCATTCAACGTTTAGACAACCTACTGTTGCGGCAATTGGATGATTTTGCGCTACTCGACTCGACGGTTTTCTATCAATCTGTCGCGGGGGAGATTCGCCAGTTAGATATTGAACGTCTTCGGTGGAAAAATAACGCTCAGCAACATAAAGCTGAAGGCGTGGTGAGCATCGCTGATACCAGTATTAACTCTCTGTTAGTGAGTGCTAACTTTGAAGATCATGGTTCACTACGCGATATTTCAGGTCGCTTCTATGTTAGCGCTGACAATATCAAAATAAACCCGTGGTTGACTCGTTATCTCAAAGATGAAACCGGTATTAAGAAAGGACAGGTGAGTTTTAATGCCTGGCTGACGTTAGAGCATAACCAACCCAAAGATGGTTATGTTGAACTTAAGCCATCGGAGCTGATTTGGGATGAAAAACGCCAGCATGAACTGCTGTTAGAGTCAGGGATCATTAAACTCTCACCAATCGAAAAAGGATGGCAAGTTAATGCTTACTCACTTCAGTTGCGCACGGATGACGAAGTGTGGCCTAAACTTGATGCCGCGTTTGAATGGCAACCGACGCAATGGCGTTTGAACTTGTCGCAGTTAGACATAAAAACTTTGCTTCCCTTTGTGAAAATGATGCCCGATTCCAGCAAAACGAACGAGCTTTTGCAGCAATTGGATTTGGGGGGCACCTTAGAAGATATTCGGCTCAGCAAAGGAGATAGCCTGCAATCGCTTCGTTATTCTGCCGAACTCAGTGATGGCGCCATGGCGCAATGGCAGTTATTGCCACAAGTACACCATCTCAAAGCTTCCATTGCAGGTAGCATGGAGAGTGCCCGCGCCAAAGTGACGCTGATTGATGACGTGTTACCTTATGGTGATGTTTTCCAAGCACCATTGAATATTCGTCAAGGTGAAGCTGATGTTGTGTGGCAAAAGCAAGCCGATGGCTGGTCATTGTGGGCCAGTAAAGTGACTGCGGCGACGCCAGACTTACAAGTGCTTGGATCATTTCGTCTCGATTTTCCTGAAAAACGCAGCCCTTTACTTTCATTTTATGCGGAAGCGGACTTATACAATGCAGGTGAAACTTGGCGTTATTTGCCCACCTTAGCATTGGGGCGCAAGTTAACAGACTATCTCTCTACTGCGATTCAAGGTGGTAAAGCCAACACTGCTAAACTGCTTTGGTATGGTGAACTTGGCGATTTTCCCTACCAACAAAACAATGGCGTATTCCAAGCTTGGGTTGGTTTAAAAGAGGCGAAATTTAGTTTTGATACGGCGTGGCCGCCGATCACCAATTTGCAACTCGATCTGCTGTTTGAAAACGATGCGATGTACCTTGATTCACACTCTGCGACCTTAATGGATGTCACTGCCCAGCGGATCACAGGGCGAATACCTGAGCTAGCCGAAGGTGGACACATCGAAATCGAAGCCAGTGCAACAGCCCAAGGCAATGCCGTACGCGACTATATGACCTCAACGCCTTTAGTGGATTCGGTGGGAGCGGCGTTAACGGCGATCCAAGTCAGTGGCGAAGTGCAATCTGAATTTCAGCTTCGTATCCCTTTTGATAGTGAACAGGAACCCCGAGCATGGGGTTGGGCGAATTTAAATAATAACCACGTGGAAATTGATGCACCGCCAATGGTGCTTGAGGGTGTCTCTGGCAAAATTGAATTTGATAATGACGTTGTGACGGCAGCCGGTTTGTCGGCTGATCTGCTGACTCAACCGATCGCGATTGATTTTAAAGGTGAAAATGCCAGCCAAGGTTACGCGGTGAATATTGATGTGGTGGGAGACTGGGATATTAAACCCCTGACGCCTTTTGTCGGTGAGCGCTGGCTAAACCGTTTAAAAGGGCATGCTCCTTGGCAAATGGGCGTTGATATTCAGCTCAATGATGTCGGTTTCACTTATCAAATCGACACCTTAGCCGATTTAAAAATGGTAGAAAGTGATTACCCTTACCCGCTAAAAAAAGCCTTCAACGTGGCAGGCAAAGCTCACTTGCAAGCATCGGGTAACCAAGAGTCGATCACCGCTCGCCTACAATTACCACAAGCGAAATACCAAGCTGAAATCGATATCACATCGAAAAAACCACGCCTGACAGCCACCAATCTCATAGTAGGGAGCGGCAATTTCAAAATCAGCCCAGTGGTTGGCCACCATGCGCAGATCCGCAGCGATACCTTTAATTTGGATGAATGGTTGAGTTTGGCCAATGAGCCTCAGCCGAAGAAAAAATCAGCTCTAGCGGAGATGAATACTCCCGAGATCCCACCACCAGAGAGAGTGGACATCAACGTCAAAGCACTTCTACTGGCGGGCATTGAGTGGCACGATGTTGATTTTAATGCCAGACGTAAAAATCTCGGTTGGTACGCACAACTCGAGAGCCAAGAAGCAAAAGGCCAAGCGAGTTATATTGAACCTTATGATTTGTCCGTCTCGCTTGAACGTTTGCACGTTTACATTCCTGAGCTGGAGGACCGCTCCAAAAAATCACTGTTGGTTGATCAAGATCGCCAGTCTGAGCCGCTTATTAGTGATTTTGACCGACAGTTTCATCGATTGGTGCCAAACTTAACTTTGGCCATTGATGATTTTTGGTTGCAGGGTTACAAGGTGGGCAAGATGAATATGGACTTCCAACGGCAAGGTGATACTTTGCAATGGAAGAAGATTGATATCAGTAGTGGTTCAAACCAAGTCAATATCAGTGGTGCTTGGACGTTGAATAAAGACGCACAAGGTGATGAGCGTAGCCATACCCAACTGAATCTCACCATGAAAGGTGACAATAATAGCGATTTGATGGAGCGCTTTGGCATCAGCTCCGGTATCCAAAGAGCGCCATTTGAAATGTCGAGTCAAACCGAATGGGATGGCGCGCCTTGGTCAATGAAGATCGACAGCTTAGAAGGCAAGATAGAGACTACTATGGGTAAAGGTGTCGTTTCTGATGTCAGCGGTGCCGCTCGTTTACTCGGATTATTCAGTTTAGATTCCATTATCCGTAAAATGCAGCTCGATTTTAGTGACGTGTTTGATAAAGGAATGGCCTTTAACTCAATTACGGGCAGTGGTGAAATTTCGCAAGGGATTTTTGTTACCAACAACATCAAAATGGATGCCGTTGCCGGTGAAATGACCATTAAAGGCTTAGCGGATCTCAATAGCCGTACTGTTGATGCTGAGGTGAATTTTGTACCAGACATCACATCAGGAATTCCCGTCTTGACGGCTTTTGCGGTGACGCCGCAAACTGCGCTGTATGTCCTAGCCATTACGACCGTGATTGCACCTGTGGTTGAGGTCTTTACCCAAGTCAATTATGAGGTTAAAGGACCAATTAATTCACCGGTTGTTAAAGAGCTTTCACGTAGTAGGGGCGAGTTTAAATTGCCAGAAAAGTTGAGAAAATTGACTGAAAAATAAGGAAGAAAGCATGGATCGCGTTGGACTTATTCAAATGACGTCAAGCTCTGAACCTGCGCAGAATTTGGCCTATATTGAACAGCAAGTATCACTACTTGTGGCGCAAGGTACGAAGTGGATTGTCACGCCGGAAAACGCACTGGTGTTTGGCACGCGACAACAGTACCACCAATATGCCGAGCCATTGGGGCAAGGCCCTTTGCAGAGCCAATTGGCTGCCATAGCCCGCTTTCATCGGGTGTGGTTGTTGGTGGGCAGTATGCCTATCCGTCGTGAGGTTGGGGTAACGACTACCTCCTTGCTGTTTGACGCCAATGGCGATCTTGTCGCGCACTACGACAAATTACACATGTTTGATGTAGATGTCGCTGACGGCCACCAGCGCTATCGAGAATCGGAAACTTTTACCTGCGGCACAAAGCTGAGTGTTGCGTCGACGCCATTTGGTCAAATTGGCCTTTCCATCTGCTATGATGTGCGCTTTCCGCACCTCTATTCCCAATTAAGAATGCAGGGTGCTCAGATATTAGTGGTTCCTGCGGCCTTTACGGCGGTGACCGGAAAGGCACATTGGGAAGTCTTGTTAAGAGCCCGAGCGATAGAGAATCAGTGTTGGATTGTTGCGGTTGGGCAAACTGGGCTTCATCCATGTGGGCGCGAGACATGGGGTCATTCGATGGTCATCAGCCCTTGGGGTGAGGTTATTGCAAGCTTAAACCAGCAAGTGGGGAATTTAGTCGCCGATATTGACTTGGCTTACGTTGAGCAAGTTCGACAAAAAATGCCCATTGCTGCACACACCCGATTCACGAATCAGTTTATAGATAATAAGAGCAAACTATGAGTATTAACCGCATTGAAGATGCACTATTAAAACCTGCAGGATTAACCGAGCAAGATATTGCGGATACACTAGCGACAATTGCCACTCGTCAAATTGATTATGCCGATATCTATTTTCAGTCGAGCTGGCATGAATCTTTAGTGCTCGAAGACAGCATTATTAAAGACGGCTCATTTAATATCGATTGCGGTGTTGGTGTGCGCGCCATCACAGGTGAAAAAACGGGTTTTGCTTATTCAGATCAAATCCAATTAGAAGGTTTGAAACAGAGTGCAATAGCCGCACGAGGTATTGCGCAGCAAGGTAAAAGTGGCTGTGTTCAAGCCTTTAAACGTAGCGATAATCAAGCCTATTATGCGGCGGATAACCCACTAGCCAGTTGGGAAAAAAAGCAAAAAACAGAATTACTGCAAGAGCTGGATGCTTACATTCGTACCAAAGAGCCTTTGATCCAAGAAGTCTCGGTGAGCTTAAGTGGTGTGCATGAACAGATGTTAGTTGCTGCAACCGATGGGACTTACGCAGGCGATATCCGCCCGTTGGTCCGTTTGTCGATCAGCGTGTTAGCACAAAAAGGTGATCGCCGCGAGCGAGGCAGCTCTGGTGGTGGTGGTCGTTTTGGTTATGACTTTTTCCTCACCGAACAAGATGGCCGTAAAGTTGCGTTTCAGTTTGCCGATGAAGCTATCCGACAAGCCTTAGTCAACCTTGAAGCTGTCGCAGCTCCTGCTGGCGCGATGCCTGTTGTGCTCGGTTCTGGTTGGCCGGGCGTCTTGCTTCACGAAGCGGTAGGGCATGGCTTAGAAGGTGATTTTAACCGCAAAGGATCTTCTGTTTTCTCCGGTAAAATTGGCCAGAAAGTAACCTCAACGCTTTGTACGATTGTTGACGATGGCACACTGAAAGATCTGCGTGGCTCGCTCAATGTCGACGATGAAGGTGTCAATGGTCAATACAACACCTTAATTGAAAATGGCGTGTTGAAAGGCTACATACAAGACAAACTCAACGCACGTTTGATGGGGGTGAACCCTACGGGTAATGGGCGTCGTGAATCGTACGCACATTTACCGATGCCGCGCATGACCAACACTTATATGTTGCCGGGTGAACATACGCCAGAAGAGATCATTTCAACAGTGAAGAAAGGCGTTTATGCGCCCAACTTTGGCGGTGGCCAAGTGGATATCACCTCGGGTAAATTTGTGTTCTCTGCCTCTGAAGCCTATATGATTGAAAACGGCAAAATTACTTATCCAATCAAAGGTGCAACCTTGATCGGTTCTGGCATTGAGGCAATGCAACAAGTCTCGATGGTGGGTAACGATTTGAGCCTTGATCGCGGCGTTGGAGTGTGCGGTAAAGCAGGACAAAGTGTGCCTGTTGGAGTAGGGCAACCTACGCTTAAGCTAGATTCGCTCACTGTTGGTGGCACCGAATAACGTTGTTACTCGCTCAGAGCTGACATGGTTTGTATCGCGCAGCGTAAGCAAATAAAAAGCGGCGTTTTGATGCGCCGCTTTTTTATCTCTTTTATTCACTGCGTTGAATTGAAAAGGTTAAATATCATCTCGCTCGATCGGGCAGCTCATGCAGCGCGCGCCGCCTCGGCCTCGGCCGAGTTCATTGCCGGGGATGGTTAATACTTTGATGCCCGCCTTATCGTATTTCTCGTTAGTGTAGACATTGCGCTCGTAGCCAATCACAACTCCGGGTTTAACCGTTAGCACGTTGTTGGCGTCATTCCATTGCTCGCGCTCAGCCTCATAGCTATCACCACCAGTGGTGATGATTTTGAGTTTGTCCAAACCTAACGCGCGTTCAATCGCATTAACGTAACTTGGCATTGAATCGACGTTCATCCCGCCATCGCCTTTCGGCGTTAAACGCCATGTTTCTAAATCATGACGCATAATTTCGGGGTAAACAGAAAAGGTGTCGACATCCATATGTGTCATCACCGTATCTAAATGCATACAGGAGCGGTGTTTAGGCAGGTTAACGGCAATCACCTCTTTGGCCTGCCCATGTTTAAATAAACTCGCAGCAAAATTTTCTACCCCTTGCACCGTCGTGCGTTCGGAAATACCAATCAACACCGCACCTTTACCGATCACCAGTACGTCGCCCCCTTCAATATTGGCATTATCGTAGTGCAGATCTTCATCACCGAAATACTTGATAAAACTCTCTCCTGCAAATACAGGATGCCAACGATAAATGGCGCGTAAATGGTTGGTTTCACGTTGGCGTGCTGGTTTCATCATCGGATTAAGTGATACGCCGCCATACACCCAACAAGAGGTATCGCGGGTAAAGAGATGGTTGGGCAACGGTTCAATCACAAAATCTAACGGACGATGCATTTTAGGTAGCATCGAAGAGGAGTGGATGGGCAGTTCGGAATAAGCAAGACCACCGAGTAGCAGAGTGGCGAGGTGTTCGTTATCCATGTCAGCTAAATAGCAGCGCAGATCGCGCGCCAAAGTGGGACCATAGCGAAAATCAGAAATTTGTGTATCGAGCAACCACGCTTTGGCATCGGCAACGGCTAAGGTTTCGACTAAGAGATCATGCAGCAACAGCACTTCAACATCTTGGTCCTTCAAAGTGTTGGCAAAGGCATCATGCTCTTTTCCTGCATCTTCTACGGCAAGCACATCATCAAATAACAGTTCATGACAGTTCGACGGTGTGAGATGAGTTAAGGCTCGCTCTGGCCGATTGAGTAATACTCGGCGCAGTTGCCCAACTTCAGATCCAACGTACAGCTTATTCATTTTGTATCCCTACTCTTATTTATCATGTTCTTTATGACAAGCTTAAGCGAACGATGCAAGTCTACTTAGCGGTGGTATTAGCTGTTATTTTGTTAAGTTATAGTTGTATATGCTTTAAAGTGTGCGCTTATTAAAAAATAACTCCAAAACTAGCTAAATAAACCTAATCACGACAAAGTGCTTTGTTATGCGTTTTGGGCTCAGAGGAAGTTGAATTAAGCATGAAGAATAAGTGATTTTCTATGCGGTTATTTACATAAAAAGTGCATAATATGGGCAGGTTTAGCCAAAGTAACCTTTTTTGCTATGCATGAATGTTTGATAAACAGGCAGTTTAATGTGGTGAAAGAGCAAATCATCAGGCAGATAATCTACTGAATTAGCAAAATGAAAATAAATTGTTAAATTAAAGTGTTTTTTATTTAATCTGTACTTGATTGAGCAGTGATCCTTTAGAAAGATAAAGATCGCGGTACGTTGTTGGTGGCAATTTTAGGCGAACCATGCCATATTTCGTCGAAATTCATTTATACCCTTCCGACGTGAAGTTGCAGCGGTGCTGGCTACGTTTGCTCACCCCAGTCACATAGTTTATCTATGTTCATGGGAATGAACTTAATTGCCGCCTATCTGCAACGCCAAGTTGATGGAGTATAGTCTACATTTAGCCAAATCTGGAGCACCTTATGTCTCAACCTCAGCAAGATGACTACGTATCCGTTGAAGAGTTAATCGAAATTCAAAAAGAAGATACTCGCGACATCATTCAAGCCCTGCTCGAAGATGGCAGTGATCCAGATGCGTTATATGAGATAGAGCACCACCTATTTGCTGAAGATTTTGACACGCTAGAAAAAGCGGTTGTTGAAGCCTTTAAAATGGGCTTTGAAGTGCTTGAAGCAGAAGAAACAGAAGATGAAGACGGCAATAAGCTATTGTGCTGTGACGCGACTATGCAATCGGTACTGAAGGCCGAAGCGATCGATGAACAGGCAGAGAAGCTTATTCAACTTGCTGAAAAATATGACATTATTTACGACGGCTGGGGCACTTACTACGAAGGCGAAGATGCTCTATACGACGATGAAGAAGATGAAGAAGATGAAGACGACCAAGAGTGATTAGGCGTTATTTACCTTAATGTGAGATACCAGCCCTTTGGCTGGTATTTTTTTCGCTATGCAAAGCTAACAGAGTACTTTAGTGACGAATCATTATTTTTGTCAGCACATCTTTATTTATTTTGTATATAATCGCTCAACATTGATCTAGCTCAAGTTTATTATGCGAATTTCTCTTGCTGGCTTTTGGCAGCTTTCATCGTTGACTGATTTATCGATCCCGCAAGATGATCTTTGTTTTCCTGCGCCTCTTAGCCAAGTATTACCTCACGATATGACAGAAGCACAAATTGCCGAGCAAGAGTGGCATTTGATGCATGATGTTGAGGTGGATGAAGTGATGCTTGGTTTTGCTGCAATTGATCTTGTGCTTGAGGGGATCGATTTTTATGCGGAAATACGTTTAAACGGTGTGGCACTATTTGATTGTGATGGCAGTCAAGCGGTGTATAAAAAAGACATTCGGCCTTTGCTGCAACTCGGCCGCAATCGATTCGAAATTTTGTTTGTTGAGCAAGAAGAAGAGTGGTTGCTGGAGGATCAAGATTTACCGCAATTATGCCCATTGGGACACCACTCGGTGAAGAAATACGATGAGCGAATGGGTATTTGGCAAGAGCCTTATCTGCAATGCATTCGTCATGTTCGTTTAGAGCATGTTACCACTGAGCAAATCTGGCACTATGGTGGTGGCTGTGAGTTTTTGGTTCACTTACATTATCAAACCTACGCACCAGGATTAGTTTCCGCGGTGGTGAAATTTAATGGTATGAGCTATCAGTTACCTATTGATGTACGTCATCAGCATGCCAGTGCTTTATTTCAAGTGGAAGCGCCGAAGTACGCAGATCTTACACAGCTTAACCCGAATGATTTGTATACCTTATCGGTGCAACTTGATGGTCAGCAGCAATCCTTCCATATCGCGTTAAGCGAAGATCTCTGTGTTACCCATTTTCCTATCTGATCAACGTACAGTTAATGAGAGCATTTCATTGGTGACCATTCTTGCGGATGCCTCTTTTGCCAAAACTTCTCGTAGAAGTAGTAAGCACACGTATTAATGCTCGGTTCGATCATGGCTAAAACACCACCGATGACAAAACTTCCGGTCATGATATATGCCACGCTAAATGCAACACTGAAGTGCACTACAGCAAAGCTACCTGTTTTAATTTTGGCCGATTGTGAGTAGCTGCGCAGTGGGGGGTAGTGCGCCCATACTTTTTCGTGAAAGTAAAAAGCAACGGTATTGACCATCGGCTCAAGCATGGCAATCAGACTACCAAGAATAATGTCGCCCGTAAGTAGATAAACGACGGTAAACGCAATACTGAAATGGATCGCGGCAAAGCTAAGCGTTTTTTTCATAATGTTCACCTAAACGGTTATCGGGTTGATGCAAACATTATTGATAATTATTCTCAACAAGTAAAGATAATTGAGCCTATTAGTTTGATAGCCAATTCCTAACTGAGGCGCTTATCGTTGGCATAAAAAAAAGCGCCTCATGCGCTTTTTTATGACGATGCAGGGTTTCTATCCTTGCGGCTTGACAACCAGTACATTGATTGGCGAGTTTTGCACTACTTTACTGGCCACCGATCCCAGCATCACTTTATCGATCTTCGATCGTTTATGGCTTGGCATGATAATCAAATCAGCTCCGAGCTTTTCTGCGTAATCTAAAATGGTGGTGTAGGCTTTACCTTCCGCTACATGCAGTTTGTAGATTATTTCGTCAGCGATATGTTGATCAGCAAACTGTTTTAGCTGTTGCTTGACATCTTCTTTCATTTTCGCCGCGGCATCTTTCGGGAAGTATGTGGCGACCATCGACATGTGGATACCAGGTAATACATTTAAAAGATGAATTTCAGCATTGGAATGTGTCGCGTGCCAAACAGCAAGTTCAACGGCTTTGTCAGAAAAGCCTTTTTCATTAAGGTCCACTGGAACAAGGATGTGTTTATACATTATGGATTATCTCATCTACGATAGGGTGCTTTAGAGCACCTTGTTTCCGTAAAGTATATGCCTAGCTCGTGCTAGGCATATTGATTAAGCGCGTATTTCTTGTGTTCTCATACGGCGTTTTTGATTCCAAGCTAGCGTCAGCACTAATAATAATGCAGGTAAGAAAACCCACTCTTTCATTGGCCGCTGGCTTTCCAACACAACTGAGCGGATTTCCCAATCAAAATCTATGCCTGCAGCTTCAGCTGGACTGCCAAACTCAATCATATCCACCAGCATACGATTACTGGTTTCTTTCAGGGTTAGCCCCATTGATTGAATACGCTGTTCTGCCGTTGACGCTTGATCATCAAAAGGGAGTAGTACTGTTTTTGATAAGTAATCACCTTCAATGGTTTCACCAGCGACGATAAGCTCTATCGATTGACCCACATCGAGGTTTTCTACAATTTGCGCTATCTCTGTGCCTGGGTGCAGCTCGCTCGCAGGATAAATCATGTCCCACCAAAAACCGGGTCGGAAGAACGAGAACGTCAGCACCAACAACAAGACGGTTTCCCACCACTTATTGCGAGTGAGCCACCAACCTTGAGTCGCAGCAGAAAACAGCAGCATTGCGGTAATGGCCGAGAAAATGGTTAACGCTAAGTGCCACCATGTATCAATTCCCATTAGCAGTAGTTGAGTGTTGAATACGAACATAAAGGGCAAAATGGCGGTACGAATATCGTAAGCAAACCCTTGAATACCTGTACGAATAGGGTCTGATTTAGCGATAGCAGCTGCGGCAAATGCCGCCAAGCCAACTGGTGGGGTGTCATCTGCCAAAATGCCGAAATAGAACACAAATAAGTGTACGGCAATCAATGGGATGATAAGACCATGAGCGGCTCCCAGTGTCACAATGACGGGAGCCATTAAGGTTGATACGACGATGTAGTTGGCGGTGGTCGGTAAGCCCATACCAAGAATGAGGCTGATCACGGCGGTAAAAATCAGCATCAGTATGACGCTGCCACCGGAGATAAACTCAACAAAATCGGTCATCACTAAGCCAATGCCAGTCAAGGTGACGACACCAACGACGGTTCCTGCGGCGGCGGTTGCCACACCAATGCCAATCATATTCCGCGCGCCTGAAACCAAGCTTTCGGCAAGATCAACAAACCCAGCCTTCACTTGCGTGTTCAAATCGTTGCTCTTATTGAGTAACGACATGATTGGTCGCTGAGTGATCAAAATGAAGACCATAAATATCGTGGCCCAAAAGGCGGATAATCCGGGCGAGAAGCGCTCAACCGTCAAACACCATACTAGCACCACAATAGGTAGCAGGTAATGAAGCCCTGATTTTACCGTCGGCCCAGGGTCGGGTACTTCTTGGATATCCATATCCATTGCATTTTCTGAGGCGTAGCGAGACGAAATTTTAATCAGAGCGACATAAGTCAGTAAAAGCGCGACCGTAACAATTGGAGTAGCGGCGTCACCAAACACCTCTTTGGTCCAACCAATGCCGTAGTAAACAACAGCGCTGAGAACGCAAAGCCCTAAAATAGTACCCGTAAATGAAAGTAAGCTTTGCACCCATGTCGGTGTATGACGGCGAGGTAGGCCTTTCATTCCTGCTTTGCAGGCTTCCAAATGGACAATATAAATTAAGGCAATATAAGAGATAAGCGCTGGCAGTAGCGCCGCACGGATCACTTCAACATAGGAAATACCGACATATTCCACCATTAAAAATGCGGCAGCACCCATGATAGGCGGGGTTAATTGGCCATTGGTGGAAGCGGCTACTTCAACAGCACCCGCCTTTGTTCCGGGAAAGCCGACACGTTTCATCAAGGGAATGGTAAAAGTACCGGTGGTAACTACGTTTGCAATCGATGAGCCAGACACTAGCCCCGATAAGCCTGAGGCTACAACCGCTGCTTTCGCGGGACCGCCTCGCATGTGGCCCAGCAGTGAAAAGGCTACTTTGATAAAATAGGAACCTGCGCCAGCTCGTTCAAGCATTGCGCCAAATAGAACAAACAAGAACACAAAAGAGGTGGAAACCCCAAGAGCCACCCCAAAAACCCCTTCAGTGGTCAGCCATAAATGAGACATCGCTTTGTTTAGGCTCGCTCCTTTATGAGCGATCACATCCGGCATGTAGGGGCCACCAAAGGTGTAGAGCAAAAAGAGTGCTGCGACCAACATTAGCGGTGGCCCTAACGCTCGACGTGTTGCTTCAAGTAATAGCACCATTCCTGTGACGGAGACCGCTATATCAATCAAGGTTGGCGCACCAGAGCGACCAGCCAACTCATTGTAAAATAAATAGATGTAAGCAGCAGAGAAACTGCCCGCCAATGCCAAAATCCAATCAATCAATGGAATGCGATCGCGTGGTGAGTTCTTTAACGCAGGGTAGGCAGTAAAGGCGAGAAAGACAGCGAATGTGAGGTGAATGGCTCGTGCTTGCGTATCGTTTAAGATGGCAAAGTTAAAAATAAAGGGCAGCGGTGAAGCATACCAAAGTTGGAATAGTGACCAACATAGTGGGACAAACCACAAAATGCGCCCCGGCAAGCCGTGAGGGTTTCTTGCGCCGGTATCAGATTGCGCTACCATTTCCTGCACATCGGTTGACGGAGTAAGTGTCTTCGTCATGTACGTTATCCTTATTATTGGCTGCCTACGTCTCGGTTGGTCACAGGGTCAATTCACTGCTAATGAGAAGTGGGCTATTGCGGAACAGAACAAAAGGTGGGTTGTTAAATCATTTAAAACCCAAATGTGCCCAGAGAGTCGTTGTGAACGTAAGAGGACAGGCCATCATCGCTGACCATAACGCAAAGGGATAAAGGGCATATCGCTCGTGACTGAAAGGGCAATCAAAGGAGACGTTCAGCCTCCTTTGATTCGGTATCGCTATTGTTGGTTTTCGCGATGCGAAATTATTTTAGCAGACCGATTTCTTTGTAATATTTTTCTGCGCCAGGATGAAGAGGAATGGAGATCCCCGCCTTCACCATGTCTTCTTTTTTCAAGTTAGCAAAGGCAGGGTGAAGACGTTTAAAGGTATCAAAATCTTCAAATACCGCTTTGACCAAATTGTATGCGACTTCATCAGACACATCAGTGCTTGATACCAAGGTCGCAGCCACACCAAAACTGGTTACATCTTTATCTGTTCCACGGTACATGCCAGCAGGAATCGTGCTGTAAGCGTAGTAAGGGTTATTGGCAACAATTTTTTCAATTTCAGGGCCAGTAGCAGAGACGAGTTTTGCATCGCATGAGGTTGTTGCTTCTTTGATTGAACCATTTGGATGGCCAACCATATAAATAAAGGCATCTATTTTATTGTCGCACAATGCTTGAGAGCGCTCAGAGCCTTTGAGCTCAGAAGCCAGTTTGAAGCTGTCATTGGTCCAACCAAATGCATCCATCACAACAGCCATGGTTGCCCTGTCACCAGAACCTGGGTTACCAATGTTGACACGTTTACCTTTCAAGTCAGCCACGTTTTCAATGCCTGAATCGGCGCGGGCAATGATATTAAAAGGTTCGGTATGAAGGGAAAATACTGCGCGCAGTTTTTTATTCGGGCCTTGCTCGGCAAATTCACTGGTACCGTTATAACCATGGTACTGCCAGTCAGATTGAACAATACCGAAATCGAGTTCACCTGCACGAATCGTGTTCACGTTGTAGATCGATCCGCCTGTTGATTCTACTGAGCAGCGAATGTTGTGATCTTTACGCCCTTTATTAACCAGCTTACAAATAGCACCACCTGTCGGGTAGTAAACACCAGTGACGGATCCTGTACCAATCGTAATGAACTCTTGTGCGCTTAACGTACCTGTACCCATGACCGCTGCTGCAATAATTCCAACTTTAATCAATTTATTCAATGCCATGAATTTTCCTTCCTTATTCATTATTAACCCCATAGATAATTGTTGTTACACCCTTCCCACCTGAAGTTGCTGTGGTGTTGGCTACGTTCGTTCACCCCAATCACAGAATTATCCATGCTTATGACGACTGACTCACTTGCCGTCTACCCGCAACTTCAAGTTGTTTGGGTATCGGGGGAGTTTCCTCATCTAGAAACGGCATCTTTTTCAATCCGTATGTTGAAAAAGTGGCTAAATAATACCAAAAAATCGACACATAATTACAGGAATGTTAAAAAATGTAGCGAAATTGGCTATCAATAAGCGTCATTGTCAGAGCCAAAATATGGCAATAGCTTGCCTATCAAGGAGTTATTCCTCTTTCTGCTGTGACAACTTATTGCTGAAGATGTGAAGAGAATCACGCCGACTTGACTCAGTGTGATTCTACTAGAGAGTGAGATGAAATGCGTTTAGTGACAAATTACCCTGTGTAATCAAACAGATCACAGACTGAATCAAACAGCTGCTTTGTCGTTACGTTCAGTGTCGGTGTGATAAAAATGGTATCGTCACCGGCCACCACACCCAAGATGCCTTCTGATTTGCCCAGAGAATCAAGTAACCGAGCAATAAGCTGCGCCGCTCCTGGTCCGGTATGAATCACTACCAGCGCGGCATTGTGATCTATATCTAGCACTAATTCACGCAGTGAACTTGATACGGTTGGTACACCGAGTTCAGCAGGAAGACAGTAGACCATCTCCATTTTTGCGTTGCGAGTGCGTACCGCGCCAAATTTAGTCAGCATGCGAGATACTTTGGATTGGTTGATATTATCAAACCCTTCATTACGCAGGGCATCGACAATGTCACCTTGAGATCCAAAACGTTCTTCTTTTAATAGATTTTTAAAAGCACGAACCAGATTATCTTGCTTATCATTATTGTTGCGCATAGTTATCGTCTTCGATTAGCCATTTATTGCTGCATATTCTCGCATAGCTATGCAGTCATCGCCAAATTATCGTCCAAAAGTGTCTAAAAGGTCACTGTAAACTTTTATGTAAAACTTTGGTCGAATGGCAACTTAACTCTTTGTCGGTAAAGATAAACAAGGTCATAATTGCCATCGGTGCTGTAGCACGATTTTAGCGAATTGCGCGAGGTCGCAAAGCTAGCGTTAATTGATTGTAATCATATTGTGATTGCTATAGTTTTCTAGCTTAAAAATACCCTACACAAAAACATTTATAAGAGATTTATTCTCAAGGAGAACTACGATGAAAGTAGCTGTTATTGGTGCCGCTGGTGGCATCGGTCAAGCCCTAGCACTTCTACTTAAAAACCATCTTCCTGCTGGTTCCGATCTGGCGCTGTATGACATCGCACCGGTGACTCCGGGCGTTGCTGCCGATCTAAGCCACATTCCTACTCCCGTATCGATCAAAGGCTATGCTGGCGAAGATCCAACACCTGCGCTTGAAGGTGCGGATGTAGTCCTTGTTTCTGCTGGTGTCGCTCGTAAGCCGGGTATGGATCGCGCAGATCTGTTTAATGTTAACGCTGGCATTGTGAAAGCATTGGCTGAAAAGATTGCGGTTGTCTGTCCAAAAGCCTGTGTGGGCATTATCACCAACCCTGTTAATACAACAGTACCTATTGCAGCGGAAGTCTTGAAAAAAGCAGGCGTTTACGACAAGCGTAAGCTATTTGGTGTGACAACGTTGGATGTGATCCGCTCAGAAACGTTTGTCGCGGCGCTAAAAGATAAAAACCCTAGCGAGATTATTGTGCCTGTGATTGGTGGCCACTCAGGCGTCACTATCCTTCCTTTGCTTTCGCAAATTGAAGGGGTTGAGTTCACGGCCGAAGAAGTGGAAGCCCTAACTAAGCGCATTCAAAACGCAGGCACCGAAGTGGTGGAAGCGAAGGCGGGTGGCGGCAGTGCAACACTGTCAATGGGTCAAGCGGCTTGCCGTTTTGGCTTATCATTAGTCAAAGCACTGCAAGGTGAACCAGGTGTTGTGGAATGTGCCTACGTTGACGGTGGTAGTGAGCATGCTTCATTCTTTGCACAACCGATTAAACTCGGTAAAGAGGGTGTCGAAGAAGTGTTGAGCTATGGTGCATTGAGTGCCTATGAACAAGCCGCGTTAGATGGAATGCTGACAACACTGAAAGGTGATATTCAGCTAGGTGTTGATTTCGCCAAATAAAGAATAACCTTATCTTATACAAAAATGCCGCTTGCTCATCCAAGCGGCATTTTTTATGGTTTTTACCAACATTTTTGTATGATGATGCTTTGAACTGTGTAATATGCGGTTTTTTTTACTGAGCAGTGCATTATTTTCGTCGTGAACTTACAAACTTTTTGATCCCTAGCAATGAATTTGACTATTGACTCACTATCTCAGTGACCGCGATCACATAGGGATTGATGTCTGGTAAATATGTTCTCTAAAATAGCGCCTTCCTCTAATGTGTAAACACTCACTGGATAGTTCCCATGGATAATAAGCTTGGTTTGGGCTCACTGACAGCACTGGTCATTGGTTCAATGATTGGCGCTGGTGTTTTTAGCCTGCCACAAAACATGGCCTCAGTCGCCAGCCCTTTGGCGGTAATGATCGGTTGGGGGATCACCGGCGTTGGTATGATCTTTCTTGCGCTCTCTTTTCAACAACTTGCCATTCATAAACCTCATATTAATAGTGGCGTATTTGGTTTTGCTCGAGAAGGATTTGGTGACTTTGCGGGTTTTTGTTCCGCATGGGGTTACTGGTTTAGCGCCATGGTGGCTAATGTCTCTTATCTGGTAATTGTTTTTAGTACCTTAGGCATGTTGTTTGATACACCAGATAACGTGATGTTTGGGGCGGGTAATACGTGGCTTTCCATTGGGAGTGCATCGGTATTACTTTGGTTGGTGCATGCGTTGGTCAAAAAAGGAGTACAAACGGCCGCATTCATTAATCTGATTACCACCTTTGCTAAAATGATCCCTCTCGTGTTGTTCATCATTTGTGCCGCTTTTGCTTTTTCTTGGGACA
Source organism: Vibrio sp. RM-69-4 (assembly GCF_024743775.1). Classification (NCBI taxonomy): domain Bacteria; kingdom Pseudomonadati; phylum Pseudomonadota; class Gammaproteobacteria; order Vibrionales; family Vibrionaceae; genus Vibrio; species Vibrio sp. RM-69-4. Next base: position 60,778 of record NZ_JAMQXI010000052.1, read on the forward strand.
AATTCACATTGGATTTTACAGGCTTACACTTCGGTGTTGGCCATGATCTGCTGGATCAAATAAAAAGCACCATGTTGATCACGGTATGGGTGTTCATCGGAATAGAGGGAGCGGTTGTTGTGTCGAGCCGCGCTCGCCACCGTGCTGATATCGGTAAAGCGACTATTCTCGGTTTGCTTACAGCGTTGACCATTTATGTATTGGTCACCTTATTGTCGATGGGCGTGATTAAACCGGTTGAATTGGCGCAATATCAGAACCCTTCAATGGCCAAAGTGCTGACGACTATTCTTGGTCCTTGGGGTGAGTACATCATAGGTGTTGGATTAATTATTTCGGTGTGTGGTGCTTTTCTTAGCTGGACGGTACTGGCCTCCGAAGCGCCATTTTTATGTGCTAGAGATAAGATGTTTCCTGCCATCTACGCCCAGCAAAACGAAGCGGGGAGCCCAGTAAAAGCGTTAACTCTAACCAATATTTGCATTCAGGTCTCACTGATTCTGGTGATGTACGCAGGCAGTACCTACGATACGCTGCTGATCTTCGCTTCAGAAATGATCCTTGTTCCCTATTTTTTGATCGGTGCCTTTACGTTAAAGATCGCGATTGAACAGAAGAATAAAGGTAAACTTCTGGTGATAGGTTCTTGTGCCACCATTTATGGGATTTGGCTTTTGTATGCCTCTGGTTTGCACTATTTGATGCTCTCCGCGCTACTCTACTTACCTGGGCTCTATTTCTACATGAAAGCAAAACGAGAGCAGGGCATTCATCCTTTTCAAGGCAAAGAAAAGTTAGGAGCTTGTGCTTTAACGATCGTGGCTGTTTTTGCATTTGGCATGATTTGGCAAGGCGGGTTTTAAATAACGCTTAGAATCAAAAAGAGCCTCAATTGAGGCTCTTTTTGTAGCGGTGCATTTCTAGGCAAAGGTCGATTCTTCGTCCAAGCTAGCTGCTGTTCTACTTTGTCCTATTCACAGCCATATGAGCTAGAGCTATCAGTGCTTGTTTATATTCACTTTCTGGCAGGATAGACAGCTCATTGATCGCTTTATCGGCTTCTCCGAGCGCTTTGTTGGTTGTGTATTCAAGCGAGCCTGTCTGCTTCATTGCCGCTAGAATTGCATCCAGCTGTTCCATGCCATTGGCTTTTTCGATGGCCTCACGGATCATCTCTTTTTGTTCGGGTGTACCATGCTGCATTGCGTACAATAGAGGAAGTGTTGGTTTGCCTTCCGCTAAATCATCGCCCACATTTTTGCCCATTTCACTGCCATCAGAGGTGTAATCCATCACGTCATCAATGAGCTGGAAAGCTGTGCCAAGGTACTTACCATAGCTCTGTAGTGCCGTTTCAATTTCAGGAGAAGCGTTACTTAATATCGCACCAATCTGGGTCGCTGCTTCAAACAAACGCGCCGTTTTCGAGTAGATCACCTGTAGGTAATTTTCCTCGGTAGTGTTTGGATCATTACAGTTCATCAATTGTTGCACTTCGCCTTCAGCGATAACGTTCACCGCATCGCTCATCAGCTCAAGGATCCTTAACGATCCTAGTGTAGTCATCATTTGGAAGGAACGCGTGTAGATGAAATCCCCCACTAACACGCTCGCTGCATTGCCAAATGCCGCGTTCGCTGTTGCCTTGCCACGGCGCATATCCGATTCATCGACAACGTCGTCATGCAACAAGGTTGCCGTGTGGAGGAATTCAATAAATGCAGCGGCAGTCGTGTGCGCTTCACCTTGATAACCAAGGGCTCGAGCCGACAAAATAGCCAGCAAAGGACGCAGGCGTTTCCCACCTCCGCTGACGATGTAGAATCCTAATTGATTGATTAAAGATACATCAGAGTTGAGCTGAGCTTGAATCGTTTCATTCACTTTTGCCATGTCATCGGCAGTAAGCGTTTGGATAGCTTTAAAATCCATGGTTAATCCGGCTGAAGTTAGAACCTATAAGGTGTTGTGTTCTTCTATAATTCTCGAATAATACACTAAAAAACGTTGATTAATACAAGGCTTAAAGGCATGATTGCGCCACTTTTCATTGGCGATTAGCTTTTCGCCAATTTTTTCAAAATATGGCTTGTCTTGGGGTACTCATTCGCGTAGAATCTGCGCCCTATTGATGATTAGTTTAGCGCACACCCAAATTGCTCAAATAAAAAGCATACGGCTGTGCGGAAAGAGCGGAGTAAAATATGTACGCTGTTTTCCAATCTGGTGGTAAACAACACCGTGTAAGCGAAGGTCAAACTCTTCGTTTAGAGAAATTAGACGTTGAAACTGGTGCAACTGTTGAATTTGATAAAGTTCTACTAGTTGCTAACGGTGAGCAAATCACTGTTGGGGCACCTCTTGTTGAAGGCGGTAAAATTACTGCTGAAGTAGTACAACACGGTCGTGGCGATAAAGTTAAAATCGTTAAGTTCCGTCGTCGTAAACACTCTCGTAAACAACAAGGCCACCGTCAGTGGTTCACTGAAGTGAAAATCACTGGCATCAACGCTTAAGTAATTTAGGAGAGTTTAACAATGGCACACAAAAAAGCTGGCGGTTCTACTCGTAACGGCCGCGATTCAGAAAGCAAACGTCTTGGTGTTAAGCGTTTCGGTGGTGAATCTGTTCTTGCAGGTAACATCATCGTTCGTCAACGTGGTACTAAGTTCCACGCAGGCACTAACGTTGGTATCGGTAAAGACCATACTCTTTTCGCTCTTACTGAAGGTAAAGTGAAATTTGAAGTTAAAGGTCCTAAAAACCGTAAATTTGTTAGCATCGACGCTGAATAAATTTATACCTAACTGAACTCAAAAGCCCTGCCGTTACGGTGGGGTTTTTTATTTATCAGCCGAACAGAAAAGAAGACACTCTAATCACTAGAGTTTCTCCTTATGTGTTCCAATTGTGGATAAAACGAAGGATGATCACGGTCGATCCTGAATGTGTATCTGCTAGAATTTATATCATTGTGTGACAATGATATCGCAACGCAAAGAGCGTGGAGTAACAAATGAAATTCGTTGATGAAGCGATAATTAAAGTCGAAGCGGGTGATGGCGGTAACGGTGTCGTGAGCTTTTGGCGTGAAAAATTCGTGACGAAAGGCGGCCCTGATGGCGGCGATGGCGGCGATGGCGGCGATGTTTATATCCAAGCCGATGAAAACTTAAATACCTTGGTTGATTACCGATTCCAACGCTTTTACGCTGCTGAGCGCGGCCAAAATGGTGGCGGTGCTAACTGTACAGGTAAGCGCGGTAAAGACATTACTTTGAAGGTGCCTGTTGGGACTCGAGCGGTTGACATTCACACCAATGAAGTTGTAGGTGAAGTTGCAGAGCATGGCAAAAAAGTGATGGTCGCTAAAGGTGGCTGGCATGGTTTAGGTAATGCTCGCTTTAAGTCATCCGTTAACCGTGCACCACGCCAAAAAACCATGGGTAAAAAAGGTGAGGTGCGCGAATTGCGCCTTGAGCTTTTACTGTTAGCTGACGTGGGTATGCTTGGCTTGCCGAATGCGGGTAAATCAACCTTTATTCGTTCTGTTTCAGCAGCGAAGCCAAAAGTCGCTGATTACCCCTTCACTACGCTGATCCCAAGTTTGGGTGTCGTGAGTGTGGTTCCTGAGAAAAGTTTCGTGATCGCTGATATTCCGGGCTTGATTGAAGGCGCGGCCGATGGTGCTGGTTTAGGTATTCGCTTCTTAAAGCACTTAGAACGTTGCCGAGTGTTGCTGCATATGATCGACATTCTTCCTATTGATCAAAGTGATCCTGCGCAAAATGCGCTGACCATCTTTGATGAGCTAGAGCAATACAGTGAAAAAGTGTCACAAAAACCTTGTTGGTTGGTGTTCAACAAAGTTGATCTGATGCTTGAAGAAGAAGCCGATGAAAAGATCCAAGAGATCTTAGATGCGCTGGCTTGGGAAGGGCGATACTTCAAAATTTCGGCAGTAAACCAACAAGGTACGGCGGATTTGTGCCGTGAGTTGGCTGACTATATGGAAACGCTACCTCGTGAGCAGGAAGAGCTCAGTGAAGCTCAGAAAGTCGATTTCATGTGGGATGATTACCATAAAGATGAGATGAACAGCCAAAATGTGATCACTGAAGATGGTGATGACTGGGATGATTGGGACGACGAAGAAGATGACGGCCACGTTATCTATGTTCGTGATTAATTTTCCTGAATTGATTGAGCCGCAATAATTATTGCGGCTTTTTTATAGCTAAATCATATTTAAAGCACCCAATTTCGGGCACACTATTGGGCTTTTAGGACGTTCGGAAAGGAATCATGACATCCAAACAGAGGCTTGTTTCTCGATTGATCGCCCAGGCTGGGCAAATGTTGTTGGCTCATGGCGCGGAAAGTACACTGGTGGGCGATATTATGCGTCGCATGGGAGCGGCGTGTGGCATGAGTGAAGTGGAAGTATCGCTCTCGGCGAGTTCACTTGTGCTAACCACGGTTTACGATGGCCATTGCATTACGACTGCGCGCCGTTGTCCTGATCGTGGGATCAATATGCGGGTAGTGACGCAAGTCCAGCGCATCTGCATCATGATGGAAAAAGGGATTTTAGATTATTCCCTTGCGCAGAAAAAACTCAATCAGATCAGCCCTGAACGCTACAACCGTTGGTTGGTTGTGGTGATGATTGGTCTTTCTTGTGCTGCATTTGCTCGTTTAGCTGGCGGAGATTGGACGGTGTTTACGATGACGTTCATTGCTTCTGCGGCGGGTATGATTGTGCGCCAAGAGATTGGGCATCGCCAATTTAATCCGCTCGTCAACTTTACGGTGACCTCATTTGTTACTTCGATCATTTCAGCGCAAGCTATCATCTACCAACTAGGCAATAAACCAACCATTGTGATGGCTTCTTCTGTACTGATGTTAGTCCCCGGTTTTCCTTTAATTAATGCGGTCGCGGATATGCTTAAAGGTTATATCAATATGGGTATTGCCCGTTTTGTGATGGCAAGTTTGCTGACGTTGGCAACGAGTTTGGGCATCGTTGCGGCGATGAGCATGACGGGTGTATGGGGGTGGTAGCGATGGATTGGATGAATTTATTACTCGGTTTAGCCAATGATATGTTTTTTGCTGCAATCCCAGCCGTTGGTTTTGCTTTGGTGTTTAATGTTCCTGTACCAGCCCTAAAATATTGTGCGTTAGGTGGTGCGATTGGTCATGGCTCACGTTACTTAATGATGCAATTTGGAATTCCCATTGAGTGGGCGACTTTTTTTGCTGCAACTATCGTTGGAATGATTGGCGTGCGTTGGTCGCGTAAATTTTTAGCTCACCCTAAAGTGTTTACGGTAGCGGCTTTGATCCCAATGGTTCCCGGGGTTTTTGCCTTTAAAGCGATGATTGCAATGGTTGAAATTAACCATCTTGGTTTTACGCCAGAGCTGCTGGCGATACTGATGGATAATTTTTTAAAAGCGATGTTTATTATCGCGGGCTTAGCGGTTGGCCTTGCGGTGCCGGGTTTGTTATTCTATCGGCGCAAACCCATAGTGTAAGGGCATGGGCTATCTTTCGTGATGACACTTTAGGATCTTATTTATGATCATCAGCATGATTGCCGCGATGGCAGACAATCGGATTATTGGTAAAGACAATCAAATGCCATGGCATTTACCGGCAGATTTTGCATGGTTTAAACGCTGTACGTTGGGCAAACCAGTGATCATGGGGCGAAAAACTTATGAGTCTATTGGTCGCCCGTTACCTGGTCGCCATAATATCGTGATCAGTCGTGATGCTTCATTGGCAATTGAAGGGGTGAGTATTGTCTCTTCGATTGAAGAAGCCATTGAGGTTGCGGGTCATGTGGATGAAGTGATGATCATTGGTGGCGGCTCTATCTATCAAGCCTGTATGTCACAGGCCAATAAACTATACCTCACCTTTATTGACTTAAATATTGAGGGAGATACGCAATTTCCCGAGTGGGGGAGTGAGTGGCAAGAAGTTCATCGTGAAATGTATCAAGCGGATGATAAAAATGCTCACAACATGCAGTTTGTGGTTTTTGATAAGCACTAGAGGATTTCGGATCGATATTAAGCAACGATCCGGATCTTTTTATTGGTTAGCCTTTATGGGTTAACGCTGGTTGAGTGAAGTAGTGTTTATCTTCCCAGCGTAGCATGGTCAAACATCCTCCCCACACACAGCCAGTATCAAGCCCTATCACTTCGTCGCTGCGGTAACCTTCTAACGCAGCCCAGTGGCCAAATAGGACTGTTTTATCGAGTTTAAGGCGTTTGGGTAGGGCAAACCACGGTAACAATTCTTCATCTTTTATTTCTTGAGGGGGAAGTTTGCACGCCATATCAAGACGCCCATCAGCAAAGCAAAAACGCATCCGAGTATAGGCATTGATGGTATAGCGATAGCGATCAATCCCTTCTAGCTTCGAGCTCCACATATCAGGTGTGTTGCTGTACATTTGCTCGATAAGCCAACGCCAACGATCACTTTGCAAAATACTTTCGACTTCTTTTGCTGCTTGACGTGCAGTTTCAAGATCCCACAGAGGAGAAATCCCCGCATGGCACATAACAAAGTCAGCATGTTCAGCGAGGAGCGGTTGATGGCGCAACCAAGTGAGCAGCTCTGTTGCATCGTTCGCTTGTAATATGGGTAAGGTTTTATCACGAGGTTTACATGGGTGGATGCCCAGCGAGACGGCCAGTAGGTGAAGATCGTGATTGCCTAGAACGATACGTGCCGCACTACCCAATTGTTTGATAAAACGTAGCGTTTCTAGAGATTTAGGGCCTCTTGCAACTAAGTCGCCAGCTACCCACAGTGTGTCTTGTTGTGGTTGGAATTGCACTTGAGCCAATAAACACTGTAGTTCATCAAAACAGCCTTGAATGTCGCCGACAATATAGTTCGCCACGGCTACCTCTTTTAATTTAAAACATTAGGAATAGCGAGACGAAAAGGCTCAATTTCAACAATAAATTCAGCGTCCGCTTCATCTAACATAATGTAATGACCTTGCATAACACCGACTGGCGTTTCTAACGCCGTACCACTGTTATAGCGGTACTCATCATTGGGCAAGATAATCGGTTGTTCCCCGACCACGCCATCACCTTCCACAGACATCTGTTTGCCATTCGCATCGGTAATTAGCCAACGGCGGCTCATCAGCTGTACCTGCTGGTTGCTGAGGTTACGGATGGTGATCACATAGGCAAAGATATAGCGGTGTAAATCGGGATTGGACTGCTCGGGGAGATACTGGGTATGGACTTGGATTTTGATACAAGGTTCAGAGATATCCATGTTAACTCCTTGTTTTTATAGATGAGCGATAGACATTGGCCGTTTATCGCTCAATCGTTATTAGGCGTGATGAGCGTCTAACCAGTTTGCCATAGCAACAAACTGTTCAAGTGTTAGGTTTTCCGGGCGCATGCCAGGGTTGACCCCAAGTTCTTCTAGCGTTTCCACTTCAATCAAACCTTTGTAGCAGTTGCGTACGGTTTTACGACGTTGGTTAAAACCATCTCGGCAGACACGCTCTAACCATTTCATGTTTGTCGTTGGATGCGGCAGTACTTCATAAGGCACCAAACGCACCACGGCTGAATCAACTTTCGGTGGCGGCACAAAAGCCGTTGGCGGAACTTCTAACACAGGAACCACTTTGCAGAAATACTGCGTCATAACCGTTAAGCGCCCGTAAGCTTTACTGCCGGGACCGGCAGCTAAACGATTGACCACTTCTTTTTGCAACATGAAGTGCATATCTTGAATATCTTTATGAAATTCAAATAAGTGGAACATTAATGGCGTTGAAATGTTGTATGGCAAGTTGCCGAAAATGCGCAGTTTATTATTCGGTTTCACCAACTGCGTGAAGTCAAAACGCATCGCATCACCTTCGTGAATCGTCAATTTACTCGATAATTCTGGGTGGTTGCGTAGGCGTTCAGCTAAGTCACGGTCTAGCTCAATAACAGTGAATTTATCCACTTCGCGGCCGACTGGCTCAGTTATAGCTCCAAGACCGGGGCCGATCTCAACCAAATTTTGTCCCGGACGAGGGTTAATCGCAGAGACGATGCCATCAATAATGTATGGATCGTTTAGGAAGTTTTGACCAAAACGTTTACGCGCTTTGTGCCCTAAGTGGACATCATTTCTCATAGTTTTCTCGAAATTAATTAGGTTTCTTTTCTACCAAGTCAATCGCGTAGGCGAGTGCTGTTCTAAAGCTCCCTGTATCCGCAAGCCCTTTCCCTGCCAATTCGAGTGCGGTGCCATGATCGACCGATGTTCTTATAAAGGGTAGACCAAGAGTAATATTTACTGAACGACCAAAGCCTTTGTACTTTAATACGGGCAGGACTTGGTCGTGATACATGCCTAAAACAGCATCGGCATCTTGCAAGTATTTGTCATTGAAGATGGTGTCGGCTGGTAGTGGGCCAATCAAATTAATGCCATCTTGCTGACGAATTTTTTCTAGCGTTGGAGTGATGGTTTCTATCTCTTCACGGCCCAGACAGCCATCTTCTCCCGCGTGTGGGTTTAAACCACACACATAAATTTTGGGTTGAGCAATGGCAAATTTTTCCACCAAATCTTTATGCAAAATAGTGATGATTTTTTCTAACCGCTCGACCGTTACTGCCTTTGATACATAAGCCAGTGGAATATGTGTTGTCACTAGCGCGACTCTCAACCCTTCTGTTGCGAGCATCATAACCACCAGTGGAGTATTAGACTTTTCTGCAAAGAATTCAGTGTGGCCGCTAAATGCAACGCCAGCTCGGTTGATCACCCCCTTGTGCACAGGGCCGGTGACAATAGCATCAAATTCATCATTCATACAGCCTAAAGCGGCTCTTTCTAATGTATTTAATACATAATGTCCATTGGCTTCATTCAGTTTCCCCGTTATCACCGGTGCGCCGAGGGGAATATGATCCACTACTAACCGTCCCGCTTGCTGTGGTTTTGGTGCAGAGGTGACTGAGTAGTCTTCCAATATAACGTCAATATTGAGCTCTTTAGCGCGCTCTGCAAGCAAGCTTTTGTCCGCGCATACCACCAGTTGATGTGCCCAATCTTCTTTTGATAAGGCCAGCACCAAATCTGGGCCAATACCCGCGGGCTCGCCAGCGGTAACCACGATGCGTTTAATTGTCATCTTGGTTGTCCTGTATAATTTCGACAAAGGCACTGGCACGCATTTCTTGTAGCCATGCGCTGGCTTCTTCATTGAATTTTCGATTAAAAAGAATGCGATAGGCTTTGTTTTTCAGTGCAGAGTCGGTGCGGTCGACTTCACGGCGATCAAGCACTTCGACAATATGCCAACCATGAACGGTTTTAAAAGGTTCGCTGATTTGTCCAACCGATAATGTTTCGATTTGATGCTGAAACTCCGGCACGTACAGATCCGGTGTTTGATAACCCAATTCGCCATTTTGCGCCGCAGAGCCGGGATCTTGGCTGTATTGCTGCGCCAATTCACCAAAGGTCGCTTCACCTGCCTTAATGCGACGAATGAAGTCATGTAGCTCTTTTTGTACGCCGTCATCGCTTAAAATAACCGTGGGTTTGATTAAAATATGGCGTGCATTAACTTCCGTGACCGCGACGGTTTCTAATCCTTTGACGTCATCAATTTTAAGAATGTGGAAACCGACGCCACTGCGAAATGGCCCAATAATAGAGCCTTTGTTTTGCATTTTGATTTGGTCGGCAAAAATTGTCGGCATTTCTTCTTTGCGCATCCAGCCCCAATCACCACCTTGCAGCGCTTTCGGACCTTTTGAATAGGTATAAGCCATGGTGCTGAAATCCGCTCCTTGGTTGAGTTTTTCGACTAAGGTTTTGGCTTGCTGTTCTACTGCGGCCTTATCTTGAGTGTCGTCAACACGCAGTTGGATGTGGCTGATTTTATATTGCACCGTTGCATTGGTTTCTTGCGCAAGAATATTGGCTAAGTTGTCCACTTCGTCCGGTAATATATTGATCCGGCGACGAACTAAAGCATTGCGCGCTTCACTTGCTGCAATTTCTTTACGTACTTGTTCGCGAAATTCCGCATAAGTCAGCCCTTCAGCAGTAACAGAAGCGTTAAGCTGTTCTAGGGTTTGATTATTGTTTTTCGCGATGTCGGCGATCGCGTCACTGAGTCGGTTATCGTCAATGCGAACGCCAATGCGTTGTGCTTCTTGTTGCTGAATGGTATCAATAATCAATTTTTCAACCACTTGCTCACGCAGCACTGTGTCTTCTGGTAGCGTTTGACCATTTTTCTTTGCATTAATGGTCAAGGTTTTTAATGCACCATCAAGGTCACTCTGTAAAATAACGCCACTATTGACGATGACGGCGACGCGATCGAGCTCAACAGGAGTAGCGTATGCGGTGTTTAGGCTTAATGTTGCCATCAATCCAATCAGTGTGTGTTTCCACAATTTCATTTGTAGTCCTATCAAAATGAGCAAGGGCCTTTACGCTTAAGCAAAGGCCGGATAAATTAGTTGTTTAGGAAAAATGGACGACCATAACTTAATGAATTTCCAGCGCTGTCTACGCCCGTCGTTCCGGAACCTGCACCAATCGTGGTGCCAAAACCGACAATACCAAAGTTCAAACTAAAGTTATTTTCGTAGAGTGGCGTAGCATTAGGGTCAGTAACAAAATCACCATCCCATTTCCGCAGTTGATTACTATAAGTAAAACCAATATACCAACAATCTGAGGTGTAGCTTAGGTTAGCCAGCCACTCCAGGCTCTTTTCCGTGGTTAAATCGTAGAAGTACTGCCCGCTAGCATTCCACTTTTTGGAGATCTGATACCCAGCCAGTAAACCGGCTTGTGAAATGCCATCTTTGGTAATGGCATTAATATTGGTAATTGTATCGCCAACGGTATTATCAATATACTCTTTGGTGACGTAACGATAGTTAGTTTGAATGTATCCAGAACCCACTCTGTACTCTAGAGTACTATTGGCGAGCTGCATCGTACTGCTGTCTATGTCGTACTGAACCCCGCCATGGTAGAAGAGTAAATCATCATAGTTGAAGTCCATTTCGACGGCCCAAGCCGAATAGTTGGAAGTGTTGGCTGAATTATCTCCCTCATTAGGGGAGGAATTCTTGAGATCTTTTTTGAGGTAAAAAATCTGGCCAAAAGAGATATTTAAACGTTCTTTATACTGATCGTCGAAAAACCGTGAAGAGGCACCGTAGCTGATCTGATTTGCTGGGGCAATATAATCGACACCACTGTATTTACGGCTGCGGAATAAACCATAATAATCGGTTTGCAGTAGCGTTGTATCGTACAGCCCGATATTGCGCTGATCTTCTCTCGGTACGTACAGGTATTGAATCTGCGGCTCAAGTGTCTGCGTATAATCATCAAGCAGAACCGTATCTCTTTCCAGTACTAATCCCGCATGAGTTCTAAATTCCGGAATGATGCGTGAAACGCTCTCTTTTAGGTCTTTATAGTTATCCGAATTGAGGTCAACACCGCTGAGATCTTGTTGGTAATAAGTACCAAGCACTCGCGCTTCGGTTGTCCAAGTGCCCCAGGTGTTACTGAGAGGAATAGTAAAGCCTGGTTCAATGTGCGCTCGGGTTGCTGCAGGTTTTCCTCTTGCATCGGTTTCAAAACGCGACAGATGGCTTACCATATCAAAGTTCAAATACGGTAATAATTCGGGTGCATAGTAATTAAACGCAATCTGTGGCATCAAGCGATAGGGTTGGTTGGTGCTAGTTTTGTCTTCTGTAAGCAGCTGAAAGTCGCGAACCAGTATCGATGAATCCCAATTGTGGGTCCGGTAGGTGGCTTTACCTTCTTGGATAAGCTGACCATCTTCTCGATTACCGATACCTGAGTCTAAGTCACTAAAGTAGCTAATGTCACTGACTTGAGAGTAGTCAATTTCAAACTTCCAAGCTTGGTTGAAAATACCACTGTGTTGGTATTGGAAGCCCCAGCGGCTGCCCTTTTCCGGATGTTTTTGGTCATCAGGTAAATATTCAGATTTAATGTTACCTGTACCAAAATCATTCAGATAACGGAATTCACTGTTTAATTGCGTACCGCGTTCTTGCATGTATTTAAAGGTCGTTTCTAGGTCATAGTTTGGCGCTAAGTTCCAATAAATAGGTACTTGGGCTTCAAAACCATCGCTAGAACCGTAAGAAACGGTAGGGTATAAAAATCCCGTTTTACGTGTGTCGCCAATCGGCACCGTAAGAAATGGCAGATAAAAAATCGGAATATTTTGAATCTCGAAGCGCGGATTATAAAAAGTGGCTTGCTCTTCATTTTGGTCAATATCAATGCTGGATGCTTTTAATCGCCATGCATTATTGCCTTCAGGGCAAGAGGTAATCGAACCATCTTCTATCTCATAAACGGCCTTACCCGTTTTGGAAATATACACAGCTTCACCACGGCCGGGTTCACACAAAAATTGATATTTTGTGTTCTCTAATGTCATTAAATCCGTATTAAGATTGTTGGTGGCTTTGTCAGAAATGGTCCTTACTTCACCGTCACTGAAGTTGACATTACCTTGCGCAACTACAATATTATCTTTCTGATGCAGGGTAACGGTATCCGCTAGAATGCGTTTTTTACCTTGAACAACGACCACATTGCCTGAGTAGTTTGCGCGTTCACCGTTCACGGCTTCTAGCGTATCAGCCTCGACATTAATCGGTTGCTGACTTGAGTTTTCTGCTTCAGGTTCGTTGATCAAACATTGATCTATAGCGGGCATTTCCTGCACACTATTGTCTAACATAGCTTCTGCTTGAGTCTGTGGCACAAAAAGAGCTGCGCTAATTGAAGCGGCTAACAAGGTGCGGGAAAAACATGACATCGAGTTGTACTATCCTGTTTGAACTTGATTGATTCGGAAGATGGATGGCCGAATGTAAAATAAAACGTTTCTTATCATAAAGGAAATTGAAGCTCCCGGCACTATCAGACCGCTTTACTCCTGAAAAATTCATAGATTGAGAGCACATAATGCATATTTTTGGCAAAATTCTTGGCGCTTTTTTTGGCTTCTTATTTGGAGGACCGTTTGGCGCATTTTTTGGTTTGTTTCTCGGGCATCAATTTGATAAAGCTCGTCGTTTGAATCAAGCGGGGTTTAAAACTAGCTCATTTGGTTCTGGGCCAAGCCAAACCGAGCGACAAGACGAATTTTTTAAAGCCGCTTTCGCGGTCATGGGCCATGTTGCTAAAGCGAAAGGGCAAGTCACCAAAGAAGAGATCCAGCTAGCTACCATCATGATGGAGCGTATGAACTTACATGGTGAGCAACGTAAAGCGGCTCAAGATGCGTTTCGTGAGGGGAAAGAGAGTGGTTTTCCTTTAGAGGAAGTGTTGGAGCGTGTGCGCCTTTCGACGGGTGGACGCTTTGACTTGTTGCAATTTTTTCTCGAATTGCAAATATCAGCCGCGTTTGCCGATGGGGATGTTCACCCTAGCGAGCGCAATGTACTGCACAAAATCGCTCGTAGTTTAGGTTTCTCATCTGATCAACTGGAAAGACGCTTGCGTATGCAAGAAGCGGCCTTTCGTTTTCAACAAGGCGGAAATTTTGGTGGCCAACAGCAAGGCTACCAGCAATCTGGGCAGTGGCAACAAGCCGCGCAAGCTGAACGCCTCACTGATGCTTACGATGTGTTAGGCGTGAGTGAAGATGCGGATGCTAAAGAGATTAAACGTGCCTATCGCAAATTGATGAATGAGCATCACCCAGATAAATTGATGGCCAAAGGCTTACCACCAGAGATGATGAACGTTGCGAAAGAAAAATCGCAAGAGATCCAAAATGCGTACGATTTGATTAAGAAAGAGAAGGGTTTTAAGTAACCGGCTATCGTGAATTACCGCGAACGTTCCAATCGATTGAGCTGGTGCAAACTGGCTCTTTTTATTATGAGCATACGCAAGACACAAAAAAAGCCAAGTTTGAAAACTTGGCTTTAGAAAGTGGCTCCCCCTGCAAGACTTGAACTTGCGACATACGGATTAACAGTCCGCCGTTCTACCGACTGAACTAAGGGGGAACAGAATGTTTGCTTATCTTATGCAGATAAATGGTGCCGACTACCGGAATCGAACTGGTGACCTACTGATTACAAGTCAGTTGCTCTACCTACTGAGCTAAGTCGGCGCCGAATCAATAAGCAGTGCTCACTGATGAAAAGTGGCTCCCCCTGCAAGACTTGAACTTGCGACATACGGATTAACAGTCCGCCGTTCTACCGACTGAACTAAGGGGGAGCAGGTTTTAAAGAATGGTGCCGACTACCGGAGTCGAACTGGTGACCTACTGATTACAAGTCAGTTGCTCTACCTACTGAGCTAAGTCGGCACATTTTTATCTTTAAATTTATTGTCTGTGCTAGGCACCAACAATTTAGAAACTGTGGTGCCCGGAGGCGGAATCGAACCACCGACACGAGGATTTTCAATCCTCTGCTCTACCGACTGAGCTATCCGGGCGACGGGGTGTATTAAAAGGTTTTTCGCATTTAACGTCAACAGTAAAATGCAAAAAAAATGTCGTTTGTTGTTTTTCTATACTTAGTGACTCGTTTTTGCCCATTTTCGTTAAAAATTAGTGTCAGATTAGATAGGGAAAGAGGCGTTGAAAAGAAAATAGGAGCTTTGAATGGGGCAAATAGCGAATAAAAGCGCGTTGAAAAACACACGTTTATCCGCTTGGTTACACTAAAGGAGCAAACTCACCAGACTGGTTTTAGTTTTTGACGGAAAATGGACTGACCCATAATTCAATCGTTATAGAGGTAATCGCTGTAGAGGTGAGGGGATTGGATAAATATGACAGGTAATAAAAAAGCCAAGTCGTTAGACTTGGCTTTAAAAGTGGCTCCCCCTGCAAGACTTGAACTTGCGACATACGGATTAACAGTCCGCCGTTCTACCGACTGAACTAAGGGGGAATTATCTGTGTAAGTCTAAGACTTCGCACCAAATAATGGTGCCTCGAGGCGGAATCGAACCACCGACACGAGGATTTTCAATCCTCTGCTCTACCGACTGAGCTATCGAGGCAATAAATGGTGCCGACTACCGGAATCGAACTGGTGACCTACTGATTACAAGTCAGTTGCTCTACCTACTGAGCTAAGTCGGCGCACTTTATTTATTGCTTGCTGCTACTTTAACAAAAGCACCAACAATTTAATTTGTGGTGCCCGGAGGCGGAATCGAACCACCGACACGAGGATTTTCAATCCTCTGCTCTACCGACTGAGCTATCCGGGCAACGGAGCGCTATTAAACGGATTTTCCCTTCAATCGTCAACTGCTTTTTGGAAATTTTTTTAAAAAACGGTTTGTTTGCTGCGAATTTAGACAAAGCTGCGCTTTTTTATCCACCTGCGTTAAATTCCTTTTTGAATTTTGTTACTTTTTCTAAGTACCTTCTCGATTCTGCATTAGGGTGTTTTTGGGTCAGCGCCCAATAGACTTGATTGGGTTGCAGTGAATTTAAGTCCCTCATCGCTCGTTTCCTATCTTTGCTAAAGGTATTGAGTACTCCTCCTGTGCCGCCGTTGTAGGCCGAAATCATACTGTATTCGAGTGACGTTGGATGGCTGACCTCTTTGAGGTAGCGGTTTTTCAGAATATAAAAATAGGCCGTTCCCGTATCAATATTTTTTTCGGGATCAAACAGATATTCAGGACTGGGCTCACCAGATTTATTTTTGACCAGTTTAAAGACATCTCGACCTGCGGTTTTAGGAACCACTTGCATCAAGCCATACGCATTGGCCCAACTTACGGCGTAGGGGTTAAAGCTGCTTTCAGTTTTTATGATCGCGTAGATCAGATCTTCAGGAATGTTATATTTTTTCGAGGCTCGGTGCACGATGTCGGCGTATTTATAACCTCGTTTAGAGGCATGATCCTCTACCATAGGAATTTCCACATAGTAGGCTTTTTTGAAATCAACGTTCTTAACTTTTAATTTATTTTCAATAAGATAATCAGCAAATCGATTCGCGCGCCAACCCCACTGGATCGGTTGTTTATCTTGATCAAGCACTTGGTTGTACAAAAATGGCTGACCATTCAATTCGATATTTTGTGAAGAGAAAAGGTCAACGTGTGCGGGATCATCAGGCGTGAGCAAGGTGGTAATAATGGCATTGCGCAGATGTTTTTTGGGGTCAGTTGGGGAAACTGTTTCGATAATAATGGTTCCCGTGGAGAAATTAACTTCGGAACGACTCAGGTAATTATCGATGTATTTTACATAGTTGCTTTTACCGGCGACTTTGATCTCTTTACTGCCCCAGCGTTTCTCAATGTTGCCAGAAAAACTGCTGATCAGTGCATCTAAGGCGGCGGTATCTTTGACAAATTGCCCGGGTAATTGCGCTAAGTTTTTGGCAAAACGGTTGGTCGGCTCATAGTCGACGCTGTATATGCGTTCAACTAATTCTCGGCTACAACCGGCCAGTAGCATTGCAATAAAAAAGTAAGTCAGCTTTCTCATTATCTTCCCAATACAAAAATGACATCAGAGCGTTTACCATGATGTCATTGATTATCCTCGAAATAAATAAGGTATCTCTTATTTGCTTGGTGGCGTGTAGCCTTCGATATGGACCTCTTTTCCTTCAAATAGGAAGTTGGTCATTTCGGTTTCCAGCAATTTACGATGTTCAGGGTCCATCATATTGAGTTTTTTCTCGTTGATCAGCATGGTTTGCTTATGCTGCCATTGTGCCCAAGCCTCTTTTGAGATGTTGTCAAAAATACGTTTACCCAATTCACCTGGGTACAGTTGAAAATCCAAACCGTCGGCTTCTTTATTTAGTCGAGCACAAAATACAGTGCGGCTCATGGTCACTTCCTCTTCGGTGTTTTAAGGGTTAATTTCAAATGGAAGGCTTTCTAGCAACTGTTTTACAGGAGCGGCTAAGCCGATTTGTTCCGGTTGGGCTAAGTTATACCAAAGACCTTTGCTTGCATCCATGATGATGTTCGGTTGTTGAGATAACTCCACCAAGATCGGTGTGATCTCTAGATGATAATGGCTAAACGTGTGGCGAAAAGCGATAAGTGGGCGAATAGAGCGGATAGCGCTCTCTTTGATGGCTCTGTGATCAAGTTGATCTTCGATGGCGCTATTGGGGTTTTCAGGGAAGCAAAATAATCCACCCCAAATTCCACTTTGAGGGCGCTGTTCTAACCATACTTGATGGTTATGGTGTAGCATCACAAACCAAGTTTGCTTGGTTGGTTTGTCTGTTTTTGGTTTTTTGCCCGGATAATCGAGTGGGTTATTTTGTTTATTGGCGATGCAAAAAGATTCAACTGGGCAGAGCGTGCATTTCGGTTTGCTGCGTGTGCAGACCATCGCCCCCATATCCATCATGGCTTGGTTATATTTATCAACATCTTGCGCTGGCGTATTTTGTTCGGCATGTTGCCACAACTGAGTTTCAACCTTTTTTTGCCCCGGCCAGCCTTCGACAGCAAAACAGCGGGCTAAAGTACGCTTTACGTTACCATCTAAAATGGCGTGCGGCTGCTTATAAACCGAAGAAAGCACCGCCGCAGCGGTTGAGCGGCCAATACCCGGTAGAGCATTCATCTGTTCGATATCAAGGGGAAACTCACCGCCATATTCGCTGGCCACTATTTTGGCTGCTTTGTGTAGATTGCGCGCACGTGCGTAATAACCAAGGCCAGTCCATAGGTGCAATACCTCGTCTTGTTCTGCATTGGCCAAATCAATCACGGTTGGAAAACGTTGCATGAAGCGTTCGAAATAAGGGATTACCGTGGCGACTTGAGTTTGTTGGAGCATAATTTCCGACAGCCAAACGCTGTAGGCCGTTTTGTTTTGTTGCCACGGCAAATGTTTGCGCCCATAGGCGTCATACCATTTTAAAATGGCGTTAGCGAAAGGTGTCACGACAGGCTCTTTGGTTTATAGTTTTAGTGGAGCAAAATTGCACCACATAAATGTGACGTTGTAAAACGGACAAATTGTGTGGATTTATCCAACAAGTTTATTTCGATAACACTTGCACCGAGAATAATTCTTTGGATAATCCCCGCTTTGATTAATCAATGTGCAGGCAAGATCAATGAGTGAAGTAACCACCAACGAATATACCGAAGAAGGCAAAATACTGCGTCGAATCCGTAGTTTCGTTCGTCGTGAGGGTCGATTAACCAAAGGCCAAGAAGCGGCAATGAATGAATGTTGGCCAACAATGGGTATTGATTTCCAGCCACAATTGCTCGATTGGGCGGCGGTTTTTGGTAACGATAACCCGGTGGTTTTAGAAATCGGTTTTGGTATGGGCGCTTCATTAGTTGAAATGGCTAAAAATGCACCGCAAAAAAACTTCTTTGGTATTGAAGTGCATAGCCCAGGTGTTGGCGCCTGTTTGTCAGCCGCTCGTGATGCTGGCGTGACTAATTTACGCGTGATGTGCCATGATGCAGTGGAAGTGTTTGAACACATGATCCCTGATGGTAGCCTGCATACACTGCAACTGTTCTTCCCTGATCCTTGGCACAAAAAACGTCACCACAAGCGCCGTATTGTGCAGTTAGAATTTGCGGAAATGGTGCGTCAAAAACTAAAAATGGAAGAGGGTATCTTTCATATGGCGACGGACTGGGAAAACTACGCTGAGCATATGATTGAAGTGATGAATCAAGCGCCGGGCTTTGCCAATATTGCCGCAGAAGGTGACTATATTCCTCGTCCTGAAGAGCGTCCTTTGACTAAATTTGAAGCGCGTGGTCACCGTTTAGGTCATGGTGTGTGGGATATCAAATATAAACGCACCGCGTAACGACTCACTTTTATTGCTGCAACAAAATTAGCGATTAAAGAAAAGCCAACATTGTTGTAATGTTGGCTTTTTCGGCCTTAGCGCCCTACGAAAATCATTATAAAAATAGAGAAAAACATTTCTCACCCGAGGTAAGGTCACCCATGAAGCTAACACCCAATCTACTTGCTGATATTTTGTGTGAGGTTCGCCCACTGATCGGCAAAGGAAAAGTCGCCGATTACATTCCTGCTTTAGCTAAAGTACCGAATAACAAGCTGGCGATCGCGGTTTACACCAATCAAGGTGAAGTGATTTCGGCTGGAGATGCCACGGAAGGATTCTCAATTCAATCCATCTCTAAAGCTTTGAGCTTAACGCTTGCTATGATGCTTTATAAACCAGAAGAGCTATGGCTTCGTGTCGGAAAAGAGCCTTCAGGCCAAGCGTTTAATTCGATGATCCAGCTTGAAATGGAGCAGGGTATTCCGCGTAACCCTTTTATCAATGCTGGAGCTATTGTGGTGGCGGATATGCTGCATAGCCGTTTATCAGCCCCTCGGCAGCGCTTACTGGAGTTTGTACGTCAGTTGTCGGGTGAAGAGGGCATCGTATACGACAAAGTGGTAGCGGCTTCAGAAATGATGCACAGCGATCGCAATGCCGCCATCGCCTATTTGATGCGATCGTTTGGTAATTTCGATAATGACGTTATCCCGGTGCTGCACAACTATTTTCACGCTTGTTCACTTAAAATGAGCTGTGTTCAATTAGCGAAAACCTTCAGTTATCTGGCGAATAAAGGGG
Source organism: Vibrio sp. RM-69-4 (assembly GCF_024743775.1). Classification (NCBI taxonomy): domain Bacteria; kingdom Pseudomonadati; phylum Pseudomonadota; class Gammaproteobacteria; order Vibrionales; family Vibrionaceae; genus Vibrio; species Vibrio sp. RM-69-4. Next base: position 80,457 of record NZ_JAMQXI010000052.1, read on the forward strand.
TGTCCGTGCATACCAAGGAAGCGATAGTAACGCCGACACAAAGTAAGCAGATCAATGCCTTATTGGCGACTTGCGGTTTGTATGATGGCGCAGGAGAGTTCGCTTATCGTGTTGGCATGCCGGGTAAATCGGGCGTAGGTGGCGGTATTATTGCTGTTGTTCCTGGGGAGATGACGATTGCGGTTTGGTCGCCAGAGCTTGATGCGTCAGGTAATTCTTTAGCGGGCACTAAGATGTTAGAACTCTTGGCTGAGCGTATTGGTCGCTCTATCTTTTAAGTTCAATATTTTCTGACAGCCCGTGTTTTTGGCAAAAGATTGGCTACCGATTAGATTAGCCAATCTCTGTTGGGGTTATCTTTTTAGTCGTCAGCCATAAAGGCTTCGAGCAAGTCATTAAGAAACAGTTTTCCTTTTTCTGTGACTTGCCAGTGACTTTCGGTTTGCGTTAAATAGTGTTCGGCTAGTGCCCAATCTATCGTTGGCTGAATCACGCTTAAACTTAATCCCGTTGTTTCAACAAAATCTTGTTTCGGACAAGGTTCCATCAAGCGAAAGCGGTTCATGAAGAATTCAAAAGGGCGATCCGCAGCGGCGACTTCAAATTCGTCATCCAAGTAAGGTTTGAGTAAATTGAGATAGCCACGCGGATGCTTCACCTTAGTGGTGCGTACAATACGCCCGTCGTTAAAGCTGAGCTTGCCATGCGCGCCACAACCAATCCCCAGATAATCACCAAAGCGCCAGTAATTTAAGTTGTGTTGGCATTGATAGCCGGGTTTGCTATAGCCAGAAATTTCATACTGCACGTACCCAGCGGCGGCCAATTTTTGGTGACCCAGCTCAAAAATATCCCACAGTGCGTCATCATCTGGCAAAGTAGGCGGTTTAAAGTAGAAAACCGTATTAGGTTCAATGGTCAGTTGATACCAAGAAAGATGAGGTGGGTTTAGTGCAATCGCTTTGTCTAAATCGGCCAGCGCTTGTTCACAGTTTTGATCGGGTAAGCCATGCATCAAATCTAAGTTGAAGCTGTTTAAGCCAATTTGATGAGCTAATTGAGCGGCATTAACCGCTTCTTGCTGACCATGAATTCGCCCTAAACGTGCCAGTTTTTGTGGCTCAAAACTTTGTACACCAATCGAGATGCGCGTCACCCCTGCTTGTCGATATCCAACAAAACGGTCAGCCTCTACCGTGCCCGGGTTAGCTTCCATGGTGATTTCAATCCCAGGCTTAAACGCAATACGCGCTTCAATGCCTTGCAGCAGGCGAGCAATACCTTCAGCAGAAAAAAGACTCGGTGTACCACCGCCAATAAAAATGGAATGCAATGGGCGAGGATGGTCTACAAGGCGGTATTTGGCGATATCGGTATCGAGATCCTCCAATAGCGCATCAATGTATTCACGTTCAGGAATATCGTGCTTTAGCGCGTGAGAGTTAAAATCACAATAGGGGCATTTTTGTACACACCACGGGATGTGCACGTACAAACTCAGCGCGGGTGGTTGCAACATTATGAATTTTGCTCGCTTAAGGTTTTAAATAGCATTTTTAGCGCTTTGCCACGATGTGAAAGCTGCTTTTTACGTGCAGGTAGCAGTTCAGCTGAAGCGCAGTTATTTTCAGGGACAAAGAAGATCGGATCATAACCAAAACCGTTACAGCCGTGAGCTTGGTGCAAGATGCGACCTTGCCACGTACCATGGCAGACCAATGGTGTTGGGTCATTTTCGTGACGCATGAAAACCAGCACGCAATGAAAACGAGCGGTGCGTTGTTCGTCTGGTACGCCTTCCATTGCCGCTAATAATTTTTCTAGGTTTTGTTGGTCACTGGCATTTTCACCAGCGTAGCGCGCCGAGTAAATTCCCGGAGCACCTTGCAGATAATCCACTTCTAAGCCGGAGTCATCGGCAATCGCAGGTAAGCCAGTGATTTTGGCAGCATGTCGTGCTTTGATGATCGCATTTTCAATAAAGGTGGTGCCAGTCTCTTCGGCTTCTGGGACGTTTAATTCTGTTTGCGCCACCACATCAAAACCGAAATCAACCAGCAGATCAGCCATTTCGCGCACTTTGCCTTTGTTTCCTGTGGCTAATACTATTTTTTTCATTGCACTATTTCTCTATTCTTCGACGTAGAATTTTTGGGTGAATTTAAGCTTACCGGTACCTTTTAAGCCCGCATCAACCTCAATGTCAAAACTCAAATTCTCTTCATTAGTAATGGGGAATTCAGCGAGGTAATAAATCGCGTTGCCCTCTTTGAATTGTTTAAATTCAAGTTCACGTACCTGACCGATTAGGTTTTTCGCATTGCCTTTGAGTGTCGCTTCCATAGCTGGTTTACCTAAGGCCGAGTTATCTAATACGCTGATGTTTAAAATAGCCGAGTAACCATTACGTTTTAACTGATAACTGCGCGCCACTTGTGGCGTTAAAAATGTTGAGTTGAAAGCTGAGTAGTGAACTTCAACATTCTTGATGGTTTGAAACTGCTCGGCGAGTGTGGGTAGCGAAATAAAGGCTATAACAAACGCTATCATCCATTTACGCATGTGGTGCTCCTTACAAAACAGAGTGGGCTAAATAAAAAGCCATCACAAGATGGCTTCAATCGGCTGTGGTATCACTTGAGGTGAATGAATTCGGACTTGTTTATGACGTCCCAATTCCCCTTTTTCTATCTCGATTAAACCTTTGGCGACTTTAAATTGTTTAGCCAAGAATTTGGTTAAATGCGCGTTGGCTTTGCCATCAACAGGCGGTGCGGTGATGGCAATTTTGAGCTCTTCACCATGCAAGCCGACGATACTATCGCGGCTTGCTTTGGGTTGGATGTAGAGTTTGAGGATTAGATCCTCTCCCTCTTGCCAAACAGCAGATGACATTACAACTGATACCATACTGGGCCAATAAAATCGCCCATTAGGAAGTTAGCAAACTGCAGCACAATAAACAGCACCAATACACTTAAATCAAAACCACCCATCGCTGGTAGGATACGGCGGATCGGCGCAAGCATCGGCTCGGTTAATTGATGAAATACGTATTCAATCGGGCTGCGGCCTTGGCTAACCCAACTAAGAATAGCGCGGATCAACAGCACCCAGAACAGTAAACCGCCAGCGGCTTTGACTAACGAGAGTAAGCCTAAGAATAAAAAGTAGACGCTAAAACTAACCGCACCACCTGATGCCACCAGCATTAAGGCAATAAATTTCAATACGCACAGCACGTACGCAAAGAGAACCGTGGCCAAATCTAGGCTGCCAATGGATGGAATCGCTCGGCGCAGTGGGCCAACCACAGGTTGTGTTGCTTTGACGATAAACTGGGAGAATGGGTTATAGAAATCGGCACGCGCTGCTTGTAACCAGATACGTAAAATTACGACCATGATGTACAGATCAAACAGGGTGGAGATCAAAAAACTCATTGAATTCATAGCTAGCCCTTAATATGAGTAGAGTGTCGTTTGCGCTTTTGCGCTATAGCTTAGTGAAACGCCACTAGGATTAAAACAGTTTTTCCATTTCTTGTGCACGAGTTACGGCCGCTTGCATCGCTTGTGCAACGATATTGGCAAGTTGATGCTCGTTAAAGGTGCGAATCGCCTCGGCGGTGGTGCCGCCTTTGGAGGTCACTTGTTCACGCAATGTCGAGAGTTCAATCTCAGGGTTTGCCACCACCATTTCGGCTGCGCCTAACGCCGCTTGTTGTACTAACAAACGGGCCGTTTCTTTATCAAAGCCTTGAGCGATGGCTTCATTTTGCATCGCTTCCATAAACAAAAAGAAGTAGGCAGGCGCACTGCCTGCGGCGGCGATGATGCCATTAATGGCGGACTCGTTTTCAACCCAGCACACTTCACCAACGGCTTGTAGCAATTGTGCGGTAAAGCGTTTGTCTTGCTCTGATACGCTTGGAGTGGCAAATAGACCGCTCATGCCTCGATTGATCAGCGAAGGTGTATTGGGCATGGCGCGTACTAGTTGTAGTTCGGTTGCCAGCATCTCATTAAGGCGCGCCGCAGAAACACCTGCTGCAATGGAGATCACCAACTTATTTCTAAAATCAATGGATTGCAAAGGTTGACAGACACTGGCCATCAACTGCGGTTTGACCGCCAGTACCACCACATCGGCTTGCTGCGCTGCGGCAAGATTATCGCTGGTGGTGTGAATGCCATAAGCACTTTCCAGTGGTTTGCGTCTTGTTTCTGACGGTGCGGTCGCGGTAATTCTATCAGCTGGATAACCGCTGGCGACTAAGCCTGCAATAATTGCTTTGGCCATATTGCCTGCACCGATAAAAGTGATGTTTCTCTGCTGCATCTGCTGACCTCTAATTGCTTGTCGCTGATTGATTATTATGTGGTTGATAGATAAGCCAGTGCTAAGCGTAATCACGCGCACCAAAAATAGCGGTGCCGATCCTCACCATAGTGCTACCAGCTTCAATCGCCGCTTGCATGTCGCCACTCATGCCCATTGAGAGCGTATCTAACCCTGAAAACCGTTCAGACAATTGCGCTTGTAAGCTCGCCAGTTTTTGAAATGCGGCAAGTTGTGCAGCGTAATCGGGGACATTCTCAGGAATAGACATCAGTCCTCTTAACGTGAGGTTGGGTAGCGCGGATATCAACTCTGCCAACTCAACTATTTCGTGTTCACCAATGCCCGATTTCGAGCTTTCGCCGCTGGTGTTGACTTGAATCAAGACCTGTAGTGGTGGCATGCCTGCTGGGCGTTGATCATTTAAACGCTGGGCAATTTTACTTCGATCCACCGTATGCACCCAAGCAAAGTTCTCGGCCACAATGCGCGATTTATTGGACTGAATTGGGCCGATAAAGTGCCATTCTAAATCCAGTTCGGGGTGCAAGGTATTGAAGTATTGAACTTTATCCGCGCCCTCTTGCACATAGTTTTCACCAAATAAACGTTGCCCAGCGCGCGCTGCTTCTAGAATCGCCTCGACAGGTTTGGTCTTACTGACCGCTAAAAGTTGCACTCTCTCTCGAGCGCGTCCACACTTTTGTTGTGCACTTTCAATTTGTGAAGTGATCTGTTCAATGTTTTGTTGAATACTACTCATAGCCTGACTTTACTAAGGAAATTAAATGGATATCGCTGAGCTACTGGATTTTAGTGTAAAGCACAACGCTTCGGATCTACACCTATCTGCAGGTGTTCCACCTATGGTACGGATAGATGGTGAAGTAAGAAAGCTCGGAGTGCCTGCTTTTACTCATGCTGACGTGCATCGTTTGATTTTTGAGATCATGAACGATGCTCAGCGTAGTGAATTTGAAGAGAAACTGGAAGTGGATTTCTCATTTGAGCTGCCTAATGTAGGGCGTTTTCGTGTCAATGCTTTCCATCAATCTCGTGGCTGCTCTGCGGTTTTCCGGACGATTCCTACGGTGATCCCAACCTTGGAAGAACTACAAGCACCTGACATTTTTAATAAAATCGCCAATTATGAGAAAGGATTGGTGCTGGTGACTGGGCCAACAGGGTCGGGTAAGTCGACCACACTGGCAGCAATGGTTGATTACATTAATTCTCATCACAACAAACACATTTTAACCATTGAAGACCCCATTGAGTTTGTGCATAGCAACAATAAATGTTTGGTTAACCAACGTGAAGTGCACCGAGATACCCACAGTTTTAAAGCGGCGCTACGCTCGGCGCTGCGCGAAGATCCGGATGTAATCTTAGTCGGTGAGCTGCGCGATCAAGAAACCATCAGCTTAGCGTTAACCGCGGCTGAAACCGGGCATTTAGTGTTTGGCACGTTACATACCAGCTCTGCGGCGAAAACTATCGACCGGATCATTGATGTGTTTCCCGGTAGTGATAAAGAGATGGTTCGTTCAATGCTCTCCGAATCATTGCGAGCCGTGATTGCGCAAAAGCTGCTAAAACGTTTAGGCGGTGGCCGCGTCGCATGTCATGAAATTATGCTTGCTACTCCAGCGATTCGTAACTTGATCCGCGAGGATAAGGTTGCGCAGATGTACTCCATCATCCAAACGGGTGCGGCACATGGCATGCAAACCATGGAACAGAATTCCAAACAGTTGATTGCGCAAGGTATTGTCGATCAAGAAGAAGTGCAGAAAAAACTGGAAGTCAATTCATCACCATTTTAAGAGAGAGCTCATGGAACTGAACCAATGTCTTGAGGGTATGTTGACTCAAAAAGCTTCCGACTTGTACCTCACCGTAGGAGCGCCAGTATTATTTCGCGTCGATGGAGAGTTAAGAGCTCATGGCGAAAAGTTATCCCAAACGCAGGTGATGGCGTTGTTAGATGCCATGATGGATGAGGATCGCCGCCGTGAATTTCAACGCACACGTGAAGCCAATTTTGCAGTGGTGAGAGAGATTGGCCGTTTTCGTGTCAGTGCTTTTTTTCAGCGTGAGCTGCCCGGTGCGGTGATCCGCCGTATTGAAACTCATATCCCCACTTTTGAAGAATTAAAGTTACCGGGTGTGTTGCAAGATCTCTCGATTGCAAAGCGTGGGCTGGTGCTGGTGGTCGGCGCGACGGGGTCGGGAAAATCGACCACCATGGCGGCCATGACGGGCTATCGTAACTCGCACCGAACTGGGCATATTTTAACAGTGGAAGATCCGATTGAGTTTGTGCATGAGCATCAGCGTTGCATTGTGACCCAGCGAGAAGTAGGGTTGGATACCGAGAGTTACGAAGTGGCTCTGAAAAACTCTCTGCGCCAAGCCCCTGATATGATTTTAATTGGTGAGATCCGTTCACGTGAAACGATGGAATATGCGATGACCTTTGCCGAGACAGGTCATTTATGTATGGCAACGTTACATGCTAACAATGCCAACCAAGCGCTTGAGCGAATTTTGCATTTGGTTCCTAAAGAGCAAAAAGAGCAGTTTTTGTTTGATCTGTCGATGAACCTCAAAGGCGTCGTGGGGCAGCAGTTGATCCGCGATAAAAATGGCAAGGGACGACATGGTGTGTTTGAGATTTTACTCAACAGTCCTCGAATTTCCGATTTGATCCGCCGCGGTGATCTGCACGAATTGAAAGCGACGATGGGCAAATCAAAAGAAGTGGGGATGCAGACTTTTGACCAAGCACTGTATCAACTGGTCGTTGAGGACAAAATCAGTGAACAAGATGCACTGCACAGCGCTGACTCGGCTAACGATTTGCGTTTAATGTTAAAAACAAAGCGTGGCGAAGGGATCAGCAGTGGCACATTGGATAACGTGCAGATTGATATGGAATAGTCGCAGTTTAAGACGAACAATCCCGAACTCGATTCGGGATTGTGCTGCACCGCTGTATTAAAGTTAAGTTACACGAGGTTAAGTTACGCGCCCCATTGCGCTTCAAACCAGCTCTCTAAGATCACTACAGCTGATTGGCAATCGACATTGCCTTTGCTCAGCGCCTTATAGCCGCCCATGGCAAACAAGTCGGCGCGGGCTTCCCGGGTTGAAAGCCGTTCGTCATGCATCTCGACGGCTAAGCCAAAGCGCCCGTGTAAACGCTGCGCAAATTTTTTGGCTCGTGGGGTAATGGCTTCTAATGCTTTGCCGTGCAAATCTGTTGGTAGCCCTACCACCAATAAATGGGGTTGCCACTCTTTGATCTGCTTTTCGATCTCTTCCCAATGTGGAATTCCGTCATTGGCTTTAAAGGCTTTAAGTGGCGATGCGGTGCCTGTAACTTCTTGGCCAATCGCACTGCCGATGCTTTTGGTGCCAAAGTCAAAAGCCATAATGGTTCTGGATGTCATAATCAGTATCTTGAATGGTGCAACGAAGGCTCTAAAAAGGCGCGTTACCTAGTTAGAGCCGTAAAGGTTAGAGCCGTAAAAGTTAAGCATGCCCAGCTTGTGCTGAGAGTTGGATGGGGTCAATGCCGAGTTTTTTAATCGCCTGATTCCACTTATCGTGAATGGGCGTATTAAAGATAACATCTGGATCGGCCTCAATGGTTAACCAAGAATTTTCAGCCAGCTCTAACTCAAGCTGACCCGGCTCCCAGCCTGAATAACCCAGAGCCACAAGATAGTGACTTGGTTCGGCATCTGTGCCCAGTACCGTTAAAATATCTTTCGATGTGGTGACGGCAATGTCATCGCTCATACGGATGCTGGACTCATAATGATCTTTCGGTCGATGTAGAATAAACCCACGATCTTCAGAAACAGGACCGCCATTCAAGACGGGCCTTTTTAGGCTATCAAGTTGAAGCTTCGGATAGCTTGGCTCAACATCGACTTGGTTTAACATGCCGCCCACGGTGATATCAATCGGCACATTAATCATCAAGCCCATCGCCCCTTCTTCATTGTGCTCACAGATGTAAATAACACTGTGCTTGAAGTAAGGGTCTCTCATACTTGGCATGGCGACTAAAAAATGATTTGTAAGATTCATACTGCCTCCAACCTATCGCAAATTACTGGGCAAGAGTTTGCCCAGTTCAGCATGACTTGTTGATTCGACGCTCAATCGCGTCCATCAACTTACCGGTAATTGAGATATCAAAGGCGGCCTCTATTTCACGAATACACGTAGGGCTCGTCACGTTGATCTCAGTGAGCTTGTCGCCAATAACGTCAAGTCCGACAAAGATTAAGCCTTTTTCTTTCAATGTTGGAGCAATAGTTTGAGCAATTTTTTTATCGGTTTCGCTTAGCGGACGCGCTTCACCACGGCCACCAGCTGCCAAATTGCCACGGGTTTCACCTTGTGCCGGAATTCGCGCTAGGCAGTAAGGCATTGGTTCACCATCGACCACTAAAATACGTTTATCACCGTTGCTGATGTCAGGTACAAAAGTTTGCGCCATACAGTAGTTTTGGCCGTGGTTAGTTAATGTTTCGATAATGACAGATACGTTTGGATCACCCTCTTTAACGCGGAAGATAGATGCTCCGCCCATACCGTCTAACGGTTTTAAAATCACATCACCATGTTGCGCGCGGAAGGCTTTAATTTTTTCCGCTTTACGCGTCACTATGGTGGTTGGCGTTAGTTCAGGGAACCATGCCGTAAACAGTTTCTCATTGCAGTCACGTAAGCTTTGCGGCTTATTGACGATTAATGTTCCTGCTTCTTCTGCTCGTTCTAGAATGTAGGTTGCGTAGATATATTCTGTGTCAAACGGCGGATCTTTACGCATCAACACTGCATCGAGATCAGCCAGTGGAATAGTTTGCTCAGATAAAAACTCATACCAACCGTTCGGATCTTCTTTTAATGTCACCACTTTGGTATCGGCAAAAGCGACACCTTGATCTAAGTGTAGATCATTCATCTCCATATAGTGGATTTCATAACCACGACGCTGCGCTTCTAGCAACATGGCAAAGCTGGAATCTTTTTTGATGTTAATGGACGAGATAGGGTCCATGACGATACCAAGTTTAATCATTGTTTTTCTCCGGTTAGCCAAGATCGCCAAAGCGAACTTGAAGAGCAGTAATAGCCGTTAAGGCCGCAGTTTCAGTACGCAGTACGCGTGGGCCTAGCAAGGTTTCTTCAAAATGGTACTGTTCAGTCATACTAATTTCTGATTCTGATAAGCCCCCTTCAGGGCCAATCAACAAACGGACTTTATTGATGGGTTGAGGCAGGGTATTAATCGAATACTTCGCACGTGGATGTAAGTTGAGCTTGAGCGCATCACTGGGTTCGGCACACCACTCTTCCAACTGCATAATTGGGCGGATCAGCGGCACTATATTGCGGCCGCACTGCTCACAAGCGCTGATTGCAATTTTTTGCCACTGTTCCAGTTTTTTCTCAAAACGTTTGGCATCTAATTTCACGCCGCAACGTTCAGAAATCAAAGGCGTGATGGTATTGACGCCAAGTTCGACCGATTTTTGAATGGTGAACTCCATTTTGTCTCCACGCGAGATCACCTGCCCAAGGTGTAAATTAAGAGGCGATTCACAGCTGCTTTCGACTCTTTTCAACACATTGACCAGCACATTTTTTTTGCTGACCTCGGTAATTTCCGCTGGAAATTCCGCGCCACTGCCATCAAAAAGCAGTACTTCTTGGCCCGCTTGCATGCGTAACACCCGGCCAATATGCCCAGCCGCATCATCATTGAGAGCAATAATGCTTGAGGGTTGAAGAGGAGTCGGATGATAAATTCTAGGGATACGCATGGATAGTTCCTACCTGACGTTGAATAGCCATTAACATGGATGCTTTACACTGAAAAAACAAGGGGCAAGGGCGAGTTTCAATCACGAAAATGGCCCACAAAAAGTACCTCATGAACGGCACTGTTGCTGCACAAATGGGTTGTGATTGCCTTGAACTTTGGCAATTCGCTGATCGCGTTTGCATTCCCACTCATCGGCTGGGTATTGGCGATTCCACGCTTGCATTAGTTGTGTTTGGGACTTGGATAACTGAAAGCCATAGTTTTGGCTCATGTACAGATAGGTACGAGCAATTGAGCCACGTGCTCTATCGGGTGGCATGACTTTGCGTTGTTTAAAATCGACCTGCATTTCACAACGGCCATAGCTTTCACCTTCTACGCCATTCCACTGACTGAAATTGTAGTTTGAACGATCGCCGTTAACTTCGCCAATCGCCGGCGTCAGGTTGTGAAGGTCAGCTTCCATCGAACGAAAAATAGTATCATTTTTGGTGCAATTTTTACGCCCACCTTGTTGCCAGCACTGACGCTGGTGGCCAAATTGCCAAGCAGGGACGACGTGTTCCCATTCAATACGGCTGGCGCGAGTTTGTTGTTTGCGAACTTGGTAACCACAAGCTTGTAAGTCGGGCGTGCCTTTCTTACCTTGCCATGCAATGTCACAACCGCAGTAAAAGCTCACTGGATGATCATGATAGATTTTCAATGCTTCTTTTTTAGCTTGAGAAAAGGAAGCGGGAGGCGCAGCTAGGGCACAAAACGAGAACAAAGCTAAGCTGCTATTCACAAGCAATAAGCGAAAATAGGACATCATTTAGACTGATATAAGTATGGTTTTTATTAGTCTAACACTCAGATTAAAGAATAATAAATGATGTTTTTGTTGTTAATTGCAGATGGGTGTAACCACACAGCTGTAGATTCAAGTAGCAGCAACCAAAGTTTATTTAGGAAAGCTGCACGCCAGTAAAATGGAGCGTTTGTGCACAGTGTTGGCAGCGGTAGGTGGCTTGATTGCGCATCACTTTATTGTGGCGACGGACAGTGAGCGGGTAATGCGCACAGGCGCAGCGATATTCAAAGGTTTTACCTTGCACTGAAGAGACTTCAAAGCGATGAGTGGTATTGGCTGGTAAATGAAACACTTGATTCATCACAGCCTGCCACTCTTTACCGTGTGGAGGAACGCGACCATAGCGCTGGTAGGTAATTAGGTGGGCGATTTCATGTGGGATCACTTCATCGAGAAAGGCGCGTTGATTTTCAGCAAACAGCACTGGATTCAGTCTGATTTCCCAACGTTGTAAATAAGCCTTACCTGCCGCCTTTCCCCGCAACTGATAGTTGATACTCGGCATAGGGAAGTCATGTTGAAAATAGTGACGAGCGGTTGTGATGCACTGTTTTGCTTTTACTTGCGCGCGGTAATGTAGCTCAAAATTAGGCACAGATTCATTCCTAGAAAAAAGCCCTTGCGAATGAGCAAGGGCTTACAAATTTAAACTAGGTTGAAAATTACTTCAAGCCAGCAAAGTCACGCAGGATGGCGGCTTTGTCAGTCGCTTCCCAAGGAAACTCTTCACGGCCGAAGTGACCGTAAGCGGCGGTTTTCTTGTAGATCGGTTGCAGTAAATTGAGCATTTCTTGTAAGCCGTATGGGCGTAGGTCGAAGTGCTGGCGTACCGCTTCAATGATGATCTCTTGTGATACTTTTTCAGTACCAAAGGTTTCGACCATGATTGAGGTTGGATCTGCGATACCAATGGCGTATGACAACTGAATTTCACAGCGGTCAGCAAGGCCAGCCGCCACGATGTTTTTCGCTACATAACGCGCCGCGTAGGCTGCACTACGGTCTACTTTTGATGGATCTTTACCAGAGAATGCACCACCACCGTGACGCGCTGCGCCGCCGTAGGTATCAACGATGATCTTACGACCAGTTAAACCACAGTCACCCATTGGGCCGCCAATCACAAAACGACCGGTTGGGTTGATGAAAAATTTGGTCTCTTTGCTAAGCCACTCGGCTGGCAACACTGGCTTAATGATCTCTTCCATGACGCCTTCGCGTAGGTCAGCTGTCGAGATAGAGTCGCAATGTTGCGTTGAAAGAACGACTGCATCAATTCCGACAATTTTACCTTGGTCATATTGGAAGGTAACTTGAGATTTTGCATCAGGACGTAGCCAAGAAAGCGTGCCATTTTTACGCACTTCTGCTTGTTTTTGCATCAAGCGGTGAGCGTAGGTGATCGGTGCCGGCATCAGGATTTCAGTTTCGTTGGTCGCGTAACCGAACATAATACCTTGGTCACCGGCGCCTTGTTCTTTAGGGTCGGCCTTATCAACACCTTGGTTGATATCAGGTGACTGTTTACCAATGGTATTCAAAACAGCGCAAGAATTGGCATCGAAACCCATCTCTGAGTTGACGTAACCAATTTCACGAACGGTTTGGCGAGTAAGCTCTTCAATGTCTACCCATGCAGAGGTCGTGATTTCACCACCAACCATGACCATGCCGGTTTTCACGTAAGTTTCACAAGCAACGCGCGCTTTGATGTCTTGTTCTAGAATCGCATCCAAAACTGCATCAGAAATTTGGTCTGCAATTTTATCTGGATGGCCTTCTGAAACGGATTCAGAAGTAAACAGGTGCTTAACCATGAGAGCTCCACTTTTAATCGTTGGACTATGGCAAGCTTCGCTCACCATCGTTATTCATTAGTTTATGTAGGTGTTTCTACATCTAGACGTCTATTCTAGTTTTGAATGGTCGAATTACAAGTTATTTTTACGCCTGTCTGTAAACCAAACGTTTGCTTAAATTTAGATGAAAAATTGGAGTTTGGTTTTTTATCCTAAAAATAAGCGCTAAAGAGCACTATTTCTCCAGTAAAACGTTTGCAGTGAGAAAAGTGCTTTGAGAGAATAGCCGCGCTATTTTCAGCCCATTTCCGTTAATTTGAATTCGCTTAATGCACTCAGGAGCAGACATGTCTTCCCGTAACCTTGTTTCTAATAAAGAACT
>NZ_JAMQXI010000053.1:0-3304 GCF_024743775.1 Vibrio sp. RM-69-4
GACTTTCCGCATGACACCGTAATCACAATAGTAACGCACAGTAAAAATGCCACGCGTTGGCTGTCCCTCTTGAAGCGTTTGTTATGTGTAATTTTCTATGTACTCCCTTAAGGACTTTGTCGGTTCAAACAAAGGACTAATTGGAAGGTTAAGATTTAGCTTTTCAATTTCCACTGCCGAATAACCATGGCATTTCTCAAAGTCACTCCAACTGCTCTTGTGAACCTGCTTTACGATTTGAAAGTCTTGTAGCAACTGAGAAAAGGCCTCAGGACTATACCCCTCAGTCTCAGCAATAAAGTGTTGCATCGCCGGATGTTTACCTTGAACCAATGCTAAATAGAATCTAGCGATGTCATTAACATGGATATATTGGTTATAACCTTTAGATGGTATCGCTACTTGGAGAGTTTGGTTTGATAAAGAATCTACAATTCTCTTTAGCTGACAGTTTTCACCACCATAAACCAAACTAGGGCAGTAAACGACATGCCACTTATTTGTGATAGCGCAATCAATCGTAACTGTGTCCGATTTTACCATTTCCAGAGGCTTAAACCGAAATTCTTTGAGATCATTACGAGAAGCATTACCAAATAGCCAAACGCCCGATGTGTGGATTTTTGTCGCTCCTTTAGCTGCGAGTCTATCCAACTGCATTAGCAGCTTGGACTCTATATCAGCGATTTCCTCCGGCGAAAATTCTGACCAATGTGGGCGAGCACAATTTATAACGATATCAAAGTAACCAGAGAGATCTAATGGCATTTTAGTAAGTTTCCGAGCAGGACGTAAGACACCGCTAGTCCTGCTGTAGGTCGAAACTTCAAAACCATTTTCGACAAACATCTTAGTCACATGGCTACCAATATATCCATTGGCTCCTGCTATAAGTACTTTCATTCTTTCCCTGAACTCTCGATTACACATAACGCCGCATTAAGGTGTGAGCAACGCTACCACTAAAATTAACCATACCACCGTAAACACCAAACCCAACGATGGAATGAAAAATGCCATGCGTTGGGAATCACTCTTAAATGCTTTGTTAGAATTATAATGCGTGCGCCAAAGGACCGTTTAAACTAATGTATTGCCTAAGGTCATCTAGAGGAATATTTACTTCCACGGAGCCAGCAGCTCCTGAAGCAACTTCGTATTCGTCAAAGCACAATGTTAGGTATTTACCATCAAAGTAATAACATTGGTCATCTTTTAAGCCATCAAAGTACTCCCCATACCCCTGTGACTTCAACGTAGTTTCAGCGATTTGATCTACACCCGACTTATAACCAGCTACGAATAGGTCCTTAAAGTAAATCTGACCACCTGTTTTTATATTAATATTTGCACTTTCAATAACATTGCCGGCACCACCTGCTCCATGAGCGTAATAAGTGCCTTTATAAATAACGCTAAGCAAGTCACCTTTTAATGCATATTTTTCTGTTGTTACAAACCAATTTTGTTGTTCATATTCTACGTCAACTCGAGCTGCACTCTTCAATTGTGCATTAATACGATCTTCTATTAGCTGGTTAGGGTGCCCTGAAATTTGAACATAATCAGCTTCTACTTCAGCAACCCAGCTAGAGTTAGTAGGATTGGTTCGCTCATAATTTATGTGCTTTTTTGAAAAAGATAAGTCAGTTTTCTTTTCTTCGAGCGTAGCTTTCTCAAGGATCAGTTCCGTTAATCTTTGCTTACAGCTACGAACGTCTGTCAATTGAGAAGCTAATTGCTCGTATGGGACCCCATCGTATTCCACAGAATCCAGTTTATAACTCCCATCGGCAGATACTGAACCTCCTATTAGCTTTACCAAAGCTTTTCCTTGACCTTTTAGCTTCGCAGTAATTTGAGATTTACTAACTTTACCGCTTGAGTGGATTTCTTCACATTGGCGTGAGGCAAAGTCTGCGATTTCATTTAATGTAGCTGCTTGTAGTGTACCCGAGGTCAGCAAGATGAGAGGGATAACTTTCTTTAGATTCATGTAATCTCCTATATAAACTAAGACTACATACTAAACTAACTGCATTATCTGAGCACCTAGAATTTGTCACAATGTCTTTGATATCACTGAATAATTCTAACGCCCGGCTAAGGGGTTGACAACGCACCGCCGAACTTAAAAAACACACTTAAACACTGAACTGCAATTTTGCACTAAAGTAGCCACGCGTTGGCAATCCCTCTTGAGCCGCTTGTTAGCTGCTGCACTTTAGCTGGAGATTTACTACCCAACGGCCTAATTCAAAACACATTATTGCTTTCAAGCGACAAAGTAAAACGGACAACTGAGAAACTAAAACCTAATCCACGAAAAGCACTTGGCAAAGAAGAAATAACAGGAAAACTGACGAGCCTCTAAGACTTAAATTTACAAAGAATTCTTTCGAAGAAGCCAGCAACCAAGTGCGCAAAATCCATTTAAGCGCGAAAGAGCCTCAAAACCAAAGAAGCCACACCAAAGAAATAAACAAACACACCACTTCCCGTAAACAGACTTCGGTTAGTTCAAGCACTTCACGAACAGTGCCACTGGCGAGATACATGGAAAAGTGCTGACTTTCAGGTGTAAAGCTAGAGCCTCAGACCAAGAAAAAATGAACACGGAGTTTTATGATTTTTCTTAACCTCAGCTAACGCCCGCCTAAGGGGCTGGCAACGCATAACACAAAACTCAAACACAACAGCCGGAACCACCGCGGCTCAATGGGACTGGACACGCCACGCGTTGACAGTCCCTCTTGAGGCGTTTGTTAGCTTCGTAGCCCATTGTTTACCAATGACTTTTTAAACACATTTGCTTGAAATGCATTTTACGCAAAAGCATCTCTCAAACACACGTCCAACGCCAAAAGCTGTGAAGTTGGCTGCCAAAACTCAAAACGCTCAAGGCTAAGTTGGCCACGGTTAAGAGTCCGCGACAAAGAAAGCACACTTTCAGCGATGATGCAGCCTTTGTGAAACCAAACTCTCCGTGTGGAGCATCCAACAACATTGAAGCATCGAGGTTTGATAGTTTTCAGCGATTTTGAAACTGCTGAACATTCAACACTTTCTACCAAGTCAGCATCAGAAAGACTAGAAAGCAAAATTGTGCGACTTGAACGCTAGAAGCTGAGTTTTAAGAACGATTGAGCTTCGATTTTGATGATTCTAGCCTTTTAGAAGCTAACGCCGCGTTAAGGGGCAGCCAACGCCACTACCAACTTAACGCATAACACCGTAACCACAAAAACCAACGCACAGTAAAAATGCCACGCGTTGGCTGTCCCTCTTGAACGCTTTGTTATAC
>NZ_JAMQXI010000054.1:0-698 GCF_024743775.1 Vibrio sp. RM-69-4
GAGAAAATCAGCGCTGATGGGCCATCTTTACGCTCAATCGCCAACTTCCATGCGACGGCTGATTCCACTTGGTCACACGGACGCCATGTGCTCATGTTCGGTGTCAAACGCAGTGAAGCCACTTGCTCAACCGGTTGATGGGTTGGGCCATCTTCGCCCAAGCCAATCGAGTCATGAGTGTAGACTTGGATGTTCTGAATCTTCATCAGCGCGGCCATTCGCATTGCATTACGGGCGTATTCCATAAACATCAGGAAGGTTGCGCCGTAAGGAACGAAGCCACCGTGCAGCGCGATACCATTCATGATGGCAGTCATACCGAATTCACGCACACCATAGTGAATGTAGTTACCCGAGAAATCTTCCGCCGTGAGCGATTGAGAGCCCGACCACATGGTGAGGTTGGACGGTGCCAAATCCGCCGAGCCGCCCATAAATTCTGGCAGCATTTTACCAAACGCTTCCAGCGCATTTTGTGACGCTTTACGTGACGCAATATTGGCTGGGTTAGCTTGAAGGTCAGCGATAATTTGACTCGCTTTCGCTTCCCATTCTGCTGGCAACTCGCCATTTACGCGGCGTTTGAACTCAGCAGCTTCGGCTGGGTAAGCGGCGGCGTAGGCTTCAAACTTGGCATTCCAATCGGTTTCTTTCGCTTGGCCTGCTTCTTTGGCATCCCACTGCGCGTAAATGTCGGC
>NZ_JAMQXI010000055.1:0-5944 GCF_024743775.1 Vibrio sp. RM-69-4
GAGTTGTCCCTCTAGGTACGGATTTAGGTGGCTTTGATGACCACGCAACCAAAATTATTGGTAAGGAGTATATATCAAAAGGAGATAATTGCTTGGAGAGCTGGTGCTGATACCCAGAGTTGAACTGAGGACCTCACCCTTACCAAGGGTGCGCTCTACCGACTGAGCTATATCAGCACTCAAAAATTGGAGCGGGCAGCGGGAATCGAACCCGCATCATCAGCTTGGAAGGCTGAGGTAATAGCCATTATACGATGCCCGCACACGTAACTCTGAGAGCTATTTCCTTAAGAATATGGTGGAGGGGGACGGATTCGAACCATCGAAGGCGGAGCCGGCAGATTTACAGTCTGCTCCCTTTGGCCACTCGGGAACCCCTCCAAATTTTTTCTTCATTCTTTCGAAAAAGAATGGTGCCGACTACCGGAATCGAACTGGTGACCTACTGATTACAAGTCAGTTGCTCTACCTACTGAGCTAAGTCGGCATAAGTGGAGCGCATTCTATTGAATGATGCTCAGCCTTGCAAGCCTAAATATTAAAAAAAAACCAATTTTCCATAAATCTCGCCTGTTCGTTGCTTTTTCAAGCAAAATGCGTTTTCTCACTCAATTCTATCGTTTAAGGCATTTCCATTCTTTTCACCTTAATGTATGTTTCATCCTCTTCTTTTTTCTGTCATTCATCGTTAGGTATTTTATGGGTCCTTATATCTCTTTTGATCGCAATCAATGGGCCGAGCTACGTAACTCTGTCCCAATGACTCTCTCTGAGGCTGACTTAAAAGAGCTACAAGGTATTAATGAAAACCTAACGATGAAAGAAACGGCTGAGATTTATCTGCCTTTGGCTCGCTTACTTAATTTATACGTAGCCGCCAGACAAAGCCGAAATGCGGTTTTGCATCAATTTCTCGGTAATACCGATATATCGCCTCCTTTTATCATCGGCATCGCAGGAAGTGTCGCCGTTGGGAAAAGTACCACGGCGCGTTTGTTAAAAGCGCTTCTTTCACGCTGGGAGAATCATCCCAAAGTTGAACTGATTACGACAGATGGGTTTCTTTTTCCCAACAAAATTCTTAATGAAAGAGGAATTATGGGGAAAAAGGGGTTTCCTGAATCTTATGATATGAAACGTCTGGTACAGTTTGTGTCGGATGTTAAAGCAGGAAAAAGAAATGTAAGCGCGCCGATCTATTCACATCTTACTTACGACATCACGACTGAAGAGAAAGTCGTCGATAGGCCAGATGTGTTGATCATTGAAGGATTGAACGTCTTGCAAAGCGGCATGGATTATCCACACGATCCACATCGAGTGTTTATATCTGATTTCTTAGATTTCTCACTGTATGTCGATGCGGACAGTCAACTTATTGAAAAGTGGTATGTTGAACGCTTTATGAAGTTTCGTCACAGCGCCTTTAAGGAGACGGGATCGTACTTTAGCCACTACACAAAACTGTCTGAGCTAGAGGCGAGAGAAAAAGCTGAGAGCATTTGGCACTCGATCAACGGTAAAAATCTGCAACATAATATTTTACCGACCAAAGAGCGCGCTCAGTTAGTTTTGCGTAAAGGCCTCAATCATACTGTGGAAGAGATACTACTAAGAAAATAGTTTGGTAAAGCGGTTACTCTGCCTTGCGTAACGATATTTCGCCACCAATGTAACTCTCCATTCCATTCTCTGTTTCTAGCAACACCGCTCCATATTCGTTGATCCCGTGCACCACGCCATAGACCTCTTTGGGGCCCATAAGCAGTTTAACTTTTCGACCAATAAAGTTATCGAGTCGATTCCAGCGCGGTATAAAATCCTTCATCCCATAAAGCTCGTAATCACGTAGCGCTTGGTCTAATGATTGAATAAAGACAATAGCGAGCAAGTTCCTGTCTATTTTCAGACCGTCGGCTACCTGCGACAAACTTGCCCATGGCTGGTCAATGGCTTGCTCATTTTCGGGCATGAAAATGTTCATTCCCATCCCAATCACTAAATGTGCCGCTGCGCCAGCCTGCCCTGTCATTTCTACTAAAATGCCCGCCAGCTTTCTATCCTGAAAATAGAGGTCGTTCGGCCACTTAAGCTTTACACCGTCCAATCCGATACTTGATAGCGCTTCCACAATCGCGACCCCGACCACAAGGCTAAGCCCCATTGCGGCCGCCATCCCCGCGTCGAGTCGCCAGTACATGGAAACATAAAGATTGCTGCCAAAAGGCGATATCCACTGACGCCCGCGCCGACCCCGTCCATTAGCCTGATACTCTGCTAAGCAAACGCTTCCCGAAGCAAGGTTATCCACACGTTCTAACAGGTATTGGTTGGTTGAATCGATAATGGGGAAAAGCTCGACAGGGTTACGCACGGCATTTTGGATCTGTGTCGCATCAAGTAGATTCAGTGATTGAGCAAGCTGATAGCCTTTGCCTTGGACGCGGAAAATATCAATTCCCCACTCCTGAATCCCTTTAATATGCTTACTGACTGCGGCGCGAGAAATACCAAGTTCTGCTCCTAGCAACTCACCAGAACAAAACTCGCCACTGGCCAGATGACGAAGTAATGATAGTTTGACACTGTGCTCTTTCACTTTAATTCCTTAGCAAGATGCTCAAGGTTCGTTTCACCAATCGCATCTAAAAATCGGACTTCATGCTCTAAAGATATCGAAAATTTATCCTGAACTGCTATGCAAACTTTAATCGCTAGTTGAATGACGTCAAAGGCTGTAGCGCTACCTTTATTTACCAACACTAAAGCTTGCTTCGGATGCACTTGAGCATCACCTAAGCTATACCCTTTGAGCCCACACTGATCAATCAACCACCCAGCCGCTACTTTTCTGCCTTCTTCCACGGGGTAAGAAACAAGATCGGGATAACTCTCAAGAAGAGCCTGCCAATGTTCTAAACTAATAATTGGATTTTTAAAGAAGCTTCCTGCGTTACCTAGCACCCGCGGATCGGGTAATTTGGCATTGCGAGTAGCGCATACCCGTTTATAAATATCAATAGCTTGGCAGGTGTGACTATCCAGCTCTTGCAAAGGTCCATAATTCAGTACGGGTTGCCACTGCTTCAATAACTTTAGTCCTACCGCTACAACGATCGCGTTGCTGTGCAAAGCGTGCTTAAAAATAGAATCACGATAACCAAATAGACATTGTTTGGCGCTCAGGCGCTTGACGGTTAAGGAGTCTAAACAGAGATAATCAACGTAATCACACACATCTTGAAACTCTACACCATAAGCGCCAATATTTTGGATAGGAGCAGAACCTGCACAACCAGGTATTAAAGCCAAATTTTCAAGACCTGCAATATTTTGCTTCACAGCCCATTCAACAAGTGAAGGCCAATCCTCACCACCAGAAACATGCAAATAATGGTAATTATCATCCTGCGTGTGCTGTAACCCTTTCAGTTGGTTGCTTAAAACCATTCCTTGAAAATCACAAGTAAAAAGGACATTGCTACCTTTTCCTAACATCAACTTAGGCAAAGTCTGCCATTCTGCGCTCTGGTAAATTTCCACCAAATCTTGCACAGAGAAAACTTCCGCTAATAATTGACAAGATTGTTCTAGGCCAAAAGTGTGGTATTTTTTTAAGCTCGCATTGGGATGTAATTGCATGGCATTCTATGGATAAATTAAACTCACGCCATTCTACAACAGATAACTATTCGAAGCAGGAAGAAATGTGGCAACTACAATTTGACATACTCCCCCCGATAAAACTTCCTTTGATCAAGCGAATGTACAAAGAACATTACCCTTCAGCAAAAGCTAGGAAAGATGAATTGTGCGTTATAGGCACGCTCGATGGGCAGATATCTGCTGTTGTCAGATTTAAAAATATTGATGTATATCGATTACTGACTGGCATGCTTGTGCTGCCAGAAAACCAAAAAAAAGGGATTGGGTCGCAGTTGCTCAATTATTGCAGCGAGAATATTCTCAATAATCAGGATTATTGCTTCGCATACGCTCATCTTGAGCCCTTTTATGCTCGTCATGGTTTTCACTCCATAATGACAGAAGAACTACCAATAGCTCTTATGCAACGGTTTGAGCGCTATGTATCCAGTGGTAAAGATCTCATTCCTATGAGATACCTAGGCTAGTATGACGAGAATGCGCGGCTTTTCTAGCAATTGAACCGTTGAATTTGGTAATATCCCCAGTTCGCAATTTTGCAAATAAGTAAGGTAAATCATCCAATATGATTGCTCATAGAAACCCATTCGAGCGATTGCCGACCATCGCACAATCACCGGATCATTTTGAAGTTTTATTTTCGGCAAAAGAATTTAAAAATCATCTGATCCAGTCGATCCGTCAGGCAAGTAAACGAATCTATCTTGTAGCGCTGTATTTAGAAGATGACGAAGCAGGCAGAGAAGTTTTAACGGAGCTATATAATGCCAAGCAAAGAAACCCTGGCTTAGATATTGCGATTTGCGTTGATTGGCATAGAGCGCAACGTGGATTAATTGGTGCGGCCGCTTCGGAAGGCAATGCTTCAATGTATCAAGAGTTCTCTCAGAACCACGAACACGCCATTCCCGTATACGGCATCCCCGTGCGAGGCCGCGAAGTTTTTGGTGTTTTACATCTCAAAGGTTTTATTGTCGACGACCAGGTGATCTATAGCGGAGCAAGCCTTAATAACGTTTATTTGCATCACAAAGAGCGCTATCGATTCGACCGCTATCACACCATCGACAACCAATCTCTTGCCGATAGCATGGTACAATTTATTCAGCAAAAAATGATAAGTCATCCTGCTGTCAATGACTTATCAAACACATCGAAGCCAACGACGAAAGATATCAAAACTGACATTCGGCAATTTAGATCCTCTCTAGCAACAGCAAACTATGAGTTTGAGTCACAGATCCCAACAGCCGATCAAGTGGCTTTGACGCCACTGGTAGGTATTGGAAAGCGTCGAAATAAACTCAACCACAATATTAACCAACTGATCGCTCATGCTAAAGATGAAGTCTTTATCTGCACTCCGTATTTCAATTTTCCAAAAAGTGTCGCTAAAGAAGTTAAGAAAGCATTGAAACGGGGTGTAAAAGTTCACATTGTCGTTGGCGATAAAACGGCAAACGATTTCTATATTTCCCCAGAGCAAACCTTCAAGACAATCGGCGGCTTACCTTATTTATATGAGCTTAATCTACGCCGTTTTGCCAAAGTAAATGAAGCCCATATTGCCAGTCGAAATCTTTCTATCCATCTCTGGAAACATGGAGAGAATAGCTTCCATCTAAAAGGCGTATGGGTGGATAAGCGCTACATGTTGATCACTGGTAATAACTTAAATCCAAGAGCATGGAAGCTCGATCTCGAGAATGCCATTCTCATCCAAGATCACTATCACCACTTAACACCTAAGTTTGAGCAAGAGATCGACAACATCCTTCGACACACTCAACTTGTTTGTACCTACAAACAACTAGAGAAGATAGAAAACTACCCTGATGCGGTACAAAAACTACTGCGCAAAGTAACGCGAGTTAAAGCCGATAGAGTACTCAAACAGATTCTGTAAAGCACAACACTAGACGATTAGCCGACACAACGTGTCGGCTTTTTTATATGCCTACACGTTGTTTTCATATGGCTATTGATTGAGATAGTAGCGCCTTTCATGCAGCAACTCTGTTCGATGAACATAGGCCAAAAGAATTTCAGCGCTAAAGAGGACATCAAGGAATAAGCACAGGGAATCTAGTTGCAATAGAGAGAGCTTAAAACGACTTAAGCATCTCATTGAAACTCAAACGAAAAAAGCCCTGCTATTACTAGCAGGGCTTCTTAATAAGTGGCGGAGCGGACGGGACTCGAACCCGCGACCCCCGGCGTGACAGGCCGGTATTCTAACCAACTGAACTACCGCTCCGCAGCGTGTCTGGTTAGACAA
>NZ_JAMQXI010000056.1:0-7509 GCF_024743775.1 Vibrio sp. RM-69-4
GCAAAGTGAGTTTTTATCAGCTAAATCGGGTTTTAATTGAACGGTAAATTCAATGTTTTCTGGCTTAAGTTAAGCAATAAATAGTCATCACATATTTGTTGTTTCTTGATCGCGTTGGGTTGTTTAGCGTTGTTAATTCAGCGGTAAAATAACCTTCAGCATCCAAACGTCCGCCGAGCATGCTACGCTCGTCACTTTTCTTCCAAATCGCTCAATTTGAGTTTTTCGTTTCTTTGCTGAGTTGGAGTTTTGGTTTATAAATGAATGGGTTAGTTTGCTTAAAATTTACAAAAAGCCTTGTTCTTGGGTTTTGAAAGTGTCGTTGTCAATCGGTTGGCCTAACAAACGGCTCAAGAGGGATTGCCAACGCGTGGCGACTTTAGTGTAAAATTGAAGTTTAGTGTTTACAGTGTGTTTTTTAAGTTCGGCAGTGCGTTGTCAACCCCTTAGCCGGGCGTTAGCTTTCATCATCAAATTAGGAGTAATAATGAAAATTTCAAAGTTAATTAAGACGTTACAAGAGATTGATTCTACTGTTCCGTTTGACTCGGATGTTGTCACTGGTGATGATTGGATGCCTAGCGCAATAACTCGGGTTTATCACGAGCCTCCACGAACTTTTATTGAATTTGAAGACTCTGAAGAGGACTTCTTAGATGCAGATGCTAATAGTTTTAGTCGTGAATGGACGGAACAAGAAGTAGCAATGAGACAGTCGTTTATTCGGTTCCTTTTAACTAATGTGCAAAATGGCGAAGCAAATGTCGAAGATGCGGCAAAGTACATAGATCTCTTGCTGGATCGTACGCTAAATTGCGGAACTGATGCTGGTATTGACTTTATGAGGCAGTTCATCCCCAAAAGCTAACAAAGCATTTAAGAGTGATTCTCAACGCTTGGCATTTTTCATTCCATCGTTGAGTTCAGTGTTTACGGTGGTAAGGTTAAGCTTCGTGGTCGCGTTGTTCACACCTTAATGCGGCGTTAGGCAAAGTGAGTTTCTATCAGCTAAATCGAGTTTGAATTGAACGGTAAATCCCATGCTTTGTGGCTTAATTTAAGCAATAAATAATCATCACATATTTGTTGTTTCTTGATCGCGTTGGGTTGTTTAGCGCTGTGGGTTTAGCGGCAAAATAACCTTCAGCATCCAAACGTCCGCCGAGCATGCTACGCTCGTCACTTTTCTTCCAAATCGCTCAATTTTAGTTTTTTGTTTCTTTGCTGATTCAGAATTTTGGTTTATAAATGAATCGGTTAGTTGGTTTCAAGTTTACAAAAAAAAGCTCGTTCTTTGGTTGTGAAAGTATCGTTGTCAATCGGTTGGCCTAACAAACGGCTCAAGAGGGATTGCCAACGCTTGGCGACTTTAGTGCAAAATTGAAGTTCAGTGTTTACGGTGTGTTTTTTGAGTTCGGCGGTGCGTTGTCAACCCCTTAGCCGGGCGTTATATTTTTGTTTTACGTCAGTGGATAAAGGAAAATATGAAAAGAATAATGTTAGTCTCTTTATGCTGCTTCAGTTCGGCAAGCATGGCGACGATAGGCATTGCCGAAGGTAATTACCAAGATAATGAAAGGGGTAGGGTCATTGAGGCTAAGCTATTTTACCCAACAACTATGACCACACCTGAAACTATTTTCGCTGAAAACATAGCTTTCTATGGGTTTAAGGCTGCTAAATCAGCAATCCCAAAGGGTAGGAATTTTCCATTGTACATCCTAGTTCACGGAACTTCGGGTAATTGGAAAAATCTATCATGGCTTGGGAGCGAGTTAGCTGAGAAAGGTGCTTTTGTCGTGTCAGCAAATCATCCTAGTTATACAACAGGTCAAGCTACGCCGGAGAGTGTCCTTAGAATGTGGGATCAGCCTAGAGATGTCTCCTTCCTTGTTGATCAGATACTATCAAGTGATTACGCTCAATATGTAGACAAAGAT
Source organism: Vibrio sp. RM-69-4 (assembly GCF_024743775.1). Lineage (NCBI taxonomy): Bacteria > Pseudomonadati > Pseudomonadota > Gammaproteobacteria > Vibrionales > Vibrionaceae > Vibrio > Vibrio sp. RM-69-4. Next base: position 1,941 of record NZ_JAMQXI010000056.1, read on the forward strand.
AATATAACTGTCATCGGTTACTCTTTGGGTGGTTACACAGCATTAGCATTAGCAGGCGCCAAATTCGATATTAAGGGGTATCAGGAATACTGTAATCAGCACAATGATACGTCATGCGATTATTACAGCAATGCATTCAATGATCTTTCACTACAGGAACGCCTTATGATCTCAGGCGATTACAGAGATAAACGGATAACAAATGCAGTTGCTATCGCTCCAGGCTACGTGCCTGCGATATTACCCAAATCATTAGATACTTTGTCGGCAAAGACTCTAATAGTTGGTGCTGAATTGGACAAGACTATCCCGCCCAACTTACAAATTACTCCGTATATAAATACCAGCCTGAGCAACCTTTCTTACAAAGAAATCAAAGGTGCTTCGCACTTTAGTTTTATGCAAGTTTGTAAGCCTCAAGCTATTGAAATATTGGCAGAAGAAGGCGCAGCTTTTGTTTGCCAAGAAACTGGTAACGTCGATCGAAGCTCAATTCATCAAGGGTTGCTTGAGGTATTGAGTCCACTGAAATAAAAAATATAACAAACAATTTAAGAGGGATTCCCCACGCTTGGCATTTTTGGTTTGTGTTTAGTTTAGTGTTTACGGTGTCCAAATTGGGTGTCGTGGTCGCGTGGCTCACCCCTTAATTGGGCGTTATGCTTTATTGAACCTCAGCAAAATCAATATATAAATTTTAATGGGAAAACTCAGTCTGATTTAGAAGTTTTCCTATTCTAATTTATTGATATTATGAATTTATTATTCTTTTTCGTGGGTATTGAAAGTTGAACGATGCTCGTGCTTTTTTAGCCAACGCTGCTCTGACAAATTGTGTGCGTAAAAAGTTCGATTGATGCTGAAAGGTCTCTTTCTTTGGTGTTGCTGGCTCACTGATTCCACCGGCTATTTCGCTTCAGCATGTTTGGGATCTCATGAACACTTGTTTGCTGAAAGTGTTTGGTTAGTTCAAGTTTATCGATGATTGTGCGCTTTTTTCCGGCTCAGCTCTGATAAATTGTGCACACAAAAGGTTCATTTGTCGCTGAACGGTCTCTTCCTTTGGTGTTGTTTGCCCATTGATTCCGCAGGCTAATTCGCTTCAACTTATTTGGGATCTTATTTGCACCAATGATTGCTGAAAGTAGGCAAGTTTATCATTTTGAGTTAAAGTATTCGTAAGCAATAAATGTTGAAAAAAATCAATTTAATCAATAAGTAATAAAGCATAACAAACGCTTCAAGAGGGACTTCCAACGCGCGGCATTTTTATTATGCGTTGGTTTTTGTGGTTAAGGTGTTATGCGGAAAGTTAGTAGTAGCGTTGTCAGCCCCTTAAGCGGGCGTTAGGCAAAGTGAGTTTTTATCAGCTAAATCGGGTTTGAATTGAACGGTGAATCCCATGTTTTAATGGCTGGACTTAAGCAATAAATCGTCATCACATATTTGTTGTTTCGTGATCGTTTTGGGTTGCTTAGCGCTGTAAATTCAGCGGCAAAATAACCTTCAGCATCCAAACGTCCGCCGAGCATGCTACGCTCGTCACTTTTCTTCCAAATCGCTCAATTTGAGTTTTTTTGTTTCTTTGCTGATTTAGCATTTTGGTTTATAAATGAATCGGTTAGTTTGTTTCAAGTCTACAAAAAAGCTCGTTCTTTGGTTGTGAAAGTGTCGGTGTCAATCGGTTGGCCTAACAAACGGCTCAAGAGGGATTGCCAACGCGTGGCGACTTTAGTGCAAAATTGCAGTTCAGTGTTTAAGTGTGTTTTTTGAGTTCGGCGGTGCGTTGTCAACCCCTTAGCCGGGCGTTATGCCTACTGTTGGAGGTTTGTGTATGGAAACATGTAAACTGTGCTTAAAAGACAGAGAGCTAAGGAAATCGCACATCATTCCTGATGCTTTCTTTCAATATGTTAAAAAAGAACAAGTTGATGGTCGGCATATTGTAATTACTCGGGATGCTAATTATTGGGGGCAAGAGACTTACTCGGAAAAAATGCTTTGCGGAGAATGTGAGCAGAAATTTTCAGTAAATTTTGAAAAATACGCTGCAGAGTTACTGCTCCACAATCCAAATAATGTTGGTGTCAGAGTAACTCAATTTAGCGATCATCTCGAATTGTCTGGTGTTAACTATGAAAAGTTAAAGCTATTTCAAATGTCACTATTGTGGCGCGCTTCTGTCTCTAAACTAGATTTTTATAGCGGTGTTTCGTTACACCCTCAGCAAGAGGAAAAACTTAGGGTCAGTTTACTATCTCTTACCGCAATGCGCTCGAATGAATACCCATGTACTTTTGAGAGGGTTATGAGTGATGCTATGCCCGATGCAAAGGAAAGGCAGTCTCGTAAAAGGGTTATTATCAATCCAAAAACCACAGCATCAGATATATGTGGCTATACCACATTTGTGCTTGGCGGGTTTTCAATTCGTAGTTATTTGTATTCTGATATTCCTTTGCCTCAAAACCGTTTGTTATGTGAGAGTGGTCTTCTGCGTAGTTACGAAGTCAAAATCAAAGACCACGAGATATTAATGGAAGCCAACTCTACGGCAAACCAAAATATTTCAAGTGATAAGTGCAAGGTTTCATAGGCATAACAAACTGTTTAAGAGTGATTCGCAACGCGTGGCATTTTTACTATGCGTTGGTTTTAGTGATTAAGATGGTATGCGGCGACTTCGGTATTGCGTTGCTCACACCTTAACAGGGCGTTATGCAACTCAGGTAAATTTAGGGTTTCAATCTTTTAGGATTTCTCCGGCCATTCGTTTGGTGTTGTCGGCAAATGAGCTTTTTTACCCTCAAATTCGTGGTTAACTTAAACCGTAAAACAGGCAAGGTTCTTTGTTTGCCTCAATGAGTTTTGGTGCTGTTTTGTTGTCAATTCAGCGTGCGCAAAGTGTGGAAAGGGCAAGTTTATCGAGCATTTTTCACTTGCTGAAAGTATTGCTTGTAGGGTTTGTCTCATTCAAAAGCTTGGTTTGTTGCTGAAGGGTGGACTTTGTTTTGGCGGCTTATTTATCACGGCTCTGGCTTTGGTTGGTTCTTGAATCACTTAACCATTGCAATGGTGGTTTTTGATCGAGTAAAGTAAGTTTATCTCATTGAATTTGCATAACAAACGGCTCAAGATGGATTGCCAACGCGTGGCGGCTTTAGTGCAAAATTGAAATTCAGTGTTTACAGTGTGTTTTTTGAGTTCGGCGATGCGTTGTCAACCCCTTAGCCGGGCGTTATATGAATAGGTAAGTATGATGATAACTTCTTGGGATGACTACAAAAAGTGGGTGTCTGATTTGGTCAGAAATAATCACACGTATTTTTTTAGAGGGCAGCAAGATCTTACGTGGAAGCTAGAGACAACATTCCAACGATACGCAGCAAAGAACGGGATCAGTTGGAGAGACTATTTCGATAAAATACTACCAGACGTTTATTATAGTTCTGCTGCATTCGGATATAGGGTCGATGACCCTACAGATGAAAACGATGTAGGTGGATTTTTAGCTAAGTTGCAACATCACGGTTTTCCGACTCCGCTATTAGACTGGACAATGTCGCCATATGTTGCTGCATATTTTGCTCTTAAGGATATAGATCCCAGAAAAGTTGATGCTAACGGAAACGTTAAAATATACATGTTTGACTTCCAGTTATGGCGTAGTTCTTATATGCAGGTACCCATGTTATTGGCTGGCGATAGCCCTTTTCTTTCAGAATTTAAGCCAGCATACGTAGACAACCAAAGATTAGTTTCCCAGATGGCAGTCACGACAGTAACAAATGTTCCTGACGTAGAGTTGTACCTAAACAATATTAAGCAAACAACGGGTAAAACGTTTCTGTATTACGCCTTATTGCCGATCAAAGAGCGCAGACTCATAATGAACGAGCTAAATCTCATGGGGATAAGTTCTGCAACAATGTTTCCTGATTTTGATGGTATGTGCATGTCTTTGAAAGAAAGGCATTTCAACAACATAGATCCTATCGTAAAGTCTATTCCAAATGCTGTTCCACTGCCGCCGCCGCTTTCTGGGACAAAACAACTTGGCTAATATTCATATAACAAACGCTTCAAGAGGGACTTCCAACGCGTGGCATTTTCATTATGCGTTGATTTTGGTGGTTTTAGTGTTATGCGGTAACTTGGTAGTAGCGTTGTCAGCCCCTTAAGCGGGCGTTAGGGCGCCCGAGAGTGATTCAATTATCGATTTCTAGAGGATTTAAAGTGGATTTTGGTTTAGCGTTTTTTTCTGCGGTTATGTCTGGCGTACTGATTTTCGTACTCCAAAATTTGATCTTAAAGTTAGCTATTGAACCAGCTAAAGAATTCAAAAAGCAAATTGTGCTGACTAGTATCGTTATTCTTGAAAATATGCCCAAAATTTCAAACGCTTCAGCTTCAGAAGAAATTTCAAGTGCAATTTCAAAACAATCTGCATTATTACTTGCTGAGTCCGAGTTAATAATGGGTTATCCAATATTGAAGTGTATTTATAAGCTGCCATCAAAGAAAGATTTGTTGAGCGTGTGCCATAACTTAAATGTTGTGTCACATAATATGAACCCTCTAGCGCAAGAGTTCTATAAAAGCTCAAGTTTTACTGGGCAAGCACGAGATCTTGCATCAGAAAACAATAAGCTTTTACGTGAAGTATCGAGGCTACTAAAAGTTAGCGTAACCTTTGAGTCAGCGCCCTAACAAACGCTTCAAGAGGGACAGCCAACGCGTGGCATTTTTATCATGCGTTGGGTTTCGTGATTATGGTGTTATGCGGTAAGTTGGTAGTAGCGTTGTCTGCCCCTTAAGCGGGCGTTAGGCAAAGTGAGTTTTTATCAGCTAAATCGAGTTGAAATTGAACGGTAAATTCAATGTTTTCTGGCTTAAGTTAAGCAATAAATAGTCATCACATATTTGTTGTTTCTTGATCGCGTTGAGCTGTTTTTCGTTGTGAGTTTAGCGGCATAATAACCTTCAGCATCCAAACGTCCGCCGAGCATGCTACGCTCGTCACTTTTCTTCCAAACCGCTCAATTTGAGTTTTTTGTTTCTTTGCTGATTTAGCATTTTGCTTTATAAATTAATCGGTTAGTTTGTTTCAAGTTTACAAAAAAGCTCGTTCTTTGGTTGTAAAAGTGTCGGTGTCAATTGGTTGGCCTAACAAACGGCTCAAGAGGGATTGCCAACGCGTGGCGGCTTTAGTACAAAATTGAAGTTCAGTGTTTACAGTGTGTTTTTTGAGTTCGGCTATGCGTTGTCAACCCCTTAGCCGGGCGTTAAATTACAAGGATAGTTCAGTGGAAATAAAGGAAATTAATTCAACCTCTAGCGTCTCAGTTCAGTTAAATTCATTGCTTATAGATTGTGTTGAGAGTGGTGCTTCAGTCGGTTTTTTAACTCCGATCGACAGAGAAGAAATCGAGTCATACTGGAGTGGGGTAGAATCGGATTTAAAGTCAGGAAACCGTCGTTTATTTATTGCTCAAGATGAAAATGCCATCATCGGTGCAGTTCAACTTTCTCTATGCTCTAAAGCAAATGGTTTACATCGAGGGGAAGT
>NZ_JAMQXI010000057.1:0-2167 GCF_024743775.1 Vibrio sp. RM-69-4
GCAAAGTGAGTTTTTATCGGCTAAATCGAGTTGAAATTGAACGGTAAATTCCATGTTTTGTGTCTGAACTTAAGCAATAAATAATCATCACATATTTGTTGTTTTTTGATCGCGTTGGGTTGCTTGTCGTTGTGAATTCAGCGGCAAAATAACCTTCAGCATCCAAACGTCCGCCGAGCATGCTACGCTCGTCACTTTTCTTCCAAACCGCTCAATTTGAGTTTTTGTTTCTTTGCTGAGTTAGGGTTTTGGTTTATAAATTAATGGGTTAGTTTGCTTCAAATTTACAAAAAGCCTTGTTCTTGGGTTTTGAAAGCATTGTTGTCAATCGGTTGGCTTAGTATCAAGTTTGAAGTGCGACACTTTTTACAGATGCGCATGAATATACTCCGTTGGTGTTCTATACCCAAGTCTTTTGCGTGGGCGTGTATTTAATTTATATGCAATTTCATTACACAGCTTCTGTGTCACGTGTGACATGGAGGTTCGTTTTGGTAAGTATTGTCGTATCAAACCATTGGTGTTTTCATTAGTGCCTCGCTCCCATGAGTGGTATGGATTTGCAAAGTAAAACAGACAGTTATGATGTTTTTCTAGTTGCGCATAACCATGAAATTCAGTGCCGTTATCCGCAGTTATCGTCTTAAAAGGTAAGTCAGAGCGGGTCATGATTTTGCTCATTCTTACGTTGAGCGACTCGCTTGTTCTATCGTCCATTTGCCCAATAAAAGTGTAGCCAGTCATTCTGTCGGCTAAGGTCACGATACAGTGCTTGGTTCCGCGGCCAACGACGGTATCAATTTCCCAATGACCAGGCTCTTTTCGATGCTCAGCTTTTGCAGGTCTTTCGGTAATATGACGCTTTGCTGCCAGCCGACCTCGGCTGTCTTTTGAGTTATACCTTTTACGCCTTTTCTTGGTCGATTGGCGTAAGTGTTTCCATAGTGTTCCACCGAGAGTTTTGTCGTTCCAAATATGCTGATAAATGAGCTCGTGGCTCATTGTTGGATAGCCTCTTACCCTTAGGTATCCAACGATTTGGTCAGGGCTCCAATCCAGTCGTAGCAAGGCTTCAGGTAACCTGAAGTCGATTTCGCTGTAACGCTTATTTCTGCGCGAGCGGCTCAGCCTGTTGCGAGCCATTTGTTGGGCTCTCCACGCCTGATAGGAGTACCTTTTAAAGTGTCTGTTGTATCGGGAATTGCGTTCAATTTCTCGATAGATAGTCGCTTTGTGACGACCCAGTTGTTTAGCTATTTTAGCGGTACTAATTCCTTGCTTTCTGAGTGCAGAAATCATATACCTTTCGTTCTCAGTGAGGTGCGTGTATTTCATGTTTTTTACTTCTTGGCGGGAGCAAAGTTCATGATTATCGCATCTCACTATTTTTATGTTCAGAGGTGTCGCACTTCGTAGTTGAATCCAAGGTTTTAGCTCATATGTCGGTTTTGCAAAACTTAACAATTGGTACTTGAGTACAAACGTAGCGTGGACAGCCGCTTTAGTCCCAATGTTTGGCAATATATTTTGTACAATTGTTCTTGATAACATTGAGCCTCTGCAACGACTAAAAAAATACCTTATTACTTGCAATAGCCCGACAGAACACCATTAGTGAATGGTACTAAATATGGCTTTGAGTATGTAATTTAACAAACTGTTCAAGAGGGATTCGCAACGCGTGGCATTTTCACTATGCGTTGGTTTAAGTGTTTAAGGTGGTATGCGGCGGCATCGGTATTGCGTTGCTCACCCCTTAACAGGGCGTTAGCATGCAGAGGTAGCATGAAAAAGATCCTTATCATCGGAAACTCTGGTTCAGGTAAAAGTTGGTTGTCAGGACAGTTATCAAAGAGACTTAGACTAAAAGAAGTTCACTTGGATTCAGTTGTTTGGGAACCTGGTGGCTATAACCAGAAACGCTCTCCTGAAACGATAAAAAGTGAACTGGTAAAATTGAGTATGGATCCATCTTGGATTGTTGAAGGTGTATTTGGTGCTTTAATAGAAGAGTTGATCCCACATGCGGACACTTTGTTGTTTTTGGATCTAAATTGGGCAGTATGTAAGGCTTCGTTACTTGCTCGTGGTTCAGAAAGTTCAAAGCAACTTGATGTAGTAGAAGCCGATAAAAATTTCAAAGAACTACTGACTTGGGCGTCTGAAT
>NZ_JAMQXI010000058.1:0-63505 GCF_024743775.1 Vibrio sp. RM-69-4
GCCCTGCTAGTAATAGCAGGGCTTTTTTCGTTTGAGCAAAAGAGCATTTTATTTTTTATCACTCGCAGGACCGTCGTGTGGTAGCTACACTTTGTTCAATCTATTCTTATTCTTTTCGGTCTCTATGTCTTAGGTATAAAAAAGCCGATGTATTAAACATCGGCTAGAGAGACATGGTTCAGGAGATTTAGCTACGCAAAGCGGCTTTGGCTGACAGTGCTTTTTTATCTGAGTCTGAAAGAAAGGCTAATTCTAATCCGTTAATTTGCGCTTGTCTGATCTGCTCTTGAGAAAGACCCGCTTGAGGTGCTGCAACTTCATATTCATATGGAAGTTCAATACCTTCAACCGCTGGGTCATCAGTATTTAAACAAGCAAGTATCCCATGCTCTAAAAACTGTTTTATAGGATGATGAGCAAGAGAGTTTACTGTGCTCGTTTGGAAGTTTGACGTTAGGCAAGACTCAATGCCAATACGATGTTTGGCAAGATAATCCATTAGCTTAGGGTCATGGACGGCTTTTACTCCGTGTCCAATGCGTTCTGCACCTAGCTCTTTAATTGCCTGCCACATACTTTCTGACCCCGCCGCCTCTCCAGCATGTACTGTAACTCTTAGTCCTGCATCTCGTACTTGTTTAAAGTGAGAAATAAATCGCTCGCCCGGCTGACCAAGTTCATCGCCCGCTAAGTCGACTGCAACAATGTGCTGCTTTTGAGTCAAAATAGCGTCTAGCTCCTGCTGACAAGCATCGGTGCCAAAAGTGCGGCTCATAATTCCTATTAGGTTAGCCTGAATACCGAAGTCTCGAACGCCCGCTTGTACCCCATCAACTACAGCCTCAACAACGCCAGCGATAGGCAGTTGATGTTTCATAGCCATATAGTAAGGAGAGAACCTCAGCTCGGCATAATCAATTTGAGCATTTAAGGCATCTTCGACATTTTCGTAGGCGACTCTTCGGCAAGCATCGAGATCACCCAATACGGCAACTCCCCAATCAAGTTTTGATAAAAAAGCGACCAATGATGGCTCTGCTTCGACGATTTGTACATGAGGTGTGAGCTCTTCTATGTTGCCAGCTGGCAGCGCTACACCAAATTGTTGCCCTAGTTCTAAGATAGTTTTGGTTCGAATGTTGCCGTCAAGATGGCGATGCAAATCAGTAAGCGGTAGATTTTTAGTTATCATTATGTTTTTCCGAAAGTGTGTATGGCATCAAGTATAAAAATCAATGTGGTCAGTGTCAGCTAGCAAAGAGTATTAAATCACCCAATTCTGTTTATTTGGCTTTTATGTTTACCATATCTGTTGACCATTCGTTAAAAGGGATGGCTTTACTAAACAGAAAGCCTTGCCCCTGAGTGCAGTTAAGTATGGTTAGGAGATGGACTTGCTCTTTGGTTTCAATACCTTCTGCTACAATTTCGACATTAAACCCACGAGTCATGTTGATGATTGCCGCAACGACTGAGCTACTGAGATTTGTCTGTTCGAGCTGCGATACAAACGCCCTGTCTATTTTTAGACAATCGAATGGAAGTTGATGTAAATAAGAAAGGGAGCTGTATCCGGTACCAAAATCATCTATCGCGATATGGATGCCCAGCTCTTTGAGTTTGTTCATGTTTGCTAAAATAACTGGGTCGTTATCAACAATTCTTGATTCTGTGATCTCTAAAGCGAGGTTATTGGGTTCAAGCCCCGTTCTTTCCAAAGTCGCTTTGAGTTCATGAACAAACTGAGGTTGAGATAGCTGGTTCACTGAGAGGTTGACGTGCATTTTAAACGTCGATCCCCATTTACCCATCTTGATGCCTTGCATTGTGTCAAAACACGCTTGATACAAGATTTGCTCACCAATCAGGCCAATGAAGCCGCTTTCTTCAGCGATAGGAATGAATTCCAAGGGGGGAATGATATCACCGCTTGGTGTCACCCAGCGTGCCAAGGCTTCAGCTCCGATGATATCTCCCGTTGATAAGTTTACAATTGGTTGATAATGCGGGATATATTCTTTGTTCTCTATGGCAAGCTTAATTTGAGTGAGCATTTGCGTACGTTTACGAGAAACATCGTCCATCTCTGGAGAGTAATAGCAGATCCTTGAGCGCTCTTGCTTGGCGTGGCTGAGTGCAATGCTACCATTACGTAACCATAGCGCCATAGTATGGAGTGTGTCATTAGGGAGTACGATGCCAATGGAGGCATTGACGACCACTTTTTCATTATGCATTGAGAATGGGACAGCAAACATTTGTAATATGCTGTTAGCCGCGGATTGGGCTTCATTCTTTTGTTGTAAAGAGGGGATGTAAATAGCGAATTCATCACCACCTGTACGAGCAATACATGAGGTGCTTGCAAATAGTGTGCGTAATTTTTCAGCAATAATTTGTAATAGTAAGTCACCTTGCTGATGTCCCAAGCTGTCATTAATATCTCTGAATTTATCGATGCCGATAAGCAATAGGCTGCCATTAATTTGATTTGATTGGCTAAAGTTATCAATTAAACCTTCACGGCTATAGAGCTTGGTTAGGGAATCGTAGATCAATTGGGAATGCAGTGCCTTAAATGAGGCTTTTAGGTTATTGGCCATTTCATTGAATGAATAAACAAGCAAACTCGTTTCATAAATATTGCCAGCTTTCGGCATGTTACTTTCCCAATCCCCTTGTGCTAGATGCTGAGCAGCAGCAGCGGTAGCGGTAATTGGAGTGGTGATTCGATTAAAGGCAATGAGCCCTATACCGATGCCGATAAGGCTGACAATACCGCCAATAATCCAACTGTTTTGTTGGTTTTCTGGCAATCGACCAAGTAGATCGGTTTCTGAAATCGAGACGCCAATAAACCATTCGATGCCATGTTTATCTTTAAAGGGAGTGAGATGATTAAAATAGCGGGTGCCATCAACTACCGTTTCGAATTTGTTGAGTGTTGCTGACAGCATTTTGTCATGGTTATCAATATAATGTGCACTGGCTTGGATCACTGGGTTGGCATTTTCGATAGCCAGTAGTCGCTCTCCTTTTGCCGACAGTTCGGTCCCCCAAGAGACAACGGTGCTGGTATTGGAGTGAGCCACCAATCTTTTTTCTGGATCAATAATATACACGTTGGCATGAGTTTTTTGTTGCAGTGAGGCCAGAAACGCATTGAACGTATCGATTTTCACATCAGTCACCAAAACACCGATGAATTTGTTCATAGAGAAAACGGGTGCTAAAGCAGAGAGCGTGATCTCTTGGCGTTCATCAACATTAGTGTAGATTGGCGACCAACTTGGGCTTAAACTTTGTGCAACTGGAGTATACCAGGGGCGAGTTCTTGGATCATAATCGGCAATGGTGGAGCGAATATCTTGATTGATGGTTTTTCCTGAGTAGATCACCAAGTTTTGCTGAGTTCGATTATCTTTCACCATCAAGGTAAAACTATCACCAATCTCTTTGCGAAAGCCCACGTACTCCGCCTGTTCGCCACCAAATCCGATCACATCAATTTGTTCTAGCGGTCGATAAAGCGTTTCAAAACTGGCAAGCAGATATCCTTCTATTTTACTGACATCGTCCGCAGAATAGAACTGACTAAAGCCGATCGTGTGGCTTAAAGCGAGGCTGGCTTGAAAAGGTTCATCGAGAAAACTGATCAGCCGCTGCTCTACATTGGCATTTAATGATGAAAGCTGCTTGCTGCTAATGTCATCAACCATCTCTTCATAACTGTATTTTTGTACACCCACAATCACTCCAATCGTTATGAGGAAAATCATAACAAATGGTAGAACAACGGCTGTTTTCAACGTTATTTGATTCGTAAATGACATGTCGTGTCTTCTGCATCCATACAAATTATCGGTAAAACACGCAAGGTGGTGGGTGATTGCATTGTGCCAGAAAGTGAATCACTGCACCTGATCATTAAAAAATTATCAGTAAAGTTCTTTTAACTTCCTTGTCAACGTATTGCGCCCCCACCCAAGCACCTTAGCTGCGTCTTGTTTGTGACCATTGGTGTGATGAAGTGCTGCTTCCAAAAGTATACGTTCAAATTCAGGAAGTGCATAAGAAAGCAGCTCTGTTTCTCCTGAAGCTAATGAAGATTTAGCCCAACTTGCGAGTTGTTGTTGCCAACTTATAGCACCATCAAAGTCACTATTTTTCTTTTCCGACAATAATTCGGAAGGAAGATCACTGGGTAGCACCTCGCTGCCACTGGCCATTACAGTTAACCAGCGACACATATTTTCAAGTTGTCGTACGTTTCCCGGCCATTCAAGACGATTCAAAATTTCAATGCTCTTAGGATGCAGCGTTTTCATTTCTACGCCTAATTCTTTTGCTGCAGAGGCGAGAAAGTGCTTGGTCAGTTTTTCTATATCTTGGCTTCGTTCACGCAGTGCTGGGATATGAATACGAATGACATTGAGACGGTGAAAAAGGTCGTCACGAAACTTTCCTTGATGAACGAGTTTTTCTAAGTTTTGGTGAGTGGCGGCGACAATGCGTACATCAACTTTGATTGCTGAATGCCCTCCTACACGGTAAAACTGACCATCGGCTAAAACACGCAGTAGCCGAGTTTGAATGTCGAGCGGCATATCGCCAATTTCATCTAAGAATAGGGTGCCACCATTGGCCTGCTCAAAACGCCCTTGGCGGACACTGTTTGCACCAGTGAATGCTCCTTTCTCATGACCAAACAGTTCTGACTCGATGAGATCTTTTGGAATTGCGGCCATATTGAGGGCAATAAACGGTTTTTGGGCGCGTGGGCTATGGCGATGAAGCGCGTGAGCGACTAACTCCTTCCCGGTTCCTGATTCACCATTGATCAATACTGAGATTGAGGAACGTGATAAACGGCCAATCGCCCGAAATACCTCTTGCATTGAAGGGGCTTCTCCAATGATTTCCGGTGTACTATCAACGCCAATCTGTTGATTGGATTGTTCTTTGCGCTGCTCCTGACTATGCGCAATGGCACGTTCAACCAAGGTGAGGGTTTCATCGACATCAAAAGGTTTAGGCAGGTACTCAAAGGCACCTTTTTGATAGGCATTCACCGCGGCATCAAGATCTGAGTGGGCAGTCATGATTATGACGGGCAACTCAGGAGATCGTGAATGAACTTGGTTTAGCAGCTCAATACCATTCATGCCCGGCATGCGAATATCGGAAACGAGTACATCGGGCGTTTCTCTTTCTAGCGCCAGTAACACACTTTCGGCATCGGAAAACGTTTCGCATTTTATGTTGGCTGATGAGAGCGTTTTTTCCATCACCCAGCGGATCGAACTATCATCGTCCACCACCCAAACGTATCCTTTACTCATAATGTTTATTCCTTAGCAGCAAACCCAATCAGACATCGGTCAAATGGGTAAATAAATAGTAAATGTGGTTCGACCTGGCCAGCTTTCAACATCGATTTTTCCATTGTGCTGATCGATCAGGTTTTGTGAGATAGAAAGACCCAGCCCCGTTCCACCTTCACGGCCGCTGACCATGGGATAAAACAGTGTGTCTTGTAATTCGGTAGGAATGCCTGGGCCGTTATCGCTGATTTCTATGCGTGCCACTAACTTATGGCGCTGTCCGTGAATATTGGCTTGGTGCACTGTTCTGGTGCGCAGTGTGATTTTACCATGCGGATCATGAGATAAAATCTGTGCCGCATTGCTGACGATATTCAGTAATGCCTGCTCGATTTGATCGGTATCCATCAAAATATCGGGCAAGCTGGGGTCATAATCTCGTTCAATCACCAAGTGTGTGCTGGCTTCTAGCTCAACCAATTGGCGGACTTTTTCCAAAATTACATGGAGATTTTCAGAGCACTTCTTGCCCGGTTTTTGTGGGCCGAGCAAACGGTCAACGAGCGCGCGCAGTCGATCGGCTTGTTCAATAATAATTTGGGTGTACTCAGTGAGACTGTGGTCCGGCAACATCTTTTCTAGCAGTTGCGCTGCGCCGCGTAGCCCACCTAATGGGTTTTTAATTTCATGCGCCAGCCCGCGAACTAAGAGTTTTGCCGCTTGCTGTTGGGCGTGCTGATTGAGCTCTTGTGTTAACCGTCGTTGTTGACCAATTTTGCGCATTTCGACCAAAAGCATCAGCTCGCGTTGCCAAGATATAGGGCTCACGGTCACTTCCAGCATCAGTGGCTTACCATCGACCACAAACGTAACATCGCTATCAGTAATACTTTGGCCACTTTGCAACGGCTGAGAAAGCAGCGCTAAATCAAGAGAAGCGTGCTGGATGAGTTTTGACAGTGGTTGGTTGATAATTCGCTTAGCACTTTGGGAGAAGAGTTGTTCAGCCGCTGGATTGGCATAACGGATACAAAGAGACTCATCGAGCATCAAGGTGGCGGTAACGATATTATTTAAAATCGTTTGGCTTAGCTCACAATTCACGTTTTCATCCTTGTCCGTGTTCCCAAATGATGCAATGCACAACTTTGGTGCATTGCATGGCTAAGTATGGCGCATCGGTGTCAGAAGAAAAAGTGAAACCTGTTGTTATATCGAGCTTATTGGCGAAGAGTTCATCACTTGATGCTGGCTCGATGTAAATGCACCGTCACAGGGTTAGACGATGCAATAATCTTGCCGTTTACAACTACTTGAATTAAAAAGCGATGCGTTCCTCTATCTAGATTTTTCAGCGTCCAAGTAGGTTGAGTGGTGGGAGCGCCATAGGCCTTGTCATTCATGACCAATTGCAACTGTTCACTGACGGTTAAGTTGCGATTGAGTTCGGCGTTGATTGAAATAACGCCCGCATTGCTGCGTAAGGTTTCATCGTCAGCCGGAGAGCGAATTGCAATGGTCAGCGGTTCCATTTTGTTGATATTGGTTGCGGATTTTTCCAGTGGCAGATTTTTGGTGAGGTTAGTGACGGGGTGAGAGGTTTCAAAGGTTGGCTCAGGCGCATCGGCCTGAAAATCAGGAATCGAAATTTGCTTTGCTCTCTTATCCTGTGGGACATCGCTAAGATGCAACACGCCGTTCGCATCCACCCACGTATAGACGTTTTGTGCAATTGAAGTCGCGGAATAAAGCATGATGAGTGTTAGGAGTAAAGTTCGGATCAGATTCACAGTCATCCCCCTATATAGAGATATTTTCACGTTAAGGGTATCGGCTTTTGAGTGCCGTTATTGTTGTAACGCTAATGTTACGATGTCCGGAATTAACCCCAAATATGAAAAAGGCTCACCTGCGAGGCGAGCCTAATAAATCCATAACCTAAGTTACATTTTGTACTAAAGCTAAGAATTATACCGAGTAGTACAATTCAAATTCTAGTGGGTGAACGGCCATGTTGACGCGTTCTACATCTTTTGCTTTTAGCGTGATGTATGAGTTGATGAAATCATCAGAGAATACGCCGCCAGCGGTCAGGAATTCACGATCTTCATCCAGTGCTTTTAGTGCCACTTCAAGTGACTCGGCTACTTTTGGAATCTCAGCGGCTTCTTCTGCTGGTAGGTCGTACAAATCTTTATCCATCGCTTCTCCTGGATGGATCTTGTTCTTGATACCATCAAGACCAGCCATTAGAAGAGCGGCAAACGCTAGGTATGGGTTTGCTGCTGGATCTGGGAAACGAGCTTCGATACGACGTGCTTTCGGGCTTGGTACTACTGGAATACGGATAGACGCAGAACGGTTACGAGCCGAGTAAGCTAGCATTACCGGTGCTTCAAACCCAGGGACAAGGCGCTTGTACGAGTTTGTTGATGGGTTAGCAAATGCGTTGATGGCACGCGCGTGCTTGATGATACCGCCAATGTAGTAAAGCGCTAAGTCAGATAGACCGCCGTACTTGTCACCAGCAAATAGGTTTACACCATCTTTTGCAAGAGATTGGTGAACGTGCATACCTGAACCGTTGTCGCCAACAAGAGGCTTAGGCATGAAGGTCGCTGTTTTACCAAAGGCGTGCGCAACGTTGTGCACCACGTATTTGTAGATTTGGATCTCATCGGCTTTCGTGGTTAGCGTATTAAAGCGAGTGGCGATTTCGTTTTGACCTGCGGTCGCTACTTCATGGTGGTGAGCTTCAACGACGAGGCCCATCTCTTCCATGATCAAACACATGGCTGAGCGGATGTCTTGTGATGAGTCAACCGGTGCAACAGGGAAATAACCACCTTTCACACCAGGGCGGTGACCTTTGTTACCACCTTCAATTTCAGCGCCAGTGTTCCAAGCCGCTTCGATATCATCAATTTTGAATGAGGCACCAGACATATTGTTGGTGTATTTCACGTCATCAAAAAGGAAGAACTCTGGCTCTGGACCGACAAGAACGGTGTCTGCGATCCCTGTTGAACGCATGTAATCTTCTGCGCGTTTTGCGATAGAACGTGGGTCACGATCGTAGCCTTGCATGGTTGCAGGCTCTAGAATGTCACAACGAATGTTAAGTGTTGCGTCTTCTGTGAACGGGTCAAGAACTGCACTTGATGCATCAGGCATCATCACCATGTCAGACTCATTGATTCCTTTCCAGCCAGCAACGGATGAACCATCGAACATCTTACCTTCTTCGAAGAAGTCTGCGTCGACTTGATGAGCAGGAATAGAGATATGTTGCTCTTTGCCTTTCGTGTCGGTAAAGCGCAGGTCAACAAACTTAACTTCGTTTTCTTGGATCAGCGATAGAACGTTTTCTACTGACATCTTGGATAACCTCCAGTGTTATTAAAGCGGTAATGGCCCGAATCGAATTGAAACTAGCATTGATTAATTTCATTCTAAACTTATTAATCGATGCTGTTTCTAATAAAGCTAAATTCGTGCCAATTAAATTAATCCTTTAATTTCAATTGCTTTGGTTGTTCTTTGTCGAATTTAAATGCTTCTCTGCACCAAAAAGATCCTTATTTGCACTATTTTGGTGCCTTGAGTTTTATGTTGCACCATTAACTACCAAAGCGCACACTATTCAGCCTAGGTTTACTAGGCTTGTCAATGCTGATTTAGTCCATTTTGATGCAATTTGTTTTAAAGCAAGTAGCGGACTAAGCTTGTGGTGAGCGAAAATCAGCGCGATAGATCACATATTTCTAGGTTTTTCGCCAAAATCTGGTACATTATTGACCGTTTTTTTAATCAAGTTCTATGCTCGTTGCGGCCTCATGCCGAAGCGAGTTACTCCCTTAATAAGTGAAGCAAAATCCATGGCTACTCCACAGATTGATAAATTAAGAAATATCGCGATCATCGCACACGTTGACCACGGTAAAACAACGTTGGTTGATAAACTGCTGCAACAGTCAGGTACGTTAGAGTCTCGCGGTAATACGGAAGAGCGGGTCATGGACTCGAACGATATCGAGAAAGAGCGCGGTATCACTATCCTTGCAAAAAATACAGCCATTAACTGGAATGATTTCCGTATCAACATCGTAGATACTCCAGGACACGCCGACTTCGGTGGTGAAGTTGAACGTATCATGTCAATGGTTGACTCTGTTTTGCTGATTGTTGATGCGGTTGATGGCCCAATGCCACAAACTCGCTTCGTAACACAAAAAGCCTTTGCTCACGGTTTGAAACCAATCGTTGTTATTAACAAAATTGACCGTCCTGGTGCTCGCCCTGATTGGGTTATGGATCAAGTGTTCGACCTGTTCGACAACCTTGGTGCAACGGATGAGCAGCTCGACTTTAAAGTGGTTTATGCTTCTGCACTGAACGGTTGGGCGACACTTAACGAAGGTGAAGTTGGCGAAAACATGGAACCTTTGTTCCAAGCGATCGTTGACAATGTAGAGTCACCACAAGTTGACCTTGATGGCCCACTACAAATGCAAGTTTCTCAACTTGATTACAGCTCTTACGTTGGTGTGATCGGTGTTTGTCGTGTGACTCGTGGTAGCGTAAAAGCGAACCAACAAGTAACAGTTGTCGGTGCTGATGGTAAGAAACGTAACGGTAAAGTTGGTACAGTTCTGGGTTATCTTGGCCTTGAGCGTAACGAAGTTGAACAAGCTAACGCTGGCGACATCATTGCGGTAACAGGTTTAGGTGAGCTGAAAATTTCAGACACCATTTGTGATCAAAACTGTGTTGAAGCCATGGTGCCGCTATCCGTTGATGAACCGACAGTGACCATGACTTTCCAAGTCAATACCTCACCGTTTGCAGGTAAAGAAGGTAAATACGTGACTTCACGTAATATCCTTGAGCGTCTGCAAAAAGAGCTTGTTCATAACGTAGCATTGCGTGTTGAAGAAACCGACAACCCAGATCGCTTCCGCGTTTCAGGTCGTGGTGAACTTCACCTATCAATCCTGATTGAGAACATGCGTCGTGAAGGCTTTGAGCTTGCGGTTTCTCGTCCTGAAGTTATTTTGAAGGAAGAAGACGGCCAGAAAATGGAACCGTTCGAAACCGTAACGATCGATGTGATGGAAGAGAGCCAAGGCGGCGTGATGGAGAAAATCGGCCTACGTAAAGGTGAGCTGACGAACATGACTCCAGACGGCAAAGGCCGTGTGCGTCTTGATTTCATGATGCCTTCTCGCGGTTTGATTGGTTTCCAAACAGAATTCATGACCTTAACCTCAGGTTCAGGTTTGCTTTACCATACGTTTGATCATTACGGCCTACACAAAGGCGGTAACATTGGTCAACGTAACAACGGCGTGTTGATATCTAACGCGACAGGTAAAGCGTTGACTTACGCTCTATTCAACCTACAAGAGCGCGGTCGCCTATTTACTGAGCACGCAGATGAAGTGTACGAAGGCCAAGTGATCGGTATCCACAACCGTTCTAACGACCTAACAGTGAACTGCTTGAAAGGCAAGCAGCTGACAAACGTTCGTGCTTCTGGTACTGATGAAGCGCAAGTATTGTCACCTGCAATTAAGTTTACACTTGAGCAAGCACTTGAGTTTATTGACGACGATGAACTAGTGGAAGTGACCCCGCAGAGCATTCGTATCCGTAAACGTCATTTGACTGAAAATGATCGTAAACGTGCAAGCCGTGGCTAATACCGTCATGGTCTAAGTTAACGAGTTAATCTAAGGGCGAGGAGTGTACTTCTCGCCCTTTGCTTATCTGCAATATAGTCAGTTTTAGGTATAGAATGGTGATTGATGATAAAAATAAGCAGGGAGAAGGCATTTGAAAATTAAAAAGCTTGGCAAACAATGTTTACTGTTTACGCGTTATTTACTCAGCCGGATGGATCATGACCGCGTCAATGTTAATGCGGGCTATTTGGCTTATATCACGTTGTTGTCGATCGTACCTATGCTTACCGTGCTGTTATCAATTCTCTCCTCATTTTCTATTTTTGCCAATGTCGGTATGGTTATTCAAGATTTTGTGATCACCCATTTTGTGCCTGCCGCAGGCGATGTAGTGCGAGAGGCGTTGCTCGAATTTATCGCGAATACAGGTAAGATGACGGCCGTGGGCGGGGCATTTTTATTCGTTGCAGCTTTAATGCTGATTTCCAATATTGACAAGAATTTGAACTACATTTGGCGAGTTAAAAACAAACGGCGCATGGTGCTCTCTTTTTCAATGTATTGGATGGTTCTTACGCTCGGGCCAATTTTAGTCGGCGCGAGTATTGCGGCAACCTCGTATATTACCTCACTCAAGATTATTGACAGCGAAGCACTCTCTGGTGCTTATAATTTGTTGCTGCGCTGGCTACCTTTTATTTTGTCATTCTCTGCTTTTGTCGGTTTGTACCTGCTGGTGCCGAATAAAAAAGTGCATCTTTCACACGCCTTGGTCGGGGCAATGGTGGCGGCTATTTTATTTGAGTTCAGTAAAAAAGGGTTTGCTGCTTATATTACTCAGTTTCCCTCCTATCAACTGATTTACGGCGCACTGGCGGCGATCCCTATCCTGTTTGTGTGGGTCTACTTATGCTGGATGATTGTGCTCGTTGGGGCGGAGGTGACGGCGACTTTGGGTGAAAAAGAGCACTGGAGCAATGAGCAAAAAATGCTAAACTCATTGCCTATCTCCGAGCAAATGATAAAGGGAAATCAGAGTGATAGCGTTGATCCAGAGAGTGAGTGAAGCGGCGGTACGTGTTGATGGGGAAGTGGTTGGCGAAATCAATCAAGGCTTACTGGTGCTACTTGGGGTCGAAAGAGATGACGATGAGGCAAAGGCCAAACGTCTAGTCGAACGCGTGACTCAGTACCGCGTGTTTGAAGATGAAGAAGGAAAAATGAACTTGAACGTGCAACAAGTGAACGGTCAGGTTTTAGTGGTGTCTCAATTTACATTGCCAGCCGATACCAAAAAGGGCACGCGTGCCGGATTTTCAAAAGGTGCACACCCTGCTGATGCTGAGCGTCTGTATGATTACTTTTCGGATTTGTGTGAGCACATTTTGCCAACTCAGCGTGGCCGCTTTGCACAAGATATGAAAGTCTCGCTGATTAATGATGGCCCAGTAACATTCTGGCTTCAAGTTTAATAAAGAAATGGATAGAGCCTCCTTCGTTGGGATCATGCGGAGTATGAGAGGCTGTGATTTAGGGATAACCAAATGTTTAAACTGATTACGCCAAGTACCGACAACCAACTGAATAAATACTACCATTTTCGCTGGCAAATGCTGCGTGAGCCATGGCATTTACCGATCGGCTCGGAGCGTGATGAGTATGATGGCATGAGCCACCACAGGATGATTGTCGATGGTCGTAACCGACCGATTGCTATTGGTCGCTTGTACATTACGCCAGATTGCGAAGGGCAAATTCGCTATATGGCGGTTAAAAGTAGCCGTCGCAATAAAGGTATGGGCTCTTTGGTGCTGGTGGCGCTAGAGTCGCTGGCTCGTCAAGAAGGTGCAAAGCGCCTAGTCTGTAGCGCCCGTGAAGATGCGATTGCATTTTATGAAAAGAACGGTTTTGAACGCCGGGGCTCGCTCAATGATGAACGCGGTCCGGTTCGACATCAACAAATGATCAAACCGCTTGATCCCATGGCCAATGTGATTCGCAAACCTGAATGGTGTACTGAACTGCAAGAACGCTGGGCCACGCACATTCCTATCAGCGAAAAAATGGGCATTAAGGTGACTCAATATACGGGCTACCAATTTGAGTGCAGCGCTCAGCTCAATCCGAATTTGAACCCACACAACACCTTATTTGCAGGCTCGGCATTTACCCTTGCCACCTTGACCGGATGGGGAATGGCATGGTTGCTGATGCGTGAGCGAAGCCTGAATGGCGATATTGTTTTGGTTGATAGCCGCATCCGCTATCGTCACCCTGTGGTGCATAACCCTTTAGCCTTCACTTCATTGGATGGCATTAGTGGCGATTTAGATCGTTTAGCCAGTGGACGTAAAGCGCGTATCGTCGTCAATGTCACTATCACCAGTGGCGGTAAACCCGCCGTTGAATTTACGGGAACCTATATGTTGATCCCCAATTACAAGGCATTGTTAGCCGCCGCATCATCGGCTGAGTAAGTGTCGGTTTCTGGATCACACGAATAGATGGTGTGCTGTGTGTTGTGGAGCAGTTCGAAGTGCATCTCACGGCACATCTGTTGGAGGTTAAGGTTAAGTTGTCCTTTCTCCAACTTGACCAAATCCACGTGACCATCAAGGTTTGCCTTGAGCGTCTTTCCAACCAGCGGCGTTGTATTAATCATCATCCGCCCTCTGTCTGAGTGAATGACTAAACCTTCGAGCGTAAACGGCTCATGGTTGAGGTTTTGCTCAGGATCGCTTAGCGTTAATATGCCTTGTCGAATATTGAGCGTTGCTTCACCTGTGAGGGAGTGGGCGAAGGTGGCGTAGTCTCCGGCGAGGCCGTTGACCTGCGCTTCCAATTCACTGAGACCCTCTATGGTAAAGGGAAGCTGGGTGACTTTATTGAGCACCGCTAGCGGTAGCCCATCGGCATGAATGTTGGTTTGCCAAGGCTGACTTAACGTTTGGAAATTCCAACGCGCAGTGGCATCGATATAACCGTTTTCTAACGGCATGAATAAACGATCTAGGTACCATTGGCCTTGCTCGCTGCGCATCTCAACGACGCTTTGCGTGCTCAATAGTGAATCGTAGCTGGCGCTGTTTGCGCTGATATTGAGCGTGCCTTGCCACAATCCCAAGCGTTTTTCTTTTACGAGAGTTAACTGCTTCCCTTTGGCATGGACACCAGACAATTGCCAATAAGGTGGCGCAAATAATTGAATGAGTTGGCTATTGGCGATGGTGAGTTGCTCGATGGTGAGGTTATCAAGCCACGGCCAATGCTGGCTCAGCGACGTAAAATCATCTTTGCTTTCGCTCACCCATTTTACACCGCGAATAGTGAGCTGTTGCAGCGATGCTGAGGTTGGGGTGATAACACCCGCCCATTGAATATCACCTTGCTTAAATTCACTACTAAAATCCTCAATGATCAGTTTACCCGGCTCGGTGCGCAGGCTAAAGGTCGGCTCCACCCACTGCTGACCTAGCCAAGTTGCATCGTCGGCTTGCAGCGAGAACTTACCTTGTTGCTGCTGCCAAATATTGCTGTGTGGATAAATGTTCTCCAGCGAAATATCGACGTTACGCAAGCTGATATCCGCAAGCTCGATCTGACTGTTTAAAATATCTAAGCTATTGATATGGTCTATTTTGTCAAAGAGCTGAAACCAACCCGATTGGCGTAAGGAATGACTCATATCTCGGCTAAGATTGAGTTTTTCCAGTGTCACATTGATCAGCGACCAACCTTGAGGATACTGCTCGGCTTGACCTGAAATAGCCGCGCCGCGCCATGACAACGAGAGCCCATAGACGGTGCTGTTGGCAGGTTTGTAATCCATATCGAGCAGTAGGTTATTCAGCGCTTCTCCTTGCCAATAAAATTGTTCAGCTGAGAGTTGTATCTCGCCGAAAGGCAGAGCTGTTGGAGCATCCGGCCAATGTGGATTTTTAATCTGTAGGTTAACACCGCGCGCTAGCCAACCTTGTTGGGCGATGTCTGCGTGATTGAGCGCGATTTGGCTCACCGAAATGGGCCATGATCGCAAATCGGTAGGAAGGCCATTTTGTAGACTGATACCACTAAGTAGCACGCTATCAACGGCGATTTTTTGGTCGCGAATGAGCTGTGGGCTGAGCCAAATATCGGCTTGCTCTATCGGGATATGCTGCTTATTTTGCCGCAGTGTTAATTGGTTGAACTGAAAATGCAAAGGATACTGGTATTGAAGAGATTGAAACGTCACGTTTCCTTTCAAAAGTCGTTCAACGAGAGTTTGAGCAACGGGAGTAGCATAAGAGGTATGTAGCAGTGCAAACATACCTAGCATGAAAGTGAGAAATAGCGCGATGATCGCAATCAGCAATGCCAAAGCCTTGTTCATGGTGTCCTTACTCGTAAATCGTTACCTGCGACAGAGTGAAACAAATTACCTCACGCAGCAACAAAAAAAGCCCCTTATCAAAGGGGCTTGCTACTGACTTATCAGTTTTAGTCGAGTTGTGGGCCTGCGGCCACTAATGCTTTACCTTCTGCGTTATCAGTATACTTGGCAAAGTTATTGATAAAGCGCGAGGCGAGATCTTCAGCTTTGCTTGTCCATTGTAGAGGATCCACGTAAGTATCGCGTGGGTCGAGAATGGTTGGGTTCACACCAGGTAGTGAGGTTGGTACTTCAAGATTGAAGATTGGAATATGCTTGGTTGCTGCCTTCTCAATCGAACCATCTAAGATAGCGTCAATGATGGCGCGGGTATCTTGAATCGAGATGCGTTTACCGCTGCCGTTCCAACCAGTGTTGACTAGATAAGCTTCAGCACCAGCTGCTTCCATACGTTTTACCAGCACTTCGGCATATTGTGTTGGGTGGAGCGTTAAAAACGCTGCGCCAAAACAGGCTGAGAAGGTTGGTGTTGGTTCGGTGATGCCACGTTCAGTACCCGCTAGTTTTGCCGTAAAGCCAGACAAGAAGTGATACTTGGTTTGTTCTGGAGTCAATTTAGAGACTGGTGGAAGCACACCAAATGCATCCGCAGATAGGAAGATCACTTTATTGGCGTGACCACCTTTCGATACAGGCTTAACGATGTTTTCGATGTGGTAGATAGGATAAGAAACACGAGTATTCTCGGTTTTAGAACCATCATCAAAGTCAATCGAACCATCGCTACGTACTGTGACGTTTTCCAGTAGCGCATCACGGCGGATCGCGTTGTAGATGTCAGGCTCGGCTTCTTTGGAGAGCTTGATGGTTTTCGCGTAGCAACCGCCTTCAAAGTTAAACACGCCATCATCATCCCAGCCGTGCTCGTCATCGCCGATTAACGCGCGTTTTGGATCGGTAGAGAGTGTGGTTTTTCCTGTGCCAGATAGGCCAAAGAAAATCGCCACATCGCCATCTTTAGCCATGTTGGCTGAGCAGTGCATTGAAGCAATACCTTGCAGTGGAAGGAAGTAGTTCATCATTGCGAACATCCCTTTCTTCATTTCACCGCCGTACCAAGTACCGCCGATCAACTGCATTTTTTCCGTTAAGTTAAACACAGTGAAGTTTTCTGAGTTCAGGCCTTGCTCTTGCCATTTGTCATTGGTGCATTTGGCACCATTCATGACCACAAAATCAGGTTCGAAGTTAGCTAGCTCTTCTTCTGTTGGACGAATGAACATGTTTTTGACGAAGTGCGCTTGCCACGCCACTTCAGTAATGAAGCGCACGCAAAGGCGCGTATCTGCGTTGGCACCACAGTAACCGTCAAGAACGAATAGACGTTTAGCGGATAGTTGACGACCCACTAGTGCTTTTAGATCATTCCATACTTCTTGGTTAATCGGTTTGTTATCGTTTTTCGCTTGTTCAGATGTCCACCATAGGGTATCGCGTGTGGTGTCATCTTTGACAATGAATTTATCTTTTGGTGAGCGGCCTGTAAAAATGCCAGTATCAACGGCAACAGCGCCAAGTTCAGTGACGACGCCTTTTTCGTAGCCTTCAAGGTCTGGGCGAGTTTCCTCGGCAAATAACAGTTCATAGCTTGGGTTGCGAACCACTTCGACTACGTTGGTTATTCCGTATTTGGTCAGGTCTAGTTGTGCAGCCTTTGTATGTTCCATAACGGTCATAGGTGCTCCTTGTAAGAGATTTTGTAGGGATTTTGTAATAATGTTTGTAATTGTTATCTGCTCACCATGCTAGCAACGGGTGGGGGATAAAACAGGGACACAGTTCAAAAATTGCCCATGACACTCCTGTGGTTTTAGGTGTCCCGTCACATATTGGCGCAACTATTTTATCGCGTACGCAAACCTTTGCGCTAGATCAATAAGATTAATACTTTTAAAAAAATAAGTACGCCATTCTGTTTGTTTAAGGCTTGATTTTGCTGGGTTTTGATCACAAAAAAAGCCAGCATAAAGCTGGCTCTGATACGTTTTCTTCGTGCTTGTTAATTCATGCAAATTAATGAATTGTGTCGCTTCCTGAGGAGGCTTGTGCGTAGAGTGTTGCGATCTCAGCCTCTTCAAATGAGTAGTTGGTGCCACAGTAGTCACAATGTAAAGAAACGGATCCTTCAGACGATAAAATGTCGTAAATTTCCTCTTTGCCTATTGTGATGATGGCTGCCCCACTGCGTTCACGTGAACAACCACAATGAAATTCCACGGGTTGTGGGGTGAACAACTGAACTTTCTCTTGGTTATACAGGCGATACAACAGATCAGTGGCTTCTAAGGTGAACAGCTCTTCGTTTTTTACGGTGTTAGTTAACTGCTCTAAGTGCTCAAAATCATCGGGCGTACCCGTTCCGTCCGGAATGGTTTGCAGCAACATGCCAGCGGCACAGGCTTTTCCATCTTGCGTACCAATGCGTATCCAAAGGCGTGTTTTCAACTGTTCAGAGCGGATGAAGTAACCTTCCAGCACTTCCACTAAGTTGTCACCCTCTAAACCGACCACACCTTGGTAGCGCTCGCCTTTCTTGGGCTCGATAGTGATAACTAAATGACCTTTACCCATCAAAGTGTGTAGGTCGGCATCATCGGCAATATCGCCTTTCCAGCGTGCGACACCACGCACTTTCTGTTCATTATCACCATTGATAACGACTAAGGAAACTGGGCCATTGCCTTGCAATTGCATGGTAATTGAGCCTTCAAACTTCAGCGTTGCGGTTAGCAAGGTCGTTGCGACGAGCAGTTCGCCCAAAAGTTTTTGTACTGGGGCTGGATATTCCTGGCTCGAAAGGATGTGTTGATACGCGTCGTCTAATTGTACCAACTCGCCACGTACGGATAGATCTTCAAATAAGTAGCGATTTAAAATGTTATTTGCCATTTAGCTATTTCCTCGGAACATGGTCCAGCTTTTATTGATGTTTAAATTTAATGATGTCACGACGCTCTTTTTTGTCTGGTCTGCGTTCGGGGCTTGGGTTGTGTGCGTTGAGCTTACGTTGCTCGGCATGATGGGCACGTTTGGCGATGCTTGCTGCGGTTTCCGAATACAGGGTTTGTGCTTCTGGCGCGCTGCGCCTTTGCCCTAACAGATTGATCACAGTGACGATTTTCTCTTCTTGGCCTTGGCGCAAGGTAATCGTTGCCCCAAGCTCGACAATTTTGCTTGGCTTGGTGCGTTGGCCATTATAATGGACTTTACCACCATCGACCATACTGCGTGCGATCGACCGCGTTTTATAAAATCGTGCTGCCCATAGCCATTTATCCAATCTTATTTGCTCTGTCGCAGAACTCATACTACAAATGTGCCTCAAAGGGAGTTAGTCTTGTACGTTTTATGGCCTTTACAATGGTGTTTTGGTTCCAGATTTTCAAGCTACCCGACAAAATAATGTCAGTAAAAATGACGAGAATGTCTCCTATGATATATTAATGTGTTTTTGTAGCGCGATCTTCGCGGTCTTATGTATCTGTTCCATTTAAATGGAAGCATAGTTTAAATGAAATGGAAGTATAATTTGAGGCCAATCCGCCGGTTTTCGTCTGGCTAACGGCTCATGAATGTGAAATATCATGGTTGAAGTAAGAAAATATCAGTAAGGACATCTTTTGAGGCGAATCGATTTTAGCAGTATGACCTCATCTCGCTTATGGCAAGCAGGTTTGCTACAAAAAATACCGCAATGGCAGAAACAAATCAGCCAATTTCTTACCTTAGTATTGCTGGTCACGTCGGCTTGGATTCTAGGAAAAATGGTGTGGCTGATTCAGCAAAACGCGGTTGATATAACGCCTTGGTCTCCAAGAGCAATCGCATCAACGCCGAATGCGACGCGTTCGCTTGATCTCTCTTCTTTACAACAAGGAAGTTTATTTGGTCGCTATAGCGAGCAGAAGGTCGAAGCCGCACAGCCTGTGGTCAAAGATGCACCTAAAACCAGCCTTAGCTTATTATTGGTTGGGGTGGTGGCTAGCAATGAACCGAGTAAGAGTCTAGCGGTAATCGCAAATCGCGGTAGCCAAGCGACCTATGGTGTTAACGAAGTCATTGAAGGAACCCGTGTCAAATTGAAAGCGGTGTTCAATGATCGCGTCATTATTGACAACTCAGGGCGCGATGAAACCTTGATGTTGGATGGAATTGACTATCATAAACCGAGTGTAGCAACGCCTGAGCGCGTTGTTGCATCGAATGTGCGTGGTAATAACCCAGCGTCTGCAGAAGAGAAGTTGGATGACATTCGCGCCGCTATTGCCAGCAATCCGCAAGAAATCTTTAAATATGTACGCCTGTCGCAAGTGAAACGTGATGACAAAGTGCTTGGATACAGAGTGAGCCCTGGGCAATCTCCTGAGTTGTTTGAGTCGGTAGGGCTACAAGATGGCGATGTCGCAATCGCGTTAAACGGTCAGGATTTAACGGACCCGGACGCCATGAATAAGATTTTTCAGTCAGTCTCTGAGTTAACCGAAATGAACTTAACAGTCGAAAGAGACGGGCAATCCCATGACATTTATATCCAATTTTAGACAGACTGATGCATGAGCATGAGTTTAGGGAGTAAGACGTGAAGCATTGGTTAAACAAAACGACGTGGTTATTGATGGGTGGCTTGTTGTCATCGCCGTTAGTCATGGCAAACGATTTTAGTGCCAGCTTTAAAGGCACTGATATTCAAGAATTCATCAATATCGTGGGCCGTAATCTTGAAAAAACAATCATTGTTGATCCTTCAGTTCGGGGGAAGGTTGATGTCCGCAGCTATGACACGCTTAATGAAGAGCAATACTACAGCTTCTTTTTGAATGTATTGGAAGTGTATGGTTTTGCCGTGGTGGAGATGGACAACGGTGTGCTCAAAGTGATCAAGTCGAAAGATGCCAAAACGTCTGCGATTCCTGTGGTTGGCGATGAAGGAAAAGAGAATGGTGATAGCGTGATCACGCGCGTTGTTGCGGTGCGGAATGTTTCGGTACGAGAGCTTTCACCTTTGCTACGCCAGTTGATCGATAACGCAGGAGCGGGCAACGTAGTGCATTATGATCCGGCGAACATCATTTTGATTACAGGTCGTGCTGCGGTCGTCAACCGTTTAGCCGATATCATCAAACGAGTTGACCAAGCCGGTGACAAAGACATTGAGGTTGTGGAACTAAGTAATGCATCTGCCGCTGAAATGGTGCGTATTGTGGAGGCATTAAACAAAACTACGGATGCTAAAAATACCCCAGAGTTTTTGCAGCCTAAGCTGGTGGCCGATGATCGTACCAATTCGATTTTGATCTCAGGTGATCCTAAAGTCCGTGAACGCCTAAAGCGATTGATCACTCAGCTTGATGTTGAGATGGCAACAAGAGGCAATAACCGCGTCATTTATCTAAAGAATGCGAAAGCGGAAGATTTGGTTGATGTGCTGAAAGGAGTGTCTGACAACTTGCAGGCCGAAAAACAGTCTGGGCAAAAAACGGGGCAAAGTTCACAACGCACTGAAGTGATGATTTCAGCACATGCGCCGACCAATTCCTTAATTGTTACCGCTCCGCAAGACATTATGAAAGAGCTAGAAGATGTGGTTGCGCAGTTGGATATTCGTCGCGCTCAGGTATTGATTGAAGCGCTGATTGTTGAAATGGCTGAAGGGGATGGCATCAACTTAGGCGTGCAATGGGGCTCACTCGATAACGGCTCTGTAATTCAGTATGGCAACGCGGGCGCGCCAATCGGTAAGGTAATGATTGGTTTAGAAGAAGCCAAAGATACCACCACCAGTAAAGCGGTTTATAATTCTGATGGTACTTTCTTGCGTAATGAAAACACTACCACCAAAGGGGATTACTCTACTTTGGCGTCAGCGCTCGGTGCGGTCAATGGTGCAGCCATGAGCTTAGTGATGGGCGACTGGACGGCCCTTATCAGCGCTGTGTCGAGTGACTCCAACTCGAACATCTTGTCATCACCGAGTATTACGGTGATGGATAATGAAGAAGCCTCCTTCATCGTGGGCGAAGAGGTGCCTGTTTTGACGGGTTCGAGCGCGGGCGCAAATAACGATAATCCTTTCCAAACCGTAGAACGCAAAGAGGTCGGTATCAAGCTGAAAGTGGTACCACAAATCAACGAAGGCGACTCAGTTCAACTGAAAATTGAACAGGAGGTATCCAACGTATTAGGAGCGAATGGTGCCGTCGATGTGCGTTTTGCAAAGCGTCAATTAAACACATCGGTCATCATTCAAGACGGGCAAATGTTAGTTCTGGGGGGGTTGATTGATGAGCGCGCGGTCGAAAGTGAATCCAAAGTTCCACTATTAGGCGATATACCGGTTTTAGGCTATTTGTTCAAATCGACCAGTACCCAAGTTGAGAAGAAAAACCTGATGGTCTTTATTAAGCCGACCATCATTCGTGATGGCATGACGGCCGATGGCATCACTCAGCGTAAGTACAACTACATTCGTGCAGAGCAGCTTTATAACGCTGATCGCGGTTTGAAGTTGATGGCGAACGACAATATTCCTGTGCTGCCTAAGTTTGGCGATGAGCGCACCCATTCTGCGGAAGTACAAGCCTTTATCGAACAAATGGAAAAACAGCAATGACCGAAGTTTTGTCGCAACCTCACTACCGTCGTTTACCATTTAGCTTTGCCAATCGCTTTAAATTGGTATTAGAGCTGGTAGAAGACAACGAGCTACCGACGTTATTTTATGTCGCTCCGTTGGCTATCGAGTCATTGGTCGAAGTGAAACGAGTCGTGAAACAGCCGCTCAACTTGGTTGAAATTTCACTGGCCGAGTTTGAAAGTAAGTTAACCCAAGCTTACCAACGAGACTCGTCAGAAGCGCGACAATTAATGGAAGATATCGGTGCTGACAGTGATGATTTCTTCTCATTAGCCGAAGAGCTGCCGCAAAATGAAGATTTGTTAGAGTCAGAAAACGATGCGCCCATCATCAAATTGATCAACGCCATGCTTGGCGAAGCGATCAAAGAGGGTGCGTCGGATATTCATATTGAAACCTTTGAGAAAATCTTGTCGATTCGTTTTCGTGTCGATGGGGTACTGCGTGAAGTGTTAGCGCCGAGTCGTAAATTAGCGCCGTTGCTGGTTTCACGCGTCAAAGTAATGGCTAAGCTTGATATCGCTGAAAAACGTGTACCACAAGATGGACGCATTTCATTGCGCATTGGCGGCCGAGCGGTCGATGTTCGCGTGTCAACCATGCCTTCGTCTCACGGTGAGCGTGTGGTGATGCGTTTGCTAGATAAAAACGCCACGCGCTTAGATCTGCACAGTCTAGGAATGACGGCCGCCAACCACGAAAGCTTCCGTCAATTAATCAAACGACCGCATGGCATTATTTTGGTGACGGGCCCAACCGGTTCAGGAAAATCCACCACCTTGTACGCTGGCCTGCAAGAGCTCAACAGCAACGAACGTAATATTTTAACCGTTGAAGACCCGATTGAGTTCGATATTGATGGTATCGGCCAAACTCAAGTCAATCCTAAAGTGGACATGACTTTCGCGCGAGGATTACGTGCTATTTTGCGTCAAGACCCGGATGTGGTCATGGTTGGGGAAATTCGTGATTTAGAAACCGCGCAGATTGCGGTGCAAGCGTCTTTAACTGGGCACTTGGTGATGTCGACTTTGCACACCAATACCGCCATCGGTGCGATAACACGTTTGCGCGATATGGGAATTGAACCCTTTTTGATCTCATCATCGCTGCTTGGCGTATTGGCACAACGCTTAGTGCGTACCTTATGTCCAGATTGCAAAGAGGCCTACCAAGCTGATAATGAGCAGAAAAAACTGTTCAATTGTAAGAAAAAAGAGTCGCTGACACTGTATCGTCCGAAGGGCTGTGACAAATGCAATCACAAAGGGTATCGAGGCCGAACGGGTATACATGAATTGTTGCTGATTGATGATGAGGTACAAGCCTTAATTCATAGCGAAGCCGGAGAGCAAGCGATTGAAAAAGCGGTGCGGGCGAAAACACCGAGCATTCGTGATGACGGGCTCGATAAAGTGCTGAAAGGCATTACCTCACTTGAAGAAGTGATGCGAGTGACGAAGGAAGCATAATGGCGGCATTTGAATATAAAGCGCTCGACGCCAAAGGCAAACAAAAAAAGGGTGTTATTGAGGGGGACCATGCTCGGCAGGTTCGCCAGCGCTTAAAAGAGCAAGGGCTTATACCGATTGAACTCATTGAGACGCAAGCGAAAGCGGCTCAGCGTGAGCAATCGCCTTTGAGTTTTAAGCGCGGTATCAGTACACCGGATTTAGCGCTCATTACTCGCCAGTTATCCACTTTAGTGCAGTCAGGCATGCCATTAGAAGAGTGTTTGAAAGCCGTATCTGAACAATCGGAAAAGCCGCGTATTCGCACCATGTTGGCCGCTGTTCGTTCCAAAGTGACTGAGGGGTATACCTTGTCAGACAGCTTAGGTGATTACCCACATATCTTTGATGACCTGTTTCGTTCGATGGTTGAAGCGGGCGAAAAATCAGGTCATTTGGATTCGGTGCTTGAGCGTTTAGCGGACTATGCTGAGAATCGCCAAAAAATGCGTTCCAAGTTACAACAAGCGATGATTTATCCAGTGGTGTTGGTGGTGTTCGCGGTGTGTATTGTGGCTTTTTTGCTGGCGGCTGTGGTGCCTAAAATCGTCGGACAATTTGTCCAAATGGGGCAAGAATTACCGAAGTCGACTCAATTTTTACTCTCCTCAAGTGATTTTATCCAGCATTGGGGTGTCCAATTGCTGGTGCTATTGGTGATCTTGATTTATCTCGTCCGATGGTTGCTAAGCAAGCCGAACTTGCGGTTGAAGTGGGATAAAAAAATCATCGGCATGCCGTTGATTGGCAAAATCACTCGCGGTCTCAATACTGCGCGTTTTGCGCGAACTTTGTCTATTTGTACCTCCAGTGCGATTCCTATTTTGGATGGGATGCGTGTAGCGGTGGATGTGATGTCCAATAAATACGTTAAGCAACAAGTGTTGTTGGCGGCTGACAATGTTCGCGAAGGGTCGAGCTTGCGTAAAGCGCTTGAGCAAACCAAGTTATTTCCACCGATGATGCTGCATATGATCGCCAGTGGTGAACAAAGTGGTGAGCTCGAAAGTATGCTGACGCGCTCGGCCGATAACCAAGACGCGAGTTTTGAATCGACGGTCAACATCGCATTAGGTATTTTTACCCCGGCATTGATTGCATTGATGGCTGGGTTGGTACTGTTTATCGTGATGGCGACCTTGATGCCGATTTTAGAAATGAATAATTTAATGAGTCGTTGATCATGACTGAATTCTGCAATGATAACGACCAAACTATGTTGGAGATTGGAATGAGAACAAAAACAAATAAACAGTCGGGCTTTACTTTGCTTGAAGTGATGGTAGTTGTGGTTATTTTGGGTATTTTGGCGAGTTTTGTGGTGCCTAATTTGCTCGGTAATAAAGAAAAAGCTGACCAACAAAAAGCGATTACCGATATTGTCGCACTCGAAAATGCGTTGGATATGTATAAATTAGACAACAGCGTGTACCCAACGACAGATCAAGGCTTAGAAGCGCTAGTGACCAAGCCGTCGA
Source organism: Vibrio sp. RM-69-4 (assembly GCF_024743775.1). Classification (NCBI taxonomy): domain Bacteria; kingdom Pseudomonadati; phylum Pseudomonadota; class Gammaproteobacteria; order Vibrionales; family Vibrionaceae; genus Vibrio; species Vibrio sp. RM-69-4. Next base: position 25,064 of record NZ_JAMQXI010000058.1, read on the forward strand.
ATCCTGAGCCACGCAACTACCGCGATAACGGTTATATTCGCCGTTTGCCAAATGACCCTTGGGGCAACCCTTATCAATACTTAAGCCCTGGTGATAACGGTACGATTGATATCTTCACGCTAGGTGCTGATGGTCAAGAGGGTGGCGAAGGCGCCAGTGCCGACATAGGCAACTGGAACATGCAAGATTTCCAATAAGAGAGAGGGCGGCCTTAGCCGCCCCATTTATCTGATGCTATCTCAACGCGGTTTTACCCTACTCGAAATACTGCTGGTGCTCGTGCTGCTCTCGCTCAGTGCTGTGGCCGTTATATCGACGCTACCTAGCACGAACAACGATGATGCGAAACAGTACGCGATGAGCCTCTATCAGCGTCTACAGCTGAGCAATGAAGAAGCCATTCTCAGTGGCAAAGATTTTGGTTTGCGGGTCGATGAAAAAAAATCGCATCTGGTTTTCCTATCGATGGAGGACAAGGGATGGCAGCCGCTAGAGAGCAAGAAAATGGCTTCACAGCTCCAGTTGCCGGAGGGGTTATCTCTCCAGTTTGAGCTGGGAGGAAGTGCATGGAAAAACGACGATCGACTTTTCAAACCGGGCAGTCTGTTTGATGACGATAAGTTTGCTGATGAAAACGAACAGAAAAAGCAGCTACCACCACAAGTGTTTATTTTATCGAGTGGTGAGCTGACTCCTTTTGTCCTGAGCATCCATCTTAATCAGCAAGATGCAGAGCAAGGCTGGCGAGTGGTAGTGAAAGAAAACGGGGAAATCACGTTGTTCGCTCCGGGAGATGCGATCGATGGGTAAACAAAAAGCGATGACGCTGTTAGAAGTCTTGGTGGCGCTGGCTATTTTTGCCACCGCTTCCATCAGTGTGATCCGTTCGGTCAGCCAACACATCAATACCGTGAGTTATTTGGAAGAAAAAGCGTTTGCCGCCATGGTGGTCGATAACCAGATGGCGCAAGTGATGCTTACTCCTAAAAACGTACAAGCGAAAAATGGCAGTGAAGTATTGGCGGGTCGAACCTGGTATTGGAAAGTCACTTTAGTACCCACTGCGGATAATTTATTGAAAGCTTTTGATGTTAGCGTGGCTAGTGAAAAAGAAGGATCACCTTTGGTGACAGTGAGAAGTTATGTCGCCAAATAAACAAAGCAAAGGCTTTACCCTGATTGAAGTGCTGGTGGCGATTGCGATTTTCGCTAGTTTGAGCGTTGGTGCTTACCAAGTATTGAACCAAGTCCAACGCAGTAATGAGATTTCAGCCCAACGTAGCCAGCGTTTGAACGAATTGCAGCGCGCCATGGTGTTAATGGATGGCGATTTTCGGCAGATGGCAATGCGTCAATTTCGCACCAATGGTGAAGAGCCAAGTCAACAGATGCTGATTTGGAAAGAGTACTTGCTCGACTCCGATCAAAAAGGAGTGCTGTTTGCACGATTAGGTTGGCATAACCCACAGCAGCAATTTCCACGCGGGGAAGTCACTAAGGTCGGCTACCGAATTAAAGAGGGCGTGTTAGAGCGTATATGGTGGCGTTATCCTGATACTCCTGCAGGGCAAGAAGGGATCATCACGCCATTGTTACATGATGTTGAGTCACTATCGCTGCGCTTTTATAACCAAGATAAATGGAGTGAAGAGTGGAGTGATGCCTTGAAAATCCCACAGGCGGTGGCCGTGAAATTGGCGCTGAAAGATTATGGCGAGATTGAGCGTATCTACCTTACTGCTGGTGGTGGCATCAATTCGACCAACAAAGAGGCTGATAATAATGGCGCACCCTAATCGAGCCCAACGCGGTGTGGCGTTAATCGTTATCTTGCTGTTGTTGGCGATTATGGTGTCGATTGCCGCAACCATGTCTGAACGTTTATTCACACAGTTTCAAAGAGCGAATAATCAAATTAGTTACCAGCAAGCCTATTGGTATAGTGTGGGTAGTGAAGCTTTAGCCAAAGTCGCTATCGAGCAGAGCTACAAAGACAACGAAACGATTAACTTAAGTCAACCTTGGGCGATGAAAGAGCAAACGTATCCATTGGATTACGGCACTTTGAAAGGGCGCATCCTTGATAAACAGGCTTGTTTTAACCTGAATGTACTCTCGAGAGCCAGACCTGCGGCAGGGAGTGTCGAAAAACCCTATTTAGTGCAAGTGTTGCAACGGTTATTGGAAGAGCTTGAGGTCGACAGCTATCAAGCCGAAGTGATTGCCGATTCGGCTTGGGAGTATATTGATGGCGATTCAGATGTGCAGTCCTCTTATGGCGTAGAAGACAGCCAGTATGAATCAATGTCTCCTGCTTATCTGGCGGCGAATAGTTTACTTGCGGATAACAGTGAGTTGCGCGCGGTTCAGCTGGTGAGCGGTGATGTAATGAATAAAATAGCGCCTTATATCTGCACTCTCCCCACTGATGATTGGCGTTTGAATATCAATACATTGGAACCCGATCATGCCAAGTTATTGGTGGCGATGTTCAGCCCGCACTTAAGTGAAGGGGATGCAAAAAACTTACTCGAGAGCCGACCATTTGATGGTTGGGCTTCGGTAGACAATTTTCTCGCAGAGGCCGCATTGGCTGCTGTGGAGAGCAAAGTGAAAGAAGAAGCGAAACAGTACCTAGCTGTCGATAGTGCTTATTTTGAACTGGATGCTCAAATCTTGGTTGATGACTCGCGAGTTCGTATTCGCAGTTTATTGTTTAGTGATAATAGAGAAACCGCAACGGTCATACGCCGTCGCTTTGGAGGGATCAGTGAGCGAGTTTCTGACCGTTCGGCTGAGTAGTCAACAAGACGCTGAAATACCTTGGCTGGTGTGGTCAACACAGCAGCAAGAAGTGATTGCCAGTGGTGAAATATCCGGATGGGAGCAGCTATCTCAGCTCTCTAGCTATGCGGCTGAACGCGCCACGATTGTGCTGCTCGCTGCCAGTGATTTAGTTCTGACTGAGGTCGCGATTCCATCAGGGGCGGCTCGTCGCTTAGAGTCAATGTTGCCTTATCTAATCGAAGATGAGATCGCACAAGATGTGGATGAGCTGCATTTTTCAATTTTGCATAAAACCGCTTCCACTGCTTACGTTGTCGGGGTGGATCGTGCTTGGTTGCGTACCCGCTTAGATGAGCTCAAAGCCGCGGGTTTTGACGTGAAAAAGGTATTACCGGATGTGTTGGCTATCCCGGCATCAGAGGGATTGTCGGCACTGCAGATCGGCCAAGAATGGTTAATCCGTAAAGGTGAGTATTTGGGGGTGAGCATTGAACCGCAGTGGTTAACGCTGTTTAGTGCGTCAGAGTGGGTCAAGCAAGAGGGGCACTATTTACCGCTAGAGGCGTATACCCAGCTCCCTGAGCTGACACTGGCTGAAGAACAACATTGGCAACAAGCCGAGCCTCATTTAGTCATGGCGCTGCTGACTCAGCAAGCGATAGCGAGCAAAGTGACTTTACTGACGGGAAGTTTTAAAACCAAGTCCTCGTTTTTGAAGCATTGGCAAGTATGGCAAAAATGCGCATTAGCGGCCGCGGTGTTGATTGTAATTTCAACCAGCCACCATCTTTTGCAAGCAGGGCACTACGAAGCGCAAGCCGATGCTTATCGAGCGGAGAGTGAACGTGTTTTTCGCGCGGTTTTCCCTGATAAACAGAAAATACCCACCATCAGTTACCTGAAAAGACTGATGAATGATGAAGCGGCTCGGCTCTCTGGCGGCGAAGCCAACGGTTCGATGTTGGAGTGGTTGTCGAAGTTGCCCAGCAGTGTCGGCAGCGTACCGAACATGCAGTTGCAAAGTGTTAAATATGATGGCAATCGGGGTGAAATTCGCCTTGAAGTTCAAAGTAATGATTTTGAAAGCTTTGAACAAGCGCGCCTTAAATTGGAAAAACAGTTTGTGGTTGAGCAAGGGCAGTTAAACCGCTCGGGTTCTGTAGTCAATGGTACCTTCATACTGAAAAGCCAGTGAGGTGAGTGACATGAAAAATAGCCTGAGAGCACTTCAACAACGATGGGCGGCCTTTTCCCCTCGTGAACAGAAATTACTGTTAGGTGGTGTATCGTTGTGTGTGGTTGCGATCATTTATTGGGGCATTTTAGCGCCACTTAATCAGAAAACCGAGCTTGCGCAAGCCCGGATTATCAGTGAAAGACAATTGCTTAATTGGGTGACGGATAAGGCTGATGCCATTACTCAATTACGCGCACAAGGTGGTGGGGTGGCAACGACGCAACCGCTCAATCAAGTCATCTCATCAAGTGTGCAGCGTTTTCAAATTGAGCTTATTCGTATTCAACCGCGTGATGAAATGATGCAGGTTTGGATACAACCACTTCCTTTCTCTAAATTGGTGGATTGGCTTGCTTTTCTAAAAGAGCAGCAAGGTGTCGATGTCGAGTTTATGGACATCAACCGTGCTCAGCAAAGTGGCGTTGTCGAAGTAAAACGCTTACAACTGAAGCGAGGTGGTGAGTGAAAAAGAAATTGCTCTATAGCGGGTTCCTTGTAATGGTTTTTCTCATCAGTGTGGTCGCGCATATTCCTGCCTCCTTGGTGATGAATCAACTCTCCTCTTCCGAAGTCATGCGTGTCACTGGTGTTGACGGTACGGTGTGGTCTGGTAGTGCTCAACAACTCTTTTGGCAAGGGCAAAATGTCGGCGATCTCAGCTGGGACATCCAAGTATCGCAACTGCTGATGGCCAAGTTTGAAGTGGCGGTACGCTTTGGACGTGGTAGTGATATGGGAGTTCGTGGCAAAGGCAATCTTGGTCTGGGGTTTTCTGGCCCTTATGCGGACAAGGTTGTGGTTTCTGTCGCGGCTAATAAATTAGCGACGCTGTTTCCGCTGCCTGTACCAGTGACTTTTCAGGGGCAAGTCGAGTTGTCCCTGAACCATTACCGCTATGATAGCCCGTGGTGTGAATCTGCCGAAGGCTCACTTGCGTGGACTCATGGCCGAGTTGACTCACCTTTAGGAGATCTCTCGCTTGGTCCGGTAGTGGCAGATCTGCAATGTCAAAGCAATCAGATGACATTGAACGGTCAGCAAAACAGTGAGCAAATGAGCAGTGAGTTTACCCTGCAGCTGCAACCAGACATGAGTTACAGTGCGAAAGCATGGTTTAAACCTGAAGCGCAATTCCCACCCGAAATGGCGGAGCAATTACAGTGGATTGGAGCGCCAGACAACCAAGGTAAATATCAGTTTAATTATCAAGGCCAGCTTTGATTGGTTTTTTAACCGTAATCATTTCATACCCCCAATAAAAATGCTGAGTTTATTGATCAGCATTTTTATTGGTAATGGCCGTTATGGTTTGACTTGTAAAATGGTATTCCAAGGCAAATCGGCATCCCCTAACACAATAAAGTTGGGGTTTTCTAACGTTTCACGCTCATTGTAGGACAGCGGTTGCAGTTGCGTGTTGAGGATGCGTCCGCCCGCCTCTTCTACGATGCATTGCGTGGCGGCGGTATCCCATTCACCGGTTGGGCCGAGGCGCAAATAGCAGTCGACAGCACCTTCTGCGACTAAACACGCTTTCAGCGCTGCCGAGCCCAGCGGCACTAGCTCATAATTCCATGCGCTGCTCATGCAACTTGTAATACGGTTAATATCTTGGCGGCGACTGATCGCAATCGCAATGGATTGCCCAACGGTTTCGTGCTTGTGTGTTTCAATACGCAAGCTTTCAGACATGTCGGGGATCTTCCATGCGCCTTTGCCTGCGTAGGCGTAGTAGGTCACGCCAGAAACGGGCCCATAGACGACGCCCATCACTGGTTGGTTTTCTTCGATCAGTGCGATAATGGTGGCAAAGTCACCACTGCGCGCAATAAACTCTTGCGTACCATCAAGCGGGTCAACCAACCAGTATCGCTGCCATTGGCTGCGTTTTTCTAGGCTAATGTCCGCCGCCTCTTCCGACAAAACAGGAATATCTGGCGTGAGTTCACTCAGTCGTTCGCAGATCAGTTTATGCGCAGCAAGGTCGGCACTGGTGACTGGGGTGTGGTCACTTTTGGTGAACGCTTCGTAGTTTTTCTTTTCGTAGATATCGAGAATCAATTGCCCGGCAGAGCGAGCGATTTCAATTACGTCAGGCAGTAAGTAAGATAAATTATTGGCTGTTGGCATCATCAATCCTATAGCTCTACTTTGTTATTTTAGGCTGCGCAGAGCAAGCAGTAGTGCGGTAATGCTTCGGGCTTCACAGAAATCGAGGTGAGTCAGTAGCTCTTCTGCTTGGGCCAGAGGCCAGCGAATGACCTCTAAAGGTTCGGGTTCATCGCCTTCCATTACTTCTGAGTATAGATCTTGTGCTAAGAAGAGTGTCATTTTGCTCGAAAAGTAAGAGGGGGCAAGTACCACTTCTTTTAAGGGGGTTAAGGTGCTTGCGCCAAAACCAATTTCTTCTTTGAGTTCACGATTTGCTGCTTGTTGCGGGCTTTCTCCTTGGTCAATCAAACCCTTAGGGAATCCGAGCTCATAGCGTTCAGTGCCAGCGGCATACTCTCGAACCAGCAGTAAATCTCCTTGTGCCGTTACTGGCACCATCATAACTGCATGCCGGCCGCTCGGTTTCATTCGTTCATAGGTGCGCTGTTCGCCGTTAGAAAAGCGTAAATCTAATGATTCGATGGTAAACAGGGTCGATTGAGCTGCCGTTCTTTGGGCTAAAATTTCGGGCAGTTTTCTGGTTGGCATACACTAATTCCCGTAAGGCAAATGACTTTTCTAACTATATGAGAAAATGACCTTAATTGAAAAGGACTTGAGCGCGGCAAATGATTTTAAGTATAAAAAAGCCGAGAATCTCATCTCGGCTTCGTTTTTCTGTAATCCACGTATCTAGCGAGTCACTAGTAGTAAGAGTGCTCACCACGATCGTGTTCAGTAGCATCGCGCACCGCGGTTAATTCGCCTTCAAATTGTTGAAGCAGTTCTTTTTCAATGCCTTCTTTGAGGGTGACATCGACCATTGAACAACCGTTACAGCCGCCACCAAAGGCGACAATCGCAATACCATCTTCGGTGATTTCAACCAAGCTGACATGGCCACCATGGCCAGCTAACTGCGGGTTGACTTGAGTTTGAATTGCGTATTCCACACGTTCAATCAGGCTTGCGTCATCAGACACTTTACGCATCTTCGCATTCGGAGCTTTAAGTGTCAGTTGTGAACCCATTTTATCAGTGACGAAATCGATCTCTGCGTCTTCTAAAAACGGCAAGCTCAGTTCATCGACATACGCAGAAAAACCTTCAAAGGCAATTTCAGTATCAGTCGCTTCCACTGCCTCGGGTGGGCAGTAAGAGACGCCACACTCTGCATTTTGAGTGCCTGGATTGACTACAAAAACTCGGATGTTAGTACCATCAGGCTGTTGCCCAAGCAACTTGCCGAAATGGGTTTGGGCTGTTTCGGTAATAATAATAGAATTTGACACGACGAATACCTGAGTAAATTTATAGGTTATTACTTGCCATTCTACTCCTGAAACACGGCGGATCCAGTCCTTTTTACGCGCTAAATAAAACCGTGTTGGTTAATCTTTAGGTTCAGGAGTGCGGCATATGCAGTAAATATCAATCCTTTCGACACCGACTTCAAGCAGTAATTGACAGATTTGCTGCACGGTGCTGCCCGTGGTCACTACATCATCAACAAGTGCAATGTGCTTGTGCGTGGGACGGTGCCGTAGTGTGAATGCATGTTTGAGATTTTGTTTGCGCTGTAATTTAGAAAGCCCTTGCTGCTGGGGCGTTGCGCGATTGCGTTTGATCAACTGGTTATCGCAGCTAGCCCCCAGTTGTTGACTTAATTGAGAGGCAAGTAGTGCACTTTGATTGAAGCCGCGTTTTAAGCGCCGTTGCCAGTGCAGCGGAACGCTGGTGATGAGCGGGGCGGGAGTGTCGATACGTGGCGTCAGTAAGGCACTCAAATGGCGAGATTGCCAAAATTGACCTTCATATTTGAGTTGATGAATGGTGTGACTGAGCGGAAAAATGTAGTCGCCGACACAGTATAGGCGTTGCCAAGGCGGAGGATTCGCTAAACATTGCCCGCATTGAGGCACGGTAATAAGCGTTGGCAGGCCGCACTGTTGGCAGCGAGGTTGCGGTGAAAAATAGGTTAGGCAGGTCTTACACCAAGCCCCAGTTTGGTGAGTTTCAATCGGTAAACGACACAGTAGACACTGACGGCTTACCAAGCGAGTGATGGTTTTTTGAACCCAATGCGATAACATAACTCAACCAAAGCTGTGAAACGAAGTATGGTTATACTCTTGCAACTTGAATCAGTCTTTGTGTTGACCGTGATTTCAAGTCAGTGAGTGTATGATCGGTATTTTTTCAGCGAAGAAGTGTGAATTTAGTGGGAGAATTTGTGAGCATGGCCACAGCGTTATATTGGCAAGCCTCAGGCGAGGGCGATGATCTTGTCTTGGTGCACGGTTGGGGGATGAATGGTGCAGTATGGCAGCAAGCGGTCGATGTGCTTAAAGGACATTTTCGTGTGCACGTGGTTGATTTGCCTGGTTATGGTCACAGCGCCGCTAGCCACGCCGCTGATCTAGAAGAGATCGCGCAAGCGCTAATCATGCAAGCGCCTAAACAAGCCATTTGGGTCGGTTGGTCTTTGGGTGGGTTAGTGGCGACTCATATGGCACTGCATCACCCAAGTTATGTGAGCAAATTGGTCACTGTGGCGAGCTCTCCCAAATTTGCGGCACAGAAACCGTGGCGTGGCATTCTCCCTCAAGTGCTCAGTGCCTTTACTGAACAGTTAATGGACGATTTTCAGGCTACTGTTGAGCGCTTTATGGCGTTGCAAGCGATGGGCAGCCCTCAGGCAAAGCAAGATGTCAAATACCTAAAACAAGCGGTGTTATCACGGCCCGCGCCGAACCCACAATCATTGTTAGCGGGTTTGGTCATGTTGGCGGAGGTGGATTTGCGCCAGCCGTTGACAGCACTCTCGATTCCCATGCTTCGTCTATATGGTCGGCTTGATGGTTTGGTGCCGGTTAAGGTGGCGCAAGAGTTGCAAAAAACCTTGCCCAATAGCGAGCAGTACATTTTTGGCAATTCCTCCCACGCACCGTTCATCACTGAACTGGACGATTTTTGCCAGCAGCTCATCGCCTTTGCACGTTAAGGCATTGATACCCATGCAATGTCTTTCTACTTAAAGCTACAGCTGTGTTGGCTCACCTCAATCACATCGTTGATCTCTCTCATGGGGATTCGCCCGCTTGCTGTCTTTATCTGCAGCATCCTGAAACGTCAAGTCGTTGGGTGCAAATGTTAAATTAAAAATAAATTTGCTAAAAGTTTGAGCAATCTGGTCGATATAAAGTCTAACCCAGTAGTGCTGAGCGAAAGCAGGTCTATCGGGGCGGGCGATACTGAGGAGGTTTCGGCTATGATGGTGTCACCAACGAACGTAAGTGTGCCACTTATCGCCCCATCGGTTAATGTGCAAACGGAACAGGCCGCGCGTGACAATCGGATCCGCGCCCCTGTGATGCCAACCGTCGAACTGGCTAAAACCAACGCTGAGCGTAAGGTAAAGGCGGATGATAAAAGACGAAAACAGTCGTCATGGGACCCTTCAGAGCATCCAAGCTATGAGGTTGGCGCCGAATACGAAACATCGACTTCTTATCAAGAGGAGCAGAAAAGCGAGCTCGAAAGGCTGTTTGACTTGCTCGCTCTCGCCACCTACAGCAAGGATCAAGGTAAAAGCTATACGATGCGGTTTAGGTTACCTAAACACATTATTGATGCTGCGATAACCGAAGGCAAAATGGCGCGCCGGCGAACTGTAATTAAGTACTATTATGGTCACGCGGTTGCCCCCAATACGCCTTCTGAAGTGATTGCGGTGTTGTAGGTCGATGAATGCGACTTATCGCGATAAATAAAATCCCCACTTAGGCGTTGGCTGCAGTGGGGATTTGTGTTTTTTGCGGCTCTGATATGAGCGACGCGGTTAGGTGCTTTTCACTGTGATTCGTTTATCCAGTAAGTTACGTATCGCCGCTATTTTTTCGCTTTAGCAAAGGCGGCGGCGAAAGCTCCACCCATTGCCGCGTTTTGTTGTGGCTCTTCACGACGGCGTTGCGGTTGGCCACTGTTTTGATGCGAACGCGTGTTGCCACTTGTTGCGCCAGAGCGTTGGCTGCGGTTATCTTGCCCCGGCTCATCGTTTAAGCGCATCGAGAGTGCAATGCGTTTTCGCTGTACATCGACTTCCATCACTTTGACTTTGACTATGTCGCCCGCTTTCACCACTTCACGCGGGTCGGCAATGAAACGATCAGTCAACGCAGAGATATGCACTAAGCCATCTTGGTGAACGCCAATGTCGACAAAAGCACCAAAGTTGGCCACATTCGATACCACGCCTTCCAAAATCATCCCAATTTCCAGATCTTTCATTTCAGTCACGCCGTCAGCAAAGGTCGCGGTCTTAAACTCAGGGCGTGGATCGCGGCCCGGTTTATCGAGCTCTTTGATGATGTCAGTGACAGTCGGCAGGCCGAAATGCTCGTCGGTATAATCGACGGCGTGTAAATTGCGCAAAAACTCACTATTGCCGATCAGTGCTTTGATCTCTTTGCTATTTTTTTCGGCGATGGCTTTCACCACTGGATAAGCTTCTGGGTGAACCGAAGAGGCATCGAGTGGATTTTTACCATCCATAATGCGTAAGAAGCCCGCACATTGCTCAAATGCTTTTGGCCCTAAGCGCGTGACTTTTTTCAGTGTAGCGCGTGAGGCGAAGCGTCCATTTTCATCCCGATAATCAACGATGTTTTGCGCCAGTGCGTTAGACAAGCCAGCCACGCGTGTTAACAGCGCGGCAGAGGCAGTATTCACATCCACGCCTACCGCGTTGACGCAGTCTTCAACAATCGCATCTAAGCGTTTGGCGAGCATCGACTGGCTGACATCGTGTTGGTATTGGCCCACACCGATCGATTTCGGATCGATTTTCACCAGCTCGGCAAGTGGGTCTTGCAGGCGGCGAGCAATCGACACCGCGCCGCGTAGCGACACATCCATATTGGGGAACTCTTTGGCTGCCAGTTCAGAGGCTGAATAGACCGAGGCCCCCGCTTCGCTGACAATGATTTTCTGCACTTTCAGGTTGCCGCGCTTAATGACATCGGCGACAAAAGTATCGGTTTCGCGCGATGCGGTACCGTTGCCAATCGCAATCAAATCGACGTTAAATTGGCGTACCAACTGCTCAACAATTTTCGCTGATTTGTCATGTTGGTTATGTGGCTGATGCGGATAAATCGTCTCGGTCGCCAGTACCTTACCCGTGGCGTCCACTACCGCAATTTTCGAACCCGTTCGCAAACCAGGATCTAAGCCGAGAGTGGCGCGTGGGCCAGCCGGTGCGGCCATCAACAAATCTTTTAAGTTGGTGGCAAACACTTCAATCGCTTCGATTTCGGCACGCTCTTTCATTGCGCCCATCAGTTCGGTTTCCATGTGCATTGACACTTTAATGCGCCACGCCCAACTGATCACTTGTTTGCGCCACCCATCGGCAGGGGCGCTGCTTAAGTGAATGCCATAGTGTTGTGCAATCAGCGTTTCGCAATACGATTGGCGCACGCCCTCTTCTTGCTCTGGGTCGGCATTCATGCTCAAGCTTAAAAAGCCTTCATTGCGGCCGCGAAGCATGGCCAATGCGCGGTGTGAAGGCACTTTACTGAGCGTTTCATTATGCGCGAAGTAATCTTTAAATTTCTCCCCAGCTTGCTCTTTGCCTTCGACCACGCGAGAAACCAATTCGGCACTGCGCGTTAAATGGCGGCGCACTTTGTCCAGCAGGTTGGCATCTTCAGCAATGCGTTCCATGATAATGGCGCGTGCACCGTCCAGTGCTGCTTTGATATCACTGATCCCTTTCTCAGTGTTCACATAGTGTGCGGCCTCGGTTTCAGGATCGGTTTGCGCTTCATTCCACAGCTTGTCTGCCAGTGGTTCAAGGCCGGCTTCGATCGCAATTTGGCCTTTAGTGCGACGCTTAGGTTTGTAGGGTAAATAGAGATCTTCAAGGCGAGTTTTACTATCCGCTTGGTTGATCTCTTGTGCCAGCTCGGGGGTGAGTTTGCCTTGTTCTTGAATCGATTTCAGAATGGTTTGGCGGCGATCATCGAGCTCGCGCAGATAGGATAAACGGCTGTCTAAGGTACGCAATTGGGTGTCGTCTAGCCCACCCGTGACCTCTTTACGGTAACGGGCGATAAAAGGAACGGTGTTTCCGTCATCAATAAGTGTGACAGTCGCTGTCACTTGCTCAAGACGCACATTTAGCTCTTGTGCGATCAATTTGCAGATAGCTTGGCTCATCCGTGGTTTCTCTTTTGTAGTTCAGTAGCACCACCACTCAGGGTGGTTTGAATAGGGTAACTATTGGGGCACGTTAGACTTATTTCTAGTCTAACGGCGCGCTGTTATGAGATTAGTGAGATAACCTTCTACCCGATTGTGCCGAAGAGGTCACGTAACACGTGTGATTTTGATGTCATTTTTCAGCGTTGGCAGCGCTAAAACTGAAGATGAGTTTGGTAGCTAAAGATAAGTTCAGTCAGTTGGTGCCGAGCGAAAATGACAGTATAGTAGCAAGCCATCGTGATGAATGTATAACCCGCGGCTACCTTGAATGTGCGGCGCTGTGTAATGGGAAAAGATCTTGAAGACCAAACTGATTACCCGTGAGGGCTACAATAAATTAAAGGCAGAGCATGACCATCTTTGGCATGAAAAACGGCCAGAAATTACCAAAATAGTCACTTGGGCTGCTGGCCTCGGTGATCGCTCTGAAAACGCAGACTACACCTTTAATAAGCGTTTACTGCGCCAAATTGATCGCCGAATTCGTTTTTTGAGAAAATTTTTACCGGAAGTGACGATAGTTGATTATTCGCCTCAACAAGAGGGGAAAGTGTTTTTCGGTGCTTGGGTGGAAATTGAAAATGAAGCGGGTGATGTAAAGCGCTTTCGCATTGTGGGCCCAGAAGAGATTTACGGTGACGCGAAAGATTACATCTCCATCGATTCACCGATGGCGCGTGCTCTGCTGAAAAAAGAGGTTGATGACGAGGTGCAAGTGCCCACACCCACCGGTATCAAAGAGTGGTTTATTAACTCGATTGAGTATGAAAAAGGGCAGTGAACGGAGTATTCGGTTATCCAAAATATTCCTCGGTCGCTCATTTTTCTCATCTCACTTGCTTCGCAACGCCTCTAACGGCTTTTTCAACACTGCGGGTAGCGAGTAGAGCAGTAGTAGCCGTAGGGCGTGGTTGATCATCACAAACGCGGGTTCCATGCCCAGAAGTAGGGCGACGGCGGTCATCGCTTCTACGCTGCCGGGGACCCAAGCTAAAAGTAATACCACCCAAGATTTATCCAGCAGTAACGCAAACAAGCCAGACACGGCGACGGCGACCAGCAGACCAATCAGTGTAACCATCACACCCGCGCGCGAATAAGCCATGGCTTCGCGCAATGTGGTATCGGCAAGGCGTGCGCCAATCAAAATGCCCAGCAGTGCGGTGGCGAATACTACCATCCATGTTGGAAGTTGTAGCGCAATGCCTGTCGAAAAACTATTGAAACTGGCCGTGACCAGCAGTGCCGCCAACATATATGGCGCGGGAATGCCGAGCAAGGTCGAGCCTTTGCCCAGCAGTAGACTAAGCAGCGCAAGCGCAAAGAAAATCAACCACGCGTAAATCGTTAAACTGCTCTCAACGGGGGCAACGTCGGGCGTGCTATTGGAGATAAAAAGAGCTAGTAAAGTGAGGATCATCAAGCGCACCGAGTGCGAATAAACCACTTTGGTTGAAGGAGTCTGGCTTGATTCGCTGATCACCAAAATCGCTGCCATCGCGCCCGGTACCGCACCGAGTAGAGATTCAAACGGTGACCAACCTTCTCTTTTGCGGAGCCAAAGAAAGCTGCTGGCGATCTGCAAGCTTAAGCAGCAAACCAAACCGATAATCACCGGTAGGGTTAAGGTTTCGCCCAATTGACTTAAACTGATGGTCGCCCCAACGCTGATGCCGAGCACAATTTGCACCGTCAACAATAACCCGTTAGGAACGCGAATGGATAAGAGGTGTTTTTTATGCAGCACAATGACTAAAGCTGCGGCAATAAACATTTCAGAAAGCGGAATGGCGAGCAGGCTTCCCACACTTGCCGCAACAGCTGCGATCACCACAATGTGAATAAACAGAGTAAAAGAAGCTCTTTCGAACATTATGCCTTTCCTTAATAAATTGTGCAGCGTAAATGCCATCGTTCCTCTAGCACTTCACGTTGCAGTGCTTGCGTTTGGCTTTCTCCCGTATCGATATGACCGTCGGGGATGATGATTTAGGCCATCGCAGGGTTTAAACGTGTCCAGCTTACTAACAATAATGCAGCGAATGCCAACCACACCAAAGTGGCACATACCAGTGTACTGGTGAGAGGTAGCCAATAACTGAAGTAGTATACTGCCAACAGGTATGCCGCATACGGGATAAGCGAGTAAAGGCCAAACAACGCGGTGGTGCGCAGGTCTTCCATCGTGCGTTCGGTGCCGACAATGTAATGCGCAATCAGAGCGAAGGTAGGAAACAGCGGTACAAGACCAGCAATAAAAAAGCTTTTGCTTTTGGAGAGCAGGGCGATGATCAACACGGCAAGCGCACCAAGCAGGCACTTGAAAAACAGAGCTGCCATGACATTTCCTTTTGTCAGAATAGATTAAGTGTTGCTCACTATAAATCACTGACAGGTTAACTAGAAATGTTCATTGATGGGTTTGTTATTTTCTATGCAACATTTCTTCAAATCCAAGTAAAATGGCCGCCACTCTTTTTATTCGGCGGCGTGTTGTATCATGCGGCTTGGTTGGGCAAAGATGAAATTAGGAAAACGGCTCACGCAGTTAGTACAGCAGATCAACCGCCACTACGATCATATTTGGGATTGCTGCTGCGATCACGGTCTGCTTGGCGCGGCGTTACTGAAGCGCTGTCCAAATAGTGTGGTGCATTTTGTAGATATTGTGCCAGCGTTGATTGAAAAGGTGACGCTTGATTTAACGCGCTATTTCCCTGCAACGGCGGCGTTACCGCGCTGGCGTACACATTGCCTTGATGTGCGCGATTTGCCGCTTGATAGCCATTCTGGCTCGCATCTACTGATCATCGCTGGGGTTGGCGGTGATTTAATGAGTGAATTCATTGCCGCGCTGGTTGAGCGTTATCCGCATCGCTCGTTCGATTTTCTGCTTTGTCCTGTGCATCACGGCTATACCTTACGTGAACAGTTGATGACACTGGGCGCGAGATTACAACAGGAACAACTGGTGGAAGAGAATCGGCGTATCTACGAGCTGCTGAACGTGCAGATTAATCCGCCTGCAGTACGAGGCAAAGAACCAACATTACCCCTCCTTAGTTTGGCCGGCGAATCGATCTGGCAAGTGGCCAATGATGAGCAAAAAATGATTGCCCAGCGTTATCTGACGCAATTGCAACAGCATTATCAGCGTAAAGCGCAAGGCGGCGATGTTAGCGCGCAAAAGTGTTGGCAAGCCTATCAGCCGATTAATATCACTTGTCATGGAAATTTTCGCGATGGAAATAGCCCAATAGGCGGAGAATATGAAAGCACTCAATGATCTGAACTTGTTTGTCGAAACCGCACGCCAAGGCAGTTTTTCTAAGGCGGCCAACAGCGTATCGCTGACCACGGCCGCGGTCAGTGCCGCCATTCGCCGTTTAGAAGAGCAGGTGCAGTTTCCGCTCTTTGTCCGCTCGACACGTCATATGCGCTTAACCCAAGAGGGGGAGATTTTCCTCGCCAAAACTCAGACAGCCCTTGCCACGTTGCAAGAAGGGCTCGATCAGATAGCATGCGCGCGCGGTCAACTGGCGGGGAAGCTGCACCTCAGTGCCCCTTCGGATTTGGGGCGCAATTTACTGCTGGATTGGATCGATGAATTTATTGCCTTGCACCCGAACGTCATTATTAAACTGGATCTCTCCGATCGCTTAGCGGATATGTATGCTCACCCGATGGATATTGCGATTCGTTATGGCCATCCTGCTGATTCCAATTTGGTTGCAATGCCGCTGTGTGAATCAAACGAGCGCGTGTTGTGCGCCTCGCCAGAATATTTGGCAACGCATCCACCTATCCTCCATCCTGACGATCTGCAACATCACAATTGTCTTTGTTATATGCTGGCCGACACCCTGCATAATAAGTGGGTTTTGAGCCGAGAGGGCGAAACGCAGAGTGTGGTAGTGCAAGGAAACCCCGCATGCAACGATGGTGACGTGGTACATCGATTGGCTGTTAAAGGCAAAGGCATTGCCAATAAGTCATTAATGGATATCAGTCAGGATATTATTGATGGGCGCTTAGTACGTATTTTACCGCAATGGGAAAGTGGGCCAGTGCCAATTTATATCGTGTGCGCAGACCGACGTTTGATCACTCCAACCATTCGCGCTTTTCAGGCATTTATTCGTGGAAAAGGCTGCCAGCAACGACAAGCGGTACTGACAGCCATCAAACAGCGTGAGAGTTAATCCTGCATTAGCCAACAAACGTTAGCGGGCGGATTTGTAGGTATTCCAATGCCTCTTGCTCGCTAAGCTGTTGTTGAAAGTGCTGAAAATGTGCACTCTGTTGGTGTTGTTGCAAGCTCTCCTCTGAGCACCAAATCTCCTGCATCAAGAATAACCCGTCAATCGAGTTATCACGATAGAGCTCATATTGGCAGCAGCCTGTTTCGTTGCGGCTCGGTTCAAGCAGCGCTTCAAGCATAGCTTGCACTCGCTCTATTGAGTCGGGAAGGGCTTTGATTTCGGCTAATAAGTGGATCATGGCTTATAACTCAGTAAAGACGGTTTGCTCTGGCCAGCGAGATTTCGGCAGCTTGGCGTTGAAATCTTCTTCGCTGTGGTAACCGAGCGGTACAATTACTAAGCTGGTGAACCCTTTTTCAGTCAGGCCAAATTCTTGGTTGAGCACCTCGGCATCAAACCCTTCAATGGGGACAGCATCAATGCCCATCGCAGCCGCTCCGAGCAGCAGTGTTCCAACATTTAAATAAACTTGTTTTTGCATCCAGTGTTCGGCGTCATTGAGCGTTTCTCGATGCAAGTTAACAAAATAGCTGCGTCCGCCGTGCATGCCTGTTTTCGCTTCTTCATTGGCAAAGCGGCCATCTTTCTCTTCGTTTTCCAGCAGCGTCAATAAGTAGTGATCATCAATATCGGTTTTGGCGCAAAACACCATCACGTGAGACGCATCCAAAATTTTGCGTTCGTTAAAGGAAAATTGACCTTGCGCCGCTTTGGCGATACGCGTTTTGCCTTCCTCGCTACCCGCCAAAATAAAATGCCAAGGCTGCGAATTGACGCTAGAGGCGCTCATGCGTACCAGTTCTTTAATATCAGCGACTTGCTGTTCAGTCAGTTTACGGTTGGTGTCAAACGCTTTGGTGGAATAGCGCGCTTGCGATGCTTGAACAATATTCATTTTTCCCTCCTAGGGAAGATAACATTCGAGATGGCGCTAAGATAACGGACTGAGTCCAAACAAGAAACCGCCTCTTGCTTAATTCATTTTCAAAAAAAATTTGATAATCCGAATTTGAAAACGCTCTAGCTTGCGGAAAAAGTTAGCACTATCTCATGATATTTCTGAATTAGCGCATACACTTAATGTGTACGGTAGATCATCATTAAGGGATATGGTCACTCACTAAGCGTTAATGATTGTCTAATATATTCAAAAGGTTGCTTTGGCCGGAGAGTATGCATGACGGAGTGTAAGTGCATTTGTTGGTTTATTCTCTTTTCTCTTCCCATCCACTCGGCGTGGGCGGACATTGACTACGGGCCTGCGCAAAGCTATGTGCAATCGCCACTGCATACCAATAGCCTTTCTGCACAACTTCGCTCCGGCTTTTCGATGCAAGAGGAAGAAGTGGAGCTCTACACCAGCGCGACTATCGCCAGCATTTGGGCGATCACTCCCCACTATAGTTTGGATTATTACCAGAATCAGCTTGCAATGGGCGGTAAATGGCAGCTCACTTCGAAGTGGCAGGTTGAGTTTAATTATCGTTGGAACTTTGCTGCCAATAATCATTTAGATGGCTTAACACTTGCTTTTCATGACTGGTTTGGCATTGATCAAAATGGGCGTGAGGATGTCGATAACGATCGCTTCATCATTCAAATGCCAGAGTACGGCATTGATCAGGAAGCGTTCCGAGGCGAGACATTGAGCCGTGCGTTGACCAGTTATTTACAGTACCAGCTGGTGGATAAGCCTCATCACGGTTTGTCATTGGGAGTTTCACTCTATTACAACGATCCACACCATGGAATATTCAACCTATCCGAGTTTGAACAAGCGGTGCAGCTTAATTATGGCTACCGAAGAGGTAAGCATGCACTTGATACGCTGTTGGCTATCACCTTTCGCAACCCGACCAATGTACCAGGCCAAACACAGTATCATTCGAGTACTTGGTCGATGGGTACCAGTTATCGATATCAGTGGTTAGAACGCCATTATCTGATTGGGCAGGTCTCATTCTATCAAGGCCTTTCAACGGGGGAGGATGACTTTTCTAAACCATCGACCGAGTTTATTTTGGGGTATCGTTATCAAATGAGCCATTCAGCGATTGAAGTTACTGTGGTCGAAAATATGTTTAATGCCAACAACAGCACCGATATTGCCTTTGGTTTAGGCTATCGCTATCGTTTTGGCCGCTTTGATAAAGAGCCGAACTGACAAACGATGTCATCCGCTTAGTGTCTAACAACGAAGCGCGACAAAAGACATAAACGTTAACAATTCTTTGCATGATTTTAGCCGCAACGGTGTTACATTTTACTCGCTCGGTTTGATATTGGCTGAAGCTCAGAATTAGGTGGGATCTTAGATGCAAGAAAACTATAAAATTTTAGTGGTGGATGATGATGCGCGTTTACGTGCATTGCTTGAGCGTTACTTGTCAGAGCAAGGTTTTCTGGTGCGTAGTGTCGCCAATAGCGAACAGATGGATCGCCTGCTCACTCGTGAAAACTTCCACCTAATGGTGCTGGATTTGATGTTGCCGGGTGAAGATGGTTTGTCTATTTGCCGCCGCTTGCGTAACGCCAATAACATGTTGCCGATTTTAATGCTGACAGCTAAAGGCGACGAAGTGGATCGTATTGTTGGCTTGGAGGTGGGTGCGGATGATTACCTGCCCAAACCGTTTAACCCGCGTGAACTACTGGCGCGAATCAAAGCCGTGCTGCGCCGCCAAGTGATTGAAGCCCCCGGCGCGCCAAGTGCTGAAGAATCGGTGGTTGAGTTTGGTGAGTTTCGCTTGAATTTAGGTACCCGCGAAATGTTCCGTGGTGATGAGCCAATGCCGCTCACTTCCGGTGAATTTGCCGTATTGAAGACCTTAGTCACCAATGCGCGTGAGCCAATGTCGCGCGATAAGTTGATGAATATGGCAAGAGGGCGTGAATACTCCGCAATGGAGCGCTCGATTGATGTGCAAATCTCGCGTTTACGTCGCATGCTTGAAGTAGATCCAAGCAAACCACGCTACATACAAACGGTATGGGGCTTAGGTTACGTCTTCGTTCCAGATGGTAAAGAGTCTTAAATTTCAATCAGCTCCTGTCGGTTAACCCACAGGAGCTTTTTTGTCGCCTTTTTGATAGTACGTTCATCGCAGGTTTTCCTATGCGCATTCGCAGTTCCTTTACTCAATCGATTTTGCTCTTCTTTTCATTGCTGATCGCCAGCCAAGTGTATTCTTATTACGCCGTATTTAACTATGCTTTGATGCCCAGTTTGCAGCAGTTCAATAAGATTTTGGGCCATGAGATCAACCTAATGCTGGACGATGCGGCGAACAATACATCGAAGCTGGGAATGGACGCCTTACAGCGCCGCCGAGTGTTAGAACAGTTGGGCGTCACCATTCATAGTGAAGAGAGTGAGATGGCCCAAGAGTATCACGATGCCATCAGCATTGATTTGATGAGCGAGGAGATGAGCAATGAGCTCGGCTCGCCGACCGATGTGCGGATGATTTTGGGTAAAGAGAGTTATATTTTATGGATGAAAGTGGACTCTTTTCCGGGGTCATTAATACGCATCCCTCTCTCTGAGTTGCAAAAAGAGGATTTTGCGCCACTATTTCACAATAGTTTGGTGATGGCGTTACTGATCGTCTTAGGGGGATGGCTGTTTATTCGTCTACAAAATCGTCCCTTAATTGCCTTAGAAAAAGCCGCCAAAGCCGTTGGCCGAGGCGAGAACCCGCCACCATTGCCGCTCAAAGGCGCTTCTGAAATTCGCGCGGTGACGTTGGCGTTTAATCAAATGTCGAAAGGGATCCAAGCGCTTGAAGAGGATCGCTCATTATTGATGGCGGGGATCAGCCACGACTTACGTACGCCGCTGACTCGTATTCGCTTAGCCACGGAAATGATGTCTCCAGAAGAAAGTTATCTCGCCGAAGGGATCATCAGTGATACGGAAGAGTGTAACGAGATCATCAGTCAGTTTATGGACTACCTTAAACCCGTCAATAAACAGACCTTTACCGCCGTTGATCTCAATGAGATCGCCAATGATGTCGCCACAGCCGAAGGGGGCTACGAGATCAAAATCGATGTCGCGCTGCATTTACCAATGCAGCCAGCCTTTGGCAATGCGATCGCCATTAAACGCGCGGTGAGCAACTTAGTGGTGAACGCCATTCGTTATGGCAATGGTTGGGTTAAGGTGAGCACGGGCAGTACCGCAGATAACAAAATGGCTTGGGTTTGCGTCGAAGATAATGGCCCGGGTATTGATCCTAGCCAAGTGAGTAAAGTGTTTGAACCTTTTACGCGTGGTGATACCGCGCGCGGCAGTGAAGGCACAGGGCTTGGTTTGGCGATAGTGAAACGGATTGTTAGTCAGCATCATGGCAGCGTTGTGGTGAGTAACCGCAGTGAAGGTGGACTCAAAGCGCAGCTGAGCTTCCCGACCAAATAGGGGCTTATTCACTAAATAACACAATGGGCTCAACTGAGCCCATTGTGTTTGCGGTTTATGTCTTTTCGGCTGCTGACCGAAGTTTTTGGGCCCATCCATGCAATCAGTTGGTTTTGAGCTCGTCGAGTTCTTCTTCTTCGCGTGGCAATTTTTCTGGCAGTAGCAAGTTGAGCAAAATGGCGGTGATACCGCCAGCCGCTACGCCGGATGAAAAAATGCTCTTAATGAACTCGGGCATAAATTGCAGAATCTCTGGCTTTTGCGCAATGCCTAACCCCATCGAAAACGACAGTGCCATGATTAAAATCGCGCGGCGGTCGAGATCCACACGGGAAATAATACGCACACCCGCGGCTGCAATGGTGCCGAACATGACGATGGTTGCACCGCCAAGTACCGGTTCAGGAATCAATTGTACAAAGCTTGCCACGCCTGGGAACAGGCCGAGCAACACCAGCATGGCGGAAATAAAGTAACCCACATAACGGCTGGCAACCCCGGTGAGCATAATTACGCCATTGTTTTGGCTAAAGGTCGAGTTGGGAAAACTGTTAAAGACCGCCGCCAGCGCGGAGTTCAAACCATCAGCCAGCACACCACCTTTAATACGCTTCATGTAAATCGGCCCTTTGACAGGCTCGCCCGACACTTCAGAAGTGGCGGTGATATCACCAATCGCTTCCAATGCGGTGATCAAGAAAATCAGTACCAGGGGAATAAAGAGTGACCAATCAAAACCTAAACCAAACTGCATAGGTATTGGTAGAGCAATCAGGGCGGTTTCACTCAGTGAATCAGTGTTCACCATCCCCATCAAGTAAGCCATGATATAACCGACGAACATTGCAATCACAATCGATGCTACGCGAATGTATGGGTTACTTGAGCGGTTGAGCAGCACGATAAGTCCAAGCACGGTTCCCGCCAGCGCCAGTTTGTCTAAGCTGCCAAAAGTGCCATCGCTGAGCGCAGCATAGCCGCCACCCATAGAAACTAAACCAACTTGTACCAGTGTTAAGCCTATCAGGGTGACCACAATGCCCGACACCAGCGGCGTGATCACGCGGCGCGCGTATTGCAGCACTCGTGATAATAGGATTTCAGCAAAAGAAGCGACTAAAATGGTGCCAAAGATCGCCGCCATCATAGTGCTGATATCTGCACCACCCGCTTTTAATGACAAGCCTGCGCCAATAATTGGCCCAAGAAAGTTAAAACTGGTGCCTTGGATAGAAAGTAAACCGGAGCCAATCGGGCCAATGGTACGGATCTGGATAAAGGAGGATAAGCCAGATGCAAACAGCGACATGCTGATGATGGTGTTGGTCTGTTCGGCAGAAACCCCAAGTGTTTGGCAAATAATGAGCGAAGGGGTGATGACCGCAACAAACATGGCTAGCAAATGTTGTAAAGCGGCGAAAATGGTTTGGGGTAGCGGTGGCCTATCGTTGAGTTGATAAACCAAATCAGACTTACGCGAAGCGTTGTGGATAGTCATACTGTTTTCCTAATGGTGCGTTGTTGTCTTAGCGTTCGCTGAGTGGGAGCACTAAGTGGAGCAGACACGTCATCTGTGATTGCTGTTAATCAGAATCTGCTCGGACTGGATAAGTGAGTAGTTCACTAAAAAAAATTGGCGAAATTATAGATGGTTTACGCAAGAAAGCAAACGTTTGCTTTGCTGTGTAAGGGAGAGGGGAATACAGAACGAACAATCTTATGCTTTGGCGTAGATGTCCTTCTCTCCTAACCAGCGATCGATAATGGCGGTCGCGTGGCTTGGATAATGGTCGTGTAAGTAGCGAGCAATGCGCTGTACTTCAGGAATTAAACCTTGGTCACGGACTAAATCCGCAATTTTGAAATCCGCGAGGCCGGTCTGTTTGGTACCAAGCAGCTCACCCGGACCGCGAATTTCTAAGTCTCGCTGAGCAATTACGAAACCGTCATTGCTCTCACGCAGTACGCCCAAGCGCTTTTGCGCGGTTTTCGATAGTGGTGCATGGTAGAGCAATACGCAGTGGCTGGCGACAGAGCCTCGCCCTACGCGGCCGCGTAATTGGTGCAACTGTGCTAAGCCCAAACGCTCAGGGTTTTCGATGATCATCAAGCTCGCATTCGGCACGTCAACGCCAACCTCAATCACCGTTGTAGCAACCAGCAAGTGCAGTTCATTGTTTTTAAAGGCTTGCATCACCGCTTGTTTTTCGCTTGGCTTCATTCGGCCATGCACCAAACCGATTTTGACATCGGGCAGAGTGCGTTGTAGTTCTTGCGCTGTGTCGGCGGCGGCTTGCGCTTCTAGCACCTCAGACTCATCAATCAAAGTACAGACCCAATAAGCCTGTTTTCCTTCACTCAAACAGGCATGACGTACGCGCTCGACGATATCATCACGCTTTGTATCTGGGATTGCGACAGTTTGAATGGGCGTTCGTCCCGGTGGCAGTTCATCAATAACGGAGGTTTCTAAATCAGCGTAAGCAGTCATCGCTAAAGTTCGTGGGATCGGCGTTGCGGTCATGATCAACTGGTGCGGATACGCGCCTTGCTTCGCTCCTTTCTCACGCAGTTCTAAACGCTGGTGGACGCCAAAGCGGTGTTGTTCATCAATGATGACGAGCGCAAGGTGATGAAATTCAACTTGTTCTTGAAAAAGAGCGTGAGTACCCACTATCATTTTTGCCTCACCGTTGGCAATGCGAGCCAGTTCTGTTTCTTTCGCTTTGCCTTTTAATTTACCCGCCAGCCAGCCGACTTGGATGCCCATTGCTTCAAACCAGTTGGCAAAGTTAATCGCGTGCTGCTCGGCCAGCAATTCCGTCGGTGCCATTAATGCTACTTGATAGCCATGTTCGATAGCTCGTGCGGCGGCTAATGCAGCGACCAAGGTTTTCCCTGAGCCCACATCACCTTGTACTAAACGCATCATGGGGTGAGCTTGTGCCAGATCGGCTTCGATCTCTGTCACAACACGTGTTTGTGCTTTAGTGGGAGAGAAAGGCAGCTGTGCAAGCAGTTGTTGTTTGAGTGTGCCAGACCCAGCCAGTGGCAATGCCATATCTTGCTGGCCTTGATGGCGTACAGCCAGCATGGAGAGGTTTTGCGCCAACAGCTCTTCCATAATTAGGCGAACCTGCGCCGGATGTTTCCCCTCATCAAACAGTTGCAGGTTAATGCCCGGTGGCGGCCGGTGAATGATGTGCAGCGCTTCAGAGAGCGTAATTTGGTGATCATACAACCCGGCAGGTAGCAATTCTTGTACGGCGGCTTTGTCGAGTAAACTTAATGCTTGATCAGTGAGTGTGCGTAGCGTGAGTTGGCGCAGGCCATCGGTTGTTGGGTAAACGGGTGTTAAGTTAGCTTCGACATCTGGCTGTTGCTGAGGAGCATAAAATTTATAATCAGGATGAACAATTTCAAGGCCGAATCCACCACGCTTAATTTCACCGTAAGCGTGCACTAACTTACCTTCAGTGAAATTGTTTTTCATCCCAGCAGTAAAGTTAAAAAAACGCAGCGTAATGGTGCCGTTACCATCGCTTATTTTTACTGTGAGCATTTTGCGTTTGCCAAAAACCGTATCCACCGCCATGACTTTACCTTGCACGGCGGCCCAAAGCCCGGGATGCAATTTAGCGATAGGGTAGATCCGTGTGCGGTCCTCATAACGTAAAGGGAGATGGAACAGCAGATCTTGCACACTGATTAAGCCAACCTTTTCCAGTTTTTCAGCCACTTTAGCGCCCACGCCAGAGAGTGAGGTGAGAGGAATCGCGGACAGTAGCTGTGACATAACAGGGCTCATTAACAGTATCGTTATGTATTATTCAACCATCGAACTGTTTTTTTGTACAGCATAAAATCATGTAATGGTCGATAAGCGGCAGGCCATCGGCTAATTTGAATAGTGACGCCTAAAATGTAAGATGGGGGTAGGGTGTCGGAAAATAAAAAACCCCATGAGTGGTTAGCCGCAAGGGGTTTTATTTATTTGGATAGTTTAATTTTTCCGGCGTCGCACTTTCAGTGCATGAGGCATCACACGAATTTTTTTCATGATGTTTGCTAAGTGAATGCGATCTTTGGTGGTCAGCAGCACAGTGACAGTATACAAACGTCCATCACGCTCCTCGGTGGAGAGGCCATGAATGTTGGAACCTGTTTTCGAGATTACATTCGTCAGTTCCGCTAACGCACCTTGGTGGTTTTGCATGTCCACTTTCAGTTCGGTGATGAACTCTTGGTCGTAATCTTTAGACCACTCAACCGCCATGTAACGATCCGGCTCTTTTTGGTAGCCACGAACATTAGGGCAGGTTTCACGATGCACCACTAAACCACGACCCGGAGATACATGCGCAATGATGTGATCGTCTGGGATGGGGTGGCAGCAGTTAGCAAACGTGAGCAAAATACCTTCAGCGCCGCGGATCGGCAGTTTCTTTTTCGGTTTGCCATCATTGCTTTCCACTTCGGTCAGCTCATCAGCATCGCCAAGCAGACGACGCGCAATGACAATACTCATCAGTTCGCCTAAACCAATCGCGGCCAGCAGATCATCGACCGTGGCCATTTTAAGCTCACCAATCACATGCTTAATGTTCTCGTCACTGATGTCACTGAGTGAAAGATCACCCAGCGCGTGATTGAGCAAACGTCTACCAAGTGTGATCGATTCCTCACGGCGCATGGTTTTAAGCACTTGACGTATCTTAGTACGAGCGCGAGACGTGACCACATAGTTGAGCCAAGCGGCATTAGGGCGAGCCCCAGGTGCGCTGATGATTTCAATCGTTTGGCCGTTTTTCAGTGATTTACTTAACGGATAAGGGTTTCGATCAACACGAGCTCCAACACAGGTATTACCGACATCGGTGTGTACCGCGTAGGCAAAATCAACCGCAGTTGCCCCGACAGGCAGTTCAACGATGCGGCCTTTGGGGGTGAAGACGTAGATTTCATCAGGGAAAAGATCCGACTTAACGTTCTCAATAAACTCAAACGAGTTGCCAGCGCTTTGCTGTAGCTCAAGTAGGCTTTGCATCCAGCGCTGTGCTTTAATTTGCGCGGTGGTGCCAGTGCGTTCGCCATTACCTTTGTAAGACCAATGAGCAGCAACACCTTTGTCGGCCATCTGTTCCATGTCTTCAGTGCGGATCTGCACTTCAACTGGGACGCCGTGTGGGCCGACCATCGAGGTATGCAAAGATTGGTAGCCGTTCGCTTTGGGTACGGCGATGTAATCTTTCATGCGCCCCGGGCGAGGTTTGTACAAGCTATGAACTTGGCCTAATGCACGATAACAAGTATCTGCAGTGTCGACCACGACTCGAAAAGCGTAGATGTCCATAATGGTGTGAAAGCGCTGCTCTTTGGTTTTCATCTTGTTATAGATGGAGAACAGGTTCTTTTCACGGCCGACCACGCGTGCTTTCAAACCGAAATCTTGCAAGCGGCCTTCAATTTCACTGTGGATGCGTTGGATCATCTCTTTGCGGTTACCGCGAGCGGATCTTACCACTTCTTTCAATACGCGATAACGATTCGGGTACAATGCTTCAAAGCCAAGCTCTTCTAGCTCAGTCTTGATGTTATGAATCCCTAAGCGGTGAGCAAGAGGCGCGTAAATCTCTAACGTTTCACGGGCAATACGGCGCTTTTTATCCGGGCGCAATGCGCCAAGGGTACGCATATTGTGTGTGCGGTCAGCAAGTTTGATGAGAATAACGCGAATGTCTTGCACCATTGCCAGCACCATCTTACGAAAGTTCTCGGCTTGGGCTTCTTTACGATCACGAAATTTCAACTTGTCGAGTTTAGAAACCCCGTCTACCAATTCCGCCACGGCGTGACCAAATTGCGCTTCAAGATCGTCTTTAGTGACATCGCAATCTTCGATGACATCATGTAATAACGCTGCTTGTAGCGTTTCCAAATCAAGGCGCATATCAGCCAAAATTCGAGAAACCGCAACAGGGTGAATAATGTAAGGTTCGCCGCTAGAACGGGTTTGCCCTTCATGGGCTTCACGTGCGACCACATAAGATTGACGCAGAGCCTCAATTTGAGGCTCTGTTAGGTATTCTTGGACAACGTCTTTAAGGCTATCAAATAGATACAAATTATAGGCCCGGAAGGTTGTTGAATTTGAATAGCAGAAATTAACGGTTGTGAGCGATGCTGCTTACGGCGGCCAATTCTGCGGCTTCTTGCTCTTTCTGCTCTTGGCGCTCACGAGCATCAAGCACATCTTTCGTGATAAGACCTTCTTCGATTTCGCGCAGAGCGATAACGGTTGGCTTATCGTTCTCTTCTGGCACCAATGAATCTTTACCGCCAGTTTGCATTTGACGAGCGCGGCGAGCCGCAATCAGAACTAGGTCGAAACGATTGCCCACTTTTTCAACAGCGTCTTGAACAGTTACGCGTGCCATGAGAACTCCAAATAGTTAACTAAAAATTTTTAAATGACGAGAAAGTATACAGTCTAATCTTTGTTTATACTAGCGATAGACTTTGCCTTGTTTGAGCGGGTGATTATTCCGCCAGTAGCGCGTTGAGCATGCTGTTATATTTAGCAGCTTGCTTGTCTTGCTTCAATCGTTCAGCACGTAAAATAGCTCTGAAATCCATTAATGCCACATCGAAATCATCATTTATGATGACATAGTCGTATTCGGTGTAATGCGAGATTTCAGCTTGAGCTTCATTCATACGTTTAGCAATGACGGCTTCACTGTCTTGACCACGAGCATTCAAGCGGCGTTCCAATTCTTCTTTTGAAGGAGGAAGGATAAACACACTTTTTGCATCGGGCATTTTGTCGCGTATTTGACGCGCGCCTTGCCAGTCAATATCAAGAAAAACGTCAATGCCTTTGTTGAGGTTATTTTCAATCCATACCTTAGAGGTGCCGTAGTAGTTGCCAAATACTTCAGCATGTTCGAGAAATTCACCTTTAGTCATCAACTCTTCAAACAGCTCTTTTTGCACAAAATGGTAGTGAACACCATCTTGTTCGCCCGGGCGCATGCCGCGTGTGGTATGTGAAACAGAGACTTTCATCGCATAGGTTGGGTTGGTTTCCAACATCGCAGAGATCAAGCTTGATTTGCCTGCACCACTGGGTGCAGAGACGATATAAAGAGTACCTTTGCCCATCTGTTCTGTTCCACGTTAGGTTAGGATTGAATGCTGATATTTGCGTCTATCAGCATGTTAAAAGATAGCACTGACCCAGAGAGTTTCATCCTAGAAAATGAAAATAAGGCCAGAAAAAATGGAGGCGAAGAGTAGCACGTTCCCATGGATGTCTACAACAAAAAGGTCGGCCTTTAGCTGTGAAAGGGGAATTTTAAAACGGTGATATTTTCTTCAATGGGTAAACGTTTGCTCTTATTTCAAGGCTTGTCGAGGGGGTTTATTGCTGTATAATCGCCCGCCGCTGAGCTCGTGATTTGAATATGATCGCGAGGTAAGCCTATAAATTAATGTAAGACTAATTCTTCGATTTGGGTTCCCTCGCCCCCAAAACAAACTAAAAAGGTACACAATGAGTTACTTTACCCTTGCGCAGCAGCGCAAAGCTTTGGCACTTTTAGTGCTATTTCATTTGATCATTATCGCATCAAGCAATTATCTGGTTCAGTTGCCCTTTACTGTCTTTGGTTTACATACCACTTGGGGCGCATTTACTTTCCCATTCATTTTTCTGGCAACGGATCTCACTGTACGCATTTTTGGTGCAGCGTTGGCTCGTAAAATCATTTTCTTAGTGATGTTACCGGCTTTGATTGTTTCTTATGCACTCTCGGTACTATTTTTTGAAGGTCAATTCCAAGGGCTTGCTCAGCTTCATGAGTTTAATCTGTTTGTTGCGCGTATTGCGACTGCCAGTTTTATGGCGTATTTGCTCGGGCAAATTATGGATGTGCATGTGTTTAATCGTCTGCGCCAGATGAAGCAGTGGTGGGTTGCGCCAACATGTTCTACGTTATTTGGTAATGCATTAGACACGGTCGCTTTTTTTGCGATTGCTTTCTATCAAAGCCCCGATCCGTTCATGGCTGAACATTGGACCGAAATTGCCTTGGTTGATTATGGTTTTAAACTGGTGATCAGTTTAGGCCTGTTTGTGCCGATGTACGGTGTGCTGCTCAATTACTTGATCCGCAAGCTGACAGCGGTCAACCCTGATTTTCGAACCGTTGGGATCAATGCTCAGTAGTTGAAATGTTCAGTAGTGGAGTAGCAAGCCATTATACTAGGAAGATAGAAAATCAAAGCCCGAGCAAGTGCTGCTCGGGCTTTTTCATGTGTCTGCATCTTATAACTATGATGGGTCGATAATGAGTGGCCAACCAATGTCGCTTTGACGGTTTGCTTCAATATCCAGCTCGGCGGTGGTGAGAGGATTGGCCGCTAGCCATTTGGCGGATAACCGAAGAGTCAGTTGGTCACCTTGAGCTTGTAATGTAAATTTAGGCTGTAGTGCCTCGTTACGACGATGGCTGAGCAATACGGCAAGGCGCAGTAAACGTAACACCCGCTTGGCGCTGTTGCCCGACAGAGCGTACTGCTCTGGCAATGAAGAGAGCTGCTCGCGATAACGACGAGCAATTTCGCCTAGAAAGTGTTTCTGTGCACGGGTATAGCCGGGTAAGTCGAGGTTTTGTAACAGGTAGGCGCTGTGTTCACCGCCTTTTTTTAAATCAATCGCTAACCCTATTTCATGCAATTGTGCAGCGGTAGTGAGCAGCATTTCAGCTTGCGGTTCCGCAATCCAATCTTCCCCCCCACACTGTTTGAGCAGCGATTGGGCAAGTTGAGCCACTTGCTTGGCGTAGTCAACATCAATTTGATATCGCACCTGGACGCTATTGATGGTACGCGTTCGAATGTCATCTTGGCGCAGCTCTTCGACCATTTCATACACTAAGCCTTCACGCAATGCGCCGCCAGCTAAAGTCATCGATTCAATCTCGAGCAGTTCAAAGATGGCAATTAAAATCGAGAGGCCACTTGGGAAAACTAACGCTCGCTCTAAAGTTAAGCCTTCAATATCAAGCTCTTCCAAGTGATCGGCGAGCATCGCTTGTTTTTGCAAGCGTTTTAGTTTGGTATGAGTGATCACCTCATCCATCCCTTGCGCCAGCATAATCTCTTGCAACGCTTGTACTGTGCCACTGGCACCCACGCACACATCCCAACCTAACTGTGTGTACTGCTCAAGGATAGGCGCTAACGTCTGTTTTGCCGCATCGATCGCTCGATTAAAGTTAGCCGCGTTAAGCTGTCTGTCTTTAAAATGGCGCTCAAGCCAAGTGACGCAGCCCATTTTTAAACTGGTTAACGCTTTAGCATCGAACCCTTCACCAATGATGAGTTCAGTACTGGCCCCACCAATATCGACAACCAAGCGTCGTCCTAAGCCACCTGAAGTGTGCGCCACTCCTTTATAGATAGTGGCCGCCTCTTCTTCACCGGAAATAACCTGAATGGGGTGGCCGAGTATTTGGTTGGCTTGAGTTAAAAACAGCTCAACGTTGGTGGCTGTACGCAGTGTGGCAGTGCCAACAATACGGATATTGCTGGCGGGTATATCTTGCAGTCGTTCCGCAAATAAACTGAGGCAGTCCCATCCTCGCTGCATCGCTTCTTGGCTAAGAGCGTTGTTATCATCTAACCCGGCGGCCAAGCGTACTTTGCGCTTTATTTTGGCCATCGTTTGTACACTGCCATCAATATGACGCACGATGAGCATATGAAAACTGTTCGACCCAAGGTCGATGGCAGCGTAGAGCGGCGAGGAAACGGCTTTACTCATAAATGGATTACGAACCCTTATTACTTTGATGCGGTTGACGTGGGCGACGACTTTGTGGCTTACGGTTGCCAGTACGAGGGCCATTGTTATTAGTACGGCGCTGCTGAGGATTACGAGAACGCAGACGAATTGGCGGTGGTAAGTCTTCAATCAACGCCGATGCATCGTAATCAGAAACAGGAACTGCGTGCCCGGTGTACTCTTCAATCGCGGTTAGGTTAATGGCGTACTCTTCACAGGCAAAACTAATCGAGTGACCACTCTCTCCTGCGCGACCTGTACGACCAATACGGTGCACGTAGTCTTCACAGTCATCAGGTAAGTCGTAGTTGAATACGTGTGTGACTTGAGGAATGTGTAAGCCTCGCGCTGCCACATCGGTTGCAACAAGAATGTCGACATCACCGGTAGTAAATTGCTCAAGGATCTTTTCACGTTTCTTCTGCGGTACATCACCCGTTAGTAGGCCGACACGGTGCCCATCTGCAGCTAAATGACCCCAAATAGAGTCGCAGCGGTGTTTTGTGTTGGCAAAAATGATGGCGCGATCTGGCCAGTCTTGTTCTATCAGTGTCTGTAATAGCGCCATCTTATGTTCGTTAGACGGGTAGAACAGCTCTTCTTGGATGCGATGGCCAGTTTTTTGTTCTGGTTCAACAACCACGTGCTCAGGGTTATGCATGTGCTCGAACGCCAACTCTTGAACGCGATAAGAAAGCGTGGCTGAAAACAGCATGTTCAGGCGCTCTTTAGGTTCTGGCATACGGCGAAACAGAAAACGAATGTCCTTGATAAAACCAAGGTCAAACATGCGATCAGCTTCATCTAGCACAACTGCTTGAATATTATTCAAGTTAAACACGTGTTGTTTGTAGAAATCGATGATACGTCCTGTTGTACCGATCAATATGTCGACACCATCTTGCAGCTTAGACAACTGCTTATCGTAGCTTTCACCACCGTAAGCCAGCGCGGCTTTGATGCCAGTGCTGGCAATCAGAGGTTCGGCGTCGTTATAAATTTGAATCGCTAACTCACGAGTCGGGGCCATAATAATGGCACGCGGCTGCGTCGGTTTTCGCCCTTCATGTTCAGGGGTTGTTAGTAAGTGGTTAAAAGTAGCAGCGAGAAACGCAAGCGTTTTACCAGTCCCTGTTTGGGCCTGGCCTGCAATGTCTTGGCCGGTGAGCAGTACCGGCAACGCCAAGGCTTGGATCGGGGTACAGTAATCGAACCCTTTTTTTTCCAATCCTTCAACAACTTGAGGATGTAATCCCAAATCGGCGAACTTTTGCTCTGTGATATGTGTCTTTTTCATCGCCATAGAATATCAGCTTAAGCTTGCAATACGAAAGTAAATACATTCCAATAGAGCATCTATTTACTGGTTAGCTTATAATCAGTGCAGAAAAACATATTGGAGTGGAAGATGAGCGATAAGATTTTGCAGCTTACAGATGATGGTTTTGAGAACGATGTAATCAAAGCTGCAGGCCCTGTTCTTGTTGATTTTTGGGCGGAATGGTGTGGTCCTTGTAAGATGATTGCACCAATTTTGGATGAAATCGCTAGCGAGTACGAAGGCAAACTGACTATCGGTAAATTAAATATCGACCACAACGCAGGTACTCCACCTAAGTTTGGTATTCGTGGCATCCCAACCTTGCTGCTGTTCAAAAATGGCAACGTCGCTGCAACGAAAGTTGGTGCGTTATCAAAAACTCAATTGAAAGAGTTTTTGGACGCAAACCTATAACAGGTATCGCAAAGCCGTACATTTTCTGATGCACGGCTTTGTTTTTTTGAAAAGAAACAAACTCTAGACTAGGCTATTATTTAGTGCTAGTTTATCGCACGTTAATTAGACAAGTGTTCACTTCTTGGTCGATCCTGAGACCAAAATCCATCTTAACTAGAAAATAGATCCTATTTTGACTAAACAAGTATCCACCACAATGAATCTAACAGAATTGAAGAACAGACCTGTGTCTGATCTTGTGAAACTTGGTGAGAGCCTAGGCCTCGAAAACCTAGCGCGTCTAAGAAAACAAGACATCATCTTCTCCATCCTAAAAGCGCACGCAAAAAGTGGTGAAGATATATTTGGTGATGGGGTCTTGGAAATTCTTCAAGACGGTTTTGGTTTCTTACGTAGCGCCGACTGTTCATATTTAGCTGGCCCTGATGATATCTACGTATCACCAAGCCAAATTCGCCGTTTCAACTTACGCACCGGTGACTCAGTATCCGGCAAAATTCGCCCACCAAAAGAAGGCGAACGTTATTTCGCATTGTTAAAAGTTAACACCGTTAACCACGACAAACCGGATAATGCACGTAACAAGATTTTATTTGAGAACTTAACTCCACTGCATGCCAATGAACGTATGATCATGGAGCGTGGTAATGGTTCGACAGAAGACATTACGGCACGAGTTCTAGACCTTGCCTCTCCGATTGGTAAAGGCCAGCGTGGTTTGATTGTTGCTCCGCCAAAAGCGGGCAAAACCATGTTGCTACAAAATATCGCGCAAAGTATTGCTAACAACCATCCTGATTGTGTGTTGATGGTGCTACTGATTGACGAACGTCCTGAAGAAGTAACGGAAATGCAACGCCTTGTGAAAGGCGAAGTGGTTGCTTCTACGTTCGATGAGCCAGCTTCACGTCACGTACAAGTGGCAGAAATGGTGATCGAAAAAGCAAAACGTTTGGTTGAGCATAAGAAAGATGTCGTTATCCTGCTTGATTCCATCACACGTTTAGCTCGTGCTTACAACACAGTGATCCCGTCATCTGGCAAAGTATTGACTGGTGGTGTGGATGCCAACGCATTGCAACGCCCTAAGCGCTTTTTCGGTGCGGCTCGTAATGTAGAAGAAGGCGGTAGTTTAACGATTATTGCGACGGCACTGGTTGATACTGGCTCTAAAATGGATGAAGTTATCTACGAAGAGTTTAAAGGTACAGGTAACATGGAATTGCACCTTAACCGTAAAATTGCGGAAAAACGTGTCTTCCCTGCTATCGACTTCAACCGCAGCGGTACTCGTCGTGAAGAGTTGCTTACTAAACCTGATGAGTTACAAAAAATGTGGATTCTGCGTAAGATCGTTCACCCAATGAGTGAAAGTGACGCAATGGAATTCTTAATTGATAAGCTCGCGATGACGAAAACTAATGATGAGTTTTTTGATGCGATGCGCCGTCAATAATAGACGCTAAGTTTAGTATGACCAACGCCACCGTTTATCGGTGGCGTTTTTGTTTGCATTTAACCCATTAACCTTCCACAATAGGCCAAATGTTACAATGAGGTTAAAATGCAACAAGGAATGTTGTCGTCGCTTCTCCTCTCGCTATTTTTATTTTGTGCGTGGCCAAGTGCTGCCTCTATAGAAATAACGTCTGATACAGCTCAAAAATGGCTTCAGGAAGAACAAATTCGCCATAAAAGTGCAGAGCTATTGCAGTACGCGGTACGTGATGAATTTGATTCTTTGCGTTTTTCATTACAACGTTTAGCGCTATTACCGCAAGAAGCTGCACGTTTTCTGTTGCTGCAAAAAATCGAGCAGTTGGATCTCGCGCTAACGCCGAATATGGTTATCTTCATTGAAGAGCAGCAAGCGCTTGCACCCACTTATCAAGTTGTCGAAAAAGAACAAGGCTATGAATTCTCAACCCCAGCTTTTGACTCTTCTGCGATAGCCAGCCGTTTATTAAAGCGTTGGCGGCAGGAACAAACCATTCTCGATTTCTTGGTGAAGGCCGAGCGCCAAGAGCTAGTACTGAAAACATGGTTGTCAGGGACTCAATATCAAGTAAAAATTCGCGAAACGTTACTGATCCGCGAGTTAGATACACTATCCCCAAGTGCTTTAGCTGCGCTCACTGAGCAACTGACATCAGAGCCAGTGACCGGATGGTTGCCTTCCACACAAGTGATGGTTCGATTAGCTCAAGTTAGTGAAGATCCTAAAATCTATAAACTCCTGTGGCTGATGCGGGTCGATTTCTCCATTCAGCAGGAACTCACACGATTAGCCAGCGTAAGCGATGAATTTGCGATAAAACAGATCATGGCCGCCAGTGAAAATCCAAGTTTAAAAGTACAAGCGATTAAGGCATTAGTTCGCATTAGCCCCATGCGTCCTGATATCCGCGACTTTCTGATAGCCAAAATGTCAATCAATGAAGAGGTCAATTTAGTGGCCACTGCTTTGGTCGAGCAAGGACACAGCCGCTGGCTAAAGGATTTACTGGTGAGTAATTCTCAGGTGAAAAGTCGTGGTATTTTGCAAGCCCTCTCTCAATAACCCTATGAAATTTGGGGATCGTTAATGGGTTGTTTTTGTTATACTGCCTGCAGTTTAATCAGCGATGTAGTAGGCCTATGAGCTTTAAGGATTTACGTGAATTTGTTGACCATCTGGAAAAAACAGGCCAACTAAAACGCATTACTTGCCCGATTGACCCTCATTATGAAATGACGGAAATTAGCGACCGCACTTTGCGTGCCGCAGGTCCTGCCTTGCTATTTGAAAACCCGATCGGTTATACGGTTCCCGTGCTCACTAACTTGTTTGGCACCGCAAAACGCGTCGCGATCGGCATGGGGCGTAAAGAGGTCCAAGAGTTAAGGGAAGTCGGCAAATTACTGGCTTATCTCAAAGAGCCCGAGCCACCACAGGGCTTCAAAGATGCTATCGATAAATTGCCTTTATTTAAGCAAGTGCTCAACATGCCAACCAAACGACTACGCAAGGCTCCTTGCCAGGAGATTGTTTGGCAGGGCAACGATGTTGACTTAGACAAAATCCCAGTGATGAGTTGTTGGGCCGATGATGTTGCTCCTCTTCTGACTTGGGGGCTGACGATCACTAAAGGGCCAAACAAGAAGCGACAAAATCTCGGGATTTATCGCCAACAGAAACTCAGTAAAAACAAAGTCATCATGCGTTGGTTGGCGCATCGTGGTGGTGCTCTAGATTTAAGAGATTGGATGGACACTCACCCCGGAGAGAATTTCCCAGTTTCAGTGGCTTTTGGTGCTGATCCTGCAACCATTCTAGGCGCGGTGACACCAGTGCCAGATACGCTTTCTGAATATGCTTTTGCGGGATTGCTACGAGGCAGTAAAACAGAAGTGGTTAAATCGCTCAGTAATGATCTAGATGTGCCTGCTAGTGCGGAAATTGTGCTGGAAGGCTACATAGATCCAAACGAATATGCTGACGAAGGGCCTTATGGTGATCACACGGGTTACTATAATGAAGTTGAAAAGCATCGTGTCTTTACGGTTACGCATATCACAATGCGCAGCAATCCTATCTACCATAGCACTTATACCGGACGCCCACCTGATGAACCAGCTGTGCTTGGTGTTGCGTTAAATGAAGTGTTTGTACCTATACTCCAAAAACAGTTCCCTGAAATCGTCGATTTCTATTTACCGCCGGAAGGTTGTTCTTATCGAATGGCGGTGGTGACGATGAAAAAGCAATACCCTGGTCATGCAAAGCGAGTCATGATGGGAGTTTGGTCGTTCCTTCGCCAGTTTATGTACACTAAATATGTGGTGGTGTGCGATGAATTAGTCGATGCTCGTGATTGGAATTCAGTTATCAATGCAATGACAACACATATGGACCCAGTCCGAGACACTTTATTCATCGAACATACACCGATTGATTCACTTGATTTTGCCTCTCCAGTGGTGGGGCTAGGCTCCAAAATGGGCTTAGATGCTACCATTAAATGGGATGTCGAGAGTGACGGTACAAGACAACAGTCATCACCATCAACGGCTCCTCAGATCAAAGCTGAGCATTTGGATCAGCTTAGAGCACAGCATTCTGAGATTGTTGATATCTATTTAGTGCCATTTTCTAATGATGGTTTCTTGATTGTATCCATGAACAAAGCGTTCGCTGGTCAATCTCAAGAGCTGTTAAAAAAGATATGGGCATTTTTAGAGACATTTTCAAATCTGAAGTTTGTTGTGCTCTGTGATGATGATGTGAATATCCGAGATTGGAATGATGTGATTTGGGCGATAACCACGCGCATGGATCCGTCTCGAGATACTGATCGTATAGAAGCTAATGAAGGGCAATGTTCCAAGCTCCTGCTGGATGCAACCAACAAACTCTCTGGTGAAGTTCAGCGAGAGTGGGGGACGCCAATCCAAAAAGATCACGAGGTCGTCACCAAAATAGACTCGCTCTGGGATGAGCTAGGTATTTTATGACTTATACGGTGATCTTGCTGCCGAAAGGCGATACTTTTGAAGTGCAAGACGGTACAACGGTGTTGGAAGCTGCGCTCAACAAGAACATCTCTTTTCCACACCGTTGTCAAATAGGTGCATGCGCTATGTGTATGTGCAGAAAATTAGAAGGTGTAGTGGAATATAACTTAGAACCGATGTTGACTGACGAAGAGCAGCGACAAGGTTGGATATTCCCTTGCCAAGCCTTTGCAACAAGTAACTTAGTACTTACTTTTGCAGAGTAAGCCAGAGGAAAAACATGACCACCCAATGTAAAGTAAAGTCAATTGAGCCATTAGCCTCTAATACTTATAAAATCATCCTCCAACCTGAAAGTGTTCTTGCATTTAAAGCTGGGCAATATCTCATGGTAGAAATGGGTGAGAAAGATAAACGTCCATTTTCTATCGCAAGCAGCCCTTGCCGTACTGGTGAACTAGAGTTGCACATTGGTGCCGCCGAGCACAATGCTTATGCACAGGAAGTGGTTGAGAAAATGAGAACGGCATTAAGCAACAAGGGTTTAGTCAATATAGATGCACCTCATGGTGATGCGTGGGTAAAAGAAAATGAGCGCCCTCTACTACTCATTGCTGGAGGAACAGGTTTTAGCTATGTACGCTCGATTTTAGATCACTGTATTAGCCAAAAGAAAAGTAACGCTATCTATTTGTACTGGGGAGCAAAAGACGTTTACCAACTCTATGCAAAAACAGAACTGAGTGAGATTGCTCAGCAATTTGAGAACATCCACTTTGTACCTGTTGTTGAAACGGCTGATGAAGGTTGGAATGGCAAGGTTGGCAATGTACTCCAAGCGATCAATGATGATTTCGAGTCGTTAGAAGCGTACGACATTTATATTGCAGGTCGTTTTGATATGGCTGGAGCAGCAAGAGAACAGTTTACCCAATACAAAAATGCAAAAAGCGATCACATGTTTGCTGATGCCTACGCTTTTATTTAAGATCGAGAGAGATTAAAGCCTATCAAAAGAGAGCGA
Source organism: Vibrio sp. RM-69-4 (assembly GCF_024743775.1). Taxonomy (NCBI): domain Bacteria; kingdom Pseudomonadati; phylum Pseudomonadota; class Gammaproteobacteria; order Vibrionales; family Vibrionaceae; genus Vibrio; species Vibrio sp. RM-69-4. The sequence continues at coordinate 63,294 of NZ_JAMQXI010000058.1, forward strand.
AATGCTCTCTTTTGACGCTTTGTGGCTGCTATTTAAACAAAATAGATGTTTTTCTTATTTTTTATTAAAAACCGCTTGCACTCATCTTCGTTCTCCCTATAATGCCGCCTCACTGACACGGCACAGCCAGTAAGGGTTCAAGCCCAATTAGCCAGCCAATCAGTAGGTCAAATCGGTAAGACGAAATAATTTAATAAAGTGTTTGACACTTT
>NZ_JAMQXI010000059.1:0-2777 GCF_024743775.1 Vibrio sp. RM-69-4
GCGGTTTTAGTGCAAAATTGCAGTTCAGTGTTTACGGTGTGTTTTTTGAGTTCGGCAATGCGTTGTCAACCCCTTAGCCGGGCGTTAGGCAAAGTGAGTTTTTATCAGCTAAATCGAGTTTGAATTGAACGGTAAATTCCATGTTTTGTGCCTAAACTTAAGCAATAAATAATCATCACATATTTGCTGTTTCTTGATCGCGTTGGGTTACTTATCGTTGTGAATTTAGCGGCAAAATAACCTTCAGCATCCAAACGTCCGCCGAGCATGCTACGCTCGTCACTTTTCTTCAAAACCGCTCAATTTTAGTTTTTTGGTTTCTTTGCTGAATTAGGGTTTTGGTTTATAAATGAATCGGTTAGTTTGTTTCAAGTTTACAAAAAAGCTCGTTCTTTGGTTGTGAAAGTATCGTTGTTAATCTATTGGCCTAACAAACGGCTCAAGAGGGATTGCCAACGCATGGCGACTTTAGTGCCAAATTGAAGTTCAGTGTTTACAGTGTGTTTTTTAAGTTCGGCAGTGCGTTGTCAACCCCTTAGCCGGGCGTTATGCTTAATCACCAAAAATCAGTGATTTATGTTTTTTCTTTGTTCCCTCGGCTTGTAAGTTTCGTGCTCGTCGGCAAATTGACTTCAGTGGGCGCTGTTTTATGGACATCCATTCTTGGGCGCTAAAAATTCTGAGAGTTGCCTCAGTCAATTTTCGGGCAAGCACGAGGTTATGGCGGTTGGCTCAATCAGCAATTTGATCTTAGGTTTTTGAGTATTAGCGGCCAAAGTTCAATGTCTGATTTTCAAAATCATGAGTCATTTCCGTTTTTTAGGTTTTGGCTTTTGTTTGTGAATCAAGGTCTAGTTAATCTTGGTTTTATTAAAACGTAAGTCATTGAATCTTAAGCATAACAAAGCGTTTAAGTGGGATTTGGCACGCGTGGCATTTTCAGTTTGCGTTGAGTTCGGTGGTTACGGCACTGTGCGGTAGCTTTTGTATTGCGTGCCTGCACCCCTTAACGCGGCGTTATGCTTAATCACCAAAAATCAGTGGGTTATGGTCTTTCTTTGTTCCCTTGGCTTGTGAGTTTTGTGTTTCTCGGCAAGTTGGCTTCAGTGGGCGCTGTTTTCCGGACAATTATTCTTTGGCGCTGGAAATTCAGAGCGTTGCCTCAATCAATTTTTTGGGCAAGTGCGAGGTTAGGGCGGCTGGCTCAATTAGAAATTTGATCTTAGTTTTATGGTCTTGGATAGCTGAAATTCGAAGTATGTTTTTCAAAACTATGAGTTGTTTCGGTTTTCTACGTTTTGGTTTTTGTTTATGAATCAAAGTCGAGTTAATCTTGGTTCAGATAAAACGTAAGTCATTGAAGCTTAAGCATAACAAAGCGTTCAAGAGGGACTTGGCACGCGTGGCATTTTCAATTTGCGTTGGGTTTAGTGGTTAAGTTGTATGCGGTCACTTTTGTATTGCGTGCCTGCGCCCCTTAACGCGGCGTTATGTTTTCGGGATAACTTGAGGAAAAGAGATGGATTTCATTTGGTTGGTTTTAGTTTTAGGCGCGGCGGCAACATTCTACTATTTCATATCATATTCGAAGCCACAGGATGATGATTGGCACAAATTGCCGACACTTGAGAACTATTTGATAAAGCATCCTGAATGTAAAACGGCAGATCCAGAAAGTGCTAAATGCTTTAGTTGTGGTTCAGACAAAGTGATTTTTCAACCATTAACAGCTCATGCAGATCCTCGTTATAAACATATTTGCTTATCATGCAAAAAAATACTTTTTAGAAGTAAGGCAATAATGTCTTAAACTAGTTGCGAATCCTAAGGTTATTTTTAATAAAATCAGCTGCTTGGAATAAAACATAACAAACGCTTCAAGAGGGATTGCCAACGCGTGGCGGTTTTAGTGCAAAATTGAAGTTCAGAGTTTACAGCGTGTTTTTTGAGTCCGGCGGTGCGTTGTCAACCCCTTAGCCGGGCGTTATGTGCTAGTGTACGCCGAATTCTTTACTATGATTTCATTAATAAAGACTACTGTGGCAATGTGATAGGATTTTTGTTATGGAAGATAGAAAAATGAGTGAGGTCGAAGATCCCAAGTCACCGTGTATTAGACAGTGCTGTTTAGATGAGATGGATATTTGTTTGGGATGTTTCAGATCGTTGAATGAAATTATTGATTGGCATTCTTCAACGATAATTGAAAAGAACAAGATTCTTATTGCATGCCGTCAAAGAAGGGAATTGGCTCAAAAATCGAGGTTTTAGCTTTCTCTAAAAGTATTACTGGTGATAATTTTGTCTAAGTTGGCTGAGAATTTGTTAGAAAATGAGCATATAAAAACGGCCCTTGACGTCGTGGGCCGCTGATATTTAGTAATGCAAGGCTAGTGCTCAGGTGTTTCTAGCAGCTTAATTGCACTTTCAACTGCATTATTGATCGCTTGGTCATTTTCAAGTTTTCCTGAACTTGCTGGCCCAAGGGCTCTAGAGTATAGAGCTAATTGTTTGTCCAAAGGTAAGCCCAACTGTTCATACAGATTTTCGCGAATTTTTGCATGTTGTTCAGGGTCTTGGTTTGCAAGGCTAATAAGTGTTTCATAAATAAGAGCTTTCATATCATGTCCATTTTATTATAGTTAACTTGGTGCGTATGGATTATAGCTGAGCCCTTAATGTAAATCTTGTGCAACAATCACATAACAAACGGCTCAAGAGGGATTGCCAACGCGTGGCGACTTTAGTGCAAAATTGCAGTTCAGTGTTTACAGTGT
>NZ_JAMQXI010000005.1:0-2042 GCF_024743775.1 Vibrio sp. RM-69-4
AACCAACGCACAATAAAAATGCCGCGCGTTGGCTGTCCCTCTTGAAGCGTTTGTTATGTGTTTGTTTCCGTCATACCAACGTAGCCTGCTTGCTCTTGGAGTCTTTTGCACCACGCTTGAATATTGGGGTAATCGGATAAGTTAAAACCACCTTCATCTGCAACATGCGTATAAGCGTACAGTGCAATATCAGCGATAGTGAGTTGCTTACCAACAAGATAATCCGTTTGAGCTAAGCGACTTTCCATTATTGATAAGGCTTTATTACCTCCAGGTTGTAAGGCACGATATTCCTCTAACCTTGACTCTGGCATACCTTGATATTTTTGGATAAAACGAGCCACGGCGATAAATGGCTCATGACTGTATTGTTCAAAGAACAACCATTCGTACATTTTAGCCTTTTCATATTGGTCACTAGGAATTAACGCTGTGCCATCTGCAAAATAGCCAAGAATTGCGTTCGACTCTGACAAACAACGACCATCATCCAAAACAACTGCGGGTATTTTTCCGTTTGGGTTAATGGATAAAAACTCGGCTGTTTTTGTGTCACCTTTTAAAATATTGACGTGATGCCATTCATGTTCAATGCCTAAGAAGGCAAGCAACAGCTTGACCTTGTAACAGTTTCCAGATTGGATATCTCCATAAACCCTCACTACAAATCTCCTTTTGTAAACTCAAAAACACATAACGCCCAATTAAGGGGTGAGCAACGCTACCACCCAACCTAAAGCATTGCGCCATAAACACTTAACCTGAAGTAGAACCCAAAATGCCAAGCGTTGGGAATCCCTCTTAAATTGTTTGTTATATGCTTGCTGACATCAAAATTTGCTTTAGCTTAAGTGCAATTCTAATTGACTCTTCGATTTCAGGAAGAACATCACTAAACCTCTGACTAATAGGGTCAATCTCTGGAGCACTCGCTTCAAAAATAACCGACTTGCCTGAAACATAAATCGAAACACTGTCATCAACTAGCGGCGTAAACCGCTGAATAATCAGATCAAAATTTTCAGCTTGCTCGAACATCATAATCTTAATTGTATTCCCGTAAATTTGATGCACAATCTGAGTCAATTTGTCCTTGGGGTTCGGGTGAAATCGAATCCAAGTATTTCCCGCAGCTCTTGGCTTTGAACTTTCTGGATTTAACTCAGGATAACGTTCTTGGACATAATCTAAATAGAGACGTGCAAAAAGTGTCATTTCATTGCTAACTGTCGACTTATAACCTCGACGTTGTTTGTCGATAGCACTTTTCATTAGCTTAGCTTTGTACATACCACGCGCACTAGTGTCTGAAATAAAGTAAGCCATTATTTCTTCGTAAGAAAGTTGCGTATGATAAATTTCTGACGTTTTATCTAAGTATTTTTGTGGTGCTATTAGACAAGTAACAAAATCTACCCAATGCCCATGCTCTATTCCCGCCTTTCCACGCTGGTGATAACGAATGGCTTGCTTTGGCTGAGCCAGAGCATCTAATTTGTTTTCTATCAATATAGCTTGATGTGATGAATCTTCTGATTCATAAATGAAAACTAAATCAGACTCACCAAGCACATTGTCAGACACAGAGTGCCAAGCACCAACAAGCTTTATATGACTAGGCAATCCAGTGACTCTAGTAACTAACCAATTAGAAAAACTTTCCGATACGTTTAACTCTTCAAGCAAAACTAAGTCAATATCGCGCTCATTTATAGAAGAAAAAATGTTCAAATTTTCCATTTTCACGTACCTGCATATAACGCCCGGCTAAGGGGTTGACAACGCACCGCCAGACTCAAAAAAACACACTGTAAACACTAGATTTCAATTTTGCACTAAAGCCGCCACGCGTTGGCAATCCCTCTTGAGCCGTTTGTTAGCGGCTGCACTTTAGCCGGAAATTGATTACCCAACGGCCTAATTTAAAACACATTATTGCTTTCAAGCGGCAAAGTAAAATAGACAACTGAGAAACTAAAACCTAATCCACGAAACGCACTTGGCAAAGAAGAAATAACAGGAAAACTTGACGAGCTTCTAGA
>NZ_JAMQXI010000060.1:0-104733 GCF_024743775.1 Vibrio sp. RM-69-4
GCTAAGGGGTTGACAACGCACTGCCGAACCCCGAAAACATACTGTAAACACTGAATTTCAATTTTTCACCAAAGTCGCCACGCGTTGGCAATCCCTCTTGAGCCGTTTGTTAGGCCAACCGATTGACAATGATACTTTCAAAACCAAGGAACAGGGCTTTTTACAAACTTTAAGCAAACTAAACGATTCATTTATAAACCAAAATTTCAAATCAGCAAAGAAACAAAAAAACTCAAATTGAGCGGTTTAGAAGAAAAGTGACGAGCGTAGCATGCTCGGCGGACGTTTGGATGCTGAAGGTTATTTCACCGCTAAACTCACAACGAAAAGCAACTCAACGCGATCAAGAAACAACAAATATGTGATGATTATTTATTGCTTAACTTAAGCCAGAAAACATGGAATTTACCGCTCAATTCCAACTCGATTTAGCTGATAAAAACTCACTTTGCCTAACGCCCGGCTAAGGGGTTGACAACGCACCACCGAACTCAAAAAACACACTGTAAACACTAAACTTCAATTTTGTACTAAAGTCGCCACGCGTTGGCAATCCCTCTTGAGCCGTTTGTTAGGCCAACCAATTGACAACGATACTTTCAAAACCAAAGAGCAAGGCTTGTTTGAAAACTGAAAACCAACTAAGCGATTCATTTATAAACCAAAATTTCAAATCAGCAAAGAAACCAAAAAACTCAAATTTAACGGTTTGGAAGAAAAGTGACGAGCGTAGCATGCTCGGCGGACGTTTGGATGCTGAAGGTTATTTTGCCGCTGAATTCACAACGCTAAACAACCCAACGCGATCAAGAAATAGCAAATATGTGATGATTATTTATTGCTTAAGTTAAGCCAGAAAACATGGAATTTACCGTTAAATTTCAACTCGATTTAGCTGATAAAAACTCACTTTGCCTAACGCCCAATTAAGGGGTGAGCAACGCTACCACCCAACCTAACGCATTGTACCGTAAACAATAAAATTGAAGTAGAAGCAAAATGCCAAGCGTTGGGAATCCCTCTTAAATTGTTTGTTATGTAGTACTTTACACCTTTATATACGAACCATATTTTCGTTTTACTTCTGCGAATCTTTTTTCAGCATCTTTTATCCTGTTATCGTATTCATCAATTTCAGACTGTTTGTCTTTCAAAAGTAAAGCCAGTTTTGCTTCTGCTAACTCCAAAGATCGATCTTCGATTGTGCGCTCTAATCTCGATTCTTTATTGCTCAACGATCTTTCATACTGATCAAGTTTAAATTGCCTTTGTTCTAGTGCTTTACCGTTGTCCTCAAGCCGAAGTTGCAAAGAAGACAGCCTAATGTCTTCCGCGTCAAGCTCACTCTCTCGTTTGTTATTGGACGCTACAACAGCCTCGTGCCATATAACATGTTGCCTTTGATTTTCTTCAAACATATAAACTTTTTGAAGCGCTGAATTATGCTGTTCAATGTTGCTTTCACAATCTACAAGTACAGACTTAGCCTGCTGAACCTTATGGTTGATTTGTTTTAACTGTCTATTTGTATACTCATTTTTGGCTTGTGCGGAACTTTCAGAGTTTGTAAGCACTTGGATGTTACTTTGTAAAGTCGCGAGTTGACTTTGGAACTTGGTTTTTTCGGTTTTATATCGTTTATGCAACTCTGAAATTTGATGCCTGTTATGGTTATTGATTTTTGAAGCATAATTGCCAGTTGGAGCTACTGAAATCCAAGAACTCTCGGCACTATTAATCATTTCTCTTAGCTCATTCTTAGAAACAAACTCTCCTGCCACCTTATATCCTGACATATCTATTTCAAGGCAATTTTTATTACTTAATTTATAATCTCGTACTTTTGAGCTATCACATGAATGAGTAACAGCGACTTCAATATAAAACTCTTCACCGTCAAGTTCCGCAACAACGTCTGGTATGCGATTTCCCTGCCTGACTTCTAATATGACTTTATCAAACTTAATTAACTCCGTCTTAGGTTCAATTGTTCCGATTGGAACTAATAGACACTTGTCTTCTGCAATGATCTCTTTTGCTATTATATGAACCTCCGTTTCCGGAGCCCAAGAACAGTCTGATTTAAATTTGCTATTTGGGTCATGCGAAAAGTGAGCTGCACGATCCTCACCCTTTCTAGCTATTAAGGATGAGTTACATCCTAAACACGTGCAATTACAATTTTTGCCTCTTAATACATCGTCAATACCCACAATATTGCCAAATACATCGAATGCTCTAGACATTTTGACTCTTGTCATATCGTACCTCGAAGTTGACCGTGCTACATAACGCCCGGCTAAGGGGTTGACAACGCATAGCCGAACTAAAAAAACACACTATAAACACTGAACTTCAATTTTGCACTAAAGCCGCCACGCGTTGGCAATCCCTCTTGAGCCGCTTGTTAGCTGCTGCACTTTAGCCGGAGATTGACTACCCAACGGCCTAATTTAAAACACATTATTGTTTTCAAGCGACAAAGTAAAACGGACAACTGAGAAACTAAAACCTAATCCACGAAACGCACTTGGCAAAGAAGAAATAACAGTAAAACTTGACGAGCTTCTAGAACTTAAATTTACAAAGAATTCTTTCGAAAAAGCCAACGACCAAGTGCGCGAAATCCATTTAAGCGCGAAAGAGCCTCAAAACCAAAGAAGCCACACCAAAGAAATAAACAAACACACCACATCCCGTAAACAGACTTCGGTTAGTTCAACCACTTCACGAACAGTGCCACTGGCGAGATACACGGAAAAGTGCTGACTTTCAGGTGTAAAGCTAGAGCCTCAGACTAAGAAAAATAAACACGTAATTTGATGATTTTTCTTAACCTCAGCTAACGCCGCATTAAGGTGTGAGCGACGCTTGGCTATACTTGAGCGAAGCGAAACTGCCAAGCGTTGCGAATCACTCTTAAATGCTTTGTTATAGCTCAATTTTTACACACGTAATTATAATTTTCATTCTCACCGTTACTATATTGTTTTTTAAATGGCTCTAGATGAGAGTGGTATTTATACAATCCTCGATTAATCCCCTCGGAATAATCAAACACATCAAGTTTTCTATAAGATAGTACTTCTTCGACTACCGTATTCAACGTAATGATAAATCGGTCTTGATCATCGTTGTCTATTGGGATTTTGGCACCAGTAAAAGTGACAATATAGTCGCACTCATTGATACGATAGTTAAAGCAATACTCGTAACTTACTTCTCGCGCATAATCAACAAGAGTCTCATATATGGTGCTACATTTTTCTAAGTTACCCTCTAGTTTTGTTGAGCTAGCGAACATTTTTTGTTGCGCTAAAACTGCCTCTATTTGCTTCGTACAGGCTTTTGTTCTTTTTTCATAGCGTTCAAACATCTCATTGTATGCGCTTAAATCTGAATAAAGCTTATTTCTGCTAAAAAAAACTATGTCATGAGCACGTTCAAGACTGTCCAAAAGTGCAAAAAAGTGCTCTTTATCAGCTAAATTCTTTTGCATAACTATTTGATACTGAGATGCCTTAGCCGAGTTCCAAGCTCCAAACGCAGCGATCGCTGTCAATGAAGCCGTGATAATCGAAACTAAATCTCCAATACCCAAATCTACCACTTTTGATACTGCGGCTAGCAATAAAACAATTAGCGAGATTAGATATATAATCAATACTGGTACGAGAAGTTTATTGGGGTTTTTCAACTTGATTCCTATGTATACAAATTTATTGAGCTATAACGCTATCTATACAACAAAATGCGACCTAATTTACCACGCTACCGCCACTTATCATGAACTTTGATAATTAGAAATCTATCATATAAATCTTTTTTATCAGATAGTTAGTTGAATAAAAACTGCGTCAGACTTCACATTAGACGACTTTATGCAACTTAGTTTGTTGACTAAACCAAAAACAATAATACTGTATATAAAAACAGGCAATTTTGTTGGGAAAATATGAAATCACAATTTATTTTAAGCATTAAAGAGTATATGCAAGCGCGACACTATGCAAAGAAAACTATAGAGGCATATTTGCACTGGATAACACGATTCATCTACTTCAATAACAAAACACATCCAATGAGAATGGGTAGTAAAGAAGTTGAGATGTTTTTAACTGACTTAGCTGTTAATGGGAAAGTAGCCGCGAAAACACAAGCGTTAGCGCTAAACTCTCTCCATTTTCTGTACCGTGAAATCATTAAAGAACCGCTATCAATTAGCATGAATTTCAAGAAATCTCAACTTGCTCAAAAATTACCAGTAGTGATGACAAGAACTGAAATTAAGCGGTTTTTAGAACATATTGAGCCACGATATCAATTGCAAATTATGCTCTTATACGGATCAGGGCTGCGGCTGATGGAATGTGTCAGACTCCGAATACAGGACATTGATTTAGATTATGGTGCGGTTCGGGTATGGCAAGGAAAAGGAGAAAAAAACCGCACCGTCACACTTGCTAAGGAGCTTTATCCACAGCTAGCTGAGCAACAAGCATTAGCTAAGCGTTACTATGATAAAGATATGCAAACCAAAGGTTATGGAGGAGTCTGGTTACCCAATGCGTTGAGAGAAAAATATCCTTCAGCTCCTTATGAGTTTAATTGGCACTACTTGTTTCCATCTAATTTACTTACCTTAGATGAGAATAGTGGGTTGAAACGAAGGCACCATATTAATGAGTCGGCATTGCAGCGAGCAGTTCGGAAAACCGCTCATGATGCTGAGATACAAAAGTCAGTTTCATGTCATACGCTAAGGCATAGCTTTGCGACACACTTGCTAGAAGCGGGAGCGGACATCAGAACAGTACAAGAACAATTAGGGCATAGTGATGTAAAAACAACTCAGATTTACACTCACGTACTGGATAGAGGCGCCAGCGGTGTATTAAGCCCACTGTCGCGCTTATAAATAAGCGCAATAAAAAAGGAGAGCATACTTGCCCTCCTTTTCTTTAAACCTTCACTGCTAAATTAAAGAGCAGTTTTTGCTTTTTCAACAAGCACTGCAAATGCAGCTTTGTCGAATACCGCGATATCAGCAAGGATCTTACGATCGATCTCAATAGATGCTTTCTTAAGACCGTTAATGAAACGGCTGTAAGATAGACCATTTTGACGAGATGCTGCGTTAATACGCGCAATCCATAGCTGACGGAACTGACGCTTTTTAGTGCGACGGTCACGGTAAGCGTATTGACCAGCTTTGGTTACAGCTTGGAAAGCTACGCGGTAAACACGTGAACGTGCTCCGTAGTAACCTTTAGCTTGTTTTAGAACTTTCTTATGACGTGCACGAGCTTGTACACCACGTTTTACGCGAGGCATTATGCTTCTCCTAAACTAAACGATAAATAAACTAAAAAGAATTAAGCGTATGGCAACATGCGCATAACACCAGCCACTTCACATTTTGGAAGGATTGAGTTAGGGCGTAGTTGACGCTTGTTCTTAGTAGTACGCTTAGTCAGGATATGACGTTTTGTAGCGTGCTTAAATTTAATACCGCCAGCAGTTTTCTTAAAACGCTTAGCTGCACCTTTGTTGGTTTTCATCTTAGGCATGATGAATAACTCCGCATTGTAGTAGTTTAAATAACATGTAATTAAGGCGAATAACACCCCACCGTCTTTCAACGGCGAGGTCTCATTACTTGTAAGCCGTTAATTACTTCTTTTTAGGGGCAAGCATCATGATCATCTGGCGTGCTTCAATTCGACTCGGGAAAGACTCAACTACTGCAATTTCAGCAGTATCCTCTTTCAAACGATGAAGAACATCGACACCGATGTCTTGGTGCGCCATCTCACGGCCACGGAAGCGAATAGTAACTTTCACTTTGTTGCCTTCTTCTAGGAAACGGGTCAGGTTGCGTAGTTTTACCTGATAGTCTCCAATATCAGTCCCAGGACGGAATTTAATTTCCTTAATCTGGATCTGTTTTTGCTTCTTCTTCTGCTCTTTAGCAGTCTTGCTCTTTTCAAAGAGGAACTTGCCATAGTCCATCACACGACAAACTGGTGGCTCGGCGTTAGGGCTGATCTCTACAAGATCCATACCAGCTTCTACAGCAGCTTCTAATGCTTCGTTGATTGATACAACACCAACGGATTCACCATCTGCGCCAGTTAAACGAACTTCACGAACGCCACGAATTTCACCGTTTAAACGGTGCTGGTTTGGTTTGGCCGGCTGTTGGCCACGTCTTCCGCCTTTAATAGTTTATTCCTCCAGATTGAGCTTACGGCTAGAAACTTCGGCTTGGATATACGCAATAAAGCCATCCAATTTAAATTTACCTAAGTCCTTGCCCCTGCGGGTACGTACTGCGATCTCTCCGGCTTCCATCTCTTGGTCACCACAAACAAGCATATACGGTACACGCTTTAAAGTGTGTTCGCGGATTTTAAAGCCAATCTTCTCATTTCTCAAGTCTGCTTTGGCTCTAATTCCACATTTTTGTAGTTTTTGTGCTACTTCCTGAGCGTAAACTGACTGTTTATCAGTAATGTTCATAATTACCGCTTGTTCCGGCGCTAACCACGTAGGGAAGAAACCTGCATACTCTTCGATAAGGATACCGATAAAGCGCTCAAGTGAACCCAAAATTGCACGGTGAATCATAACCGGAACAAGACGCTCGTTACTTTCGCCAACATATGTCGCGCCTAGACGAGCAGGTAAATTGAAATCCAGCTGCACTGTACCACATTGCCACGCACGATCTAAGCAATCATGCAAAGTAAATTCAATTTTAGGGCCGTAGAATGCGCCTTCACCTTCTTGAATTTCAAATGGGATATCCATTGCCTGCAGTGAAAGCTTTAATGCTTCTTCCGATTTATCCCAAATTTCATCACTACCAACACGTTTTTCTGGGCGTGTAGACAGCTTAACAACGATGTTATCAAAACCGAACGTCGTGTAGGTGTCGTAGACCATCTTGATACAAGATGTCACTTCTTGTTGAATTTGATCTTCGGTACAGAAAATATGGGCGTCATCTTGAGTAAAGCCACGAACACGCATAATACCATGTAATGAACCTGATGGTTCATTGCGGTGGCAAGATCCAAACTCAGCCATACGCAATGGCAGATCACGGTATGATTTCAAACCTTGATTAAATATTTGAACGTGGCCTGGGCAGTTCATCGGTTTAATTGCATATTCACGGTTTTCAGATGACGTCGTGAACATGGCATCCGCATATTTATCCCAGTGACCAGAACGCTCCCATAGAACTCGGTCCATCATTAATGGACCTTTTACTTCTTGGTAGTCGTACTCACTGAGTTTTTGGCGAATGAACACTTCAAGATCACGGAATATAGACCAACCGTTATGGTGCCAGAATACCATCCCTGGAGCTTCTTGCTGCATATGGAATAGATCGAGTTGCTTACCAATTTTACGATGGTCACGTTTAGCCGCTTCTTCTAAACGCGTTAAATGGGCTTGAAGTGCTTTCTTGTCATGGAATGCCGTACCATAGATGCGCTGTAGCATCTTGTTATCACTGTTACCACGCCAGTACGCGCCAGCAATGCTAAGCAGGGTAAAGTGTTGGCAGAAGCTCATGTTAGGTACGTGAGGACCACGACACATGTCAATGTATTCTTCATGATGGTATAGACCTGGTCTGTCATCACGAGCCACGTTCTGATCCAAGATTTCCATTTTGTATGTTTCACCGCGAGCTTCAAAAGCATCACGGGCTTCCTGCCAACTGACTTTCTTTTTGACAACTTGATATTTTGTCTTGGCAAGCTCTTTCATGCGCTTTTCGATTTGCTCTAAATCATCTTGCGTGAGTGATTGCTCAAGATCGATATCATAGTAGAAGCCGCTGTCGATCGTCGGACCAATCGCCATTTTGGCTTGTGGATAAAGTTGCTTTAATGCATGGCCAAGTAAGTGCGCACAAGAGTGGCGTACGATCTCTAAACCATCAACTTCATCTTTTGTCGTTATAATTTCAAGGCTAGCATCATTTTCGATAAGATCGCACGCATCGACGCGCACACCATCGACACGGCCTGCGATCGTTGCTTTTGCAAGACCAGGGCCGATAGAAGCTGCAACTTCCATTGTCGATACTGGGTGTTCAAAATGACGTTGACTGCCGTCAGGAAGAGTAATAATAGGCATGTATAATCCTTACAGTGGTGTTGCATACCAAGCAACACGTGTTGAGTTTGATTGAAAATAACCCATCGAAGCTCACTCGGTAACACGAATACCGGAACTTCAATGAAGTGAAGATTTTAACTAGCTCACGCTAGAAATGCAAAGATCGAATTATATAAATCAAAAGAAAAAGCCCATGATAAATATCACGGGCTTTGGAGTTTCAATAATTGATTATGCTTCAGCGCGACGAGGACGACTTAACGTACCCGCATTGGCATTAGCACTAGCATTGCCGTGACCACGTTCACCACGGAAGTTACCACGATGGTCGCCACCACGGTTGCGGTCAAAACGACGTTCACCATCACGACCAGTCGCCGCTGCACCGTCACGGTTGCCACGGAAGCCACCTTCACGGCCACCACGACCTGCGCCAGCCGCAGGAGCACCGCCTTCACGATTACGGAAGCCACCGTTTCCGCCTTCACGACGGGCACCACCACCGTTACCACCTTCACGACGACCACGAGACTCGCGGAAGTCATCAAAGTCACATACAACAGCACCGACTTCTTTTTGGCGAATACGCAGTTTACGCAATTTGCCTTCAACATCTGAAGACATTGATTTAGGAAGCTGTACGAATGTATGGCCTTGAGCAAGTTTAATTGCACCAATTGAACCTTTGGTTAAACCAAGTTCATTAGCTAAAGCACCAACGATGTCTTTCACTTGCACGCCTTGCTCACGGCCGACTTGTAACTGATAAGTATCCCAGTCATTGCTCGCAGTACCATATTCGCGGCGACCTTCGCGTCCATCACGGCTATCGCGACCGCCTTCACGGCGTTCACCACGCTCACTACCCTCTTTACGATCACGACGACGTGATTTTTCACGCTCGATCGCGTCGACCATTGGATCTGGGCCGACATAGAACAGTGGACGATTGCCTTGTTGGCGCTTCAGTAAAATGGCCGCCAGTGTTGTGGCATCAATCTCTAGGCTTTGTTGAAGTTTTTCAATGAGCTCAACAAATTTGTCTAAAGCAGTATGACCTTTGTCAGCTTCTAGCTCTGCACCCAGTTTGATGAGACGAGCTTCAGCAACTTTGTCACGCATTGGAAGTTGAATCTCTTCCATTTGAGAACGAGTTACGCGCTCAATCGTACGCAACATACGAATTTGGTTCGTGCGAACTAAAAGGATCGCTTTACCTTTGCGTCCAGCACGGCCAGTACGGCCAATACGGTGGATGTATGATTCTACATCGAATGGGATATCATAGTTGAACACGTGTGTAATACGTGGCACATCAAGACCACGAGCAACAACGTCTGTCGCAACAAGAATGTCGATTACACCCTGTTTGATATGATCAACCGTGCGCTCACGCAGTGATTGCGGAATATCACCATGAAGCGCTGCCGCTTTAAAGCCACGAGATAATAACCAATCAGCTAAACGCTCGGTGTCTTGACGAGTACGTACAAAGACGATTGACGCATCGGTTTCTTCTGTTTCAAGAAGACGAGCCATCGCTTCATCTTTTTCAACACCTTTAACAACCCAATATTGCTGCTCTACTTTCGCAACAGTTTGGTTTGAACCTGCTACGTCAACACGAGCTGGATCACGTAGGTAACGGTCAACAATCGTCTTCACCATAGGAGGCATAGTCGCAGAGAACAGCACGCGTTGAGCGGTGCCAGGTGCTTGTTCCATGATCCAAGTTACGTCATCAACGAAGCCCATTTTGAGCATTTCGTCAGCTTCATCAAGAACGAAAGTATGACATTCGTCTAAATGAAGGCGATCACGAGTGATCAAATCTTTTACACGACCAGGTGTGCCAACCACAATATGAGCACCATTTTTCAGAGCGCGCATTTGGTCAACAATAGAAGCACCGCCATAGATCTCAAGTACTTTAAGGCCTTGAATCTTTTGGCCAAGGTTTTTGATTTCTGCCGCAACTTGGATAGCAAGTTCACGAGTTGGTGCCATCACAATTGCTTGTGGCTTGTGTTGAGAAAGGTTTAATTTGTTCAGTAGAGGTAGAGAAAACGCAGCCGTTTTACCTGTACCTGTTTGTGCTTTACCTAGCGCATCTCTTCCTTCAAGAAGAAATGGAATAGCAGCAGCTTGGATAGGAGTTGGAGAAACGAAACCCATTTCATTTAGAGCAGAAAGGATTGAGTCGTTTAGGGCTAATTCACTAAATTGAATTACAGAGTCTTGCATGGAGATCCCACTAGATTAATTAACAAAAGGTCCCACGTGCTCTACCAATTCCAATACCGATCCATTAAAAAGAGCTGAGTTCCGTTCAGATGCGGATAAGTCTTAAAACGCATCAAGCCGCTAGGGACATATAAGGGACGCGGATTATTCCCTAAAAGCATAAAAAAAGCTAGTAAAAATTGAATTACATCACAAAAATTCGTCATAAATGACCATTAAGCTCATTAATTCACCCAAAACGAACACAGAAGCTGCATTTACAGCGCACTGTTAAAGCAGACTAGCAAAAATAACGCTTTCGGTAGTAATCATCCCGCTCAATGATTATAGTGTGCCCAATCGCATTTGTTAGAAAAAGAAACATGTTTCAAGATAATCCGCTCCTTGCTCAACTCAAGCAACAAATCCAAGAGAACTTGCCTAAGAAAGAAGGCACGATAAAAGCCACTGAAAAAGGCTTCGGCTTTTTAGAAGTTGACAGTAAGAACAGCTTCTTTATTCCGCCTCCGTATATGAAGAAATGCCTACACGGAGATAAAGTGGTGGCCATCATTCGCACCGAGAATGAGAAAGAAGTGGCTGAGCCTCAAGAGCTGCTTGAGCCTTCACTAACTCGCTTCATTGGCCGTGTAAAGCTGTACAAAGGTAAGCTGAATGTCACGCCCGATAACCCGCAACTAAAAAGGCAATCGCTGAAAGCCAAGGTGCAAAAAGGATTAAACCCTGAACATTTCTCTGAAGGTGATTGGGTTGTTGCACAGCTTATTAACCATCCACTGAAAGACGATAACGGTTTTATGGTTGAAATCACCCATAAAATTACGGATGCCAACGATAAGATTGCGCCTTGGTGGGTGACTTTAGCTGAAAATGACCTGCCTAACAGTGAGCCGGCTGGTATTGAACATTGGCAGTTCAAAGATGATGCCGACCTACAACGCATCGATATGACCCACCTTCCTTTCGTGACCATCGATGGGGCATCAACTAAAGATATGGATGATGCACTGTTCGCCCAAAGAACCGAGAACGGTGACTTCACATTAACCATTGCTATTGCAGACCCAACCGCATACATCACGCCAGATGACGAGATGGACAGTGTCGCGCGTGAGCGGGGTTTCACTATTTATCTCCCTGGCCGCAATATCCCAATGTTGCCACGTGATTTAGCCGATGATTTGTGTTCGTTGATGGAAAATGAAGTTCGCCCTGCCCTTTGCTGTGCCGTAACAGTGACTAAAGAAGGTGTGATTGGCGATGACATTACCTTTTTTGCGGCCAACATTAAATCGCACGCTCGATTGGTTTATGATCATGTATCAGATTGGTTAGAGACGGGCACTTCTGCCGATTGGCAACCAAGTGACCAAATCGCTTCCGTTGTGCGTGATTTGTATGATTTTTCATTAGCGCGCGCACAATGGCGCGAAACATACGCGGTCGTGTTTCCTGATCACCCTGATTATCGATTTGAACTGAGTGAAGACAACGACGTAGTGGCAATTCATGCGGATCTTCGCCGTAGTGCTAACCGTCTTGTTGAGGAAGCGATGATAACCGCGAATATCTGTGCGGGAAAAACGCTCAAAGCGCATTTTGGCCAAGGCGTGTTCAATACGCACGCGGGGTTCAAACCCGAAAAAATTGCCGATGTTGTCGAATTAGTCAACCCAACGGGTGAGCTTGAATACACTGCCGATAACTTAGCGACTCTAGAAGGCTTTGCCTCTTTACGTCGCTGGTTATGTAAGCAAGAGACCCGCTATCTGGATAATCGTATCCGCAAGTATCAAGCTTACAGTGAAATAGGAAACCAACCTCTTCCGCATTACGCAATGGGTTTGGATATCTATGCCACTTGGACTTCTCCTATCCGTAAATATGGCGATATGATCAACCATCGTATGTTGAAAGCACATATTTTAAACAAAGAGCCCGTACAAACACCGGATGAAACCGTTGGTGAAGAGTTGGCACTACACCGCAAACACCACAAAATGGCCGAACGTAACGTAGGCGACTGGCTCTATGCTAGAACGTTAGTAAACGAACCTAGCAAAGGCACCCGTTTTACGGCTGAAATCTTTGATATCAATCGCGCTGGCATGCGCGTACGTCTTTTGGAAAATGGCGCAGCCGCATTCATTCCTGGTTCTTTAATCTTAGACAACAAAGAACGTATTGAATGTAATGCGGAAAGTGGAACGCTGCTTGTCGATAAAGAAGTCGTCTTTAAGCTCGGTGATACGCTCGAAGTCGTGCTCGCAGAAGTGAATATGGAAAACCGCAGTCTGATTGCAAAACCGACTCAGGTTTTCGAACCGTTACCTATACCTTCAGAAGCTAATACCACTACCCAAGGGGAGTGATTTTAGCAGCATAGACATTTCTATCAGGCATTCTTCGGAGTGCCTTTTTATTGCTTATTGATCACCAAAAGTAAGATTTAGGATCTTTTTCAATTTCGCGGATCAACGCCGTCAAATCCGTTGTTTTAGGGAGAAAAGGATACGGCAACCAATCTTCAATTTCTTTATCGGGATCCGTATTGGGAATATACAGCGCCCATTTAGCTTCTTCCCAAATCACTTTCGCCACGATACTTGAATAGTCGCAATGCGTTGAATCTAATTTGTAATGGTGTTTGATGAAGTGCACACCGTTAACGATCGGCTCAAAACAGGATTTGCCTAATTCAACAGACACACTTTGGTTACGATTATGGCAAACAAGCTCTGCTCTTCGTTCTAGTTGACGTTGCAACAAATTCACTACCGCCATTTTACCCTCGCTCAAACACGGCTTCCTGACATCTCGACTATAGCTGACTTCGCTTATCTCTGATATGAAAAACCGTAAGGCTACAAACCACTTACCTTTGTGGTTCACAAAAGTGTCATCTATACGACATATTATGGTGGCTCAATTTTTCTAAATAACCATATTGGAGCCACTATGTTTCGAGTCGCGCTTGCTACACTGCTTTCAACTTTGCTACATACCCAGTTTGCCTTCGCAAGTGAAGTTAATATTTCTGGCTCGACCTCGGTCGCTAGGATCATGGAAGTATTCGCCGAGGACTACAATACCGCACACCCTGAAACTTATATCGCGGTTCAAGCCGTAGGTTCGAGTGCTGGCATCACATTACTGAAAAAAGGTGTCGCAGATATCGCCATGAGCTCGCGCTACCTCACAGAAAGTGAGCAAGATGAGACGATGAACACCCTACCGATTGCCTATGATGGGTTGGCTGTTGTAATCAATCGCTTAAACAGTATTGAAAATCTGACTCGTGAGCAGTTATTTGATATTTATAAAGGGAAAATAACCAACTGGAAACAAGTCGGTGGTGCTGATCAAAAAATCGCAGTTGTAACCAGAGAAGCATCATCAGGTTCCCGCTATAGCTTTGAAAGCTTATTAGGCCTGACTCGTGTGATTAATGATCGCTTAGTGTCAGACATCAGTTCCAATAACTTAGTGGTCAATAGCAATAGTATGGTTAAAACACTGATTAACCATAACCCTCAAGCGATCGGTTTTATCTCTACGGGATCGGTGGATAAATCGATTAAAGCGATAAAATTTGAGGGAGTAGAAGCCACTGCAAAAAATATTGTCACTCATGAATATAAACTTTCCATGCCATTTTTAGTGGTCTATTACCCTGAAAAAATCACTAAAGAGACTCAAGCTTTCATTGCATCTTTAAAATCAGCGGAAGCAAAGGCTCGCATAGAAGAATATGGTTATATTCCTTTGAAAAACAAATAAATACAAAACAGGAGAGTGATCGACTCTCCTGTTTCTATGCCATTTTTCTAAAATTAAAAATGGAGTTGGATCACTGACACCACGACACAGCCTGGGCGACGAATACCTTCAATCTCCACTTTAATTTCTCTCTCGATCTCCAAACCTTTTTTGATTGGCGTAACTTTCAATAGAGTACTAATGGCTCTTACTCTGTTTCCTGATTTCACTGGATATGGGAAACGAACTTCATTTAAACCGATATTCACCACCATTTTTGCGGTCGGAAATATTGGTTTGTCAGGATCAACGCTATCCGTCAATTTAGGTAACAAGGCCAAGGTCAAAAAGCCGTGCGCAATTGTGGTCCTAAATGGAGAATCAACTTCCGCTTTTTGAGGGTCGGTATGAATCCACTGCATGTCCTCGGTTACTTGACCAAACTGGTTAATGCGCTCTTGATCAACCACCAGCCATTTACCCGTATGAATGACTTCACCAATCTGAGTCTGGAGCTGTTTATACAGACGTTGCGCTTCAGGTTTGAGTATCAAGGGTTCGGCAATAGGAGCATCTTCATTCACTGCTGGTTGGTGAAAATCTCTAACCCAAGAAAACAACTGGCGACTGTTTGTTTTATGTAGAAGCTCGCCCCAGTACTCACGTACTGAAGGTGATACCCACTGCATAAGCTCAGAGGAGTACTTGTTCATTGAATCGCCACGATGCTTAAAAAGATTCTCGACTTTCATCTAAACCTCGGTGATTAGTTAGAATGCCCTTGGATTGAGGTAATTTTGAAGTACTTCACACTTAGCTGCAAACACTTTCGAGCGTACAACCGTTCCCTGAAACACACAAATTACATATAAATCAATCAAATAAAAATAAAACACCATTTTATTAGATAACTAGGTTGTAGAGTATATAGCTCATAAAATCAAGGGAAGCGGTAAAAACAGTGCTTTACTGTAACTGAAAACGTTATTGCGGTTAGCCAAACCGAGTCGATGACTCAACTTATTGCTTTACAATATTATGGTGGCTATCTATTATGCGCACCACACGGAGAGATGGCTGAGTGGTTTAAAGCACCGGTCTTGAAAACCGGCGATGGTTAATAGCTATCCTAGGGTTCAAATCCCTATCTCTCCGCCAAATATCAAGAAAAAGCCTTTGATTATCAGAGGCTTTTTCTATTTATAGCATTTGGAAACTTTAGATGATTAAAAACTCATGTGTCTGGAAGATGCAATCATGTTTGGTCATCGCCTCTTCCTCAATACATCAAGAACGAATCACACGAATACCGATAGGTAAGAAGACATAGCCCGCGCACTATTCGTTTCAATCAACCGTAGAAGAGACCGAAGCCAGCAAATCTGTTGGGCTAGTCCATGTATAAACCCACTCTTTAATATCTTGCCCACAGGGAGACCGCCATAAACGCTCTCCTTTAGGTCGACCAGCTAAGTAGTCGTAAAATTCGATGGCTTGCTTATTGTCTGCCATCACTTCCAAATACACACCGCTATTAGGGAAATACTGCTCAAACCATGCCGCCATCTCTTGAATCAACTGGCGACCAATCCCCCTTCCTCGATAATTTTCATCAATGTGCAGAGACTCGATAATGCTGCCTTTGTCAAAATCGTGGTTACCAAAGGCGCAGATAAACCCACACAGCAGCCCTCCCTCTTCAATCAGTAGGACATGTTGATTAAATGGTGGATTGATTAAGCGAGTTTGCCAAATCAGTAAACGGTCTTCTAGAACGTCGTTATCAAGGTACTCTTTGCCTAATATGCCTTGGTAGTGAGTTCGCCAACTTTGAGCGTGTAGCTGAGCAATTCTTTCAAAATCGCAATATTCAGCTGCTTTTATTTCCATATTCTAGTCCTTATTACTTCCTGTAAGGATTAACATCGTCTTTCATACTATTCGGTTCAAATAGAAAAGCAAAATATACTAGTCACAATCCCTTAAAAGAATCATTAAACCTCTTTGACTTACAGTTGTTCGCTGATATTCTAGCGAACAACTGTAAGCTCAAGGATTTTAATCATGAAATCGGCATCAAAACCACCACTTATCTGGATAAACATCGTCATTTTTAGCTTCAGCTTGGGCTTAGCGACGATTGCAGCCCCTTTGTATGGATGGCAATTTGGCTACGGCATGGAGCATTGGCTTTGGCTGATGATTTGTTTTTCCTTTTGCAACCTTTCCATTACCGCGGGCTATCACCGTTTATGGTCACATAAAGCCTATGAAGCACATTGGGCACTGAGATTATTGTTTGCATTAGGTGGGGCGTTTGCACTGCAAAACAGTGCGCTACATTGGTCTTCTGATCACCGAGTTCATCACAAGCATGTAGACAATAATGACAAAGATCCTTATTCAGCCAAACGTGGATTCTGGTTTTCACACATAGGTTGGATGCTGCGTCACTACAATAAAACCACGTACGATGACTACTCCAACTGCCGTGACCTGCAAAAAGATAAGATCGTCATGTGGCAGCATAAGTATTATGTGCCTTTGGCACTCGCAATGAACTTGGGCGTTCCTCTGATCCTTGGTTTTATTTATCACGATATACTGGGCATGTTACTGATCGTGGGTGCACTGCGTTTGGTGCTCAATCATCACACGACATTTTTCATCAATTCGCTGGCTCATATATGGGGTAGCCAGCCGTATACTGATAAAAATACAGCCCGCGATAACGGTATTTTGGCTTTCTTCACTTTTGGCGAGGGCTACCACAATTATCACCATATTTTTGAAAACGATTATCGTAATGGGATTTATTGGTGGCAATACGACCCAACAAAATGGCTGATCAAGCTGTGCTCGTGGCTTGGGTTGGCTGGTAAACTGCGCACTTCTCCTCCCCTTAAGGTAGAAAAAGCGAAAGCGTTAATGGTATTAAGCCATGCGCAAAAACAGATCGCCGCGTTGCCCAATCAGCAACTCGTTATGGCCAGCATACAACGTGAATTTGACGCTTTAGTCATGCAGTTGCAAGAGTATTATGAATTAAAGAAACAGCTGCTCGAAAGTAAAAAAAACAATATGGTTCGTAGATATGAACACTCCCTATTGATGCTGCGCTATCGACAAGTGAAGCAACAATTAGCACTACAAAAATCCAATTGGCAGCTCATTGTGCGTCAGTACTCCTAAATTCATACTTTACAGATTTGATGAAGCCATGCCTTAAGTGGCTTCATTTTTCTTAGCTTAAATCATCCCCCCCTCTAACAGAACTTCTAGCCGCATATTTGCTAAATGAATAGTTAGAACGACTAAAACATATTCAAAGTTAAAGAATTTTCAACTAGGTTATCAATTGATAATTTTATTGTTTTAGATCATCTAAAGCTCAACTTGCTCTCGTGCTACAGCATTCTTTTCGGTAAATTCCTTGTCATAAATTGATACACGTTTTTGCAATATTGTTCATAATTTCAGGAGACTTAAATGCTAGAGCTTTTAATTGGCTTGGCGGTAACAGTAGCGGTGGGTTATTTCATTGTTAAAGGTTACAAGCCAGCCGGTGTGTTACTCACCGCAGGTATCGTTTTACTGCTATTAACTGGCGCACTTGGCTATTCAGTGCTGCCAGCCAAAGTACCCTCAACCGGTAACACGGTAACGGATGCACTCGAATTCGTGAAATACATGTTGCGTTACAGTGGTGGCGGTTTAGGCATGCAAATTATGTTGCTGTGTGGTTTTGCTTCGTACATGACACACATCGGCGCCAACAATGTGGTTGTAAAACAGTTTTCTAAACCTCTTTCGGTTATTACATCCCCTTATATCTTGCTGGTTGCTGCTTACATTGTGGCATGTTTGATGTCTTTAGCGGTGAGCTCAGCAACGGGTCTTGGCGTACTGTTAATGGCCACTTTATTTCCGATGATGGTAGCGATGGGGATCTCTCGTCCGGCCGCGGTTGCGGTATGTGCATCTCCTGCTGCGATCATCCTTTCCCCGACATCCGGTGATGTGGTTATTGCGGCGGAAAAATCAGGCCTACCTTTACACGTTTTTGCCGTGGAAACGGTTCTTCCTGTTTCGATCTGCGCCATTATCGTCATGGCGATCGCGGCCTTCTTCTGGAACAAATATCTCGATAAGAAAGACAACACACCGATGGAAAAAATCGATGTTTCCGCCATCGAAGTGAAAGCACCGGCTTACTATGCGGCTCTTCCATTCTTACCTATTGTGGGTGTGTTCTTATTCAACGGAGAAACCATTCAAGGTTTGAGCCTTGATATTTACACCATTGTGGTCGGATCCATCTTCATCGGTGCATTGGTTGACTTCGTGACGAAGCGTTTTAAAGGTAAAGAGACGTTAGAAGATCTAGAATCGTGCTACGCAGGCATGGCCGAAGCATTCAAAGGCGTGGTGATGTTGTTGGTTGCTGCGGGCGTATTCGCACAAGGTTTGATGTCGATTGGAGCGATTGATAACCTGCTTCATCTTGCAGAAACCGCAGGCGCAGGCGGCATAGCCTTGATGCTGATTTTGACAGGCCTTACCGTAGCAGCCGCTATTGCGACGGGTTCAGGCAACGCTCCGTTCTACGCCTTTGTTGAGTTAGCGCCATCGTTGGCGGCTAAATTGGGCGTGAACCCAGCCTTTCTCATTATCCCGATGCTGCAAGCTTCAAACCTTGGGCGCACCATTTCTCCAGTATCAGGCGTCGTTGTAGCAACAGCTGGTATGGGCCAAATCAGTCCATTTGAAGTGGTAAAACGTACTTCCGTTCCTGTCATCCTCGGCTTAATCACGGTCATTATTGGTACAGTAATCCTTGTACCGATGACAGCATAACGTTGACAAACAATCAGGGCGTTCAACAGGACGCCCTTTTTTCAAACCGCTATTTCCAAATAGGTGTTATTTACTCTCGCTATAGCGCTCCAAGTATAAAATCGTTGCTGCCGTGCGCGATGGGACGCGTAGCTTCTTCAGCAAACTCTTCATGTGCACCTTTACTGTCGACTCAGAAATGAACAGACGATCCGCAATTTGTTTATTCCGATACCCTTTCGCGACCTCTTTTAAAATCTGAGTTTCACGGTCGGTTAATGCCTCAAAAAGATCTTCATGCGTATGACGTTCGGCAAGGTACTGAGTAACAAACTCGCTGTACGCTTTTACACCCGTCGCGGCCTGTCTAAGCAGTTCCACCAGCTCATCTGGTTCTGTATCTTTAAGAAGGTAGCCATCAGCCCCCGCTTTCACCATAGCTTCAATATCGAGCGCACTGTCTGATACGGTTAAAATAACGATGGTGGCGGTTGATTCATCCGCACGAAGCGCTGCTAACGTATCGAGCCCTGACATGCCTTTCATATTCAAATCAAGCAGAATGAGATCCGGCTCGATGTCATGCGCCAAAGCAATGGCTTCACTGCCGTTACAAGCTTCAGCAACCACTTCAAAGTCATCTTCAAAACTCAATAGCTGGTTGATACCACGTCTCATCAAAGGATGGTCATCTACCAGCATTACTCTACATCTCGTCAAAATTTGTATCCTTTGAACGTTTATATTTCAATATAACTTCACACCCAGCATTGGGTGCGGAGGTTACTGACACTGCGCCATGCAGCCGCGCCGCTCTTTCTTGCATAATGCTTAATCCATAGTGATTGAGCCTAGCACGCTGTTGATCAAAGCCAACCCCATCGTCTTTGACCGTCACCATCACCTGATCATCTAATTCATCACAGTTGACTTGAATAACATTAGCTTGAGCGTGTTTGATAGCATTGATAGTCGCTTCTCGGATCAATTGCAGTAAATGCACTTGTTGATGCGCATCTAAATCAATCGATGACAAATTATTATTAAGCACTATCTCCGCCGTAGTTTGCTCGCCAAGTTCCTCTAGCATGCCCTTGAGCGCTTGACCAAAATTGCCTTCTTTAATCGTTAGCCTAAAGGTGGTTAATAGCTCTCTTAACTGGGTGTAAGCGCCCGACAAACCTTGATCAATATCTAAAATGATTTGCTCTTTTTTCTCTGCGGCATGCGGGGTCTCTGCTCGGCCAATCACGCGCTTTAATAGTGATACTTGTATCTTCAGATACGAAAGCGATTGAGCCAACGAATCATGCAGTTCCCGTGCGATGGTGGCGCGTTCTTCCATCAAGATCAACTGCTCGGCTTGTTTCTGCGCTTGATTATAATAAATAGCACGCGACAATATTTGTACGAAGTTATCAATCAAGGCGCTATTTGGACAAGGCAAGCTGTATTGCAAATACAAGTAACCCAGTTGCATCCCATCTAAGCTCAGCAAAAGCGGAGAAAGGGAGAACCCATTGCTCTCACCTTCGGATAAGCGCGTACTTTTACCCGCGTCATCACCAATTTCTAACTGGGCAAATGTGACCCCTTCAATGGTGACCAAGTGTTGCAAAATCGCTTGGAAATTATCTTGGCTAATGCGCGACGCGGTTAACTCTTGTGAGCAGTCATACAGCACTTGCAGTGCTTGATTGGCATTTTGCAACTTATGGGTTTTCTCATTCACCGCTTGCTCTAAACCGAGGTACAACTTACCAAGATCGGTGGCCATTTTATTAAACGTGCGGGTTAAGATCCCCATTTCATTATGGCTGGTGACATTGAGCGATACATCAAATGAACGGTTTTGGATCTGCTCACTGGCGGTCACTAGCGAACGCAATGGCCCCACCACTTCCTTACGAATAAAATGCACCACAAACAATGAGATACATAACACACCACCCAACCCCATGCCGCCAAACCAAGCCAGTTGGATCAGCTTTTGTTCTGAGAAGTGCTGCAACTTAAAGACAAAACGGTCGATTTGGCTGACAAATTTCGCTACCTCATCAAGATAGCGGTCTTTGTTCTCACTATTTAACAAACTTTTCAGTTCGTGCCAACGAATGATCAACTGATAATAATCTTTGGTGATGTCGTTTGGCACAGGCCAACGCTGCAATGCTTTCATCGATGGTGAATAAAGCGAACGTTCAAAAAGATAAATGTGAGATGAATAATCCACCGAGTTACTTTGAATATCATGTGCCAATCGATAGCTTTGCATACGCATTGAACCAGCCACGTTCACCGCTTCCGCATCATTGAGTGAGGAAGCGAGTGTAAAAATGGCGTAGCCTGTGATGGCAACCGATAACAGTAAAATCGACACCATGGCTTTGGCAATGGTGCTGGTGACCGACTGTTTGGATCGTTTTCTCAAAACATCTCTCCGTGAACCTCTCCTTGCCTATTGTATCTGATTGGGCGCCGCTGTCGTTAAAGCCATTCAATATGTGATCACTCGCGCTTGAATTTATTGATCTAAAACAACATGACTAGCCAATTACCTCCTTGGGGGTATTTATAGAAATAGGACAAAAACTACAATTTGTGTATGGATAAATGAAGATTTGTTAACAAATACAGGAATGCACTTTGGTTGATCTCTCGAAAAGGCGTTTTTTTTCTCGTAATCAGGTCGATGACACCATTGTCCGCTTGCCTTGGATTGCTCACCCCCTCTCCTTTTCAGATGAGTGCACTCGCTGCGGCCGCTGCCTAGACGCGTGCGAAACAAAGATCATCACCTTAGGTGATGGCGGCTTCCCAACCATAGATTTTCATATTGATGAGTGCACCTTTTGTTATCAGTGCGCGCAGAGCTGCCCAGAGCCAATTTTCGCACCGCGCTCAACACAACCGTGGCTGGCTAAAGCAAAGATCGAAGAAAGCTGCTTGGCTAAACGCAATGTGGAGTGTCGTAGCTGCGCTGAGTCATGTGAAGTCAGCGCTATAACGTTCAATTTAGTGATCGGAAAAGTGGCGCAACCGAATGTCGATCTTGATGCCTGTAACGGATGTGGCGCGTGCGTTTCCATCTGTCCAACCTCAGCCATCCGTGTGAGCAATATTAATAATAATGAGAGATAAACATGTCACTCAATGAAGTACATATTTCAAGTTTGATCGTTCACGTCGTACCTGAACATTTAGCAGCGCTCAAAGCGACAATCGAATCGTTTGAGAACGCCGAAGTGTATGGCCAAAGCAACGAAGGGAAAATGATCGTCGTTTTGGAAACGGAAAATCAAGGCTTCGTTACTGACACCATCGATGCGATTAACAACTTACCACATGTTCTCAGCACCGCTTTGGTTTATCACCAAATAGAAAGTGGGCTGGATGACACGGATACCAACACTGGAACACAACATTCCCACATTGAGGATGACGTATGAAAATGACAAGACGCGCGTTTGTGAAAGCAAACGCAGCCGCATCCGCAGCCGCTATCGCTGGTATTACTCTACCCGCCAGCGCTACAAACTTGATTGCCAGCTCAGACCAAACAAAAATCACTTGGGATAAAGCGCCTTGTCGTTTCTGCGGTACGGGCTGTTCAGTATTAATCGGCACTCAAAACGGCAAAGTGGTTGCCACACAAGGTGACCCTGAAGCGCCCGTTAACAAAGGGTTGAACTGTATTAAAGGCTACTTCCTTTCAAAAATCATGTATGGCAAAGATCGCTTAACACAGCCACTGCTGCGCATGAAAGATGGCCAATATCATAAAGATGGAGAATTCACGCCAGTGTCGTGGGATCAGGCTTTCGATGTGATGGCTGAAAAGTGGAAACAAGCTCTAAAAGCGAAAGGGCCAACCAGTGTTGGCATGTTCGGTTCAGGCCAATGGACCGTGATGGAAGGTTACGCCGCCGTTAAACTGATGAAAGCGGGTTTTCGCTCTAATAACATTGATCCAAACGCTCGCCACTGTATGGCTTCAGCCGTTGTTGGATTTATGCGCACCTTTGGTATTGATGAACCGATGGGCTGCTATGATGATTTTGAACACGCTGATGCCTTTGTGCTTTGGGGTTCAAACATGGCTGAAATGCACCCGGTTCTTTGGACTCGTATTACCGATCGTCGTTTAAGTCACCCACACGTTAAAGTAAATGTCCTTTCGACTTATTATCATCGTTCGTTTGAGCTGGCCGACCACGGTTACATTTTCCACCCACAAAGTGACCTTGCCATCGCCAACTTCATCGCCAACTACATCATTCAAAACAATGCGGTGAACTGGGATTTCGTCAATAAACATACCCACTTCAAGCAAGCGACTACGGATATTGGTTATGGCCTGCGTGACGAGCACCCCCTGCAAGTTAAAGCGAAAAATGCCAACTCCGGTGATGTGACTGCGATTGACTTTGAAGCTTATAAAGCCTCGGTTGCACCTTATACGGTTGAAAAAGCCGCGCAAATGTCAGGCGTTGCCGAAGATAAACTGATCGCGCTTGCAAAACAGTACGCTGACCCTAACACCAAAGTGATGTCACTGTGGACTATGGGCATGAACCAACATACTCGCGGTGTTTGGATGCAAAGCTTGGTCTACAACCTGCACTTACTGACGGGCAAAATTGCCACACCTGGCAACAGTCCATTTTCATTAACAGGCCAACCATCCGCTTGCGGCACGGCACGTGAAGTCGGAACCTTTTCTCATCGCTTGCCTGCTGACATGGTGGTGGCTAACCCCAAACATCGCGCGATTGCTGAAAAGACATGGAAGCTTCCGCAAGGCACCATTCCTGAAAAACCGGGCTTTCACGCCGTACAGCAAGACCGAATGCTCAAAGATGGCAAACTCAACGCTTACTGGGTGCAGTGTAATAACAACATGCAAGCAGGCCCGAATATTAACGAAGAACGTTTACCGGGTTATCGTAACCCAGAAAACTTTATCGTCGTGTCTGACCCGTATCCAACAGCCACAGCGCAAGCGGCCGACTTAGTGCTCCCTACCGCAATGTGGGTGGAAAAAGAAGGTGCTTACGGTAATGCTGAACGCCGCACTCAAGCTTGGTATCAGCAAGTTGGTACTGTGGGCGAAGCAAAATCAGACTCATGGCAAGTGATGGAGTTCTCTAAACGCTTCAAAATGGAAGAAGTATGGCCAGAAGAATTGCTCGCCAAAGCGCCACAATATCGCGGTAAAACCCTGTTTGATGTGCTGTTCAGAAACGGACAGGTTGACCAATTCCCGCTTGAAGAAGCGCGTGAGCTGAACGATGACGCACATCACTTCGGTTTCTATGTACAAAAAGGGTTATTTGAAGAGTACGCCAGTTTCGGACGCGGTCACGGCCACGACTTAGCGCCTTATGACACATACCATAACGTTCGCGGCTTACGCTGGCCGGTTGTGGATGGCAAAGAAACGTTATGGCGCTTTAAAGAAGGCTCTGACCCTTATGCGAAAAAAGGATCTGATTGGGATTTCTACGGCAAACCGGATGGTAAAGCGTGGATCATCTCCGCTCCTTATGAAGCGCCGCCGGAATCACCTGATGCCGAATTTGATATGTGGCTGTGTACGGGCCGCGTGTTAGAACACTGGCACACCGGTACTATGACGCGGCGCGTGCCTGAACTTTATAAAGCCGTACCCGATGCGCTCTGTTACATCCACCCAGATGACGCCAAAGCGCGTGGGTTACGACGTGGTGATGAAGTATTGATTTCCAACAGACGCGGCAAAGTTCGTGTTCGTGTGGAAACGCGCGGCCGAAATCGTCCACCGCATGGTTTGGTCTTTATCCCATTCTTTGATGCTCGCATTTTGATTAACAAGCTGATTTTAGATGCCACGGACCCACTGTCGAAGCAGACAGACTTCAAAAAATGTCCGGTAAAAATCACTAAAGTAGCGTAAGCCAGTTAATGAATGCATCGGCTGCCCTATGGGGAGCCGATCTCAGAATGAGCCATTAGGCGGAGAATTTAAGATGAAAAAACTACTGATCGCCCTTTTATCTTTTGGGGCTTTATTTGGCCAAACCGTACAGGCGGAACTGAATAACCCCGGCGGCAACGGTGGGCTGGAATCGCTGCGTGGCGCAACGCAACTTGAAGAGACTCGTCCTGCAGACGACTTTAAGAAGTATCCAAGAGATCAAGCGCTTGAAAGCGAATATGTCTATCAGCCACCTTTGATCCCGCATAACATTCGTGGCTACGAAGTGTCGCTAAACGCCAATAAGTGCCTTGCTTGTCACAGTTGGAAAAATGCCAAAGAGATGGGCGCAACCAAAATCAGCGTGACCCACTATGTTAACCGTGAAGATGCGGTGCTAGCTGACGTCTCACCGCGCCGTTACTTCTGTTTACAGTGCCATGTACCGCAAGCCATTGCGAAGCCTTTGGTGGAAAATGAGTTCAAATCCGTTGATTCACTTCGCTAATCGTAGCCAGATAATAACTGAAGAGGCTATTTATGAAATTATTAAAAGCGTTTTGGAAAAGGCTCACAAGCCCAAGTAAAGCGGCCGTTGGCATCGTATTGTTCATGGGGTTTGCAGGTGGTCTGCTATTTTGGGGCGCATTTAACACCGGTATGGAAGCAACAAACTCAGAAGAATTCTGCTCAGGCTGTCATGCACCGATTGTGGCTGAGATCCAAGAGACGATTCACTATTCTAACCGTTCCGGAGTACGTGCTATCTGCTCTGACTGCCATGTTCCTCATGAGTGGACAGACAAGATTATCCGCAAAGTGCAAGCCTCCCAAGAGTTGTTTGCTCATGTGGTATTAGGCACCATTAGCACACCCGAAAAGTTTCAAGCACGTCGAGCACATCTCGCGGAGCGTGAGTGGTCACGATTGAAAAATAATGACTCATTAGAGTGCCGCAACTGCCATGAGTTCGAATACATGGATTTTTCAGAGCAAGGTCCACGCAGTGCCAAACAGCACTCTACCGCCCTTGCTAGTGGTGAAAAAACCTGTGTCGATTGCCATAAAGGTATTGCACATAAACTGCCAGACATGCAAGGCGTTGAAGGCTGGCAATAGGAGAATTAACCCATGAGTACATTAGAATCGGTGATTTGGCATATTCTTGGTTACAGCGCGATGCCTGTTATTATCTTCGGCGGCTTTGCGGTGGTTGCCGCCGTTTCACTTTGGTTGCTGTCATTGAGTAAAGATAAAGAACTCTAAATTACACTTCCTACCGTAATTTATAGTCAACTACCAATAAAAATCCGCCTGTGCATAAGGCGGATTTTTTTACTTCACTTTAAATGACATGCGCAGAAATACTAAGGCGCGGAATCCACCACCACAGGCAAGTAATGTTTAGGTTCAAGTTTCAACCACTCTGGTAACACAGTCCCGATTGAGATTGAAGACCAAGTTCCAGAAATAATACCGATGAACATTGCAATAGCAAACCCTTCAAGCGGCTCCCCGCCCATTAACCACAATGCGGAAACGGTGAGTAATGTCGTACCCGAAGTCACCATAGTGCGTGAGAAAGTCGCAATCACGGCTTGGTCGGTAATCTCTTTGGTTGGCGTACTTTGCTTGGCCACGAGCAGTTCACGAATACGGTCGGCAATGATAATGGAGTCGTTCAATGAATAACCTAATACCGCCAGTACCGCCGCAAACACGGTTAGGTTGAACTCCATCTGTGTCAGAGCAAAGAAACCGAGCACTAAAATAACGTCATGCAGCAAGGCCAACAACGAGCCGCTCGCTAAACGCCATTCAAAGCGGAAACACAAGTAACCTAAGATACACAGTAAGCAGATCATCAACGCTAAACTACCTTGCTCCACCAGATCTTGTCCCACTTGCGAGCCGACCATACTGTTGCTCACCACCGTCACATGTTCAGAGACGTCGCTGAGCAAAGTGGGAATGTTAGGCGTCTCTTGATCGCTTTCAGGAAGCGCGTAGCGGATAACCCAACGCCCTTCTTCACCTGCTTTGGTGAGCATCGTTGAATCTCCTAATGTAGGTTTCAACGCTTGCAGTAACTCTTTGTTGGTGAGGGTTTTATCGACCGTGACTTCGGTGACCATCCCACCAGTAAAATCCAAACCCATGTTGAGGCCTTTCACACCAAACGCCACTAATGAGATCAGCATCAATGTCACAGAGAGTACGCTCGTGATGTAACGAATTGGACGAATATGGTTTTTCAAATAATCAATCATGTTTATACCCTTACATCACGACGAGCATCTCGTCCCCAAATGAGATTGATAACCGCACGCGAAGCAAACACACCGCTGAACATACTGGTCATAATGCCGAGCCCTAAGGTCAGGGCAAAGCCTTGGATTGGACCATTACCGATCGAATACAGAATCACGGCGGTGATCATAGTGGTGACGTTGGCGTCAAGAATGGTGCTAAAGGCGCTGCTAAAACCTGTATCAATCGCTTGCGCAAAGCTGCGACCTTCCGCGATTTTGTCTTTGATGCGTTCAAAAATTAGCACGTTGGTATCGACGGCCATGCCAACCGTCAAAACTAGACCTGCAATCCCCGGCAAGGTCAGTACAGCACCCGGCAATAAGGCAATCAGACCAATGAGACACACCATGTTAAACAGCAACGCCGCATTCGCCACCCAACCTAAACGGCGATACCAAAGCGCCATAAAAGTCAGCGTTAATGCCATACCTAAGGCTAATGCGGCAAAACCATTTTGAATGTTTTCTGCGCCCAATGAAGCGCCGATGGTACGCTCCTCTACGATAGTCACAGGCGCGGTTAATGAACCAGCGCGCAGCAATAAAGCCAGCTGCTGTGCTTCTTCCATCGAACCTGCACCAGTGATTCTAAATTGGCTACCCAACTGCGATTGAATGGTCGCAACACTGATCACTTTTTCGCTACGCTCTGTTTCGCCACGAGCATTGGTGGTGTATTCACGGTACACGGTCGCCATCGGTTTACCGATATGCTTGGATGAAAAATCACTCATGATTTTGCCACCAGCGTGGTCAAGCGAGATGTTGACCTCAGACATTCCCACTTGGTCAATACCTGCGCGCGCATTAACAATGTGATCGCCGGTTAATACAGGGCGTTTAGTAAGTACAACATTGCGGCCATTTTCATCTTTTAGCACAATGTCTTGCGACGTAAACGCTTCACTGGGTGATTTCGCCTCATAAAAAGCCAGGCTCGCCGTCGCACCAATCACGTTTTTCGCTTGTGATGGGTCTTGCACGCCCGGTAATTCGATACGAATGCTGTGCTCGCCTTGGCGCTGAACCATGGCTTCAGTGATGCCCAGCTCTTCAATGCGATCACGCATAATCTTGAGGTTCTGTTGCAGCGTCGTTGATTGGAAATCGACTCGATTCTGTTTTGAAGGCTTGATCAGCAGTTGATCAGAAGAGCGTTGAATATCCCACCCTGAGTAAGTTTCTTTGAGGAATGCATTGATTTTATTGAGATCTTCCGCTGAATTGCTCATTACTTTGAAGCCATCAATACCTTCAGAGTTAACTTTCACGCTGCGAAGACGCTCGTCACGCAGCTTATCTTTCACGGTATCGATCATGCTGTCACGTTGCTCTTGGAACGCTTTATCCACGTCAACGTTCAGCAAAAATTGCACACCACCACGCAGGTCCAACCCTAGTTTAATCGGGTTAAAACCTAAATTTGTCAACCATGTTGGTGCAACCGAAACGTAAGAGAACGTAATACTGTCTTCTTTTTCAATCATGCCATCGAGTAATTCTCTGGCGTGTGTTTGCTGGACTTCATCAGCAAAAACTAAGGTCGTTTTCCCACCTTGCTGCTGTATGTTTTGTACCGCAATATCGTTTTTTTCGAGTAGATGAGTCAATTCCACGACTGAATTAAGCGTCTCATTTTTAGCTGAGACTTGCAGTTGAATCGACGGCTGTTCGCCATACCATGTGGGTATAGCGCTCAAGGCAAGCACAACCAAAGTGGCTGCCAATACGATATACTTCCACGCAGAATAGTGATTAATAAGACGTGCTGACGCCTTTTTATTATTTGTTTTTCTCATACCAATCCTCTCAGCAAAGCTGAGTTGTTATTACTTTAAATAAACAAGTTAAATGAACAAGCGAGTGACTTTGTCACTTGATATAAAGTAAGAAGGATCAGTACTGGCTATTTAACGCCACATACATGGCATTGGTTTCTTTCCAGCCAGAAATTCTGTGGTGAGAACTATAGGGGCGAGCTTGCCATGCCGCCAACTCAGCGACAGGAAAAAGATAAAGCCTAAAGGGAGCGACGGTGACGTCGTAATCGGGCGTGTTATCGACAAAAGTGGGACCATCGTATTCAACAACTCGAGAAGTTACCCCCCAACGAGATGCGGTGACGATTGCAGCAGAAGTGTCTGAGTGAAGCGATTTTGATACGGGTGGAGCCGTTTGTTTATCTTGTTGATCAGATATTGATTGTTGATCAGAGATAGGTTGTTGAATAGCGATAGCTTGAGGCAATGTTTGCTGGTGAACAATCGCCGTGAGCGACGTTTTTTCAGCATCACGTTGCAGGCTGACTTTAGGTTCAGCGTGGCTGTGCGTTTCACTTTCAATTAAACAGCCTAACGCTTGCGAAGGCAAAACCACCGCAAGAAACGTAAACCAGACATATTTAATAAAGTGCCAATGCATGAAAAAATCATTCCTCTCAACTCAGGCAGGCATCATATTCCTGACAACCATAAGCCTCAAGTAAAAAGATCTAAATGCTCTTACCACTTTAGCTAATGAGAAGCGTAAAATACCTCTTTGCTTTGTGTATCAAAGTAAATTTTGTTGGCTAACTTGCGGCCACCACAATACACAAAATAAACCTCACGTTCTTGATATTTGAGTGACTTAACCCAGCCACCAAGCTCTTCAAAATCTTCTGGTACGCAGGTTTCATTTTTCAGCAACTCATCGGTTTTCTGCACAAAAGCCGTTTCATAGAGTTTAAAATCATCCGAATTCGCAATGTACTGCGTGACCGTTTTACGGCGCTCCTCTGCACTGATCACCGGAGGCTGCTCCACTAAACCATCCAAAGGTATCCACTCCGCGACTTCAGGCCCGTTTTCCTTATAGACAAAATAATCGGTAATGCGGCCAAAACCTGCTTTGCGCTCCAAGATTTTAACCTTATCACCACGGTATAAAACCCGCTCAACAAACGCTTGTGCATCGGGCTTTTCTCTCACCCCGAGCTTGGCTAAATCGACATATAAATCATTAACAAGCGGTTTTGCTGGCAAGGCCGTTTTAGGGGAAGGCTCATCCGCTGGAACTTGCTCTTCATCGTTCGAACTCGACGAATCGGCCTGCAGTGCTTCTTGCTCGGGAAGATAATAAAGAAAGTAATAGCCAGCGCCTGCACCCGCCAGCCCAAGCAGCAATAATAGAAACATCAGCATTTTTTTCATCTTGCTGCTCATTCCTTTCTTGTTGTGCGCAACCTTGTTCGGCACGGCACGCTTTAATTGTTCGTTAATTATAGTTGAAATCTCCGAATGTCATTTTTACTCACTATTCGAACCCATAGCGATACTAACGACAGCCTAATCCTGAACTTGATGCTATGCGTCAATCTTCTGCAAAATCAGTCCCTTTTATTGGGTGAAGCTCCCACTATCATCATGAACCATATCATTATCAAGCTCATGAATCGTACCGATACGACAGCGCTTTTCTGGAGCTAGTTTTTCATATTCGGTGAGATAAATATCGCTATGTATATGCTCTGCAATCATTTTGACCAACAGACGATTATTAGAATACAGACCCAACGCTTCTTGACGATGAGAAAACATTACTGCTTGTTTCATATCCACAACCAACATAAAACGATGCGAGGGATAACGTTGCTCCTGCTGGTCGGAGCGAGAATATAGCTCCACTTTAGGATGTGGTACCGATAATTTATTAAAGGAAAAGGTAATGACACGAACACCTCTTTCGATAGCATCACAAATTTCTTTTTCTAATAGCTCTAGATGAAAGTCAGTATTTAGGTACACCTCCACCTGCGCGAGTGCCAGCATCTCTCTCGCTTTTTGAATGAGGTTTTCAAAACCCGTCACGTTATAAATAAACTCTTTCTCCTCTTGGAGCATCATGCGCGATAGCTCTTTTTTAAGGATCTGAATATTGTCGATCGTCTGTCTTTCTATTTGGCTGAAAATGAGTTCGGGCGATTTCGCTTCATACTCTTTTGTGTCTCCATCCGACATAAAAATACAACCATTTTTGTATAAATTATCGATTGAAGAATAAACCGATGAGCGGGACAAAGAGATATCTTTGGCAATCTTATAGCCGCTTGCTCGACCATTTTTAAGTAAATTGATGTAAACCAATGCGTCTGTCTTAGTAAATCCAAACCCCATCAATTTCGTTACCAGTTCAGTCACAGGTTCTCCTCGCTTTTTATTCACAGTTGAATTCCTAAATGTACCTACACCATTTGAGGCTGCCGATAGCTAACAAGTGAAAAAAGATCACGAGCAAACCCAACGAAAAACCTCAAATTGGATAGGTATAGAGATTATCACTCCTTACGCAGTGAATGTAGACGAATCTATTGAGATTCAGGGTGAACTAAGCTTATCGCCACCAAGCCTAAGCGGTGCCTAAGCCCAAGATGTTAAAATCGAAAGCGGTTAAATGCATAGGCTGCTCTTGCCACATAAACGAAATAGCACTATCACTGTTATTAATAAAAAACGTTTGCTCACCTCGGGAATAGGCCAATACCGAAGGATGCTCGACGGTATACCAATTAAGTGAAGGTTCATTCCAGTGTGGATGATTTTTACGCAATTCAATAAGCCACTGAATAAAGGCTTTGAAATCGAGATCTTGTTCAGATTCATCCCAAATCATACACTTCCGATTATCTTCTCTACCCATACCTTTACGCCCATCCATCCCTATTTCTCCACCATAGTAAATACAAGGTGAACCAACCTGCGTGAACATGAATAAATAGGCTAGCTTAGCTTTATGCTTATCATTGGCACATAAGCTAAGTAAACGAGTCGTATCATGGCTTTCTAGTAAATTAAACATCACTTCGTTGACGTTTTTAGGATACGCAAGATATGAACGAGTCACTGCATACATGAAGGTTTCTTTATCATAAGCCTGCAGTGCAAAATAATCCGTAGTGGCCTGAGTCAGTGGGTAATTCATTAAAGAATCGTATTGATCGCCACGTAACCAAGGCATACCCTCGTGCCAAATCTCGCCCAAAATGTAGCAATCAGGTTTTATACTTTTCACCGTGCGACGAAAATCCCGCCAAAACTCATGATCGACTTCGTTTGCAACGTCTAAGCGCCAACCATCAATGTCAAATTCTTCAACCCAATGCTGTGCCACACTCAACAGATACTGGCGACATTGTTCGTTTTCGGTATTCAATTTGGGCATTTCGATTACATTACCAAACGTTTCGTAATTGAAATCCCAAAAATCCCACTCTTCTTTCGGTGTATCTGGATAGACAGGGAAGCGGTTAATCCAAAACCAATCTGCGTAACGCGACTGAGCTCCATTTTTAACCACATCTAACCAAAATGGGTGTTGATCCCCAACGTGGTTAAACACTGCATCTAACATCACTTTCATATTGCGGCGATGTGCTTCTTTGACCAAAGCCCGAAATGCCTCATTACCACCAAAATGTGGATCCACATTAAAATAATCAACAGTGTCGTATTTGTGATTCGCATTAGCAGTAAATACTGGACAAAAATACAACCCATTCACCCCCAGTTCTTGGAGATAATCCAGTTTTTCAATCACACCCCATAGGTCGCCCCCCATAAAGTTATGCGGACTAGGCTGGCTACCCCACGGCTGAACATCGCAAGGAGAAATATCCGGCATTCCATTATGGAAACGTTCAGGAAAAATTTGATACCAAATAGTTTCTTTGACCCAATTTGGCGTGCGTAACACATCTCGCGGATTAAGGTACGGGAAACAGAAAAAATTGCTCAAGTTACTTAATTCCATTTCCGCAATATTAGGATCACGGATATCAACACATCGCTTTTCTCCAAACAGCAGTTTTTCACCTTCACGACCATGAAGAATGAAGCCATAACGACTTCGACGTTTCGGTGGCTGAAACTGTGCAAACCAATGGTCGTGATACTCCGTTTGTCCCTCAAATAACATAGGCACCGTGTTACCGCCAACCCAACCATGTGCATCACTGCCGCCTAAGTTACCGCCGTCTAAACCACCTTCAGCCCAGTGATATGGGTCACCAATCCACAAGGAAACATTATCCACCTCTCCTTTGGCCGTACGGAAACGAATATGTAAAGTTGCATTGTCATAAGCGTAGCTATCTGCACTCTTTGCGGAATGCATCAGTGAACTTTTTGTGATCATACTAAATGTACCTAAGAATTATTCTTTTACCGCGCCGCTAACAAGGCCCGTGGTGATGTGTTTTTGAGTTACTACGAAAAGCAACGTGATAGGTATCGCTACCAATAAAGATCCTGCGGCAAACAGCGTAAAGTTCTCGGCTGAGTTTGATGAAATCCAACTGAAGATCCCAATGGCTAAGGTCATTTTTTCTTCACTACGCAAAATCAACGTCGGCAAAATGAAATCCATCCAAGGCCCCGTGAATGATACCAAAGCAACGAACACTAAAATGGGGCGGGCTAATGGCAGGATGATTTCCAGAAAAATCGTCATGTGCCCTGCTCCATCAATTTTTGCCGCTTCATCTAATGAGGTTGGTAACGCATCAAAATACCCTTTTACGAGCCAAGTCATAAATGGTAACGACCCGGTTACATACACAAACAGTAACCCAGCGTAGGTGTCAATTAAGTTCATTTTTGATAATAGAATGTAAATTGCCGTCATCGATAAAAATGCGGGGAACATTTGCAGCACTAAAATCCCCATCATTACATTACGTTTACCTTTAAATCGATAACGCGAAAAAACATAAGCCGTCATGGTGACAATAATGAGTGAAATTCCCATATTGGCGGTGGCTAATATCAACGTATTGATATACCAATCTAAATAAGGTGTATCAGTAAATAACGCACGATAATGGTCCAGCGTAAACGTAATATCACTAAATGAGGTACTAAAGAGATTATTGCCACGCTTAAACGATGCGAGAATAGTCCAGGCAACCGGCCCTAACACTAACAAAGCATTCAGTAACAAGAACAGATAGACCAATAGCGTCCCTAGTTTTTCAGCAAGTCGATTCATCGTTACATCCCCACATCATCTTTAAAGGATTTCATTCTGCGGAACTGCCAAATAGCAATTACGGACAGGAATAGGAAGATTACAATCGAAATAACAGAAGCAATCTGGTATTGCTGGAAGTCCAAGGTCAATTTGTAAATCCAAGTGATCAAAATATCGGTATGTCCAGCAAAACGGTATTCAGGATTGATCGGCCCGCCTTCAGTCAACAAGAATATCGCTCCAAAATTATTGAAGTTATGAGCAAATGTCATGACTAGTGAGGGGGCGACTTGGTGCAATACCATCGGCAACGTTATCTCTTGAAACTGCTGGAATTTACTTGCCCCATCGACTTCACTGGCTTCATAGAGATCACGAGGAATGTTGGTCAATGCCCCAGCAATCAACAGCATAAAATAAGGCGCCCCAACCCAGACACTGACGGCAATTACTGTTATCTTGGCGGTAAATGGATCAGATAAAAATGCAATAGAATCGAATCCCCAACTATTTAAAGTGGCGTTTACCGGGCCAATTCCATTCAGTAATAAGCGAAACATTAGTAAGGTAACAAATGCGGGAATGGCATAAGGGAGAATAAAGACAAACCGCCAGAGTTTTTTCGCTTGAATGTTCCGATTCTCTAAGGCGAGAGCGAGCAAGAAGCCAAAACCGCAAGTACAAATTGTTGCAGCGACTGCCCATCCAACCGTCCATAAAGCAACACCAAAAAATGTATTTGACCAAATTTTCAGCTCAAACAATGTCCAAAAATTTCTTAACCCTACCCAGTCCACTAAATTCTTAGGGGGGATATGATGAGGTGCTGAATAGTTCGTAAATGAAACCAGTACCGTAATTGCGATAGGCAGAATAATAAACGCAATAGTCACTATCAAAGCGGGAGAAAGTACGATGAATGCAAAATGTTTATTATAAATGGATTGAATTTGCCCACGAATATTCAGCTTACACAATGTACAAGATTGAGCATCTTTGACGTTCAGAATATAGGTAGTAATGAAACAGAGCATCAGAATGACAGCAATAACACCTTCCACCAACATATGAATGGAGTTATCGCCTTGGATAACTTGAAAACCTTGCCGAACTTGTACCACATCGCCTAAAGAAACCAAACCTTTGAGCGCCAAAATAAGGTTAGGCAGCGCAAACAAAAACAACACATTAACCGTAAAAAGAAAGATGCCTTTCACCCAATGTTTATGTGCAAGTTGCGTTGTACCCATGATCAACATTGAACTGAGGAAATGGAGTCTATTTTGAGTTTTGGCTAACAACATGCTTACTCCTGAAATGCAATCTGCTCTTCAATTATTGCTCGAGCATGGTCCAGCACTGACTTTGGCTCTTTACCATTTACCCACATTGCGGTGATAGCACTGGCCATGGGAGACCACAAATAACCCATTTCAGGAATCGATGGCATCGCATCGGAATAGAATCCCTGAGCGATGATGGCGTAAGTGGCTTCATCTGCATCGACAATGATCTCTTCCATTAACGATTGAACGGGTGGAATGGATTTCGTCATCTCATATCGCTTCATCAGCATCTTGTCAGACGCAATGTAATCAGCAAACAGTTGCGCTGCTTTTGGGTATTCACTGTATGTCGATACCACTGCAAGCCTAACTGTTGAAAAAGTACGTAATTGCTGACCTTCTAGAGTGGGAATCGGCATGACCCCATAGTTTACGCCGCTCGCGGCATAGCCTTGAATTGCCCAAGGACCATCAATAATTGCGGCCACTTTACCCTCGGAAAATAAACCACGGCGAACTTGCGGGTTACGCATATCAATCGGGTTTGAACTATTAGCCGCTTGCAATGTTTTCATGGCCAAAAGACCTTTTTGCGCTAATTCAGAATTGATCCCGATATCTTTAGCATCTGTCCCTTTATTCCCAAATTCATAAGCGCCATAAAGGGTTAAAAACATTCGAGATTCATAATAATTTTGCACATCCCACAATAAAGCGTATTTGTTCTCTTTTACATTATTAAATATCTCGCCAAAGCGAATCAGTGCTTCAAATGTTTTGGGTGCTTCAGGTAACAAATCTTTGTTATAAAAGAGCGCCAACGTCGCATAACTGACAGGGAAACCAT
Organism: Vibrio sp. RM-69-4; assembly: GCF_024743775.1. Lineage (NCBI taxonomy): Bacteria > Pseudomonadati > Pseudomonadota > Gammaproteobacteria > Vibrionales > Vibrionaceae > Vibrio > Vibrio sp. RM-69-4. The sequence goes on from NZ_JAMQXI010000060.1 coordinate 36,385, forward strand.
AACTGGCTCCACCATATTGCATTGCAGAAATAGCATTTGGCATAAAGTTATGTTTCATACGATCAACTGAAACTAAGTTTTCCATCGCCCCACCAGCAACTACTAACCTTCCTAATAAGTCATGCTCTATTTCCGCCACATCCGCAACGCGTGCGGATCCGCCGTCTTGAATCATTCGCGATGCAGCGTCTATCGGAGCTAAACCACGAAATGTAAATTTAACTTTGTAACCAAAATCTTGATTGAATTGGTCGGCGGCATATTTCATATAGTCGAGCGTCGTGTTATCTGTCCAAATCAATAATTCAGAGTCTATTTCCGGCGTAATCGTCTCAGCAGAAACAATAGAAGCTGAGCAAATCAAAGTTGCAGCTAATACTGTTTTCATCCATCTATTTCTCATATCAACACCAATGGTAGTACAAAAGATACTACTAGGTTAAATGTCGCCGATTTTAAGTCAACCACTATCATCTTCATACCACAGGAAATTGTGATTTCAATCACCAAACCTTATTTAAAAACACTTGAATGGGCGTATGCGAAAACCTAAACAAGACGTCACCAAGTAGAGCCACAAGGCAAAAACGCGTAAAGACCTCCCTTAAACTAATCGACAAAGAAGTAAATTCGTGATCTAAATCTCTATAATAAGCAATTAAAAGTGACCAACTTCTCACTTATAGAATGCTTAGGAGGAAAAATTTATTAATATGCAGAACAATATTTAGGCGTTCACAGTGAACTACTAAACATTCATCTATATTATAACTACGATTTACAACCTTAAATAGGTTGATAAGGACCTATCGTGAAAAGAACGTTACTTGCTATATCCGTAGCAACAGCAATCGCTGTTTCTACTCCCGCTTTCGCTGCCAGTGAGCATGGTTTAAACCCTGAAGATAGCTTTTTTGACCAAGCGCTTCAGTTTGGAGGCCATGTAGGAACTTCTCTTGAATACGAAGACAAAATTACCAATGGCTTTACTGGCATAGATAAAAAGGAAAAAACGACCACCCATGAAGCCTTTGGCGTGTACTACAACAATGCCAAATGGAATATGACCGCTTTGTATGCCCTTAAAATAGAAAATAGAGAGCAACATGAGGGCAGTTACCACGAAAATGAAGATGGATTAAAGCATCTATTTTCACTCAATAAGGGTTACGACTTAAGTAACGGTTGGGCGACAGGCTTAATTTATGAATTGGAATATACAGACAGCAAAGTTTATTCACCTTATGTAAGTGGTTTACGTAAAAATTTAGCAGAACACAGTTTACGACCTTATTTGACCTACTGGAATAATGAATACAGTTGGGGTTTTTATTCAAATTTGGAGTATCTCTATAGCAAAGAAGATAAAAGCGAATGGGGTGAACGAACAGAAACTGGGTATAGCATTTTATTCAGACCCTATAAACGGTTTGGTAACTGGGAACTTGGCTTGGAAATGTACTACCAAATCAAAGATAATGAGGATTACCAATCTAACGGAAATATCAATGAGATCAGTGATTTTACCGAGAAATATATTGAACCCGTCGTACAATATAGTTTTGATGACGCAGGCACGCTCTATGTAAGAGCTCGTCTCGGTGACAATGAAACCAATAATGCCAGCAACAGCGGTGGTGGGAACGCTAATGTTGACTACTTCAAAGATATTCGTAAAGCCACTTTAGGCTATGAACAAGCTGTAGGTGACAGCTGGTTAGTTAAAGGAGAATACGAATTTGCTAATGAAGTAGAAGAAAAAAGTAAACTGGCGGGTTGGGAAGCAAAAAATGAAAGCGAGCTAACACAGCACACTATTTATCTTCAAGCTCTATATCGTTTCTAATCCATTCAAAGAGGCTAAAATGATCCATGTTTCAGAAATTGCGCAGTTGATCTCCGGTAAAATTGAAGGTGATGCGTCTATATCGATTGATACAATTCGACCAGTAAATGCGCCACAGATAGCTGGCGGATTAGCGATTGTTTTTTCTAAAAAAGACATACATTCAATTTCTGAAACTACAGCAGATGTTTTAATTGGTCCGGCCGCGATTTGTAGCAGCACTGTCAAAACCAAAATTATTATTGAACATTTAGATGCAAATACTCTCAACAAACTGCTGCGTTATTATAAAGTACAGATGTATCAATTATTTGATCAAGGGAACACCGCAACCATCGACGATGTCTATATTGGAAAACATTGTCAAATTGGTGAAAACTGCCATTTCATGCCTGGTGTGAAGATTATGAATGGTGTGACTATCGGTAATAACGTCGCTATTCATGCTAATACAGTGATCAAAGAAGGCACAATTATTGGAAATAATGTCACTATCGATTCTAATAACTCTATTGGCAATTTCAGTTTTGAATATATGGCAGTGAAAGATGGAGCCTACCAACGCGTTGAAAGCATCGGCAGAGTAGTTATTCACGACAACGTAGAAATTGGTTGCAATAATACCATTGATAGAGGAACACTCGGCGATACCGTTATTGGCCAAGGAACCAAGATCGATAACCAAATCCAAATTGGGCATGACTGCCAAATAGGTAAACATTGTCTGCTCATCTCACAATCTGGATTTGCAGGGCATACCACTCTTGGTGATCACGTCGTGGTTCACGGCCAAGCGGGTACTGCTGGGCACGTCACCATTGGCAGCTACTCAGTAATTAAAGCCAAATCTGGCGTAAGTCATTCTTTTCCAGAGAAAAGTGACTTATTTGGTTATCCCGCGAAGGAGGCAAAAGCCTATTACAAGAACCTTGCGGTTCTCAATAAAATAACCCAGCACTTTGAAATTCATAAATCTAAATCAACACACCGAGGTTGGCTTTCTAAATTACTGCAAAAAAAAATCTTATGATCATCTGTCACTCAAATATTTTACATTACCAATGAAGGCATTTACGATGAAAAGCTCTCTACTTATCGCAGCAACACTGGCTGTATTGCTCGCTGGTTGTGCCAGCACCACTACCCAACAAAACGACTCAGTACAAAATGTAGACCCTAGATTCTCTCAATGTGACTTACCTACATTAGAAGAACGAGGCCCTATCCGCCCATCCATATTTGTTGTTGGAACCTTTGCTGATGGGCAATGGCTTCATATGGATAACCGCCAGATGGGTTACAAAGGTGACGGCATTTATCAAGTAGTAAGTAACGAAAAGGCAGGAAACGTGAGCTTGCAATTCGCCACAATGAGCTGGAACCCTCAATATACAGCCGCAGGATTAACGCTAACGGTAGGGCAAGTCAAAGAACTCAAGCGTGCTGGCTTTGCCAAAAATACAGTCGTCATGCTACCGAAAGATGGACAATACGTATGGACGGTACAAATAGCCGACGATAAAACACCACGTTTAGTCATGATTTCTGAATGTAAATAACTGCTTGCACAATACAATACACGGAGAAATTCATGGCTACTGTTAGCTTACGAAAAATAGAAAAAGAGTATGAGAACGGCTTTAAAGCCGTTCACGGAATTGATCTAGATATCCATGATGGCGAATTCATGGTGTTTGTTGGACCATCAGGCTGCGCAAAGTCAACCACACTCAGAATGATTGCCGGGTTAGAAGGGATTAGCGGTGGGGAGATTCGTATCGGTAACCAAATTGTTAACGATTTACCCCCTAAAGAACGTGGTATCGCTATGGTGTTTCAAAATTACGCCCTATACCCTCATAAAACAGTTTTTGACAATATGGCCTTTGGATTAAAAATGCAAAAAAGGCCTAAAGATGAAATTAAACAAAGAGTAGAAGAAGCGGCAGAAAAATTAGAAATTACCGAATTGCTCTATCGTAAACCCAAAGAAATGTCGGGTGGACAACGCCAACGAGTAGCAGTAGGGAGGGCAATCGTTCGCAAGCCTGATGTTTTTCTTTTTGACGAACCACTATCCAATTTGGACGCAAAGCTTCGGGTTTCAATGCGTGTGAAAATTGCCCAATTGCATCAATCACTCAAAGAAGAAGGCACACCCGCAACGATGATCTATGTCACTCACGATCAAACTGAAGCCTTGACGTTAGGTGATAGAATTTGCGTATTAAACCAGGGCCGGATTATGCAAGTTGATACGCCAGCCAATCTTTATAATTATCCAGCCAACAAGTTTGTGGCCAGTTTCATTGGATCACCTGCCATGAATTTAGTCGACACTGTGATTCGCTCAGAAAACGAACAGCTTTATATAGACATTGCCGCCAATGTTCGCATGTTTATTCCACATGAGAAGCAAATCGCCTTACAACAATATATCAATAAACCTGTCTGTTTTGGCATTCGCCCTGAGCATATTCATTTAGCAGCAGAACACGACACTATCAATACCGTTGAAGGCACATTGACGGTTGTTGAAAATATGGGGAACGAAAAATATCTCTATTTTACTGTGGCAGGTAAGGAGTTGATAGCAAGAGTCAACGATCAAACCATTACAACTGCTCATATTGGAAAAACAATGCGTTTTAACCTCAATACCACATTTTGCCATATTTTTGATTTCTACAGTGAACAGAATTTGACCAATATTTAAAACCCCTAATTTTAAAACATCATGGTACTTAACAATCTTTTCTCCATAGCTAACACCAGCTATTTGGCTCCTTTTAAAACAGGAGCCTTTTTTCTTAGATATGCCTAATTACAATCAAGCCACATTCCACCATTTTAACCAAACATCAGCACATCACCATGTTGAAGCACTTCTAATTTAGGACCGAGTAAATGGATGGTACCCGGCAATTCTGGGATTCGCTGACCGTCAAATTTAAGTGTTACATGCCCAAGCTCCGCAAGATTTTGGTTCGCCACACTGCCGACTGCCGTCACAACAAAACCGAGATCCCCAATTAATAAAGTGGTGTTGTGGTCAATCAATCCATACAACGAAGATCCCGAGTGTATGAAGCAATATTCTTTCACCGCATCAGGGGCGCTCGAGCCGAATAAAATCACCATATCATCATGCAGTGAGTCTTTAGCATAATCGCCAGCGGACAAAATCGTCGTTTGATACTGAAGCATATGCCCTCACTGATAAATGAAGAATGAGATAAGCCAAGCAATCAACACCGTTGGCGCACCTGTAAGAAAACGAGAGTAAAGTACCGAAGGCACACCGACCTGTACCGTTTCGGGCTTAGCTTCTGCAAGGCCAAGCCCTACAGGGATGAAATCACAAGCAGCTTGAGCATTTATGGCAAACAAAGCGGGTAATGCTAAGTGCGGTGGGATATTTCCCATACCGATCTGAGTCCCGATAAGTACACCGATCACTTGCGCAATCACCGCACCTGGTCCAAGAAAGGGTGACAGAAACGGAAATGAGCAGATCAAGGCAATCGTCAGTAAACCGATCGGGTTCCCTGCTAATGGCTCCAAAGTATGAGCAATGAAATCACCTAACCCAGACGCGAGAATAACCCCAATCAACATTGAAACAAACGCCATAAAAGGCAGAATGGTTTTAAGTACGGTATCAATGGTTTCACGCCCAGCCTGATTAAAGGTCGCCATCACCGAGCCCATACCGATCCCCACTTTAGCCAGTAAGCTATCTGTTTGTTGGCTAAGCTTCTTCGTCGTGTCAATGGATTGGGGCTGAGATAGGATTGGCTCACAAAACGTGGTTTTGTGATCATCTACCAAGGAAAAACAACCACTGCGTATGCCAGATGCATAAATATCTTCCTGAATATATTGTGCCAAAGGGCCACTTTGACCTGTAGCATGGATATTTAATGTCGGAATACCTTTTTTGGGATAAAGCCCACAACGCAATGTGCCACCACAGTCAATCACTACACAAGCGACTCGTTCATCGGGAACAAAATGTTCAAAGCCGTTAACCGCTTGCATGCCCGTCAACGCCACTATCTCATCAATAAAATGGGGACGAGTCCCTGCTGTGATGTAGATGATCTTCTTGTCAACCTCAACCGGAATGAATAGCGGGCCACCCCATCCACCCTGCCCTCGGTTTACTTTCAATACCGTCATCATTTTTCCTCAACCACGTTAAGATCGACTTTATCACTGAATACTACACCTTGTTGTCTAGCCACAAACATAGTCGTCATATCGGTTACCCAACCGCGTAAAAAGTTGGTCACTAAGCCAACCAGCAAATAGGAAATAGCGAGAGGACCGAGCGATAAGCCCTGTTGAGTGATCCCAGCGGCAATGCCTAGATAAATAAACAATTCACTAGGATTTACATGAGGGAACATACCATTCATGGTGTGGCAACTGTAGGAGGCAGAGGCATAATAAGAAGGTTTGTACTTTTCAGGTAAGAAACGCCCTAGGCTGAGCACCATGGGATTACAAAAAACAAAGGTTCCTACTGTCGGCAAGAGCAAATAGCGAGATATAGGATTAGACGCACTTTTCTGAGCTAACACTTCTATGCGCTGTTGGCCAATAAAACGGATCAGCGCATTCATGGCAACTAATAAACAGATCAGCACTGGGAGTACTTGTGCCACCATTTCGCTAAACACTTCACCGCCTTTCTCAAACAGACCAATAAACCATTCCGCTCCCTCGATTATCCAATCCATACCTTCGGCTCTTAAATTATGTGGGGATAGTTGGAGTGTTTCCGTTATTGATATGTTGAAAAAGAGGCAAAAGAGAAAAGCGTGAATTCAATCACCGATAACTTTTATTTTAAAAGTAAAAAATTGAAATCGGCGACAAAATAAAAAGAAAGCCAACTGGCCTCCTTTCATAAATGGGGTTTATGGAGTGACTTAGGAGCCAACGGTGATCACTTGGATACCTTTCTCTTCCAAATACGTCCGATCCTCTGCTGCGATAAGGTTATCTGTGACAACTATATCGATTTTATCTAGCGGAACCACCACGTTAGGACTACGACGGCCAAACTTACTTGAATCGGTCACGACAATGATCTGATTGGCTGCTTGGCACATCGCCTGGCTGACTTGATACGCTTCGTTGTAGGTTGTTGTTCCCTGCGCGAGGTCAAAACCATCAGCACCAATAAAGAGTTTATCGAAAGAAAACTGTTTAAATGCTTGCTCTGCCAGCGTGCCATGGAAAGACGCTGATTTTCGGCGATACGTTCCGCCCGGAACCAATACAGTATGTTCCGCATCCAAATTCGCTACTGCGTTTACGATGTGAATACTGTTCGTCATCAATGTCAGTGACATCACCTGTTCAAAATGCGGCACCATCTGCAGTGTGGTACTGCCACAGTCCAGAATGATCGAATCCCCATCCTTGACCAGTTGTGAAGCGGCTTTAGCGATTAAGCATTTACGTTCAAGGTTCACCGTCTGCTTTTCATCCATCGAACGGTCTTCCAAAATGACACTATTAGCGATACAAGCTTCAGCTGCTCCGTAACGGCGAATAACAAGCCCTTCTTCCTCTAACGAACGTAAATCACTGCGTATTGTAGCTCCGGATGTTTCAAAAGTATCGGCCAGATCATTCACTGACGTTTTCCCATTAACACGCAGATAATCCAGCAACTGCGCTCTTCTGTTATCTAAATTCATAGCATCAACTTCATTATTAAACTGATAGCAGTTTACAATAGTTCCCTTTCAACTTAAAAGGAAAAGGGGGAACATTCTTTCATTACTGCCTAGAAATTGCGACGTTTAACGCTTCTTGAACATTAGAATCCAGTTGAAATATGAGTGATTCAGGGATAGGTAGTGATTGACCAATGAGTTGATCTAGTGTCTTTGGTCTAGCAAATACAGAAATACCCTTCATCACTTGGGCATCTACAACATGCTGATCTTCATCTTCAACCAACACCAGTACGGTACGCGGTTTCCATCGGCTTTGGGTGCGGCCTATCTTGACTTTCCCTTTATGAGTCATAGATTGAAGCATCCGATTAAAAGATCGAATCTGCAAATAACCTAAGACGATCTGTATCATCCAAGCTCCTGCAGCAAAATAAATAAGTACAGTTGTTGAGTCCATCTCATACCTCTTGTCAAAAAGGGGCAAGCATAACGCCTGCCCAATATAAGCTGCCCTTATTCTAGGAGCATAGGGCTTAATCCATGGGGGATGGATTAGAACATTACCTGACCACCCGTGATATTGATCGATTGACCAGTACAATAGGCGGCTTCATCGCTGGCGTAAAACTTCAGTACATTAAGAACATCCTGATATTCACATCCTGCCTTAAGTGGTACTTTATCGATATAAATCTGTTCAACCTCTGATTCCGGTACACCCAATTTTTTCGCATACTGAGGTAGCAGTGATTGGAACATAGGGCTTTTCAACAAGTTACCCAACATCAAAGAATGCACCGTGATTTTGTGTTCCGCTAAATCTAACGCAAGTGACTGAGTCAGGCCAACCCCACCAAATTTGGCCGCTGAGTAACCACTGTTATGCTTTGAACCCACTTTACCCGACTTTGAGTTGATCTGAATAATGCGCCCACCACGTTGTTCACGAATCATTACTTTTGATACTTCTCGTGCACAGAGGAAATACCCCGTTAGGTTTACGTCAATCGATAGCTGCCAAGCAGTCAGTGGAAAACCGTCAATCTTGCCAGCCTGAGCTACGCCAGCGCTGTAAACCAGCAGATCAATCCGTCCAAAAAATTCATCTATTTGCCTAACCATATTCACTACACTTTGCTCTTTGGTGGCATCTACCTCCACACCCTGTGCTGTAGCCTGGCCGTATTCTTGATTAATTCTATTAGCCACCTTTTCAGCACTGCAACCATTTAAATCGGCGACCGCAACTCGGTAACCTTCATTAGCCAAACCTAAGCACAGAAATTCACCTAGAGTCTGACCACCACCAACCACTAACGCAACTTTACTCATAACTTACACCTTACTTAGAGGGTGCCCCATCGTAGGCATAGAGCACCCATACTGACTATTAATTTAAAAAGACAATTTCATCACCGCAGCGCACTTGCTGAGGTCGTTCACCATTGACATGAAGACAACCCGGATATTCAGCTTCAACTAAGGCATCAAACCGTATGGTAATGTGCCCAAGTTCTGCAAGGTTTTGATTGACCACCTCACCAACCGCTGTAATCGGATACTGATACCTTCCCAATTGCATCACACCACCGGGTTTGATATTCCCCTTGAGTGCGTCATGCGAGTGGATGAAGCAATACTCTGCCGCATCTTTTGGGGCAATATTACTGAAGATGATCATCATATCGTCTTCCAACGCACTATTGGCAAACTCACCAATGCTCTCGATCTTGACTTGATATAGTGGCGACATTGCTAACCCCCTATTGATAGATAAATAGAGACACAAACCAAGCCAGTAGAACGGTAGGTGCGCCAGTAAGGAAGCGTGAATACAGTACCGAAGGAACACCTATTTCAACGGTTCTCGGCTTAGCTTCTGCCATACCCAACCCAACCGGGATGAAATCACAAGCCGCTTGAGCATTGATGGCAAATAAAGCGGGCAACGCGAGATGTGGTGGTATATTGCCAAGACCAATTTGGGTGCCGACTAATACACCAATAACTTGAGCGATAACCGCACCGGGGCCAAGGAATGGAGAAAGCAACGGGAACGAGCAGATCAACGCGAGCGTTACTAACCCTAGTGGGTTTTGCGCCAAAGGCGTCAATACATGCGCGATCACATCGCCCAAACCAGAGGCAATGATCACCCCAATCAGCATGGAGACGAATGCCATAAACGGCAAAATCGTTTTCAAAATGGTGTCAATGGCTTCACGCCCAGCTTGGTAGAAAATCGCCATCACCGAACCCATCCCAATGCCGATCCGAGCCAACAAGCTGTCACTTTGCTGAGTTAGTTTTTTACTCGTATCGTATTTGTTTGTCGCCAGATTCTCGTTCGAGAGTTCATCTCTTAGTGGTGGTGGTTGCATTGATCCCCCCTCGCTGCCTACTAGCTGAATGTCACGCTCACGCACACCCGATACATAAATATCTTCGGTGATGAATTCAGCCAATGGTCCGCTTTTACCCGTAGCGTGAATATTAACTGTCGGTATCCGTTTTTTTGGATACAAACCGCAGCGCAATGTTCCACCACAGTCGATGACCGCAACACCAATTTCTTCATCGGACACACTAGTTTTGAAACCATCAACCGCTTCATAACCGGTAAGCTCAACAATACGGTCGACAATCGCAGGGCGAGTACCACCCGTAATGTAAAACACCTTTTTATCGGCTTCGATCGGCAACTCCAATGGGCCACCCCAACCGCCACTACCTTTCTGTATACGTAATACTTTCGTCATTTTTATTGCCCCATTAACCTACGTGAACCTGACGCTCTAACTGAACACCCTGTTGACGTTCAACCATAGTTGTAGTGAAGTCAGTGACCCACCCACGGAAGAAATTCGTCACCATACCAACCAACAAATAGCTAACCGCAAGAGGTCCAAGCGGCAGACCGAGCGTTGTCAGGCCACTAGCAATACCTAGATAGACAAACAACTCACCAGGGTTAATGTGCGGAAACAAACCATTCATCGAGTGACAGCTATATGAAGCCGCCGCGTAATAGGAAGGTTTATAACGTTCAGGTAAAAAACGACCGAGACTCAATGTCATCGGGTTACAGAAAATGAAGGTGCCGATAACTGGCAATATCAAATAGCGAGAGATTGGGTTGCCAGCACTACTCTGTGCCAGTTTCTCCACTCGTTCTTGACCCACCAATCGGATAAGCGCATTCATCGCCACCAGCAGTGTAATTAGTAAAGGTAAAATACCGGTTACCATCCCCGTAAACACCTCTCCTCCTTTTTGAAATAGTCCGATAAACCATTCCGCTCCGTGAATTATCCATTCCATAATCAAACCTCATTGTTGTTATTGGCTTAGTGTCAAAGTACGTATTTATACTTCCACTTTGTATTTCAAATTAAAAGAATTCACTTTCATTTTAATGACGGTGATCACGAAATAATTTTCACAACGAAAACAAGAACAACGAAATAACAAGGGATGAAAACGAATTAACAACCAAGAGGCATCACCCATTCCTGAGCTACTTTAAACACTAAAAATCAATAACCCCAAAATCCGAACCAAACATAACTCATTGTATTTAATAGACATTAAACACAATAAGCTTTTATTAGGCCGCATTCGACAGGTATTATCTGACCGTAAAAACGCCACGACTCATCAGTATCATGATTAAAATAACTACAGACAATCCTTAAAGCAGTTTAATCAGAGCCACGCACTAATTTTCAAACCAAAAGAAACAACAGGAATATCACAAACCTGCTTTCAGTATAAAAACCCATAAAGCAGGCTGTAAGCGCTACAGAATCACGCTTTCCATTTTTTGAGACGGTGGATCGATAACAAACAGGAAGAACCAGAGGGCAGGACAGAGTTTTGGTAGGGAAATTGATTAAAAATTTAAACTGGCCTTAACCTCTCATTGACACTACCTCAACTCGTTTTTGTCACTCTGCACACCACCAATAAAGGTGATAACAAAAAGAGGATGGACTATGGTGTTTAGCGAAGAGGATCGCCAAGCCTTATACAATGTATGGATGTCACAAAAGGCTAAAATGCATTTGACTCAGATGGAGATGGCTAAGCGACTTAACCTTACTCAACTTGAGTTCTCACATCTTTTACGAGGGGATAGCTCTTTATCGATGACGTTTATCAGTCAATTCTGTCGTCATCTACATATTGAGCCTCACAGGGTACTACCGAGTTTGAAACAGACCGCCACCAGCGAGGTAAAAGCGATCTGTTTAAAAAACCGAATAAGTGTTGATGGTGATATCCAGCATGTTTCTATAGAAGGTAATCAAGTGATCATTGAATACATTCATGATGCCTAATTATTGCTCTACAGCGACTTGTTCTTGCACTAACGGCTCAGAGCGGTAATTCTCACCGGCTAAAATATCGTAATGAATCACGGTGTCATTATTGAATTTCGAGAAATCGTAGTAGACGGTGTAGGCGTTGAATTCTTGATCTTGGCTTTTTTTCTTACCATCAATGTAGTAATAACAACCAAAACCATTTGTCCATCGATTGAACTTTTCAGAGTAATATGGCTCACAATTTTTTGCCTCGATAAAAGTACTAAATGATAAAGGCTTTTCGTTATTTTTATTAGTCTTATAAAGACGCAATTTAGCAAAACCAACTTGGTCAAAATCATTTTTTGCTTCGACTTCTATTTGGTGTAATTTCATATCACAACCCGAAGAGATAAAATTATGAAAAGGAAGCCTTAGCTCATAGCTATCATTACTTTCCGAAAAGTTATGTTCAAATAATATATCTGCTTTTCCACCTTTCCTTTTCTTACCATCCGAGGCACTCCAAGAAAATGATTTACATGTTTCACCACCGCCAAAAAATGTACCATAAGCGGTTATATGTGCATCTAACGGTTTTTTCCCTCGAATCACAATATATTGATCTTCTGAAGAGGATCCAAACGGTGGCTGACGACTTTCATACCATTCAACTAGCGGATAAACCACGTAAAACATCAGTACAAAGAATAAAATTAGTGTAAGTATGATTTTAGTCATCACTTTCACTATTTCGGCCCTTGCTCTTTATCTAACGGCTCAGAGCGGTAATTCTCACCGGCTAAAATATCGTAATGAATCACGGTGTCATTATTGAATTTCGAGAAATCATAATAAGCGCTGTAGGCGTTGAATTCTTGATCTTGACTTTTTCTCTTACCATCAATGTAGTAATAACAACCAAAACCATTTGTCCATTGATTGAACTTTTCAGAGTAATATGCGCCACAATCCTTTGCGACAATTGATAAATCAGGCTCAATTGCTCGATTATAATATTCTTTTCCTGCCTGTGAAACGCGCAACTGAGCAAAGCCAGCACTGCCAAATGAGTTATAAGCCTGAATAGAAAAATCTCTTAATTCCACTATACAATTTTGTGAATTTTTATACGTTTTAAAAGGGATCCTAAATTCATAGTTTGAATCATCTTTAGCAAAATCATGCGTAATTTTCTGGCTTATCTTTCCTCCTTTATGGGCTTTTTGACCAAATAAATCGTAGGAATAAGCCTCACACTCATCTCCTGTCACCCAAAAATGAGTCCAAACTTCTAAATAAGCATCTATAGGCTTTTTGCCTGATATAGTAATATAGGACTCATCAGGTTCATCGCCCCAAATATTCGGTTGAGAAGTCTGGTAATAATCATACCCAAGAAAAAACAATGCGATAAATAGTACAACAATTGATATTCGCTTTTTCATTGTGAGGTTATTAAATAACTTCATTGTAGTTGTTCCTTTATTTCATCAGGCAATGTTTGTTGCGCTATTAATAACTTCGCTAGAGGTAAGCGCTGAGGGTCAAAGACTATCTGCTTGAGCTCTCCTCTTATTTTATTGCGATTCTCTATTAGTTTATTTATAGAATTCATCTCATTCATCAAACGTCCGATGCTCAACGTTGGTGTAGCATTTCCTAAAGATTCAGCCCAAGTTTGTTTAACGGTGAGATAATTTTTCTGTAAAGTAGCAATTTCTTGATCGAGAGCTGATATTGCTTGTTGGTAATGCACCATTAAACTTTCATTACTTAAAGAATACATTTGTTGCCACAAATTAGGGATATAATATTCCATTCCATGTTCTGCAATTGAAGCATCGGACAAGCTATTTACCAAAGTAACAGAATCATTGCTGGCTAATTTTGCCAGATCTAGCATAGTGATTTGTGTTTGCCTTGGCGTCAGTAAAATCTGGTCAGAATCATTATAAGTTAATAACTGCGATAAATGACCATGGTGCAGATAATTATCATCATCGTTATCGGTGAGCATTTTCTTAATCAACGTTATACCGCTACTAAATACATCCCATCTATTGAATCCCTCAGTCAAATCAGTATTCGTCCAAATCATCGGTATCTGTGGTACTAGATCATGGTTATTAACGTGGCGGCAATGCTGAATATCTTGGTAGCGAGTAACAAAACTGCGCGTTCCCGTACGTGGCATTCCATATGTATATAAACGCAATACTGAAGGATGATAACGATCTTTAATCAGTGCACTTAGTAATAATGCACCAGCACCACCTAAACTATGACCACAGAGATAAAATCGTTTAGTAGAGTGATTTTTTAAAATATCATCAGCTAGTAGTGTATTTTCCCACAACGCCATCGAATATTGATAAAACCCTCGATGGACATACGTTCCACCAAACTCTTCGGGGGCGATTTGCGCAGCATCAAGGTCCGTTATAATAAGGTCTTTCATTCCTGGTGAATCGGTAGCACTTTCTATCTTATCCGCAATCACAGCCGCCATACCTGAAGCCGCTTTTATAATTTTAAATTTAGTGTTGTCAACAGGTGGTTTCTTACTCTGGAAATAAGGCTCTGTACCTCTCACACCTATAATCGCCAATTCATCGTTAAAGATGATGTAACCTTCACTGCCGACATCATCCTCAGCATAATATTGAGCACTTAAAGCTCTGCTGTATGGTATTTCTTCTAGTAGCCATTTCGCCTGTAAATCCCCAGAATAAGTTGGTCTTTCTTTGCGCTTTAACTGAGAAATTACCGTACTAATCGCACCCTGATTATCTGTTGTCTTACCATCATCCCTATTAAAATCGTTAGTCGCATAAGCAAGTTTCGACAACAACGCAAAGGTATAACTATTCACCAAACTAAATTCATCGGTATCAATAATCACTGGCATATAACTGCGCAGTGCTTTGATTTCGAAAACGTAACTTTGGTTGTGGCTAAGGCTGAACCCTGCTTTTTCCGCAGAGGCATTGGTATCTATCCCTTTATGATGCTCTTGCAAAAACTCATCTTGCGGGGCTTCATCCCAAAAATCACCTATGGTGGTGCTGTGATACCGTTTCGGGTTTTGCTCAGCAGCATCCAGCTCTGCCGATGCACGGATTTTCACTGGCGACTCTTGCCCTTCTTTACGGCTGGCATACTTTTCGACTTCGCTTAACAAAGAGGCTTGGCTGACAGAAGCGCGCCATTCACCTGCGGCAATATTTGCAAATAATACTTTACCGGCGCTGGTGGTTTGCGTGTGTGTGTTGGAGGTAATTTTGTTCGTAATGGTGACGGCAAGGCCATCAATCGGTTCATCGTTTTCACTCATGAACTCCAGTTCCAACCAGTTTTTCTCGGGGTTGCACTGCACGCAATGGTTAAATGAATCCATGATTATCCCTCATGTTGTAATTGGCGACTTAAGGCATGCAGAGCGTATTTAATCTCTTCATTTTGATTGTCTTTGATCAGTTCTATCATGCTAGGCTGAGCCAAGTATTCGTTGCCCATAATCGCCGCGATGGCCGCGTTCATCACACGATACGTTAAGGTTTGCTCAGCAGCAGAGATAAACGGTGTGAGCATGGAAGCGATATCACGCCCTTGCGTAAGATGCTGGTCCATTGCCTTGGGGAAATGCTGCCATAACCAAGATTCAAGGTTAGCTTTTAACAAAGGTAAGTTCTCTTGTTTATCAAGATGATGCGCTTTTATTACCCACCAAGAGCCTTGCTGAGCATTAAATGGCGCGTGCGAGGTGTTGTCAAACGTGACTAAGTGGCCTTGGCCACCATTATCTAATGCAGCCAATTGATTGATATTACCCAAAAACTGGTTCACTTCTGATTGGTCCATTCGCGCTAACATAGCAATAATGACCGACCTATCGTAAAAGCGAAACATCACTTCCTCGCCTTCTAATCCGGCAATTAATAAACTGCGAAGATGCTGCAAAACTTCATCACCCACGGCATGGCTTGACAGCCCAATACCCTGTTCAAGTAACGCTTCAGGGAGCGACAATACCGATTCAGAAACAGGGATTAACCATGGAGAGAGTGGCATCACCTCAGTAAACATTGCACCATAAAACAGAGGCACGGCTTCTTCAAATCCAAAGCCCCCATTTTGCTGTAAGGCCTGCTTGTGAAGCTTGCGATCAACTAACCAATAGCGATGGTTTTGCTGCTGTTGAAACCAAGAGAGGATCATGACGGTTTCCCCTGCGTAGAGCATAATCTTACGGCTGGCATATGGGCTTGCTCTGCGTTTAATAACGCTTGGTAAGAAATGGTTCGAAGAGCGGCTGACATGGTTTGGTCCTTTTTCGTGAATCGCATCGCATAATGTAATGCCTCACTAAGCAAAAGCAATGCCAGTGCTAAATCATTACATTTCAATTGGTTACATTGGGACTTTTGACTGCTTGAGCAATAAATTGCTCCGCTGGGCAAAAACTTGCTTAACCAAGCACGATCTGACCGAATTTTTGCTCGGCTCAGTACTCTCTCACCGACAAGAGATGTAACTGCACGAGCGTCGTCAATCCTAAGCCATCTCATCATTGACAGAACACGTAAAGTTCACCGCACAGCTTAGATTCCAGCCTCGCCAATTAAATGTTAACATCATCACATCTAAAACTGCGGTGGTTATCAGTAAACCTTGTTGATGATTCTCATAAACATCAATAAAAACTCTCTTCCTCCACCAGCAGAATTTTTACATTAAAAGGCAGTTTTCAAATGGTTAACAACACAATTCAATGGTTTCCGGGACACATGCATAAAGCACGTAAGGAGATCGAAGAGGTCATTCCGCAAGTTGATGTGATTATCGAAGTGTTGGACGCTCGTATCCCGTTTAGCAGCGAGAATCCACTTATCTCCCATTTGCGTGGTAATAAACCGTGTGTGAAGGTACTCAATAAACGTGACCTAGCAGACCCTGAAATGACGCAATTGTGGATCGACCATTTTGAGAAAGAACAAGGGGTGAAAGCAATGGCGGTAACCACGTCTAACCCTCAAGAAGTGCATAAGATCATGGAGCTTTGCCGTAAGTTGGCACCACATCGTGAAGAAGTGGGGAAAAATATTCGCACCATGATCATGGGTATCCCGAACGTCGGTAAATCAACCATCATCAATACGTTAGCCGGTCGCGCTGTGGCTCAAACAGGTAACCAACCCGCCGTTACTCGCCGCCAACAACGTATCAATTTGCAAAATGGCATTGTGCTGTCCGATACTCCGGGAATTTTATGGCCTAAAGTGGAAAACCCGCACAGTGGTTTTCGCCTAGCCGCAACGGGGGCAGTAAAAGATACTGCAATGGAATATGAGGATGTAGCCTTTTATACTGTTGAGTATTTAGCGCAAGCTTATCCTGAGCGTTTGCAAGAGCGTTATCAAATCGATGAGCTACCTCAATCTGATGTGGAATGGATGGAAGAAATTGGCCGCAAACGTGGTGCTCTGCGCCCCGGTGGCCGTATTGATCTGCACAAAGCTTCGGAGATCCTACTGCATGAATTGCGCCAAGGTATTCTCGGCCAAATTACTCTTGAACGCCCTGAAATGATCACCAAAGAGTTAGTGGAAGTGGAAGAACGAACGGCTAGAGAAGCCGAGGAAAAAGCAGCCAAAAAAGTAGAGCGTCGTAAACGTTATTTGCGTAATAAGCGCTAAATTCCTCTCGGATCCCTTCTACGCTACACCTCATTTCTACTATTACCATCAGGGCGGTCAATGATCGCCCTTTTCATCAGAACAGACAACTGCATGCTGTTTGCTATTTCTAGCTGACATTATCATGACAAATCAATACAGGTTTTTATGCGCTACTTCTATAGCATGAAGGAACCTTCTGATGACACTCAAGTCATACCACCATTGTTTATTTTCTCCTTGATATGGAATTGTTCATGAAAAAGCGTTGGGCCATCGCGGTAATTAGCGCCGCCTTAATCAGCGGGGGCTATTACCTAACTACCAATAGCAATGAATCTCTCTCGGCTTTCCCCACTCTGACGGTCGAACAGGGAAATATTGCCAAACAGGCAATCGCTGTTGGCCAAATCGTGCCAGCTCACTCGGTATCTATAAAATCGCAAATTGAGGGGATTGTCGGTGAAATTTATCATCGGGTCGGTGAACAAGTTACCTTGGGCACGCCTTTGATCAAAGTGCGTCCAAATCCAACACCGCAAGCGTTAACCGACGCAACCACTGCCTTAATGCAAAGTGAGGCGAGCTTAGATTCCGCCAAACAGACGCTGGCAAACTTGCAGCAGTTAGTTGAACAAAAGATTGTGCCGGAAAACTACGGTGAGCTAATCCAAGCAAAATCAGAGCTGAAATCAAAACAAGCCGAAGTGCAACAAAAAAGGCAGAACCTTGATCTGATCCGCAGCGGTGAAGCATCGGTTGGCGATTCGAAACTCACGTCCACACTCGTCGCCCCCATTGATGGCACCATTTTAAACCTAAAAGTGGAAGTAGGAGAGCCGATCATCTCCACTGCCTCAAGCCAAGCGGCAACTGAAATGATGTCGATTGCCGATATGAATGACATGATTTTCAAAGGCAGTGTCAGTGAACATGATGCGGCACAACTCGCCGCAGGGATGGCCGTCAACTTAACGTTAGCACCGTATCCAGAAGCAGAAATCAGCGGCGTATTAAGCAAAGTTGCGGTTCAATCTGATAAGTTGAATAACCCTAGTGATACTAAAACGACTAGCTTTGATAATGGATTTGAAGTGGAGATTAACCAGATTCGCTTTCCTGACAATATGGTGATTCGCTCGGGCTTTTCTGCTACCGCACAGATCACATTAAAGAGCGTGGAAAACGTCATCACCATTCCAGAACGCGCATTACGATTTAGCGGTGAAAAACCTGAAGTCTTGATCCCAGATCAGTCAGAACAAGGTTACCAAGTGCGCGCCGTAACCTTAGGTTTGTCCGATGGCATTAATGTGGAAGTGATTGCGGGTTTATCAGCGGAGGATGTGATCATCGACAACAGTTTATTCGGAGGCAAAGATGACCACTAAGCGCCCTTTTCAACGTAATGCGCTAGCAGCCGCGCTAATGACGTTCTGTGGCGCGGTGACTTTTTCAGCTCACGCCATCACTATTGAACAAGCTTGGCAAGCCGCCAAAGCTTTTGACCCTACTTATTCACAAGCACAGATCCAATCTCAAATCAGTGAAACAGAGGTCCGAAGTACCAAAAGTGCCTTGCTGCCTTCTTTTAGCCTCAGCGCGGATACCTCATGGGATGACGATGGCAACAACACTAAAGGCTATGGTGCCACATTAAATCAAACCATTTGGGATAGCGCTAATTGGGCACAGCTCGACCAATCTCAAGCAAGCTATGTGGCATCACAATTAAAAGTGAAGACTGCACATAATGAGCTGGCTGCAACATTACTGTATGCCTATCTCGATCTCGCCAGCGCACAAGGCGATCTACAACTTGCTGAGCAAAAGTTCGTAGAAGGTGCAAAACTGCTGAAGATTACCGAGCAGCGCTACAAAGCAGGAAAAATTCGATCAACGGCATTGGAAGACATGCGTGCTAACCACGTCGATGAGCAAGCCGATATACTCAGTGCGCAAGCCGCTCTAGAAGAGAAAAAGTCAGCCCTTATCGCGCTCATCAATCAAGACCCACAGCACATTGACCAAATTAAAACGACCGACCTCATTGAACCGCCAATGCAAGTCAGCAGCGAAACTGAATGGTTAAAGCTTGCGCAGAATAACAGCCCTGAGTTATTGGCTGCCCAGCAGGAAGTCGCCGCTTCTGAATTTGGCCGAGATGCAGCCAAAGCCAAATATTATCCCACCTTATCTGGCAGTGTTTCTTACCAAGACAATGATCAGGGTCGAGATGGGGATCTCAGTGCAGGTTTAAGCTTAAAAATTCCGTTGGATTTGAATGGTTCCACGCGCGCCACGGTCGATCAGGCTGCGCTGCAAGTCTTAAGCGCCAAGCAAGTACTGCGCAAGGTAGATATCGAGATTAAACGCAAAATTCAAAGTGGCTTTAGCCAAATCCATCTGGATTGGCGACAAGTGGAGATGGCTCAGTTACAAGTCCGCTCAAGAGAGCAAGCTTTAAAAAGTAAACAAACCGTTTATGAGTCAGGAATGACTGAAGCTTCTGATTTGATTGACGCCCATAACGCTCTGTTTAACAGTAAAAACAGTCTACAACGGCGATTGTACCAATATTGGAAGCAGCGGATTGGCCTGCTGCAAGCTGCTGGGCAGTTAGATGATGACGTGATCGCTTCGCTCTCTCAGGCTCTGCACTCATGATCTCAAGCCTACAACAAGTCGTGCAAACGCTGCTTGCCCATCGGCTACGCAGCGCCCTCGCGGTCATTGCTATCGTTTGGGGTATTGTGTCGGTTTTAGTGCTCGTTGCCTTAGGTGAAGGATTTTATCGCGTCAATACACAATCTTTCGCGCTGTTAATGAGTGACACACAAATGGCTTTCCCCAGTCAAACCACCAAACCATGGCAAGGCCTTGCGGCAAGACGAGCGATTACCCTTTCAGAGCCGGAAATGCGCGCTTTGGCACAGCACCCAAACATCAGTGCCTTATCAGTTATCTACGGAAAATGGGATGCTAAAGTGACGAATGTAAAAGGCCGAATGCTTCCCGGTTACGTCAGCGGGATCGACTCTCAATTTTTAGCATTGCGCAACTTGCAACTGACCGCGGGGTCACGCGGCATTCACGCCAGCGATCAGAAAAACCATTCCCGAATTGCGGTGGTTGGTTGGCAGTTGGCACAAGTTGGTCAGCTATCTATTGGTGATACGATCAAAGTCAATACCATTCCCTTCTCGGTTGTCGGTATTACTCAGCAGCAAGAAGGGGGCATTTCTATAAACAATGAAAACAGCCAAGTGATGATCCCAAGCAGCGCTTTTACTGATCTTTGGCAAAGTGAACCTGAATTTTTCCTTGTGCAGCCCGCCGCAGGGATACCAGCAGCGGTATTGCGCATGAACATCCTATCTTTCTTCGCCAAACAGAAACATTTTGATCCGAGCGATACTGAGGCCATAAACCTACCTGACTTCAGCAGCGGCGCTCAGTTTTTCAATGCCTTGTTTCGAGGTATACAGCTGTTCTTAGGGGCAAGTGGAGCGATGACGCTTGCGGTCGGCGCTTTGGGCGTCGCCAATATCATGTTCCTTTCTGTCACGGAAAGAACGCGGGAAATTGGTGTGCGTTTAGCCATTGGCGCAACACCGAAGATCATTTTGCACCAGTTTATTTTAGAAGGTGGGTTGCTAGTGGCATTAGGTGCAGTGATTGGAATGCTCCTCTCCTATCTGGTGGTGCTATTACTGAATTACATCGGCTTACCTGATTGGCTCGGCGAACCAGTCATCACTGTGCCGGCTCTAGGCTGGTCACTGCTCGTCACTACGTTGTTTGCACTGCTGGCCGCTTATTTCCCAGCAAAGCGCGCCGCCAATCTCACCCCCGTCATCGCCTTAAGTGCGAGGGCTTAATAATGATGTTACCTATCAGGCAAATTTATCAAGAGATGGCGGCCGAAAAACTACGCTTGCTACTCACTATTTTAGCGGTGGCTTGGGGCACACTTTGCATCGCCACCATGCTCGCAACAGGCGAAGGATTACGCCAAGGGCTGACACGCTCATCACAAAGTGGCAATGGCAATTTACTCTATGTGACCGGGGGTTATGCCAGCCAGACCGCCGGACGCTTTTTTGAAGGGAAAGCCCTCTCTTTGCAAGCGGATGATGTTGAGCTTGTTCGCGCACTGCCCTTTATCCAACGCGCTGAAGTCAGCGCACAATGGGATAAACGCGTCAGCAATCAAGACAATGGCACCTGGCAGCGCCCACTAGCGGTTAACCCAGAATATCAGTCCTTAACTGGTATTGAGATAGCCAAAGGAGGGCGATGGATCAACCCGCTCGATAATCAACAGCAGCGTAAAGTGGTTGTACTCGGTTATAACGCCGCAGTGCAATTGTTCAATTCTGAGGATGGTTGGAGTTGGCTGGAACCCCAGACGCTGAGCATAAACCCCGTAGGTCAATTGATAAAAATAGGTGATGAAAACTTTACCGTTATCGGCGTGATAGCGCAGACAAGTGCAGAGGTAGAACAAGGAACCCCTATTGACTACGCGGTATTTGTGCCTTTTCGCACTTGGCAACGTTTTAACCCCAACGCAGCGATTGCAGCGATCAATGTGCAGCTCAATGCCACGGTTGATCGCGAAAAAGCCGCGCAAGTGATTAAGCAAGTGATCGCCAGAAAGTACGGTGCCAGTGCTTCAGACACGCAGCTCTTGCAAGTCGAAGACATGCTATTGAGGCAAAAAAGCATGCGCCGTTTCTTATTCGGTCTACAAGGCTTTTTGGGCATTATTGGGCTTATTACCCTCGGCGTCGCAGGCATTGGTATTGCAAATGTCATGTACGCCACGGTAAAACGATCCACACGAGACATCGGTGTACGAATGGCCGTCGGAGCTACGCCAACCACCATCAAACTCCATTATTTAGTGCAAGCCTTGCTCACGATGTCGCTTGGCGGTTTAGCTGGCTTAGGATCCACTTACGGGCTGATCACCTTATTAAGATACGCTCCCTTAGAAGGCAACATGCTGTTTGAGCAATTAGGGAAACCCTTACCCGAACTGTCGTTTTCGATTGTCTTTCTTGTGATCGCGGCGCTGGCGATTGTCGGTGTGATTGCCGCGTGGTTTCCCGCCAATCGCGCGGCTAGCATTACGCCATTAGAGGCATTACAAAGTGAATAAACAAAACTTACCGAACCTTGTTCAATTGACCAATATCAGCAAGCACTATCGCAGTGGTGAAGAGTTGGTCAAAGCATTAGACGGCGTTTCGCTATCGATTCAAAAAGGCGAATTTCTCTCTATTCTAGGGCCATCAGGCTCGGGTAAATCAACCTTAATGAATATCCTCGGTTGCCTAGATGTTCCTACATCGGGTGAATATCAGTTGGACGACAAGGCGGTCGCCTCGCTCAGCAGCCATCAATTGGCTCATATTCGTAATCAAAAAATTGGCTTTGTTTTTCAAAGTTTCAACCTGCTCGAATACGCTAATGCTCTCGATAACGTCGCCCTACCCTTGGTCTATCGCGGAGTAAAATTAAAAGAGCGCCGAGCACGTGCAGCAACACTATTAGAAAAAGTGGGGCTTGGCGATCGCATGCAGCATAAGCCCAACCAGCTCTCGGGGGGGCAAAAACAGCGGGTGGCGATTGCACGCGCGTTGGTCAATGATCCGCAAATTATCTTAGCCGACGAACCGACAGGGGCGTTAGATTCAAAATCAGGCGCTGAAATTGAAGCCCTGTTCAATGAGCTTCATCAAGAAGGACGAACGCTTATTGTCGTCACTCACGACCTAGCATTAGCGAAGCGAACTCACAGAATAGTGAATATCAAAGATGGGCAGATTTTATCTGATGAACGCGTTGATCACGCAACAAGACAGCCATAAATAGCTCAACGCATTATAAGAAGTTATAAAGTGAACGAGAAAGACGAAGCCGTTCCAGTTCGCCTTTCTTAGTTCATTTTTTCTTTGTTCTTTCTTTGTTGGTTTTTTCTTTGGATCCTATTGAGAGATACCCGCCAATTTCAGCAATACCGCTTCGAGTTGATCCCATGGCATGAGCTGTGAGTCAATCACTTCTAAGCGTGATTCAAACCCTTCTAAGCTCATCTCATTCACTGAAACGACTCCTTGGTTGATGTTGAAGGCGTAGCATCCTTTATCGGTATTGACGACCGCCTTAACACGCTCAGCGGTCAGGGCACTCAGCATAGAAAAAAGCTCATCAAAATCAAAATGGTATTCAGCGCCGATTAACCAACCACAACTGAAATAACCTTGGCCCCGATTTTCTTTGCGCACAAACGCTTTACCCGGCTGTAACGCAAACTGTGGTTCTAACGAAGCATGATGATGGTGATGCGCTTCAATATGAGTAGAAGCTGCGCCGTGAAGACGTTCAATATCTAATAATTCTAAAGGCAACTCACCTTGCTTGACTAACTTGCTAAAAATCTTCGCGGGTGATTGATCAGTCACCCAGTCATTAAACGCATCCACATCAGCACTAGTGCATTGATCCACTTTATTGCCAATCACCACATCACCACTGGCCAATTGGTCATTAAAATTTTGGTTGGATGTATATTTTTCATTACGCAAGTTGCGCGGATCCACTAAAGTGATCGTGGCTTTTAAATCGACATACGGTGCATATTGATCAGAAGTTAAAGTTGCCACCACTTGCTTAGGGTGCCCAAGCCCTGTTGGCTCAATTAATAGACGATCGGGCTTTTGCCTAAGTAAGGCGTTAATTCCAACAGACATAGGAACACCCGCGGTACAGCACATACAGCCGCCCGGTACTTCTTTGATCAGCGCGCCTTGGTCAGACATCATCGCCCCATCAATACCAATTTCTCCAAACTCATTGACCAACACCGCCCACTTTTCATCAGCAGGTTTATTCTTCAATAAATTCAAAATGGCCGTCGTTTTTCCTACACCAAGAAAACCGGTAATAATGTTAGTTGGTACTTTTTTTGTCATGTCAGCACTCCTTTTGCGGCAGTATATACCGAAATAAGAAGCCAGTGCATGGTTTGCCAGTTAGAGAGGAACAATGAGCCGAGGTACATAAACGACAAAAGGCGCACTACGGTGAGCGCGCCTTTCCCCTCGTAACTCAATCGTGAGTTCGCGAATCGGGAGGACTATAGATGCAACCCGATCATAAACGAGGACATAGAATTGAAATATTGCTGATTCCATCCAAATTGTAGGTAAGGCTTGAATTCCTCCCTGTACGATATCTGAATCTGCCTTACGCTTTAACTATGGTTCATTTGGCTGGCTTAGCAAGGTTCAATCTCTGTTTTTTAACTCATTTTTAACTCAGATCTCGTTTTTAGTAGAGAATCTCTCCATCTTCCAGATATGGAAATCAACATTGCAGCTTTGACGCTATAGTTAATCACTTTGGCGCGTATAATTCTGTAACAAAATATGTTCACATTTTACCAATCGAGGCCCTTTTTTACATGACCAAAAGAGAGAGATTGAAACAGTCACTGCTTGCAAAAGTTCCAAAAGATACGATTAACCAATTTCTCTCTAAGGACAAAACACCACTCTCAATCCTTTTTCTTTCGCTCATTGTCGGTATTCTTGCTGGGATTGTTGGTACTTACTTTGAAGCCGCTGTGCACCTGGTTTCTGAAACACGCACCGAGTGGTTAAAAAGTGAGATTGGTAATATCTTACCCTTGTGGTTGGCCGCTTTTCTTATCAGTGCAGCGTTGGCGTTTATCGGTTATTTCCTTGTGCACCGGTTTGCGCCCGAAGCCGCCGGTTCTGGCATTCCTGAAATTGAAGGCGCGATGGATGGTATGCGCCCCGTTCGTTGGTGGCGAGTACTGCCTGTGAAGTTTTTTGGCGGTATGGGTGCCTTAGGTTCTGGTATGGTTTTGGGACGTGAAGGGCCCACGGTTCAAATGGGGGGAGCCATTGGCCGAATGGTGTCGGATATTTTCCGCATCAAAAATGACGATACTCGCCACTCACTCTTAGCGTCTGGCGCAGCTGGAGGCCTAGCTGCCGCATTTAATGCGCCGCTGGCGGGCATCATGTTTGTGATAGAGGAGATGCGCCCGCAGTTTCGCTATACCCTCATTTCAGTACGTGCCGTCATTGTCTCTGCGGTGGCGGCAAATATCGTCTTTCGCGTGATTAATGGCCAACATGCTGTGATCCAAATGCCGCAATATCAAGCACCAGAGCTGGCTTCACTGTGGCTGTTTCTGCTACTTGGGGGACTGTTCGGTATTTTCGGTGTGCTATTCAACCGTTTAATCACACTATCACAAGATATTTTTGCCAGAATTCATCGCAATGATCGTAAGCGATATTTACTCACGGGTTCACTATTGGGAGGCTGTTTTGGCTTAACTTTATTGTATATTCCAGAATTGACTGGGGGTGGCATCTCACTGATCCCTAATATCACCAATGGTGACTATGGTGCCGCTATCTTGCTGCTTTTGTTCATTGGCCGTATTTTTACCACCTTGATCTGCTTTGGTTCTGGTGCTCCGGGCGGGATTTTTGCGCCAATGCTGGCATTAGGCACGCTGTTTGGCTACGCCTTTGGCCTGATTGCGCAAGAACTGTTACCACAATTAGCGATTGACCCAGGAATGTTCGCCATTGCAGGCATGGGTGCACTGTTTGCCGCAACGGTTCGCGCACCCATTACAGGTATTTTATTAGTTATTGAAATGACCAATAATTATTATTTAATTTTACCGCTGATTATTACTAGCCTTGGCGCGGTTATTTTCGCTCAATTACTTGGCGGCCAACCCATTTATAGTCAGTTGCTCCATCGCACCTTGAAAAATGCCAAGCTGCAACAACAAGATCTTCCACCAAAAGAGTAATCGTGAGACTCATGAATATTGACTCCGCTGCGAATTGTTATGTCTAAGTAACAAATTAGAAGGTGAGATGTTGCACCACAACTCGATAAACTTGATAATGCGCTCGTTTGCTGGCTGCTAGAAATACATTATTCATTTTCTAGAGCAAATGATGACATGGAGTTTATCGTTGAACTGGAAAAGGTTAATTCAAGTACAAAGCACACCGCCCTCTCAAGCGGCGCTAGCATTAGGTGTGATCAGCCTCGGGCATGCGTGGGCGCTTTATATTCCCTCGGTCGGTCTCATTATTCGCCCCTATTTGGCACTGCTCGGTGCATTATTACTGCTGCCTGTCTTGCTAAAATACCTCACCAGCTTCAAGACATTCATGGAGGACATTCGCCACCCTCTTTCAGGTAGCTTGATGGCTCCAATGAGCATGACTTTACTGATCTTAAGTGATTATCTCGCTTTAATTTCACCGCTCATTGCTTATCCTATTTGGTTTACCGCGCTCTTGCTGCACTTCACCATGATGCTGCTTTTCTTTAGTTTTCAGGCCATGAACTTTAAAATCAGCCATATTGTACCAAGCTGGTTTCTTTATCCGGTTGGGTTAATCAGTAGCTCGCTCGCTGGCACGCAATTTGGCCACACTGTCTTTTCAGAAACACTCGTCTCTGTCTGTATCGCTATCTATTTTTTTATGCTGCCGTTAGTGTTATATCGTTTGGTGTTTGCTGGAATGTTACCTAAACGCGCACGCCCAACACTCGCGATTATGGCTGCACCTATTAACCTCACCCTCGCGACGTATTTGGTCAACTTCCCTCATCCTGATCCAATATTAACAGGCGCACTGGCTGGCATTGCCATCACCATGACACTGCTTATTTACCTTTGCTATATCCGTCTGCTCAGGCTCAAGTTTCAACCGTCTATTGCTGCTGTGACCTTCCCTTCTGTCATCAGTGCGATCGCCATGCATCGTTTAACCACCTTCTTTGAAGGACAGTACCCGCAATGGCACTGGTTACATCAATTTGGGTTATTTGAATTGACTATTGCTACTTTCTTAGTCGTTTGGGTTTCTATTGGTTATATAAAAATGTATTGGCCTGAATTATTTGCTAATAAATAAAAACCTAATATTTATCTTTAATTAAAAATTAATTAGGGCTGGATAAGCCTAGGCAATGACGAACAATATAAAAGACACTATACCTTAATTTGCAATAGCAGCCAAAATAATAAAAATTCACTCGTGACAATTTTAAATTAATATTCAATATATCCTTTGTCAGCTGGCATTTAATTAAAAACATATAAAGGATATAACCATGAATTCACGTAAGTGGAAACACGAACTACCGGCTTCTATACAATCTAGAATTGACTATTTTATCAATGATTTGATTAATGCAAATGCTAACGGAAAACACCTAGTCCTGGGGAAAAGGCCAACAAAAAACGATATAGTGTTACAAAGTAATGATTATTTAAGCTTGGCTGATCATCCATTAATTAAAGCACGGTTGAAAAACGCCATCGATAAAACACATGATAGTGTTTTTATGTCCGCTATTTTTCTACAAGATGAAGAGTCTAAACCTTCATTAGAAACGAAATTTGCAGAATTTGTAGGCTTTGATAGTTGCCTTCTTTCTCAATCAGGATGGAATGCTAATACAGCCTTGTTGCAAGCTGTGTGCGGGCCACAAAGTAACGTCTACATTGACTTTTTTGCTCACATGTCAATGTGGGAAGGTGCTCGTTATGCTAATGCCAATATTCACCCATTCATGCACAATAATTGTGAGCATTTACAAAAACTGATCGCTCGACACGGCCCAGGGCTCATCGTGGTTGATTCGATTTACAGCACTATCGGTACGATTGCACCACTCACCGATTTGGTCACTATCGCCAAAGAGTATGGATGCGCCATTTTAGTTGATGAGTCGCATTCACTTGGCACACATGGCGAAAAAGGTGCAGGACTTGTCAGTGAATTAGGGTTAACTGCAGAGGTTGACTTTATTACAGCTAGCCTTGCGAAAACATTCGCGTATCGCGCTGGCGCTATTTGGGCGAATAATAATGTGAATCACTGTATCCCTTTTGTGGGTTATCCCGCTATTTTTAGTTCAACTATTTTGCCTTATGAAGTCGAAGCGTTAGAAGCGACATTGGACATTATCAAATCAGCCGATTCTAAAAGAACTCAGTTGCACCGCAATGCACACACACTGCGTCGTGGACTAAATAGTATAGGGCTAAGCGTACGAAGTGAGTCCCAAATCATAGCGCTAGAAACCGGAGATGAACGAAATACAGAAAAAGTTCGCGATTATTTAGAAGAGAATCAAATATTTGGTGCTGTTTTTTGCAGGCCTGCCACTTCAAAGAATAAAAACATTATTCGGCTTTCGTTAAATAGTAATGTCACTGACTCACAAATTGACACCATATTAACCGTGTGTGAAAGGGCCCAAAATGATAGCAGTCTCTATTTCAAGTAAGTCACGCATCGACATACTAAACCAATGGTGCAATCTCAAATAAGAAGGATAAGGTAAGGAATAACCCTAGGGTTTACCTAGGGTTATTAAATCCAGTGACTTAATTTTTTTAACAATAGCGTTTTATCCGCTGGTTTTAAAACGTAATCATTCATTCCTGATGTACGGATTTTTTCTATCGTTGAAGGGCTATTGTCACCCGTGTGCCCAATAATAGGCACTTTACTGTAAGAAGCGGTGGATGAACGGATAGATAAAGTGGCCGAAATACCATCCATAATCGGCATTTCAATATCCATTAACACCAAGTCAATTGAATTATTGGCCAACATTTGTAATGCTAATTCCCCATCGCTCGCTTGCAGTACTTCATACCCTTGCTTTTCTAGCAACAGAGCGGTGAAGCTACGTAAGGAGTGGTTATCATCGACCAACAAAATTCGTTTTTCATAATCATATTGTTTTAACGGGATAACATTTTTATCGGCAATAAGCTCTTCCGTTTCAAAGAGTAGTTCATCAATAATCGCCGATCCATCCAATAACAATTTGTGCTTTTCAATTGGGTAAATGGTTAAATGACGCTCCATCGTCAGCGCGTAACGCTGATTTTGGTCATATAAATAGCAAACTTTTGCTTGTGTAAAATGCAGTTTAGGTTCCAGTTTGGTTAAGTAATCCGGCGTTTCATCCAACGTTTGCAGATCCACAAAGATCAGATCAAACTCAAATTCAAACTCTTCTCGACGCAAAGCACTCTCAGCCTCTAAGACATTAAGCTGGAAACCAAGATAGAACGATTTCTCACTGAGATAACGATTCACTATGCTCGTTTTGCCAATATAAAGCAGAGATTTCGCCTTCATTAGATCGAGTTTAATATTAGCAACGGCTTGCGAATCATACTCGGGAAACGTTAAGGTAAACTCCGTCCACTCTCCAAGTTCAGAACGGCAGATAATATCCCCTCCAAAAGCATGCATTACTTTACGGCAA
This sequence comes from Vibrio sp. RM-69-4, assembly GCF_024743775.1. NCBI lineage: Bacteria > Pseudomonadati > Pseudomonadota > Gammaproteobacteria > Vibrionales > Vibrionaceae > Vibrio > Vibrio sp. RM-69-4. Next base: position 66,284 of record NZ_JAMQXI010000060.1, read on the forward strand.
AAGGGTAACCCCAGACCATAGCTGCCATTTTTACCGAAGGTATAAAAGTCTTTAAAAATATCGTCCAACAAATGAGGTTCAATACCAACACCATTGTCTTTCACTGTAATTTGGTGGCAATTCTCACTTGATTTCAAGGTGATATGGATATTAAACATATCGTTATTTTGATAGTAGAACGCATTCTTGAGTAGATTATAGAGCACGTATTTTAACAGTGTACTGCTGCCTAAAAAATCAAAGTCATCCACCACCTTAAGAGTCACTGCCTGCCTGTCTTCTGGTCTTTTATAAGAAAAACTGCGCAGTGCCTCTTCTATAACAGGCTTTACAGCATGCTTTTTAAAGGTCGATGTTGAGACCCTATTTTGATCAATCGAAGTTAACAGCAAATCAATGGTCTCATTACCGGAGCGAATGACTTCATCAGCATCTCTTAATAGCCCAGCAATCAGCTCTAAATCTTTAGACGGTAGCGTATAAGATTCTGATTTGGATGCCGTAGGATTGAGCAATACTGAACCCATTACTTCAATTGACGCTTTTAACGCACTTAATGGATTTCTCATTTCATGCGCAATCCCTGCGCCAAAAGACTTGGCAATTGATACCTTCGCTTCATGTTCAATTTGGTTACGAAAATAGAACAGGTTGCCAAAAATGTAAGTAAATAGAAAAATCGGTACGTACGGCCATTCCACCATCACTCGCAGTTCCGCGTCCATTACGCCATAAGTCACAAAGTAAGCACATGCTAATGCAATGGCGGCTTGAATCAGCATAACTTTTGTTTCGTGGACTAAGAGGATATGGAGGAAAATAGACGCCATGAACGACATCGCCCAGATCGTTGACCAATCGTTCATCAGCATCATGTAGCCAAAAAAGAATGGCAAACAAAATCCTATTGAAAACAAGTAATAGTAAGGTAAGTAGTGCTGTAAATGTTTCGGCGTTGAATTGCGAAAAATAATCCCCGCAAATAAAATGGCGCAAATCGCCCGTAACTCCATACTTTCATAAGGTTGTGGAAAGAGATAAGTCCACACGTAATAATAGAGGGGAAAACCAATGAACCCCATCCATCCCACAAGGGTGAGGTTCGGCTCAGCGTACTGGTATATTTTTTTTACTACGTCCATGCAACCTTACCAAACTGATATATTCATTTTTATAATCATCATTATGCATAACCTGGTCTTTTTAAACGTCGAAGTGAGTCACACTCGCCACGCTATGCTTATTAATAACTAGCACAAGATAACCTACATTCCCATTCATTATGCAACAAGTCTTATTGAACTGCCGTTGTTTCTCGCCACATCGACATCAATGCGTAAGGCTATTTGCTCTTTCAGCTCGCTCACGTGAGAAATGATGCCGATCGTTCGGCCTCCTTGTTGTAAGTCGACAAGGGTTTGAATCGCCAAGTCCAATGACTCAGGATCTAAACTGCCAAAACCTTCATCGATGAACAATGTATCCAGTTTAATACCGCCGCTGTATGATTGCACCACATCCGATAACCCCAGCGCTAATGACAACGCCGCCATAAAAGATTCACCACCTGACAAGGTCGCCACATCTCGCCATTTTCCGGTGTAGCCATCTTCGACCATCAGATCAAGCCCTGAACCCACATTACCTTTGGCGCGATCTTCTTTACGCTTGAGCAGGTAACGCCCCTTACTCATGATCTGCAGCCTCATTGAGGCTTGGATCAGCACATCATCTAACAGCACGCCAAGAACAAAGCGGTGTAAACTCACTTTAGCGCCTGTTTTGCCGTTGGCGATATCGCTCAAAGTCCCAAATACTTGGTACTCTTGCTCTAAGGCTTCATTTTTTATATGTAAAATAGCGATTTTTTCTTTCACACTGGTTAAGGCATCCATTTTAGACCGTAACGTGCTCCATTGATCCAATGCGCTTTGCTGTAACATGGCTACAGCCTCGACCGCGCTTGCATACTCAGCAAGATTGGGCTCACTTTTTTCACTAAGCTCACTGGCTAATGTTTGAAGCTGGGCGTTTAACGTCGTACTTCTTTCATCAAATTGTTTGATCTGCTTTTCAAGCTGCTCGATCTGCTGCGAAGATAAACGCGCCTGTAAATAGTGCTCAGTATCGTCGAACTGGCTCTCAATCAGCGCACTGTGCCACTGCTGCTGTGACTGCGTAAACGCATTTTGCCAATGTATCTGGTGTTCGACCGCCGCCGCCAACGCCGCTTTCGCACCAGAAAAATCGGCGTTCGCTTGATTGAAGCGCGCTTTGGTTTCCGCATCTAAACGGTTGAGATTAGCCAATTGCAGCTCTAACTGGGTTAAAGATTGGTGCAAATGCAAACTGTCTTGATACGACTCCGGGATCCCTTGGCTTAAGGCAGAAACTTCAGTCTGCTCTTTGGCAACCGTCAGGGTGGCTTGTTCGACTTTATGCTGCTGCGTTTCAGCATTTTGCTTAGCTTGTGCTAACTGCAATTCTAATTTTGCCAATTGTTGAGCTAATTGCTCTGGATTGAGCGATTCAAGATGAGCAATGGAATGTTCAAGATCGCTTTGAGCTTGCTGCAGTTGTACTAAACTTTGCGTATTTCCAGATAATGACTCCCTCAAACTTGCCATCTCTTGCTCAAGCCGTGCGTATTGGGTCGCTCGTTGCTGTTGCTGTTTTAGCGTTTCTTGCTCTGTGGTTAGTTTGTTTTGCTGTATCGCTCTCGCCTGCTGCACTTGCGCCTTAGTCACCGTTTCTCCGGTATAACGCGCTAATTTAGGATGATCGCAACTGCCACACACCGGGCACTCGTCGCCTTGCTCCAAGGTTCGAGCCAGCTCTGCGGCTTGATTAGTGTGCCAAATCAGCTCTAATTTATCGGCTTGCTGTTTCGCGTCCAATGTTGCGCGCTGTGCCAAATCAAACTGCTGCTGACTATGGCTCAGTGCAGCTTGCTCTGTGGCTAAACGCTGTTCAAGCTGCTGCAGCTTTAATAAGCGATCAATCTGCTGTTTGATGGTTTCAAGCTCTAAGCGCTGGCCTTTTAACTCAGCCAACTGCTGGCTAACTCTTTCGCACTCTTGACGCTTAAGCATAATTTGCTGCTCAAACTGCTCAACAGCGGTGCGCAAGTTGTGGCGATTTTGCGTCGCGAGCTCCACTTCACGTAAGGCTTGTTGCAGCGCTTTTTGATGATGTTCTCGCTCAACAAGCTTAGTTTTGATTAGGTTTAAGTCATAAATTTGTTGCATCAGATTCGGCACTATTTTGACTTTTTCTGCCGCGTCTTCTTGAGCCGCTTTAGCTTGTTGCCACTGCTGTTGTGACTGTGTAAGCGCTTGTTCTTTTTCGACTTTTACTTGGTTGGCCGCTTCTAACTGACGTTGTGACGATTGTAATTCGTAATAGGGTGAATCTAAGCGCGTAGCTTGCAAGGCTTGATGCCTTTGAGCTTTTACCGCATCGATGACTGACGATTGTGCATCGTGATCGGCTTTAAGTTGCACGAGTTGACGCTGCTCTTGAAATTGTTTAGCAAGGGTTTGCGCCGCTTTTTGCTCGCTGCTCGCTGCATCCAACCTTTGCTGGGCATCTAGGTACGCTGCGTGAGCGGCCGTTAATTGGGGTGACAGCTCAGCAATGCACGCTTCAAGGTATGACTCGCTAGTTGCGTTCACGACGTCCAATGCGCCTTTAATTTGGTGATCAAATTCTTCTTTCGCTTTGCGGATCCCCGCCGCTTTCTCAAACAGCGCTCGTTCAATTTGGCTATAAATGTAAGTTTGAAACAACTGACCAAAGATTTGCTCCCGCTCTTTGGAGTTGGCAGTCAGTAATTCACGAAATTTCCCTTGGGGGATGACCATCACTTGGCGAAACTGTTTTACATCTAAACCGATCAATTCCACCATGGCTTTACCGACGGGATTGGGTTTGTTAGCAAGCAATTTCATTTCGCCATCGACCCATTCAAACAAGCTCGCGGCATGGGATTTTTTTGTTGAGCCTTCACCGCGTTTTTTCGGCACTTCTTGGTCGGGCGAGCGATCAACTTGGTAGATTCGCCCGCCAAGCTCGAACTGGTAGCTGATTTCGGTGAGCGTGTGCGGGGCCGCGTAGTCGCAGCGCATTTGATCACCAGTACGCTCACTGCCTGTCGTTTCACCATACAAAGCGTAGCAAATGGCATCGAGCAGTGAACTTTTGCCCGCTCCGGTTGGACCATTAATCAAAAATAGCGGCGAGGCTCCCAAGGCGGTAAAATCCACCACTTCTTTATGAGCAAAGGGGCCAAATGCTTGCAGAGTCAATTGTATTGGACGCATTAGACTTGGGCTCCCGGCTTTAGTGCTTGAATGACGTCGATCATCGCTTGCTCTTGCGCTGCGGTTAACGCTTCTTGCTTAGCTTCTAAGAAAAAATCGCGGAACATATCAACCTCACCGCGTGCCAAACGTGCACGCCCCATTGCTTGATCAACTCCCACCAACATGCCCGGTTTTTCTAAATGCAGTACGTTGGGGTAGGATTGACGCAGTTTTTCCATCGGGTCCAGTATCGCGTGTTTGTCGGTAAGACGAACCAACAGATAATCGTGGTTGTGTGGGTCTGTTTTGCCTTGCTCTATGATCTCCAGCAACTCACCTTCAATAATACGCATGCTATGAGGAGCAGTCAGTGGCACATGCGTGGCGCTGGCAAAACCTTGTTCATCAAATTCAACCAAGGTCGCTCCTTTCTTGTGGTGCTGCTCTGAAAAGCTGTATTTCATTAGAGAGCCAGAGTAACGGATATACTCTTCCCCCTTTTTCTGCGGTTGGTGCAGATGGCCGAGCGCAACATAATCAAAAGGTACAAAGTGTTGATGACTGACACGATCAGAGCCGCCAATGGACAAAGGACGTTCAGAGTCAGATTCGATAGCGCCATCAACAAAGCAGTGGCCAATCATAACGTGACGTTGTGACGGATTCCACTGCGATATAATCTTCTCAATAAGGTATTGATGGGCTTCATCATGGCTGGTTACGGACTCTCCAAAGTGGTGGCGAACGACTTCAGGGTCGTTATAAGGCATACCATAAAATGCCACTTCACCAGCAGTGGCTGATTTTAGCACCACAGGCTGCATCATCTGTTCAAAATTGCTAATAATGTGCAAGCCCGAGTGTTGCATCTGCTTGGCCGCAAAGCCTAAACGCTTCGCCCCGTCGTGGTTACCGGGGATCATAATTAAGGGGATGGAAAGCTCGTTGCACACCCGGTTGACTATATCATCCATCAATTCAATGGCTGCAGTCGGTGGAACTGAACGATCGTAGATATCTCCGGCGACGATTAAAGCATCCACCCGATTACACTGCAGATACTCAATCAACTGATTGAGTACTGCGCGCTGATCATCCAATAAAGAAACGTTGTGAAATTGTCGACCGAGATGCCAGTCAGAGGTGTGAAGAAACTTCATTCCAACCCTAAAAATATCGAAAATCAAAGTGCTTCATAATACGCGATTAACCAAGAAAAGCGACGTAAGATCGAGAAAAACAGAGCTTAGGTTACGTGAATTTTCTTGATGACTTTATAAAAATTAAGCTAAAAAGTGACCATCAATAGATACGAACTTTCAGTTTACGAGGCACCAATTCGATCCCAGCTTGATAACGTTTTGCCGAAGCGTTGAGTGCTAACGCGAGTGCGCTGTCGGCAATCAATTCAAACTGCTGCGGCAACGAGTTGATTTTAATCGGCAAGAAATCAAGTAAACGATTATCACCAAATGTCGATAACTTCACACGATTCATCAAGCTTGGGTTTTCAAACAATACATCTAAAATCCCTTCAAGCAGGGTGTAGGAAGTCGCGACGATCGCATCTGGCATGCTGTTGTTGGCGATCCATTCATTCACCACTCGTTTGCCCTCTTCTCGATTAAAGTGCGCGCCATAACCGATAACACTGTGCACAGTTTTCGCTCTTAACGCGGCTTCAAAACCCAACTGGCGCTCTTGCGAAATATTAAGCTCTGGTAATGCACCGACCAAACCAACGGTTTTAATCTCCGGCGTTAATAGAGAGTGAGTCAATTCAAACGCGGCGTTGAAATCTTCACTGATCACACAGGCGAAAAATTCATCATCTAACGGGCGGTCAATCGCAATAACCGGAGTGCCTGAATGTTGCAACTTGAGATAAAACTCACTGGCGTGAGGAATCGCGCTGGCGACAAATAGCGCATCGATGCGGCGTGAGACCAAGGCATCCACCACCGACATCTCGGTATGCGGGTCATCGTCCGAACAGGCGATGAGAATTTGGTAACCCGCTTGGCGAGAGTTCTGTTCTAACAATTTAGCAAGACGCGCGTAACTGGTGTTCTCAAGATCAGGGATGATGAGCCCAAAAGAGCGGCTATTTCCTGCTCGCAAAGCAGAAGCGGCGTGATCGGGACGGTAATTATGAGCATCCACCACGGCCATCACTTTCTGCTGGGTTTTTTCACTAATGCGGTACTTCTGCGCTTTGCCATTGATTACATAACTGGCGGTGGTTTTAGAGACTCCCGCTAACTTCGCTATCTCATCTAGTGTCATATCAACCACTCTTGTTCTGTGCGTCGGATCATAGAACTCATTTTTTGATCCTTGATGAAGTTGAATTATACGCTGAATCGATTCAGTATAAAAGCTGAAAGGATTCAGCAAAATTACAAAATGATAACTAAGGCTACATTTGACCATCACTTCATCGATGTAAAGATCACCAAATGTGAGTGTTATAAAAAATGAGCAGTGCGAGTAAATTGAACAGCGCCATTTTTCGTCAAAAATAGGTTTGCTGAATTTTTTTGGGAAAAAAGCTGAAACGATTCAGCTTGAATCAATCATATTAATAAACTATCACTTAGGTGAAATCTATACTTCAAAGTGATAACGAATTATGCCGTAAGGCAAAGAGGCCAAAATGCTGCAACTCAATTCCAACAATATTACTTTGGGCCAATCACCCACGAACAAGCAAGAGGCGATTCGAGCTATCGCAGCGGATCTAACCAACAAAGGGTTCGTCGAAGCAGGTTATGTCGATGGCATGTTTAACCGTGAAGCTCAGAATTCGACCTTTCTTGGTAATGGTATCGCGATCCCACACGGTACAACCGATACACGTCAACTGGTTAAGCAAACGGGTGTTGCCGTTCATCACTTCCCTAACGGCGTTGACTGGGGTAACGACGCAACGGTTTATGTCGCGATTGGTATTGCCGCGAAATCCGATGAACATTTGGGCATTCTGAAACAACTGACGCAAGTGTTGTCCGCCGATGGCGTTGAAGAGAAACTGAAACAAGCGTCCAGTGCCAATGATGTCATTGCACTCCTCAATGGCGAAGTGCAATTTGAGCCTGATTTTGATGCTTCGTTGATCCAACTGCTTTTCCCTGCCAGTGATATGGTACAGATGAGCGCCGTCGCTGGCGGTTTGCTACGCAATACCGGCTGTGCCGACAATGAATTTGTTGCCGAACTGGTCACGAAAGAGCCAACCCACTTAGGCAAGGGATTGTGGTTAATCAGCAGTGACAAAGCGGTCAAACGCACGGGCATTTCGTTTGTGTCAACCGCCAATGCGTGTGAATACAATCAACTCAACGTCAAAGCCTTGATCGCAATTGCCGCTTGTAATAATGCTCACCAAAACATTCTGGATAAGCTCACGCAGCTTGTGCTTCAGCAACAACAAGAAACCTTGCTCAATGCGAATGCTGCCCAATTATTGGCTTTCTTCAGCAATGACAATGAGCAAACTCCAGCAAATGATGAGAGCGCAGCAAGCAAGGTCGCGGTATTCAAAATCAAAAACGCACATGGTCTGCACGCTCGTCCAGGAGCGATGTTGGTGGCCGAAGCGAAGAAATTTGAAGCCAATATCAAAGTGTCTAACTTAGATGGCGACGGAAAAACAGCCAACGCGAAAAGCCTGATGAAAGTCATTGCGCTGGGCGTAAAACATGGCCACCAGCTTCAGTTTTCAGCTGAGGGGGCAGACGCCGAGCAAGCATTAGAATCGATCGGTAAAGCGATTGCTTCTGGTCTAGGTGAAGGGTGAGGATTAAGCCATGACAAATAAAGTCGTCACTATCACGCTAAACCCAGCGCTTGATTTAACAGGTAGCTTGGATGTGCTGAATGTTGGCTCAGTGAGCCTAGTCAAACAAGGTTCACTTCACGCCGCAGGTAAAGGGGTTAATGTTGCGAAAGTACTGAGCGATCTCGGTGCAAAGGTGACTGTGACCGGCTTTCTTGGCCGTGATAACCAAGAGTTGTTCTGTCAGCTATTTGATCAGATGGCCGCAATTGATGAGTTTGTTCGTGTTGATGGTGCAACCCGTATTAACGTGAAATTGGTGGAGCAATCGGGTGAAGTGAGCGACATCAATTTCCCCGGAGTTGAAGTGACGCCGCTTGCCATTGAGCAGTTTGAACGCACTCTCGAGAGATTAGCCGCTGATCACGACTATTTTGTGCTCGCTGGCAGCTTGCCACAGGGCATCTCCCCAGCATTATGTGCTTCGTGGATCGAAAAACTGCACTCCATGGGTAAAAAAGTGCTGTTTGATAGCAGTCGTGATGCCCTCAAAGCGGGTCTTGACGCAAAGCCTTGGTTGATTAAACCAAACGATGAAGAGCTTTCTCAGTTTGTGGGGCGTGAACTACACACTCCTGAGCAATGCCAAGCTGCCGCCGCGCAACTGGCCGAAAAAGGCATTGAAAATATCGTGGTGTCGATGGGAGCAAATGGCGTGATGTGGTTGAACCAACATCAATGGCTGCATGCAAAACCACCACGTATGCAGGTCGTTAGCACTGTTGGCGCAGGCGATACTTTAGTCGCGGGCCTTTGCTGGGGACACATGCAGCAGATGGAAAAAACAGAACTGCTTACTTTTGCCACCGCCCTCTCTGCGTTAGCTGTTACGCAAGTCGGCGTGGGTATGTCAAACCGAAAACAACTCGAAACCCTACAACAACAAATCCAATTACAACCCGTTAGCTTAAGCGCTAACTCATAAGGACAGAAGGTCGTAACTATGAAGATTGCTATTATTACCGCATGCCCCAGTGGCGTTGCAAACAGCATCATTGCTGCCGGGCTGCTTGAACAAGCGGCAAAATCGCTCAATTGGACCGCTGTGGTTGAATGTCATTCCAGCATCATTCAAGGCCATACGCTCTCTAGCAGTGAAATCGACAACGCAGATGTGGTGGTTATTGCTCGTAATACACCAATAGATACCACCCGCTTTATCGGCAAAAAAGTGTACCAAAGTGACATTTCAGCCTGCACGTCTGATCCCGTTGCTTTTTTAAACAGCGCGATAAATGCAGCGACTATCCTAACTGAGCAAGAGGCAAAAACGGTGTCTGCGCCAGTCGTAACGCAAGCCGCTAAAAAAATCGTGGCTATCACCGCTTGTCCAACGGGTGTTGCACACACCTTTATGGCGGCAGAAGCGCTAGAAAACCATGCAAAACGCCTTGGCCACCAGATCAAAGTAGAAACACGTGGTTCTGTGGGCGCGAAAAACCAACTCACGGCGCAAGAGATTGCTGATGCGGATTTAGTGATCATTGCGGCCGATATCGAAGTGCCACTCGATCGTTTCAACGGCAAAAAACTGTACAAAACCAGTACTGGCCTTGCACTGAAAAAAACCGAGCAAGAGATCACCAACGCGTTTAACCAAGCGTCTATTTATACGCAATCGTCAGCGTCTAATAATAATCAAACCGAAGAGAAAAAAGGGGTGTACAAGCACCTGATGACTGGGGTATCTCACATGCTTCCTGTCGTAGTCGCGGGTGGTTTGATCATCGCACTCTCCTTTGTGTTTGGTATTGAAGCGTTTAAAGAGCAAGGCACATTGGCGGCAGCGCTGATGACCATTGGTGGCGGTTCAGCCTTTGCATTAATGATCCCTGTCATGGCGGGTTTTATTGCGTTCTCGATTGCTGACCGTCCGGGGCTTGCTCCTGGTTTGATTGGCGGGATGTTGGCAAGCTCTACCGGAGCCGGTTTTCTTGGCGGTATTGTGGCCGGTTTCATTGCAGGTTACGCCGCTAAATTCATTGCAGATAAAGTCTCCTTACCTCAATCGATGGAAGCGCTAAAACCAATCCTCATCATTCCATTTGTGGCGAGTCTCTTTACTGGCTTGGTGATGATCTACATCGTCGGTGGCCCTGTATCGAGCATCATGGCTGCAATGACTGAGTTCTTAAACAACATGGGCTCAGCCAACGCCGTACTTCTGGGTGTAATCCTAGGCGCGATGATGTGCTTTGACTTAGGTGGGCCGATTAATAAAGCAGCGTATACCTTTGGTGTTGGTCTACTTGCTTCGCAAACTTACGCACCAATGGCCGCTATTATGGCTGCGGGTATGGTGCCAGCGTTAGGTATGGGCCTTGCGACTTTCCTTGCCAGAGACAAATTCGAAGCCGGTGAACGTGAAGCGGGTAAAGCCTCATTTGTACTAGGTTTATGCTTTATCTCTGAAGGGGCAATTCCATTTGCAGCGAAAGATCCAATGCGCGTTATCCCAGCTTGTATGGCAGGCGGCGCGTTAACGGGTGCACTGTCTATGCTGTTTGGCGCGAAATTAATGGCTCCGCACGGCGGCTTATTTGTCCTACTGATCCCAAATGCGATTACACCTGTACTGATGTACCTAATCGCGATTGCGGCTGGTACGGCGGTGACTGGCTTTGGTTACGCCTTCCTTAAAAACCGCGCAAAAGCGAGCGAGAGCTCAACCGCGGCAGCAATATAATTTGCATCATTAATATTTAACTATCATGAGTGAGCAGCAGCGCTGCTCACTTTTTCACGCTTTTCCAGGGCTAAAATTCCTTTACACGCACCGCTGACACGCCGCATACTCACCCTCAGTTTAAGTAGCCTCGCGATAGTTATGATCCAGTCATTGATGTTTGCCTTCTTGTTTAGCTTATTGAGCCTGTTCTCCTCGCTCAACCTCAATGCTACACAAAGCTTTTCGGCGAGTGAGTCTACGACAATCCAGCATGTTCATTTTTCCAGTCATCCATTTTTTGTTGATCGTGATGCAGCGATATTAACCACAAGGCATGAGTCGCCACGAGTCAGTGGGCTTCGGTTAATCTCAGATGACGACGAAGAGACGAGCGCAGAAACTACCCTACTTTTTTACACTCTCAGTACCACTGCGTTTGTCGTCATTTGTTCTCTGTATATAGGTCAATCAACTCACGTTTTTGTGCGTAAAGCACTGCAATTTTCCAACCTGTATTCACGCTTCGCCCACGCTTAACACCTTTTTCAATCGGACCAATTATTACTATTTACTGATTGAGGAAGCTTGTTATGAATACTTTTTTGTCTATTTTCTCTGCCTTATGGCATCAAGATCTGTTTGCGCTACAACAGGTCGATCTGTCGTTACTTTACCTCTGCATTGGGTTACTTATCTTCGTTGAAAGTGCATTTATTCCAGCAGCGCCGCTGCCTTGCGATAGTGTGATTGTACTGTGTGGTAGCCTTGCGGCCGTTGGGGTACTCAACCTGTATGCCATTATTGGCGTGCTGGTTTTTGCTGGTTGGCTGGGCAGTGCGATCGCCTTTTATCAAGGTCACCAGCTTAAAGAGTGGCGATTAGTCTCAACTTGGCTCAACAAAGTCTCAGAAAAACAGTGGCGCACTACCGATAACTTGATCCAAAGGTATGGGCTACTGGCCATGTTCATGGGGCGCTTTCTGCCGGTAGTTCGTTCTTTGCTGCCTATGGTAATGGGGCTGCGTAATGCAGTAACACCAACACGCTTCCTGCTCGTCTCACCACTGAGCGCGCTGGCGTGGATTCTGTTTTTGGTCGGCTCAGGCTTAGGTATTTCTCTTTTGCCCGACAAGCTTGCCAAAATAGCCAATCATGCGTTGATATTAGCACCACTGATGACACTGTTGATCGCTATCTCAACGGTACTGGTGGGTTGGTTAATGCGTAAACGTTCACTGCAAAAAGCCCCTCGTATCAGTGAAGAAAGCCAATTATAGCGGCCTTACGCCACGGTTCAAATGGCCGTGGCGTTCGTAATCGAATGAGCATAGCAGCGAGCCTCGCTGACAATAGATAAAAAAAGGGCTCAAAAGAGCCCTAAAACAGAATAATTAATTATAAATGTAAAAAGCTTGCGCTCCTTACAAAACGGCTAAAGATGTGTGTATTTGTTACGTGCTCACTAATCCAATATCTCGCAAAACATCCCACTAACATTTCACGCTGGCTCTGCCTGAGTACTTAACCGATATTGAGTCTAACAAGCGCTTCGTATAGATGCTGTATGGATAGCAAGGCTCGATATAAAGATTTTATAAAGTAGCCTAAACCGCAAACGGGTCTGATTCGCCTTCTACCAACCGGTATCCTACCCCTGTTTCTGTAATAATATGTTTAGGTTGGGCTGGATTTTCTTCCACTTTATGACGCAACTGGGCAACATGAATACGAACATAATGATGATGTTCAATGTAGTTACTGCCCCACACTTCTTTTAAAATTTGCTTATGAGTCAAAACCTTGCCCATATTTCTCACCAAAAGTTTTAAAATATTGTACTCGGTTTTGGTCAGTTTTAACGGTTCACCACTTTTAGTCACTTGCTTAAATGCCAAGTCGACAACGATCTGGCCGAATTGGTAGCAAACCGACTCTTGAGGCTGAGGTTGGCTCAGTTGGCGTAACGCGACACGTATTCGCGCTAGCAGTTCTTCACTACCAAATGGTTTAATCAAGTAATCGTTGGCTCCCGCATCAAGTGCTTGAACCTTATCTGATTCCTTATCACGGGCCGAGATGACAATGATTGGCGTCTGCGTCCAACCCCGAAGCTCTTTGGTGAGTGCAATACCTTCCATATCTGGTAAGCCTAAATCCAATAAAATCAGATGCGGATTCCAGTTTGCGACTAAGGCTATCCCTTGCTCTGCTGTTCCAGCCGTTTTGACTTGATACTGATAACCGCTGATCAACACGTTGAGAAAACGTTGAATCGGTGCTTCATCTTCAATGATCAAGATTTTAATTTCACTGTTCATACAGTCCCTTTAAATCGTAAAGTCGGCATGGTATCGCCACGGTAAAACTAACACCTTGGCTTTCACGGTTGCGAGCAACTATCGTACCGTGATGTGCGGTGACGATCACTTGGCATATCGCTAAGCCAAGCCCTGTGCCATCGACTTGGGTATGGTTGAGTCGATAAAAACGCTCAAAAATTCGGGTTAATTCTTGCTCAGGAATACCGGGGCCATTGTCCGCTACTGTTAAAATAAACGCCTCATCGCGGTATTCTATCTGGATCTCTATCTCACTTCCTTTAGGTGTATATTTGGCTGAATTTTCAATCAGGTTAGAGATAACCTGTTCAATCAATAAACTATCGAGTTCAACCAACATTGGTTCACTTTTTAAATTCACATGATGGTAACGCAATCGTCGAGATAAACGGCTCAGTGCACTGCCAAGCACTTCTTCAGGTTCGACCCAATCCAACTTAGGTACGAGGGCCGCGCTAGTGTAACGCGTGATATCAAGCAGTTTTGTTAAACTACGATTGAGCCGTTCACCTTGCTCAGCGATCGATTTCAATAGCTCATCTTGCACCTCTTGATCCAGCTTCAACCCCGCATCGGTCAACGTCGTTGCCACGCCAATGATCGTCCCTAATGGTGTTTTCAAATCATGAGATACTGATGCTAATAACGTGCTACGCATGGTTTCTAATTGATTAGCCGTTTCCACTTCCGCAAGCGCTTGGTTAGCTTGCGAACGTGCCAGTGACAAACTGAGTAATGAAATGACCCACGGGGTAACTTTGGCCTGTTGATCTTTTTCAACCGCTAATACGCCCAATACTGTCTCTCGATCTTTAAGCCAGTGAATGGTGGTGGTCGCAGGTACATGACGGCCATCAAATTCTTCTAGCTGGACATACGGAAACGAATCGTTTTTTGCAAGCAGATGCCAGTGAGGGTGAGCAGATAAAATCGCGCTCGGCAAGCTCAGCTCTTTATTAAGAAATTGCACGGTCGCCTGCGCAATTTGCTCACTGGTTCGCAGTGCCGACAAGTGGCAAGCAAGCTGATAATAGGTCTTATGGCGCATCTGGAGGTGCTTATTTTTCTGTATTTGCTTTCTCTGTGACTGTGTTATATTGATCGCGAACATCCCACTGAACACCATCACCGAAAAAGTAATCACATGCTGTGCATTCTTAAAACGGAACGAACTGTAATCCGGCAATAAGAAGTAGTAATACACTATGACGCCCATAATGGTCATGAGGTATGCATTGCGTGGACGAAGTAGTGAAGCACTAACAATGTTGAGCAATAAAAACAGCATTGCCATGTCTGTTTCTAAGATATTTTTTCGGTAAATCACGCCCACCGTAGTAACCAACACATACAGGCATATCAATAAGATGACCCGTTGTGTCTCGTTTACTCGCGCCATGTTTAGCGTCTTAACCATCTTTGTTTCTCGTGATTTTGTCACCTTAGTGACGGAATCATACATCTTCAGACGTAAGTCGCAACGATTGCGATAAACACAAGAGGTTTCCAGAGTAATGAATTGGATTACTGATGCTAATACTGCGGTAGCAAATATAGCCTATCAATTAAGTGAAGTGATTGCCGTATACCCGATAACGCCAAGTACCACCATGGCCGAGTGCTGTGAAGCATGGTCGGCAAAACATCAGCTCAATATCTTAGGGGAGACACCCGAGGTAATTGAGATGCAATCTGAAGCGGGAACCATTGCGGTTGTGCATGGCAGCGCCATGAGCGGTGCATTAGCCACGACGTTTACTTCTTCGCAAGGATTATTATTGATGATCCCCACTTTATATAAATTGGTGGGAGAGCTGACTCCGTGCGTGATCCATGTCGCCGCACGCAGTGTCGCAACCCATGCCTTATCGATTTTTTGCGATCACTCAGATGTGATGTCGATTCGGCAAACGGGCGTTGCCATGTTATGCGCAAGCAACGGTCAGCAAGCACAAGACATGGCGTTGATATCGACCATGGCTTCACTGCGCAGTCAGTTACCGTTTGTCCATTTTTTTGATGGATTTATCACCTCTCATACCTTAACTAATATAGACATGCTCACCACCGAGCAGGTAGCGCAACTTTTTCCCCATCGCGCATTACTTGAATTTCGTCAGCGCGCCTTAACGCCCGATCGCCCAACCTTACGCGGAGCAACGGCAGGTCCAGATACTTATTTTCAATGCCGCGAAGCGCAAAACCGCTATCAACAGCATGCACCCGATGTTGTCCAAACCTGTATGGATGAGTTTGCGCAGCTCACTGGACGTGCCTATCACTTAGTAGAGTACTGTGGCCATCCACAAGCTACACGAGTAATCATCGCTCTTGGCTCGGTCAGTGAAACACTCAACCAATACGTTCAAAGCAAGCCAGATGAGAGCGTCGGTGTTGTCACCGTTCATCTCTATCGCCCTTTTCCTACTCAAGCATTACTCAACGCCTTGCCTGAATCGGTACAGCAGATCAGTGTGTTGGACCGCACTAAAGAACCCGGAAGTAGCGGTGAACCGCTGTATCTGGATGTGCTTGATGCCATTTACCAAAGTGGTCGACCCATTGAGTTATTCCGAGGCCGTTATGGTTTATCGGGAAAAGCTTTCTTTCCAGAAGATGCGCAGCACATTTTCGCTATGATGCGAAATGAGCACGGCTGGAAAAGAGAATTCGTGGTAGGAATCGATGATGACGTCACTCATCTTAGCCTACCCGTTACCTCACAGCCTGAACGAGAAGAAGCGCTGCAAACGGTGTTGATGTACGGCTACGGTGGTGATGGTAGCATCTCGGCAGGAAAAAACGTGCTCAAAGCTCTTGGCAAGCAAAACCACTGGTATGTGAATGCTCAGTTCGAGTACGACTCGAAAAAATCACGCAATCTTACGACGACGCACTTGCGACTCTCCGAACAACCGATCCAAACTCCGTACCCGATCCGACAAGCCAGATTAATTTCGCTCAGTCAATTAGGCCTACTGAAAGACATCGATATCACGCAGCGATTTTGTCAGCGCGCGCTACTATTGATCAACACATCGCTTACAGGGCAAGCACTGTGGGATTCTCTGCCATTTGCATTGCAATCGACTATTCAAGCTAAACAGATCAAAGTGGTGACGATCGATGCCGATAAGTTAAGCGCTCAGCATCAACTCAAAAACAAAGCCAGCGTCGCTATGCAAGTAGCGGCGACTTTACTGCTCAGCCCAAGCCAAGAACCTTCTCAACAGCGTGCAACTTTGCTGGTTCTGCAAGCAATGTGCAAAACGCAATTACAAGGAAAACCTGACGCACTTATCGAGCGTAACCTCGCGTGCATTGAGGCAGCAGCGCACGAGATAAACGACTCACCTTTCACCATCACCGCACAAACCTCGCAAACATCATTTGCGATCAAAGAGCGCAGCCAACCCGCTTCTTTGGTGGAACGGTTACTCGCTGGGAAAGGAGGAGATTTACCTGTCTCTGCCTACCCTGCTGACGGGATTTGGCCAACCAATACTTCTTCTTTAGAGAAACGAGATATCTCCGAACAATTACCAGTTTGGGATCCGGATCTCTGCACTCAGTGCGGTTACTGTGTATCGATATGTCCGCACTCAGCAATTCGTGCTCGGGTGTTCGAACCCAACGAAGCACATCAAACATCGACCGCGCTTAAAACCATGCCTTATCGCTCTCGTCATCAACAAGATGCGCAATACACATTGCAAGTATCGCCCGATGACTGCACTGGCTGCCAACTCTGCGCGCAAGTTTGCCCAGCCAAAGACAAGCGCGACCCTGAGCAGAAAGCGCTGACTATGATCAGTAAGCCGCTTTGTTATGAACAAGAACAGCAGCAGTTTGCCCAGTTTAATACGCTGCCAATACAAAACATCCACCAACAGAGCCGTATTGATGTCAAAACCATCCAGCATGTTGAGCCTTATTTCGAATACCCTAATGCTTGCGCTGGGTGTGGTGAAACACCTTATATTCGGATTTTGACCCAGTTATTTGGTGACCGACTTTATATTGCTAATGCCACCGGATGCTCTTCCATTTTTGGTGGCAATTTGCCCACAACACCCTACAGCCAAGATGCTCAAGGAAGAGGACCTGCATGGGCAAATAGCCTATTTGAAGATAACGCGGAATTTGGGCTGGGAATGCGATTAGCCGTCAAAGCCTTAGGGGCGCGAGCACAAACGGCCTTTGCTCAACACTCCCTTCACGGCAGCAATGAGTTACTCACTGACATTGATGAGCGTCGACAACAACTGAGCAAGATAAAATCAAGCTTAACGTCAGACACTCAGCATGCCGAATTAAAGCTATTACTTGATTATTTGATTGAAAAACAGGTATGGCTGATAGGTGGCGATGGCTGGGCTTATGACATCGGTTTTGGCGGCCTTGACCATGTGTTACGCAGCGGTGAAAACATCAATATCTTAGTACTCGATACTCAATGCTATGCCAACACTGGTGGGCAAAAATCCAAATCAACCCCACAAGGAAAAACAGCCAAACTGTGTAGTTTACCCAACCCAAATCCCGCCAAAGATTTGGTTGCTCTTTACCAAAACCTGCCCGGTATCTATGTGGCAAGAATCGCTTTAGCGGCCAATATGAACCACACGATCAAAACGCTACAAGCGGCTGGGGAACATAAGGGGCCATCATTGGTTGTCGCCTATTCTCCATGCATTGAGCACCATTATGATCTTGCGCAGAGCGCTGAATACACCAAGGCACTGGTTAAGCAAGGTGACTGGCCACTGTATGCGGCGCTTGGCAAAAACGTTGAATAACACACCTTAACCCTGCTAAGAAATAAGCCGTTCCTTGATAAAGAAACGGCTTATTTCTACGTGAGTTGATGGATCTTACTTTAAGCTCAATGAGTCGGTGCGCTGAACCGCAACACAATGCAATCAAGACATTAAATTTCTCGATAGACGCCCATCTCAATCAAACGATCGGAAGGAATATTAAGCCGCTCTGCCGTACGCAGCGCATGTTTGCTCATTAAGATAAATAACCGCGCTTTGAAGTCATGCCATAGGCCCACTTTCTGCGCCTGAATACGCTCAGCAGAGAGCAAGAAAATAGTCTCATTGGGATGTAAATGCAGTCCTTTAAGCGAACAGGAGTGCATCACTTGTTCAATATCTGGTACTTCCTGATAGCCCGTATGGATGATCACTTGCCAAAACGTTTCTGACAACTGCTCGATCTCTGCTCGGCGACAAGGATGCACTTTAGGCTGTGATTCATACTGAAACGTCATCAATATATTACGCTCATGAAGCGTTTTATTGTATTTCAAATTATGCACCAAAGAGCGAGGGACATGATGGCTGACACGCGAAAGGTAGACGGCATTACCTTGGGTACGACGAAATGTTTCCCCTTCAAGAGAAGCAACCATGGCAGAAAGCGACAAATCACTGCCCGACACGTCAAGTAAACGCTGCTTCTGCTGCTGCCAAATAGACATCACAGCAAAGATAAGACCACCTAGCGAAATCGGCAACCAACCACCATCACTCAATTTGGTCGAGGTTGAAGTAAAGAGAAAGGCATCTAGGCTAACAAAAACCGTCCCCAGCAACCAAACATGTGCTCGCGGCCATTGCCAGTAATAACGTGCCACAATCACTATCAGTAACGACGAAATTGCCATGATCGCCGTTACGGCGATGCCATAAGCGGCGGCTAAGTTAGCCGATGATTGGAAACGCATCATCACAAATAGCACAGCGACAAACAGCAACACATTGGCTGCTGGAACATAAATTTGCCCTTGAGAGTGCTCTGACGTATGGGTAATTTTCAATGGCGGGAGATAACCATAGTTCATTGCTTGACGAGTTAATGAAAAGATCCCTGAAATCACCGCTTGTGAAGCAATCACGGCCGCTAAGGTAGCCAAAATGATCACAGGCCATAGCCACAGATTAGGCACTAAACCAAAAAAGGTTTGACCTGTAACACCTTGAGAAACCAACAGATAAGCCCCTTGCCCAAAATAGTTAAGCAATAAACTGGGTAACACAATCATAAACCAAGCAAGACGGATTGGCTTAATACCAATGTGTCCCATATCGGCATACAAGGCTTCAACGCCAGTCACTGACAGCACTACAACGCCAAGAATGATCAACGTATTTACCCCCTGTTCGGCGATAAAATGAAACGCGTAATAAGGATTGATTGCGACTAATACCTGTGGTTGCTCAATGATAGCGTTAAACCCTAAAACGCCCAGCGAGAGAAACCATATAACCATTACCGGCGCAAAAAATCGCCCAATACGTTCGGTGCCTAATGCTTGAATTGCAAACAGAATCACGATAATTCCTACTGAAATCGGTAGAACGAATGGTGCGAAATCTTGCTCCACCACCGCGATACCTTCCACAGCAGACAGTACTGACATAGCCGGCGTTATTACCGCTTCACCAAAAAAGAACCCGGTGGCTAATAACCCAAGTAATAACACCAAAGGCTTTAGTGAATCTGGGCAATGCTCTTTAGCAATTGCAGATAAAGTTAAAATACCACCTTCACCATGTTTATGCGCACGAGTGATGAGCATTAAATATTTCACCGAGACGATCAACACAAATGCCCAAAACACCAAAGAGAGGATGCCAAGTACATTCAATGAATTGATCGGTAATGGGTGGTGACTAAAAAACACCTCTTTTAGTGCATATAACGGGCTAGTGCCAATATCGCCATAAACGATACCTACGGCTAATAGCGCAAGCGAAGCGGTACTTTTTTGTGGTTGTTTCATTTCAATATTGCCCTAAATGGGCATCCTATTTAACTATGCTCACCTCATAGTAATCAGATAGATTTAAAGAAAATGTATAAAACCAAGGATAGGCATATAAAAAGTATAAAGATTCAATCCCAGATTGAGCAAAATGTAGTAATAGTGGTCAAACTCGTTTCAATCCACATCACTCTGTTAACACTTAAATTACACAATGTAATTAATAACATTCATTGTTACGAAAAAATTGAAACTTCTTTCTCAAAACCTGAGTTGACAGTCACATTCCCCAAAATAATTCAAACCTCATGACGTATATTGCCACCAAATACATGTCGAGGTTGTTATGAAAATATATCGTCTACTATTCGTTAGTTGCTTATTTCTGTTGGGATGTGCTTCAAATCAAGCGTTCACTCCGATCAAAGAAGATCCCTATTGGGCGAGCGCCGAGCTGGCCAATGGCATGAAATACCACATTTATCCCAATCAAAAAGAACCCGTTTCCATCCGCTTGATTGTTCACGCAGCCGCATTTCAAGAAAACAATCAGCAACAGGGCTACGCTCATTTTCTTGAGCATATGGCTTTTAATGGCAGCGCTCATTATGCCGGAAATGATGCGATCAAAACCTTTGAGCAATCAGGTGTCAGTTTTGGCCCTGACATCAATGCTTATACTGCTTATCAAGAAACGGTTTACAAACTGGATTTACCCGATAACCAAGCGGTAGAGCCAGCTCTGGTCTGGTTTAGAGATATTGCCGATGGTATAGAGCTTACTCCCACATCGGTTGAAAATGAAAAACGCGTGATCATGGGCGAGTTTCGTTTTTCACGTAAAGAGGAGAAGAGCTACGCTCAAAACGTTTATGAGCACATGATTGCTAATACTTTATATGCACAACATGATCCCTTGGGCACCAAAGAAAGCGTGAACCAAGCGACACCCGAAGGGATTGCCGATTTTTACCGCACTTGGTATCAGCCACAGCTTACCGAAATCGTTATCGCTGGCAATATCACATTAGAACAAGCCACGGCATTGATAGAAAAACATTTCGCGAGCTGGGAAAAAGGCAGCACGCCAATGCCGACTAGAAATCACAGCATTACGGCCAATAATACAGATTTTGTGGGTTACATTGGTGCCAATGACTCACCGAACATTAGCCTATTCATCGACCGTGGCGAGCAAAAAATAGCCAGCCGTGAACAACAAGCCCAGTGGTGGCTCGATGATATCGCCCAGCAACTGATACAACAGCGGTTATCCAGCAATTTTAGTGATGCCAACCTTCCGGCACTTTGGATTTATTCCCAAACTATCCCGTTTGAAACCCAGCGCTATTCGTTTGCAGAGGTCGGGTTTCCAGTGGACTCAAGAGAAGCATCGCAAAATCTCTTCTTCTCCACACTTGCTGCACTGCGTGATCATGGTGTGAGTGAGCAAGAGTTTCAGGCGATTTTCCGTCAGTATCAAGAGATGCTAGCGAACTTCGATAACAATTGGCAAAAAGCCACCGCGATAGATTTAGTCGAAGAAAAAACGCTGGCGCGCACGTTAGATCAACCGATCCAATCACATTTAGACCGACGGTCGACGTTAACCGAATTTATCTCGACCACCAACAGTGCCATGCTCGATAAACACCTTCGCAAATTATTGTCTAGCAACTACCAGATCAATATTGGGCTGGATAAAAGTGAAGACAAAGAATCCGTCGTCGCGACACTGCCAACACTCAAAACCCTGTTTGCCCAAAAAGGACAACCACCGCTATTGCAAGAGGTCAATCAAGCTTTTGTGACACCTACGCAAATAGGTGCCATTTTATCGGAATCTCAACCTCAAGAGCCGATGGATATCACCACTTGGACGCTAAGTAACGGTGTTGAAGTGTGGTATCGCAGAGACACTAACGCAGGGGAACAAGTGTATGCCTCTTTGGCAAGCCTTGGTGGTAAAACAAGCTTAGAGCCCGATTTGCGTAAAGCTTCTGAAGTGCTTATTCCGAGTGCCATACGCGGTGGAATTGGTAACTTTAGCGGCTCTCAGTTGGATAATCACCTGAGAAGACACGGCATCATATTGAATCCCTACATCGACTTTACGTCGCATGGTATCAGCCTTGAATCATCTAAAGATGAGTTAGCCGAAGCGTTTGCGGCCCTTTATACGGCGATGACAGCCATCAACATCGACGACAGCCATCTGCAGTTAACAAAACAAGAGTTTAAGCAAAATCGAGATACTTTTCTTCGCTCACCCATTGGCCAGATGGCGCTCGCCATTAATCGCAATAGCTATCTGCCGAACACCACTCATTGGTTATACGAAGGATCGGACATCAATACGGTAAGTGTTGAACAACTGATGCAAACCCATAATGATCTCTTTAAGAAAAATAGAGGCTTTAAACTCTTTATTACCGCAGACATTAAACCTGCCGAACTGAAACCGCTATTGCGTACCTATGTAGCGTCATTAACCTTCAGCTCTGCACCTGAGGTCGATTATCGCATTGATTATCGCGCAGACTTTCAACCTCGAATCGACATGGCGATCAACGATGAAAAAAGCAGTGCCTATCTTGCCAGAGTGATCAGTAACGACCCGGAACACAAATCGGCTACTACTATCTTTATGGATGATATGTTGTGGCGTGTGGCAAACCGCCGCATGGTGAGTCAGGTGCGTGAACAGCTAGGGTTGGATTACGCTCCCAATGCTTTTTCGGTTTCAGCCGATAGTGAACCACACAACGATTGGCTATTTAGCGTGGACATTTCATCCAATGATGTCGATACCGCAGAGCAAGCCATTGATAAGCTGATTGACGGTTTGTCCGTCGAAATAACGGAAGAGGAAACGCTCACCGCAGCAAAACAATTGATTGCCGATCTCAAACCACTCAAAGACGACCCCAAGCAGATGAATTGGTTTATTCAACGTTATTCACTGCACGGGTACGGCATCGATGCGTTGTTTAACATAGAGCAAATGGCAAACCGAATCACCGCACAAGAGATGACGTTGAGAGCCAAGCAAATTTTTAATCACCACAACAGACGAACCAAAATTATTATGCGCCCGAAAGCGAAATAACAGCAGTAGAGTCAACCCTAGGATACTCAAACTGCCACCGCTCTCCTCCTGAGGGGCGGCAACAGTTTGAGTATCAATCAGAACACGTACCCCATTTTGAGTGGCAACATAATATTTAGGCACCTCTGCCCCTGTAAGAACGCGCTGAATCCAGCTCTGATAATCATAAAGCTCCGTAAATACCGAGGTGATCGGTTGGTTAGTATCGCCACATAGTGAAGGCCCAAAGCTGGTTAAACCAATTTGAATGTATTGCGAGCCATTAAACCAATAGACAGGCCCACCGGAATCGCCAGAACAGGTGGAGTTTTTATATGCACCGCTTACCGCACCATCAAAACAGATCTGCTTTGAGGTCAGTGCCGAGCCATAAAAAGCGCTACAGACGGCATTACTAACAAAAGTGAGGGTCGTTTCTTGCAACTGCTTATTAGCATTCGGGACATTACCCGCCACGTAGCCATGCCCAATCGCTTTGTAATTATTGCCAGCAGGGTAATCATTATTTAACTGAGTATTGAGTAGCGCAGAATAGTCCGCCACATTGAGCGGTGTTTCGAGCTTGATAATCGCAATGTCATCACGCCAGAGTGCGCTAGACGAATTGATGTAAGTACTGGGGTAATAAAAAGCCGCCGCGCGCGATATCTGGATATTCCCGTAGGGGAAATCGGCCACATTATCCAACTGAGGCACTACCACTGTGTAAAGCATGGTATCTTTTTTACCGTAGATACAATGAGCTGCCGTCAAAATAAACTGTGAATTGATAATACTCGCCCCACAAAAACTGTTGGTACTATACTGAGCGCTGCTTTGATATAAAAGGCTAGCAAAAGAAGGGTAAGTGGCACTGCTGGTATCCGAACCATTCACAATGTAAGGCTGGAAATCAACCGCATAAGCATTTGCTGATAGCATCGCACTGAACAGTATCCATTTGTACATCCATCACCTCGTCACTCATCTAGAAAGATACGCGTGTATCACTTTCAAGTTTAGCGCCCTAAGTGGAACCTGCTCAAAAAAGGCAATAAAAAAGCGACCTAAACAGGTCGCTCGAAATCAATAAGGGTTCAACGTCTACGAATGAAAGGAATAAACATCAACAGTAAAGACCACCAGCCGAATGAACCGCCACTGTCAGAAGGTGGGTTTAAATAAGCTTGGCGTTTCGTTTCTGTTGCGACAAATTTTGGTGGTTCAGAACCAAGCAGAACACTCTCAATCCAAGTAGAATAGTCAAGGATTTCTGTAAATACAGACGTTGAACCAATTAGCGGATTAGGGTCTCCACACTTGGTAGTTGGCCCGAAGCTGGTTATACCAACTTGGATATAGTTACCGCCAATATGCCAAAATAACGGCCCCCCAGAATCGCCCTGACAGGTTGCATTTTCAAGCCCCGTAGAACCTATCACTCCTTCCATACATAAATTAGTGTCCGTGGTGGAAGTGTAATTGCAATATACATTAGGCACATAGGTTAAATTAGTTTTCTGTAGATACGTTTTAGTATCAATATTAGAAGAGGTATTACCATGCCCAACGGCAATAAAGGTTTCACTTGATGAACGATAAGTACTATCAGAATTTGCGGTAGGCCGCGTTAAGTAGTCAGCAGACGACACCATTGTCAAAGGTGTTTCAAGCTTGAGGATCGCAATATCATCCAATAAAGTGGTGTTGTTATAAGTTGATGGGTAATAGATCTCCGCCACTCGCGCTTTTTCTAATATGTTGTATGGAAAGTTTGTTTCAATTTGCAGCTTAGGTACAACAGAGGTGAAAAGCTGATTTGCACTATTACCATAAACACAGTGCGCAGCCGTCAATACGTATTGGTTATTGAGCAACGAAGCACCGCAATAGCTTCCTCTTCCATACGAACCGTTATAATCAATTTGGTCAAAAAACAAGCTCGCTATAGAAGGAAACTCCGTCACGCTTGCATCCGTACCGTTTACTATGTAGGGCTGAGCATCAACGGCGAACACATTGCCAGAGACGACGAGCGAAGAAAAAAGTACTACCCATTTGTTCATCATGTCATTCCTTATCACTTTGAACCCAGATAGTACTTAATCCGTTATCGATATGAAACATCTTTAAATGCACTTTTATTACATTTTATGATGCTTTAGCCGCGATAATAACGCTGAGCCACAAACGGCATTTTCTCAACCACCATTGGCAGCATTTTTCCGCGCACATCAGCAAAAATTTCTGTGCCTATCGCTGATAAATCAGCTCGGATATAGGCCATAGACACGGGCTTGCCAGCCGTCGGTCCTGCTGTACCACTGGTCACTACGCCTATATGCTGGCCATCGGCATCAAATAGCTCAGTGCCTTCACGTACTGGCGCTTTAGTTAACCCCACTAAACCTACACGTTTACGTGCAACATCTTTGCTTTCGATCTGCCCAAGAATGATGTCTGCACCCGGGAAACCACCCGCACGCTCACCTTCAGCACGACGCACTTTGCTTATCGCCCATAACAAGCTCGCTTCAACTGGCGTTGTGGTGGTATCAAGATCATGCCCGTAAAGGCACAAACCGCACTCTAAACGCAGTGAATCGCGCGCGCCCAGACCAATCCATTCCACTTCTTCATAAGAGGTCAGTTTACGCGCCAATGCTTCGGCCTGCTCTGCTGGTACAGAAATTTCATAACCATCTTCACCGGTATAACCACTTCGGCTGACAATGCACTGGGCTCCATCGATGTCCATTAGCTGAATATCCATAAAGTGCATCGTCATCACTTGCGGTTGCAGGCGAGCTAGCACTTCAGCGGCTTTTGTCCCTTGCAGAGCTAACAGCGCGCGATCGTCAATGACTTCGAGCTCAACACCTTGTGGCAAATGTGCTTGTAGATGAGCAATATCTTGTGCTTTACAAGCCGCATTAACCACAACAAACAGATGATCACCCAGATTAGCGACCATTAAATCATCCATAATGCCGCCTTCTTTATTTGTGAAAAAGGCGTAACGCTGCTTACCTGCTGGTAAATCAATAATATCGACCGGAACCAATGACTCCAATGCTTGCGCGGCATTGGCTCCATGCAAACGAAGTTGGCCCATATGCGAAACATCAAACAAACCAGCCGCCTCGCGAGTATGCAAATGCTCTTTCTTTACCCCTAATGGGTACTGAACGGGCATGTCATAGCCAGCAAATGGCACCATTTTCGCTCCAACTTCGATGTGCAGCGCATGTAAAGGAGTAGTGAGTAATGTTTGATTTGCATGTTCTTGAGTCATTTTTATCTCCATTTCAGCCGACCCAGCAGGGAATTCACCACCAAATTTTGGCTATTATGTCCAAAGAAGAGGAAACCATGTTTCCAATAGTGAACAAGAATGCGCCCGTTCGGACGGATTAACAAGTTCAAAACAAGATGAATTGTCAAAACTAACAACCCAATCACAATTAAAAGTCGCGATATGCTTAGCATCGCCTGAGCTAAAAGTGATTAAAAACACACTACGGAGGGCAAAGCCAACAAATAGCAAACGATTGCTGTCACTATAAGAAACTTCGCGTTTCACACTCATTTTGCCGTAACCCACAAAATCAATGCATCCTCTTCGCTGACAGAGACCAGCATGTGCCCCATATTAGCGTCGTAATAAACGCTATCACCTTCCGCCAATCGAACCGGTTCATAAAATTCGCTATAGAACAAAACTTCACCCGTGAGGATCAACAAAAACTCCTCACCATCGTGACGAACCCAGTCACTGTACTCTTCAAAAGCACGAGCTCGCACTCGGCTTTTAAACGGCATCATTTTCTTATTAGAGAGCTGCGTGGCGAGCAATTCATGCTCGTAAGTTGGGGTGGGATGCGGCTTTCCCTGACCAATACGAGAAATATCCCTACGACCTGTTGCCACAATTTTCTTTGGTGGCTCAAATAGTTGAGGCATATCTATCTGCAATCCATGAGCGAGTTTTTGCATCGCTTGGTAGGTTGGAGAAATCTGTTCGTTTTCGATTTTACTCAATGTAGATCGAGCTAATCCTGTCCGCTGGCTCGCCTCTTCTAGCGTAATCCCAAGCTTAGAGCGGATCTCTTTAATACGTTGCCCAAGCTTAAGCGGTTCGATCGTTTGTTCACCAGTTTCCTTGGCCAAGGTCAACGATGGGTACTCATCATAAATGTCTTCAGACATGCTTTCCCTCGATTGTTATCTTCCTGATTTCGGCCATCATTGTGGCATAAAGCCAACGCAAGGTTAAAGAGGCTGAACGTAAATAAAGCGTGCTCTTGCTTACAAAAAAAGAAACCATGTTTCCTATAGGAAATTTTTGATTGATTGTTTATAAGTCAAAGAGTATGTTACTGACTTGTTAGATAAAGAGATGCGGTTTACCACTTATTGCGGTTAGGGATTTAACAAGGTTTAAGTGGCTTTTCACCCCGTATTGTTGGGGTTGCAATCCAGTTTAAGGATAACTGACACTCTGCTTTTTTGTTGTCGCCTAACGGCTTAACGATAAGGCAGCCACTAAAAAGGAATGACGGAATGTTTAGCCAATCCGTCGGATTATTGGAAGGTCATCTACCATGAATGCCAACGTGAACAAAAGTTACCCCAACCACTGCCTTGAGAGCTTTTTCTCAACCAACCTTGCTGCCACTGATGACGCTGTCTTTGCGGGTATTCAAGCCGAATACGTGCGCCAAAATGAACAAATTGAGCTGATCGCCTCAGAAAACATTGTTTCAAAAGCCGTTATGCAAGCGCAAGGTACTTGTCTCACCAATAAATATGCAGAAGGCTACCCCGGCCGTCGCTATTACGGTGGTTGCGAACACGTTGATACCGTCGAAACCATTGCGATTGAACGTGCAAAATCCCTATTTCATTGTCAATACGCCAACGTGCAGCCACATTCAGGCGCACAAGCCAATGGCGCGGTGATGCTGGCTTTACTGCAACCGGGTGACACAATTTTAGGTATGTCTCTGGATGCCGGTGGCCACCTCACTCATGGCGCTCGGCCTGCCCTCTCTGGTAAGTGGTTTAATGCTATTCAATATGGTGTCGATAGCACGACCTTAGAAATCAATTATGATGATGTACGCAGCCTCGCGTTAGAGCATCAACCAAAAATGATCATTGCGGGCGGCTCTGCCATTCCTCGCGTGATTGATTTTGCCAAATTCCGAGCCATTGCTGATGAAGTGGGCGCGCTCTTAATGGTCGATATGGCGCATATTGCCGGATTAGTCGCCACTGGTGCTCACCCAAGCCCATTGCCGCATGCCCACGTTGTCACGACCACCACACATAAAACCTTGCGCGGCCCACGAGGCGGTATGGTTTTGACCAACAGCGAAGAGATCAGCAAAAAAATTAACTCGGCGGTTTTTCCTGGCCTGCAAGGTGGCCCGTTAATGCACGTAATTGCGGCCAAAGCGGTAGCACTAGGCGAAGCGCTGGGCCCTGAGTTTCATCGTTATATTGATTCGGTGATCGATAACGCAAAAGTTCTCGCCGAAGTATTGCAAACTCGCGGTTGTGACATTGTGACTGGCGGGACTGACACTCATCTCATGCTTGTTGATCTTCGCCCTAAAGGGCTGAAGGGGAATATCGCCGAACAAGCATTAGAGCGTGCAGGGATCACATGTAACAAAAATGGCATCCCATTTGATACCGAGAAGCCTATGATTACTTCGGGTATTCGTTTAGGTACGCCAGCTGGAACCAGCCGTGGTTTTGGTCGTGAAGAATTCAAACTCATCGGTGAGTGGATTGGCGATGTTCTCGATGGCCTTGTTGTGAGCCCAGAAGGAAACAGTGATGTTGAGCAACGTGTGCGCAAACAAGTTAAAGCGCTGTGCCAACGCTTCCCACTCTACCAATAGCCTTTTTAAATTAAACACAAGTTCAAATCAATACGATACTTTTTTGGAGATAAAGCAATGGACAATACACTGAAGTTTGCAGATAGCCACGAGTGGGTGCGCGACAACGGTGACGGCACAGTGACCATCGGTATTTCTGAGCATGCGCAAGAGATGCTTGGTGACGTCGTGTTTGTTGACCTACCTGAAGTAGATACAGAAATTGATGCTGGAGACAGTTTTTCTCTAGTTGAATCTGTCAAAGCCGCTTCAGATATTTACGCACCGATTACAGGTGTCATCGTTGAAATCAACGAAGAGTTAGAAGATAGCCCAGAACTCATCAACGAAGAACCGTATGAAGGTGGCTGGATTGTGAAAGTGAAGATGTCTGATGCTTCTGAACTCGACAATCTAAAAAATGCAGAAGAGTACCAAAACTCTATCGAAGAAGATTAATTAGCCCATCACGGATCAAAGCTGCCCAGCATGGGCGGCTTTTTTTTAAGGTCGCACACGATCTTTGAAAAGGTAAAGGAAATGACTGAATTACTTCACAGCCCACTGCTTAGCCAGTTAAGTACTGAAAATGAGTTTGTTGCACGCCACAACGGACCCAACCCAGCCGATCAACAAAAAATGCTCAACGCGATTAACGCCGAAAGCTTAGCCGCGTTAATCGAACAAACCGTTCCTGCGCAAATTCGTTTAGAAAGCCCAATGTCCCTTGCTGCGCCTAAAAGCGAAGCCGATATGCTCAGCGCGATGAAAGTATTTGCCAATCAAAACCAGATTAAACGCACGTTCATTGGTCAAGGTTACTACAACACCTTCACGCCGAACGTCATTTTGCGTAACGTACTGGAAAATTCGGGCTGGTATACGGCTTACACACCCTACCAGCCAGAAATCTCTCAAGGTCGTTTGGAGTCGCTGCTTAACTACCAACAAATGGTGATGGATTTAACAGCAATGGATATTGCCAACGCGTCGCTGCTCGATGAAGCAACGGCCGCTGGCGAAGCAATGACACTGTGTAAACGCGCAGGAAAAAGCAAAAGTAACGTCTTTTTTGTGGCGGACGATGTTCATCCACAAACCATTGAAGTGGTAAAAACTCGCGCTGAATTTATCGGTTTTGAGGTACAAATCGGCGCACTCGACTCATTGCCTGAACAAGATGTGTTTGGCGCGCTACTGCAATACCCAAGCACCACAGGTGAAGTGCGTGATTTAAGCGACCTGATTGCTAAAGCGCAAGCCAATAAAATCTTGGTTACTGTTGCCACGGATTTACTGGCCAGCACCTTGCTGAAACCAGCAGGTGAAATGGGCGCGGATGTCGTGATTGGCTCGGCTCAACGTTTCGGTGTCCCTATGGGTTATGGCGGCCCACACGCCGCCTTTATGGCCACGCGTGAAGCGCACAAACGCACTATGCCCGGCCGCGTGATCGGAGTGTCGATTGACGCCAAAGGTAATCCAGCACTGCGCATGGCAATGCAAACTCGCGAGCAGCACATTCGCCGCGAAAAAGCGACCTCGAACATCTGTACCGCGCAAGCTCTGCTGGCTAATATGGCCTCATTTTATGCGGTCTATCATGGCGCAGAAGGGTTGCGCACCATTGCGCGCCGTACTCATCATATGACTGCAATTCTAGCGGCAGGCTTAACTCAAGCGGGCTACGAATTGGTGCATAACAGCTTCTTTGACACGATTACCTTAAAGAGTGCCACTCAAACTCAAGCTCTGTACGCAAAAGCGCAGCAAGCCGACATCAACTTACGCCGATTTGATGACCAATTAGGCATCAGTTTGGATGAAACCACCACCACAGCTGATCTTGAAACCCTGTTTGCGGTTTTCGATATTAAGCAATCGGTAAGCGCGCTGTCGGCAGAAATTGCCGCCAACGAATTTGCAGCGATTCCAGAACACTGCCGTCGTCAATCTCGCTTCCTAACGCATCCTGTGTTCAACACCTATCACAGCGAAACGCAAATGATGCGTTATTTGAAAAAACTTGAGAATAAAGATTTTTCATTAACTCACGGCATGATCCCGCTTGGCAGTTGCACCATGAAACTGAACGCCGCAGCCGAGATGATCCCTGTCACTTGGCCAGAATTTGGTTCAATCCACCCATTTGCACCGAAAGAGCAAGCCGCAGGTTACGCCGCTCTCGCTAAGGATTTAAAAGAAAAGCTCTGTGAAATCACAGGCTATGATGCTTTCTCGCTACAACCAAATTCCGGTGCTTCTGGCGAATATGCAGGGCTTGTGGCGATTCAGCGCTACCACAAAAGCCGTGGTGAAGAGCACCGTAACGTCTGCTTAATTCCGAGCTCAGCACACGGCACCAACCCTGCAACCGCTTCAATGGTTTCGATGAAAGTAGTGGTCGTGAAATGTGATAATAACGGTAACGTTGATATCGCAGACCTCGCAGACAAAATTGAGAAGCATAAAGAGAACCTCTCTAGCATCATGATCACTTATCCTTCAACGCACGGCGTTTACGAAGAACAAGTTAAAGAAGTGTGTAACATGGTTCACGCCGCGGGCGGCCAAGTTTACCTTGATGGTGCCAACATGAACGCGCAAGTTGGTTTAACCAATCCGGGCTTTATTGGCTCTGATGTTTCTCACCTCAATCTGCACAAAACATTCTGTATTCCTCATGGCGGTGGCGGCCCAGGTATGGGACCGATTGGTGTAAAATCTCACCTAGCGCCTTTCCTACCGGGACATATTGAAGGGGGAGTTGAAGGCAGCGATCACGCCGTATCTGCGGCCGATTTAGGCAGCGCTTCTATTTTACCTATCTCATGGGCTTATATTGCCATGATGGGTGCAGAAGGCTTAACCACGGCTACTCAAGTCGCTATTTTAAATGCTAACTATGTGATGGAAAGACTGCGCCCACACTACCCTATTCTTTACCGTGGTAGTAACGGCCGTGTAGCGCACGAATGCATTATTGACATTCGTCCGCTTAAAGAAGCGACAGGTATCAGCGAAGAAGACATTGCTAAACGTTTGATGGATTATGGCTTCCACGCACCGACGATGTCATTCCCTGTTGCTGGCACCTTGATGATTGAACCAACCGAATCGGAAGACTTAGCCGAATTGGATCGCTTCTGTGAGGCAATGATTGCGATTCGCGCCGAAATGGAGAAAGTTCAATCAGGCGAATGGCCATTAGCCGACAACCCGTTAGTGAATGCGCCGCATACACAATCGGATCTCGCGAGTGAAGCATGGGCTCATCCATATTCTCGTGAAACGGCTTGCTTCCCATCCGCTCATACTAAGGCATCAAAATACTGGCCAACCGTGAGCCGTGTCGATAACGTATACGGTGACCGTAACCTTGTCTGCTCATGCCCAAGTATCGATAACTACCAAGAGTAGGTGCTAACGTTGATAGCTCGTCGTCACAATTTATGATCATCTTTTAGGTTGTGACTGACTTTGTTATCAATATTCAATAATAAAGGCGAACTGAGAAGTTCGCCTTTTTGTTATGCTGTAAAACGATTTTTGGACAAAGGTGAGTTACGAAGTGCCCACAGTGAAGGTTCTGGACAAAACTGTTTTAGCAAACTTCATCCATTATCATAAATGACATACACCCAACGCTCACGAAACTAATTCCCTCTTATCGTGGAGAACCACACTTAATACGACCTCAGGTCGTACGGACAGAAATGGGGTTACCGACACGAACTATTTTCACTAAATTCGCATAATTTAAACTATAAAGAATATAGGAAATAGCTTCGACCTCGAGGGTTCACCTAATGATCTTCTTGAAGTTGGCTATTGAAAAAAAATTATTCAGAAAATATTTAGTCCAAAGATATCTTTAACATCAAAAAGTACTTCCGTTGTTTTATCTCTAGAGATTTTGCTTCCCTTCACTAAAATATCAACCAGTTGAGCCTTATCACTTAAAAACTCAGCTCTTCTTTCCCTTATTGGTCTGAGCATATCTTGTAAGCATTCCTCTAATACTTTTTTTGTTGTTCCATCTCCAAGTCCGCCACGTTGATAATGTTCTTTTAGTTGGTTGATATGATTTTGATCAGGGTGAAATGCATCGAGGTAAGTAAATACGATATTGCCTTGAATAGCACCAGGATCTTCGATTCTTAGGTGGTTAGGATCGGTATACATAGACTTTACTGCAGCAGAGATCTCTTTTTCAGTAGCGCCAAGATTAATGGTATTTCCCATCGTCTTAGACATCTTATTTTTACCATCTGTGCTAGGTAAACGTGATGCGTTGCTTAACAAGGGTCTACACTCGTTCAAAACGATTCGTCCTGCTAATAAATTAATCTTTCTAACTATCTCATTAGTTTGTTCAAGCATTGGCAACTGGTCATCCCCAACTGGAACCAATGTTGCGTTAAAGCCAGTAATATCAGCTGCTTGAGATACAGGATAGGTTAAAAAGCCAGCAGGAATTGATCGTTCAAAGCCTTTGCTTTGTATTTCACTTTTGACCGTTGGGTTTCGCTCTAATCGACTGATTGTCACAAGATTGCTGTAGTACATAGTCAATTCAGCAAGAGCAGGGAGTTGTGATTGAAGACAAATTGTAGTTTTACAGGGATCGATACCAACAGCGAGATAATCCGCGACGACATTAAGAATATTAGATGATACTTTCTTCGGATTGTGAGCATTATCAGTAAGACCTTGCATATCAGCAACAAGAACTGTTTGCTCGTGAATATCTTGTAAAGCGACCCGTTGTTTTAAAGAGCCGACATAATGCCCCAGGTGCAATGGGCCAGTAGCTCTATCGCCAGTTAAAATTACTTCCGATTTTTCAGTGTATTGACTTGTATTCATTCATATATCTCCTAGTAAAAATAGATCGCTACTGGAGATACAAAAGAAATTACAGTCTCAGCTACCTTCCAGCAGCTTAAGAATGTAAAAATTCCGCGCCGCTCTAAATAGAGCGCCACCAGAAAAATAATGACGAAGGCGTTGAAATGTTTTTCATTTTTGCAACTTATCAACAATTCTTTTGAAAATCAACTTTATAGAAAAGCGGTTTCTTATCGATAAACTTAGGTAAACACAGTTATCAGAGAAGGAAATTGAAACGCTTTAATAAAAGTAGTGGGTTGCCTAATGTATAATCAAATGATTCTCTGCGCCCCTTGCCCTTGCTGATTAAGATTGTCTTCTGGATTAATTAGGTGACATTTCTTCATACTCAGGCAGCCACATCCGATACATCCTGAAAGATTGTCTTTTAATAATTGGATTTTTGCTATTTTATGGTCGAGGTCTTGCTGCCATTTATTTGCAACTCTCTCCCAATCTCGCTTTGTGGCCGCTTGATTCATTGGTAAGGTGCTTAACTCTTTTGCTATTTCTTCTAATGTAAACCCTACAGATTGAGCTACTTGAACGAGTGCAATTCTACGTAGCATCGAAGGTAAATAACGGCGTTGATTACCATTGGTTCGAAAGGAAGCAATTAAACCTTTAGCTTCATAAAAGCGTAAAGCCGATGCTGCTACACCACTACGTTCGGCTAGCTGTCCAATAGTTAGATAATCATTTCTGCTCACAGTTATTTCAACTTTTGTCAAATTATCGCTTTACTTCAAGTTAACTTGAACTTTTATACTCCTGCTTACTTTTGAATTCAACGTATAAAAGGTCATTATTATGCTAAAACTAAAGCCAGTCTTCCATAATCCACCAGCGATTTTTAATCCAGCACCATTTGGTTTTTGTCATACAGTGAAGGCACCAAGCAAAGGAGAGCTAGTTTACATTTCGGGCCAAAGTGGTGGTGAAGGTATTAAACATAAGCTTAGTAGTGATTTTCTTCATCAGACTTGCATTTTATTATCAAACCTAGAGATTGCGCTTAATGCCCATGAGCTTAGTTTTGAGGATGTTCTAAAGATCACTGTCCTTATTGTTGATCATGATAGTGAAAAGCTGAATATTTGGAGTAAAGAGATGCAAGAACGTTGGCCGTTAGATACGTTGCCCGCAAGCACCTTAATTCCAGTACCTAAGTTAGCTCTTGACGGCATGCTAATTGAGGTTGATGTTATTGCATTTAAGTCAGCTTGACTATAGCACTATATTTAAGAGCTCTTTTTTGACACCGAAAGCTTATTGATTGTATTGGGATTTTACTATGCTTAAAAACTACTTAACTCTGCTCGCCATTGGGCTGATTTGGGGATCACAATTTATTTTTCAAGAGAATGCACTAGAGGCATTCAATCCAGTATGGATAGGTACATTGCGTGCAATATTCGGTGCAATCACTTTGTTTATTATCTGTCGGGTCATGCGAATTAGTGGTGATAGTAAACAGTGGCTACTTTATGCTGTTATTGGTTTACTTGAAGCAACGATTCCTTTCATTCTTATACCTTTTGCTCAAAAAGAGTTGAGCAGTTCAGTAACAGCGATATTAATGGGTACACTACCTTTTTATGCACTGCTTCTTGCTCCTGTGTTTATAAAGAATGCTAGGATTAGTAAAGGTAATCTGCTAAGTGTCATCGTGGGTTTTAATGGTTTAGTTGTCCTTTTTTACCCAGATTTAATGTCAACATCTTCGAGAGTTAGTCTCATTAGCATCCTAGCAGTATTATTTGCTGCGATATGCTTTGCTATTGCTTTGCTCCTGCTCAACCGAGTTAAAGAAGAACATCCCCTGATAGTGGCAAGAAATGTTCTTTTTATGGCGAGTATTCAATTAATTATAATTTCTCTCACCACAACGATGACACTGACACAAAAATCGCCACCTTTGAGCGCCTTTACTGCTGTGATCTATCTTGGTGTGATGTGTGCGGGAGTGGTTTATTATCTCTATATGATGAGTATCAAGAATGCAGGCGCTGTTTTTACTTCGATGACTAATTATCTTGTGCCTGCGATAGGCGTATTAATCTCCGCTCTGGTTACTAATGATAGTATTCAGACTACATCATGGCTGGCTCTTGGGATCATTTTATCTGCTCTTCTAATGAATCAAATGGCTGCAAAGCATGACCAGAAAATGTAGTCAGAGCCTTTGGAATAGATATAGAGCCGTGAATAAAAAATGGACCATAATAATTCACAGTCAATAGAGGGGCAGACTGAGCGCTAGTAATGATCCATTACAATGTGGTTCTTATATAATTGAAAACGTACTTATTATTAATCTAGTGCTACCGTCGTCTTGGTCATCTTTGCAATTAAGCTGCCGACTATTGCCAACAATAATAATTACTTATTTACTATTACATACCATAGCGAAATGCCTTTCCCATTGATACCATCTCACGATGTACTGGATTCAATGCTTGAGCATAACTGGCAAGTAATTTCATTGTATACTGATTACGTTGATGCATGGTTTGGTCAGTACATCTGTGGTCAATAGTGAGCAATTTTTCTACATTGCGAAAGATTAGGTGATCCGGTAAAAAGCACGCGTGGTTGTTCTTGCTGCCTGTCATGCGCAGCTCACTGATCGGATATACGCCATTTACGCCCGCTGATACGCTTACTAAGAGTACCGGCTTATGTGCAAGCTCTTCATCGGTAGACAATAGCAAAAAATTCTTAAGTGCTGGAGTTGCCATTCCATGCCACTCTGGTGTAATAAGAATCACTGCATCCGAGTGTTTAAGTATCTCGGAAATTGGCGTCCATAGCTCCCACTCTTCACTTTGTTTCCAAACCCCTTCATTCCAAAACGGAAGATTAAGTGAGTGCAAATCCAAAATATTTGTTGTATCGAAATGATCTAAAGAAAGTGACTCTAAATAACGTGCAACTGATAAACTTTGCGAGTTTGCACGCTGGCTGCCAGATACAATTGTAATCTTCATATTAGTTCCTTTTTAAAAGTAAATTATTAGCTTTATCAGATGACGAATTTGTACGAGGGGCTGCCAAAGCGATAGCAACTAGGACAAACATTGCCCCTAATAATTGAAGCCACGTTAAGGTTTGATCGAGAATGAGATAACCCAACACACATGCAGATACGCTACTGAGAAAACCGAGAAAAGAAACGGTAACCGGTGGCAGCTTTTCTATTCCTCGAAACCATAAGGAGTAGCCCAAAATTGCGCCTATTACACTCAGATACAGATATCCAATATAATTTGACAAACTTAAATGTTCAGGAAGCCCTTCAATCCATAAGGCTACTGGCAGCAGCATGAACCCACCAAAAAGCAGTTGCCAACCGGTGAAACTCAGTAAAGTTATCTCTCTAGGTCTTTCCCATTTTTTTGTTAATACAACCCCAGAAGCCATACTTAATGTACCAATAGAAGCAACAACAACTCCTAATAAATTGATCTGTACAGCACTGTTGATGACCAGCAAGACAATACCTGAGATTCCAACCACACTAGCCCAAATTTGACGCGATGATAGCTCTGATTTTAGCCACTTCCAGCTTAGTAGGAGTACGAACATAGGCTGGATAGACATCACTATCGACGCCATCCCCCCAGGTAGATAAGTTGCAGCAAAGAATAGACAGTAGAAAAACAAGCCAATATTTAAAAAGCCAAGTAACGCAAGACGGCTCAGCCACTTGCTATCAGGTAACGTCTTGCTAATTAAGACTAGAAACAAACCTGCCGGCAAAGCTCGAATTGTTGATGCAAGCAACGGTGACTCCGCTGGCAACAACTCAGTGGTAACAATATAAGTACTTCCCCAGACAATCGGCGCTATAGCGGTCAAACCGATTGTCCTTATCTGATGTAATCCTTTCATAATTATTCCTTAAAATTAAAAATATCTCTTGTGAAAGATACTTTCTTTAAAGTAATGGATATTTAACTTATGATCAAGTATCTTTTTAGTAAGATATTTATAGGAGAGATAAAATGTCATTGGATAATGTCGATTCCATTTTGATTCAGTGGAAAAGTGTCAGACCCGATCTGGACTGTTCTTCTATGGGAGTCATTGGACGTTTACGTCGAACCAGTAATGTCTGGAAGAATAAAATGGATAAGGTGTTTAAAGAACATGGGTTAAGCAGCATCGAGTTCGATATTTTAGCAACGATGCGTCGAAGCGATCCTTCCGGTATTACACCAACAGAGTTATATAAGACACTCATGCTTTCTTCAGGCGCTGTAAGTACGCGTTTAGATCAGTTAGTAAAAAAAGGATTGGTAGGGCGTATTTATAGCGAACACGACCGGCGAAGCTGCAAAGTCACTTTGACCTCAAAAGGTGTTAAGTGTGTTGATACTGCGTTAAACGATCATGTTGAAAATATGGATAAAATGCTGAATGTATTGACTAAAAAAGAACAAGATCAGCTTGCAGATTTACTACGAAAGGTATTGATTTATGAGGAAAACGAATAAAGAGAATTTTGGGGGGTTGTAGTGGATATAACATGTTTCAGCAAACTATATCGCTCATCATAAATGGCATACTCTCAACGCTCACGAAACTAATTCCCTCCCCTTCAAAGGGAGGGGTGTTTCTTGGTTGATTGCTAGCAGCACCCCCTCCTAAC